>JAEUWC010000020.1 GCA_016786465.1 Bdellovibrionales bacterium | reverse complement strand
GCCAGCGTCGCAAGCTTGATGCTGACCACCGAAACCATGATTGCTGAAAAGCCGAAGAAGGAATCGGCAATGCCAGCTGGCGCTCCAGGAATGGGCGGCATGGGCGGATACGACATGTAATTCTGATTCGGTGGCCGTTGCGCCACCGAGTTTTTGAATCCAAAGGCCTCGGAAGGAATACCTTCCGGGGCCTTTTTCTTTTTGTACAAACGAGTTAAGCCCTTCGTCATGTCCCAATCGACGACCCCTATCGCCTTCACGGTCAAAAGCCGCGCGGAAGATCGCCCCGTCCAGCTGAAACTGAAATCTTCAGCCGTCGGCAGCACCGATGTCGATCGCTGGATCAAGTGCATCGCGACCGCGGGTAATGTGCGCGGGATCGCGATTACGGCAACTCATCTGGCCCGCGAAGTAGCTCGCCTTCATGGGTTGACAGGTGAACCCGCCAAATCGCTCGCAGAAGCTTCTATTGGCGCATTGATGCTGTCTGCATACTGCAAGGCCGGCGAGCGCGTGAATTTGAACATACAGGGGTCAGGGTTCGTTAAACAGGCCTTGGTGGACGCGTATCCTGACGGTTCCCTTCGCGGCTATATCGTGGTTCGCGAAGCCGGCCCTGACTTGGAAAGGTTCGAATCGAAAGACGCCGGTCCCTGGGGAACTGGCTTTCTATCCGTATTGCGAACCAAACTTGAAAACCAGATGCAGCCTTACATTGGGACTGTTCCCTTGGTCACCGGCCATCTTGCTAAAGACTTGACCTTCTACTGGGTTCAAAGCGAACAGGTGCCTTCATCTGTCGGAATCGCTGTGACCTTGGACCAAAAGGGTGAAATTGAAAGCGCCGGAGGCTTCTTGATTCAAGCCCTGCCCGGAGCTTCTGCTGCGGAAATTTCGGCAATCGAAAGCCACATCGCGACGCTAAGCGACCTGGCTCGGCAGATCGCGGAAAACCACAGCCCGATTCAATTGCTGTCGCACATTTTTCAAAGCACGGCCTTTATGGTGCTTCAGGAACAGAACCTGGACTACGTTTGCCAATGTTCTTGGGATCGAATGATGCGGGCGCTGACGTTGATCGGAACCGAAGAACTGAATTCGATTCTTAAAGACCCCGGTTACGCGGAAGTTTACTGCGATTTCTGCACAAAGCAGTACCGCGTCGATTCCAAAGTCATCCAAGACTTGTTGGATGGAGCGAAAGCGTAATTAAAAAGTCATCCCCGCTGAAAGCAGGAACGAAGTATAGGCCCCGCCCACATCGTGCTGGGTACCGTCCGAAAGAATCGTTTCAGTGCCGAACATGTTGTGAAAGGTCAGCGAAGCACCGAAGTACATTCGCTTGGAAAGTTCCAACGTCACGCCCGGCCCCAGGTGAAATCCGAAAAGGACCGGCGAAATCGAATTCCGAATATTATTGATTCGCAGGTCATAGCTAGGTCTGAAGAATCCCAGGCCAAAGTTAAAATGAGGGATGACCTTGTCATACCAAGCGATATTCATACGCATCCCAGCCAGAGCCGTCGTCATCGACATTCGGCCACTGGAGTGGCTGGAATATCCAAAACTTGCATCAAAGCCGAAAAGGTCGCTGACGCCATAAGTGTAATGAAGCCGCGATCCGATGCTGTCGTTATAGGAACTTCCCAGGTCTCCAAGCAGAAAGACCTGCCCAACGTCGACCGAAAGGTTGTGCGATCCAGGCGCAAAGGGCGGAGCGATTTCTTCCGATCGGTACCCGCCACGGCGACGGGATTGGCCATCGCTGCTTCCCATTCTTGAACCCGACGATCCGGAGTCCATCCAAGAGGGGCGTCCCGTCCATGATGAACTCGTTGCGGCAAACGATTCAGAAATCAGGACAAAGAAAATAAAACTGAAAATGGCGACCAGCCCAAAACTTGCTTTGCGCATCCTTGCGACCCCCGAAGTTTAGTTTACAAAACAAAAAAGGCCGGTGCAAATGCACCAGCCTTTTTGTTTCCCTAAGACTGAATTCTCGCCAATTTCTTGGCGATTAACGACTTACTGGGTGATCGAAGGAGCGCGTGAAACGGCTGCCGACGATGCCGAGCTGCTGATCGAAGTCGAAGCGGCTGCTTCGTTGTCGAACTTGGCCAACTCGATGCCCATTTTGGCGTGGATGTAGCCCGAGAAAGAACCATCGCCGTGGCGAATGATTTCTTTCAGAAGGTCAACCGATGGTTGAGTCTTGGCTTTGCGCTCGCTTTCATAAAGAAGCTGCGTCAAAGTCGCTGCGGTGATGTCGTTCTTGGTCTTGTTGTCGATGACGCGAAGATCTTCACCGTTTTTGATCATTTTCGCGATTTCATCCAGAGTCACATAGCTGGACTCGTGGGTGTCATAGAGCTTACGGTTTTGATAACGCTTGATGATTTTCATTTCGTTCATAGTTCCCCCTAACTTCTCCTCTTTTGTTTACTGATCTCTCTCTACTTACTGCTTCTCTCAAGTCAGACGTTTATTCAGTCTTTTCCCCTAAAAACTTTTACCGAACCGCTTAAAAGTGTTCTTGGGACGGACTATCAAAACCGTCTTTTTTCGAACTGTCAATTTCAGTGCTCTTGATTGACCCCATTTTCATGCCAGCGTCAATCAGGATTTCCCCCAGCCCTGACTCTTTGTGACATTTCTAGCTTGACTAGGTTTGCTGCCACAGAGCGTTAGTGCTGCTCTATAAGCCGAATAGCAACCCACTGCGCCATTGTCAAGCAAGGGTTACTCACAATATCTAGGCTCAAATACACTTCAGCTGACCCCAGATAAGTCGTCAAAATCCTTACGGAAACGGCATTATTTGCCCGTTAAGAAGCCCGCCCAAAATGTCGATCTGCTTCCTGAGGGAGACGGATCTCCATGGTGAAAAAACACTCTGTTTTTGGTGAAGTTCGAAAAGTTTCTCATTTCTTGCTGATCTTGTCGCTGCCACTTGCGGGCTGCGCAGGATTGATCAGTCGATCTGAAGAAGGTCAGAAGGCGGATGAAAATTCCGTCGTGTCGGAACCTTCAAAAGAAGAAAAAAAATCAGACGCATCTGTGCCGCAGGCGACTTACGCGCAGCAAGTCGGCCAGAAAAAATTCCAAGCAACTGCTGAATATCACTTCTCGATGGCGCAAGCCTATGTCGCAGAAGGAAATCCAGATCGCGCGATCGAAGAATTTAAGATCGCTCTAAGCTATGATCAAAATTCCGCACTGATCCGCGCACGTCTTGCAGGTGAATACGTCAAGAAAGGTGAATTGGCCGCAGCATTGGAAGAATGCCGCCAAGCGATCCGCCTGGATCCAAAGTACGTCGACGCTCATTTGCTTTTGGCAGGCCTGCTCTCGACTTCGCGCGAAACCCAAGCCGCCCTTAGTCAGTATGACAAGGTGCTGAAGCTAGACCCAAAGAATGAAGAAGCGGTGGTCTACAAGTCACAGATCTTGTTTGAAGACGGAAAAGCAAAGCCCGCGATTAACGAACTGAAAGTGTTTGTAAAGAACAACCCTGAATCTGTGTTGGCGCATTATTACTTGGGCCGCGGATATCAGCGTGAAGGAATGACAAAAGAAGCGATCAAGTCCTTCAAGCAATCGATGGAACTTCGCCCTTCATTTACACAGGCCGCGTTGGCATTGGGCTTCCTGTACGAAGAAAACAAGCGCCAAGACGAAGCTTTAGAAGTCTATCGCGAGCTGTACGAACAAAGCCAAGAATTGGCAGCGGCCAACCGCATTGCGACCCTATATCTAAAGAAGGAAGACTACGCCGCGGCGATTCCATATTTGGAAGCCATCCAAGCCAACGATCCAGAAGACCTGAATACACGGGTCAAGCTGGGTTTGGTCCAAATGGAAATGAAGAACTACGAAAAGGCGATTCAGCTTTTCTCGGACATTCTGAAGAAGAACCCAGATTCGGATCGCATCTTGTATTACCTGGGAAGCCTGTATGAAGAAACCAAGCGCCCGGATCTTGCGATCGAACAACTGAAAAAGATCAAGTCCGATAGCAAGCTGTATTCGGACGCTGCATTGCACGTCGCTTACCTTTTGAAGCAGGCTGATAAATTCAATGACGCGAAAGTCTTTATCGCCGACGCGATCCAGAAGGCCCCACACATTTCGGGTTTCTATCTTTTCTACGCAAGCCTGGAAGAGGAATCCAAGAATTTGAACCAAGCGATCACGATCTTGGAAGAAGCTTCAAAACGTTTCCCTTCGGATGAAAAGGTCCGTTACTACCTAGGTAGTATCTTTGATCGAGTCAACCGTACCGATGAAGCACTAGTTCAGATGGAAGCAATCTTGGGGTTAAACCCCGAAAACGTCGATGCATTGAATTACATCGGCTACACCTGGACCCAAAAAGGGATCCGCCTGAACGACGCAGAACGCCTGCTTCGCAAGGCGATGGCGCTGCGTCCGAACAATGGTTACATCCAAGACAGCTGGGGCTGGCACCTTTTCATGCGCGGCAAGTTCAACGAAGCCATCGTCGAATTGGAAAAGGCCGTGAAGTTGAAGCCAACCGAAAGCACCATTTTGGAACACTTGGGCGACGCCTATGTTCACCAGAATCTTCGTGAAAAAGCGTTTCATCAGTACCGTGATGCAGTGCGATTTGCGGAAGACGAAACCTTGAAGCGGAAGATTGAATCCAAGCTGGAAATCATCAAGCAAGAGCTGGTTCGCATGGGCCGCCCGGTTCCGGGCGACACTCCGCAACGTGCTCCGGCTTCGGCCAGCACCCCACCACCTGCAACGCAATAGCGAAAGCAGGCCGGATCGATTTACTTCCCGTCCGTTTTGAACGAACCTAGGGCTTCATCATGAAGCTCTGGGTTCGCGCATTTTTGATCTTCCCGATTCTTTTTGCATCCGCCTGTAGTGGCACGCGCCGCATGCCCGATTTTCAGATGAGCCAAGAAGATCTGAAGAACCCAGAAAAATTGATTTCAAGTGCCTGTTCTTTAGGTCGTAAGGCTTCACGTGTGGACGGGGTCGTATCCATGAAAGTGAAGTCGACCGAATCTTCGGGCCAATTTCCAGCCGACGTTGCGGCAGATGCGACCGGAAAACTTCGGATGGAAATCACCAATCTGATCGGTGGCACCGAAGCCGTCATCACGGTGGACCAGGGAAACTACAAGATCGAAGTTCCGGGAAAACCGGAACAGACCGAACGTGGTTCTGGAATCTGGGCGGGGATTCCGCTTCGCTGGGCGCCTAATCTTTTTTTGGGAAGAATTCCGTGTCCTGACAAAATCGCAGTGGACGGAAAATCACTGCAACAACCCGGCATTGTTCAACTAAAAACGGAAGCCGGCGTCCAAGGCGACGCCGAAACCTACATTTTTCGTTGGAATCTGAAGGAACCCGCGCCTTTTCCAGATTCGTTAACCTGGGAAAGGGCCGGAACTTTCGCCCAAAAAGTGGACTTCAAGTTTGAAGAATTTGACCCCGAAACCCAGGGCCCAAAGCGCTGGGAAGCAAGGTCATCACAAGGTGAAGTCAAGGTTCGCTGGAAGAATCGGAAAATCAAATGAAACGGCACTTCTGGCTGGGTCACCGATTCGTCGTTATCCTGGCAGCCGCGATCTTCGTGGCTGGATTCTCTTGTTCGAAGAAAGAAAAGTTTGAACCCAAAGAAGTCCTAAGATTTGGAATTGCTGTGGCTCCAAAAACCCTGGATCCCGCCAAGGCCGAAGACGTTACATCCCAGACCGAACTGAAGCACGGTTACGAAGGACTGCTTCAATACAGTTACCACAAGCGCCCCTACGCCTTGGAACCCGCGCTTTTGGAAAGCATGCCCGAACCAGGACCCGAAGGGGTTCAGGTCCTGCGCCTGAAAAAAGGAATTCTGTTTCACGATGATCCTTGTTTCAAAAGTACCGGAGGCAAGGGCCGTGAAGTCACAGCAGAAGATTGGATCTTTTCCTTCCTTCGGGTAGCGCACGCAAAGACACAATCCTATGCCTGGGCTTGGCTATCGGGAAGCCTAGTCGGGCTTGACGCTTGGAGAGTTCGCACCGCAGATCAAGACTTGCTTCGAAATTGGATCCAAGAAGACTTTCAAAAGGGCCTGGGGATTCGAGCGCTGGATCGCTACACGATCGAGGTCAAACCCTTGGGAAGGTCCAGAAAGTTTCAGTACCTTTTGGCAAGCCCTGCTTTGTCCGTCGTCCCTTTTGAAGCCGTAGAACACTATGGCAACGAGTTTGGAAACCACGTCGTAGGAACCGGTGCGTTTCGACTAGACCCCATATCGAAAGACCCAAAATGGGTTTGGACGCGAAACCCCACCTTTCGCCAGGAATTTGATTCTAGTTTCTCCACCACCCAACCGCTGCCCTACGCTGACCAGATTCTGGTCGAAAGAATTTCAGACCCGCAACAAAGCTGGAAAAGGATGCTGGCCCAAGAAGTTGAATGGATGGATCTGGCCCCAGTGATTTACGAAAAGGTAATCACAGCAGGAAAACACCTTTCAAAAGAAGTTTCAGAACAAGGGCTTCGTCTGGAAAAGATTCAGATTCCCAATCTTTCGTACGTCGCCTTCAATCTTTCGGACAAAGTTTTGGGAAAGAATCGCCTTTTGCGACAGGCCCTGAGTCTTTCATTGCAGGCAGAACCGTGGATCGATCTTTTCTACGGTGGACAAGCGCAAGCCGCCTTCGGTCCCCTGGTTCCAGGCCTGTTGGGATTTGATTTTCAACTTTCAAACCCTCTTCGAAAATTCAACCTAGTCAAAGCGCGTGAACACCTGGCCAAAGCGGGTTTTCCTGGCGGAGAGGGACTAGCCCCGTTGGTTTACGTCACTTCCGATGACGAAGGGTCGCGCCAGTTGACAGAATACGTTTCAAAAAGCTTTCAACAGATTGGCGTAAAGACCGAGATCCGCCCTTTAGCGCTTCGCGAATTCGAGGCTGCTAAGGCCGCTCGTTCAGCTCAGATTTGGAATTCAACCTGGAGAGCTGACTTTCCGGACCCCGAGGCCATCTTGTTTCGCTTTTATGGCAGTGCGAATGACTTGAGCGCGAATGAATCCTTGTATCAAAACCCGACCTTTGACCGGACTTTCGACAAATGGGTGGCCGAAAAGAATCCCAAGACCGCGCAAGCCCACCTCAAGGCCTTGGTCGACCTTTTGACTGAAGATGCTCCGTGGATCTACGGAATCCACAGGGTGAGCTACCGCGTCGTTAAAAAGGATCTGGCCAATTATCAACACCATGATTTTGATTTCGGAATATCCAAGTATCTGCGATCTTCCGGAAAGAGACCCAAATGAGTACGCCTACGCTTTCCGTTCAAGGATTAAAAACTTCTTTCTACACCGAAGATGGTGAAGTCAAAGCTGTCGACGACGTCAGTTTTGATCTGATGCCAGGAAAGACGCTTGGAATCGTCGGCGAATCGGGCTGCGGAAAAAGCGTCACCAGCCTTTCGATCATGCGATTGATTCCGGATCCGCCGGGAAAGATTGTCGCCGGAAAAATCCTTTACCAAGGCCGCGATCTACTTCAGCTGCCGACCGAGCAAATGCGTGGGATCCGTGGAAATGAAATTTCCATGATTTTTCAGGAACCCATGACGGCACTGAACCCCGTTTTCACCATCGGCAACCAGATCAGCGAATCCATCGAACTTCACCAAAAGCTTTCCAAGAAAGACGCTCGCGACAAAAGCATTGAAATGCTGAAGCTGGTTGGAATTCCTTCGCCCGAACGCAGAATCGACGATTATCCGCATCAACTTTCGGGCGGAATGCGCCAGCGCGTGATGATTGCCATGGCACTGTCCTGCGAACCCAAAGTTTTGATCGCCGACGAACCCACGACCGCGCTGGATGTGACGATTCAGGCACAAATTCTTGATCTACTTCGCGGACTGCAACAAAAGACCGGACTATCGATCATCCTGATCACGCATGATCTGGGTGTCGTTGCTGAAATGGCCGACGATGTGATGGTCATGTACGCGGGTCGCACCGTTGAGCAAGGACAGGTCAAAGACATTTTCGCCAACCCAAGGCATCCCTATACATTGGGCCTTTTGAACAGCATCCCCAAAATGGACGCCGGAACTGCCAAACAGAAAAGCCGATTAGAAGCGATTCCCGGAATCGTTCCCAATCTTTTGCACTTACCCCACGGCTGCCGCTTTCAAGAACGCTGCAAGTACGTGGCGGATGAATGCAAAACCCGCGAACCCGATCTTCGCAAGGCTTCCCGGGAATCCCACCTGATTCGTTGCGTGAAGGAGGTTTCACGTGAGCGCGTCTAATACTCCGCTAGTCGAAGTGCGAAACTTGGTGAAGCGTTTTCCGGTGAAAGGTGGCTTCTTTGGAAAGGAAGTCGGGGCGGTCCAGGCCGTTTCAAACGTTTCGTTTTCCATTCAGCGCGGAGAAACTTTGGGATTAGTCGGCGAATCGGGCTGCGGAAAATCTACGCTGGGTCGCTGCATTTTGCGCCTGATCGAACCGACCGCAGGTCAGGTCCTATTCAATGGCCAAGACATTACCCAGATTCCGACCGCAGAAATGCGAAAACTTCGGCGGAAAATGCAGATCATTTTTCAAGATCCTTTTGCTTCGCTAAACCCCCGGATGACTGTTGAAGAAATCCTGCGCGAACCATTGGAAATCCACAATCTGTACGGTTCGGGGCCAGAAAGAATGAATAGGATCCACAAGCTCTTGGATTTATGCGGTCTGCGTCGCGAAAGCGTTTCAAGATACCCTCATGAATTTTCAGGCGGTCAACGGCAGCGAATCTGCATTGCCCGCGCATTGGCGGTGGAACCTGAATTCATCGTTTGCGACGAACCCGTTTCCGCTTTGGATGTTTCTATTCAAGCGCAGATCATCAACTTGATGATGGATCTGCAGTCAGAACTGAAGCTGACCTACCTTTTCGTCGCACACGACCTAAAAGTGGTTGAACATATTTCAAACCGCGTGGCGGTGATGTACTTGGGCCAGATTGCCGAACTTGCTGAAGCCCACGAACTTTACGCGAATCCAAAACACCCCTACACTCGGGCGCTTTTGTCGGCGATCCCGATTCCGGATCCGGAAAGAAAGCGCGACCGAATTATTCTTAAGGGTGATGTTCCGTCTCCGCTCAATCCGCCAAACGGGTGCACGTTTCATCCACGGTGCCCGCGCGCACAGGCGCGATGCTCGCAAGAAAAACCATCGGTTTCGTCAATGAATGGGCACGATTTTTCGTGTTTTTTCCCTGAAAATTAGCCTTTTTTCATTTTTTCAATCAGCGCCGACATGTCTCCAGGGACATCGGCCTTAACCTTCATCGGCTTTCCAGAAATCGGGTGGTCGAATTCAAGTTCATGGGCGTGCAACATGACCCTGGTTTTTGGATCAACCCCCGCTACCTGTTGGTAACCGTAATCCCAATCCCCAAAAATGGCCGAACCGGATTGCTGAAGATGCGCGCGAATCTGATGCATGCGCCCTGTAAGCGGTCTTGCCTGAACCAAGAACGCTTGGGAAAAATCGTCCAGAATCTTGAAATCCGTAATGGCTAAATCGCCGCCTGATTTTACCGCCCTCATAACGTTCTTTTTTCCTGGGAGCATCACCTTCTTCAAAAAATTCTTTACCTGCCAGACCTTCTGGGTCGCTAGGCTTCCCTTTTTTGCAGGAACGCAAAGCGCCCAATAAGTTTTTTGGATTCGGTGGTCTTTGAAAAGACTGGCAACCCCTGCGTTCGCTTCTTTCCTCTTTGTGAAAAGGACCAATCCAGAAGTATCGCGATCCAATCGATGATGAAGTCCTACATAGGGTTCGCTGTCTTTTCGAAGTGCACGAAAATCTTTCAGAAGCGAAAAAAGGTTTGGGCGCATTGGATCCAAAGTCGGTTGCGTGGGAAGACCTGCAGGCTTATCAACCACAATCACGTCGTCGTCTTCGAAGCGAATCCACTTTTCGGAAAAAATCGATGCGACATCCGCAGATCTGGGGTTTCTTGCTCGTTCGTCTAGGTCGAAAGAAATCCAATCTCCGGGGCGCATTGGACGCGTCGGAATTTTGACGATTCGGTCGCCCAGTCGAACCTTGCCGCCAATAATCCATGCCCGGATTGCCGAACGCGTCGCAGCACCGCCCGGAGATGTGTCCAAGTAATCGAATATAACGTGGTCCAGGCGCCGACCCCGTGCGTCGGCGGGGACTTGAAACCGAATCCGCTGAGTTTTCACAAGTCTTCGAAATGTCGCCTTTTTTCCTGACAAATTCCAGTCAGATTTGGCTGCGGAAATACCGAAAAGGATTGCGGAAAGGTGTGTTTGATCAACGATGCGTGACATCTCGAGCATCAAGAAACTTCCGCCGGAAGCAGCTTCGGATCTTCGATCCGAACCCATCCGCGTGAATCAGGCTTACGAGCTGACCTGGTCAGCGGTGTACGTTTTCTTGAAGCGAAATCAAAAATTCGTAGCCGTAAAAGGTCCAAAAGATTTCTTCACACCCGAAGAACTTCAGAAGCTTGCCCCCTTTGAAGTCTTTTTCACTCCCAAGCGTTCGACAGAAATTGATTATTACCAAGAAAAGGGCCGCCTGCTTCGTCGTTATCTGGAATCTGTTTGGGACGTGGAACAGAAGTTGGCAAGCGACCCTGATCCAAAAGAAGAACCCCCCGCATCGTTCGAAGTTTCTGCAAACACGATGGAAAAAATCTGCGAAGTTTGGGGCACTAAGCGCACCTTGATGAATTGGGAAATCGTCGCCTATATCGATTCGGTCTGTCGCGGGGTGCCCGGAGAACTTTGGTTGCGCCTTCGAGAAATCAGCATTCAGCAGTTTGACGAGATCCTTTATCGATCGAGCTGGGTTTTGTTCTTTGCCCTTCACTTGGGCTACACGGACATCGACTTCTTGAATCGCTACCGTACTGAACTTTTCAAGCGAGCCCTTGGGGATTCTGCAGAAGATCTGATTTCCCCAGAACTGGACGAAGTCGAAAAGCTAGTGAACACCTGGCTTGGAAAAACCCCAGAAGGCCTGAGTTCGTCTGAAATCATGGAAAACTGGGATTCAAGAGTGGCCCAGAAGATTTCGTTTCGCTTGGATCAGGTGAATAAGTACGAGGAGGCTCGCAAGCACGGATCATGAGCAGCCGCGAGTTTTCACCCTTAAGATCACGATACAGTTTCGGAGTCGCCGGACTTCTGGGTGAAGAATGTCGTGTATTCTATCAGCCGATTTCCGGTTACAGTTCGATTGGTCGAATTTCGGATCTGATGTCAGCAAAGCTCAGGTCCGCGGCTCCGGACGAATACAAGTTCAGACTGAGCATCTTGAATGCGATCTTTTCAATTCCAAAATCGGTACCTTCACAACAGTCCGTCAGCATTGAAATCGGAATTGATCGAGAAAAAATCGCAATCGGGGTTTCGTGGGTTCTGCCCAAGGGATCCAAAGTCGAAATCGCGAAACTGAAAGACCGTTTGGTCACCCAGGCTCCTGCTGACGACTTTGAAAAGATGCTTTTCTTGGCGACCAAGGATTCGCATTCCTTCGTCATCCGTTATCAGCAAAAGTACCGACGGCTAGAACTGGTTTGCTTGCTGCCGTTTGAATGGGACACGGAAGCGGTTTTCGATGCGGTTGAAATTCCGGACGAAGCCGAAGCAACGCCAAAAGCTTTTTCGTACACCGAACTTGGTGATCTAGACACAAAGAAGCTTCTGGCCCCAGAAGGCAAAGCTTCGATTTCAGATCCTGACTTGCAAGAACTTGTCGTGGGACGCGACATCCAAGAAGCCGGAAGTCGGCAGGAAGTCATTGATTCTTCGTCTGAAGAAAAGAAGGCAAAAGCAGAAATTTCTGGAAAAATTCAACGCGAATTTGTGTCCAAGATCGAAGGGGCCACCCAAGAAGAAGAAGTCATCCATCGAATTTCGGGGGGATTTCTTTCAAAGGTGACCCGGGGAATTGGGGGATTTCTTTCAAAGATTTTTGGATTCGGAAAGAAATCAGAACTTCCCGAGCTTTCACCCTTGGTCCCTGTTGAATCCCAACCCCAGGCCCCTTCGCCGCAAGAAGTTCCCTTTGAACCCGTTGCACCTACAGAACCCCCTGTTGAACAATCCGCGGCCGACGTTGCCGGCGTGACGATCACGGATCAGACTCAGGGCGAACCGACGGATGCTTTGCCTACTGACCCCACAATCGTGGATCTGACATCCAACCAGCAGATTCTGGAACAGGTCCGCGAAATGGCGGAACTGGATTTGACCAAGACGGAAGAAATCATGAAAGAAATTCGTGAGGACATCAGCAGTCCGGACACGAAAAAGCTTTTTGATGAATCCATGAAAGAACTTTTGGCTGAACGCGCGAAAATGAAGGAATTTTCGAAAAGCATGAACAACATGATCAAACAGATGGATCTTGAATTCCAAGGACGCGAAACCGCCTTGAAGGAACAGGTCCGCGCCAAAGATGAACTTCTGCGCCAGCGTCAGCTTTTGATTTCAAGAAGCAAGGAACAGTTGACCAGTGCCGCGATTGAAATCGAACGAATGAAGTCCCTGGTGAAGAACCGTGGCGACAGTGCCATGTTGAAAGACAAGGTCATGCAGCTGAACAATGAATTGAACGTCGCACGTGAACAGAACGTTCGAATGCTTCAAAAGATCGACGAATTCAAAACGCGCCTGAACGTAGAACGAAACAACGCCATGTCGATGACTATGGGTGCTTCAAACGCCGAAGTTCATAACCTAAAACAACGTGCCGAACGCGCAGCCAAGGAAGTGGAAGATATTAAGCGCCAAAACCACAAGCTTTTGGAACGCCTGGATCAGGAAAAGCGCAAGACGTCCGGAAACAGCGGCCAACTTGACCAGATGCGTAAAATGCTTGAAAACGCTTCAAAAATGGTGATGAACCACAAGCGCGACAACGATCGTCTGCATTTTTTGGTGAATCAATCCAAACAGGTGGAAGCGAACGCCAAGGCCGAACTGAAAAAAGCACAGGCAGAATTGATGCGCTTAAAGACCGGCGTGGCCGACCCCACGAAGAAGAAAGCCGCCTAGTGAACTTGCCCTGTCGCAACCCCTAAGCTAGGACCATCCCCGTGAGGGGATTTCTTTTTTCCGTTGCAGCAGGACTTTGCTTTTGTGCCCAGGCTTCAGCACCTGTGCCGGCGACCGTCCACCATACCGTTTCGGGCGAAGGTGCCCTTCAAGAAACCCGGGTGATTTACGAACCATCGGCGCTTGAATTCACCGACATCGTTTTGCTTCTTCACGGCTGTAATCCCTGGACGGGTTGGTCCAAATTAGACCTAAGTCTTTTCAAGAACCCTCGGGCCAGAACGCTTTATTTGATGCCCATGTCGCCGGCGTCCATGCTTTGCGTTCAAGGAACGCTGGCACATTTCACCCAATTCACAGTCCCGCAGTTTGTCGCTTCGGTGGTCGGCAAGCTCCCTTCCACGGTGCCCACGATTGCCAGGAACCCTGTATTTCGTGTCGCTGCCCATAGCGGAGGGATGAAAGTCGTCCCCCGTATCGAGGCTATGAATCCTGGACTGATCCAGGAATACACGCTGGTCGACGCCACCTATTTAAACGGATTGATGACGACCCCACCCACGATCGAGGCCGAGTTTCGGGCATTTGCGGTTCAGCGCCAGTCCCAGATTCAATGCCTGTACAGCACCCTGCCTTCGGCCCTTCCCAAGGCCCAAACCACGGCGCAGGGGTGTCTAGAAGTCTGTTACGGAACGAAGATGCCCATGCCCCAACATTCATCCTGCGCCCTTTACAGCGGCCAGGCCGTTGACCATATGGGTCTTTTTTACGAATCCTTTGGAAAGTACTTCTGATTCCGCCTGATTTGATCTAAAAAAAACCCGTTCCTACCCAATGTGCTCACGTGGTGAAATTGGTAGACACGCTGGTCTTAGAAGCCAGTGCCCTTGGCGTGGGGGTTCGAGTCCCTCCGTGAGCACCATCTTTACTTTTCTAGTTTTTCCCCAAGCATCAGCGAATAGATGAACTGAGATTCCGGCGTGAAATGATGATCCACTGGAATCCTGGGGTTCTTGATCAAGTGATCAAATACGACATCTGAAAAGTCCCAAGTTTCGAATCCGACTGTCGCTAGGTCCTTCTCAAAATCCATCCCAATTCGGCTGCTGTACCAAGGAACCAGGCTGACCACGGCTTTTTCGACTTGGATCGATTTTTTCAGTTGCTGGATCAAAGCACTGAGCATCGCCAGTGAATTCTTCTTTCCATTTCCCCATTGAAATTCGTCTAACTGAACTTTGTAAAAACGAAACACCGGCCAAGACAGCAATTCATTGGCTACGTTGTAAAACGGACAGCGATCACCAATCGTTCCGACGCGCACCAACTGGCCCGAAGACTGCACTTCATACTTGTTCTTCTTCAGCATCCAATTTCTATCGACCGAGAAGTGTCGCGTCGCACAGACCCCTCGAAGCCAATCGTGATCAATGAGATTCAAGATCACGATTGCCGGACCCTTAATGTCGCTGAGAACTTCCGTGCCTCGAGGCCCTAGAAATAGATCGAGAATATCGTTCAACCCTGCCCCACCTATCCCAAAGTTCAGAACCCGAAGATCGGGAAACCTTTCGGCCAAGAAGGCCGATGCTGTTTCGTGATCTTGAACCGCATGTCCAAACGTGAGCGAATCACCGAGCATCAGCACAGTCGCCCTGGGCGTCTTCTTCGGTCCAGGTGTCTTGCGCCTGCCTAGGGCATCCGCCGAATAGGTCGTATCGGTGATGACACGACCCGTGATTCTTCCGATCTGCCTTTCGCGAAAGGTTTCATTGGGTTTCAGAAGTTGTTCCGAGAAATGAATATTTCGACCCGGGTTTTCGATCAAAGATTCGTTTGGCGGATACTCGGCGCCGTAGGTCCAGGGAAACTTTTTCCCCGTCCTTGCGTAGGCTTCTTTCCAGTACTTTTCTGCCTTGGAATTGCTGAGATCCATGAACGGAAAGATTTGGGCATTCCGGTCCAGCAGAAAGTAAAAGGGCAGATTCGCCAGCAGGAAAATCAGCGCCGTCGCTAGAAGAAAGAAAGGAATCAGGTGGATTCGAGAAAACTTCCGCATGGAGATCCCATTTTTGCGCTGAAGGTCTGAGAATCCAAAACAAAAAGGGCGCCGGTCTCTGGAGGGTGAGACCAACGCCCTTTCTCTCGCTCTCTCTACTCCAAAGCGGAACTAGAGGATCAGTGAGTTGCCCCGAAAATCTGCATTGCAGAGCTCAGGTCGCTGAAGTCTGCACTACGAATTTCAGCCGTATAGCTTTTGTCATTTTCGACAATTGACTTAAGGAAGCGTTTCACGCGCTTATTGAACTTGGCTTTGCGGATCAATTTGATCGGTAAGCGTACTGGGGCACTTGCGAGATCAAATGCCAAACAA
Organism: Bdellovibrionales bacterium; assembly: GCA_016786465.1. Taxonomy (GTDB): domain Bacteria; phylum Bdellovibrionota; class UBA1018; order UBA1018; family UBA1018; genus JAEUWC01. Next base: position 174,369 of record JAEUWC010000020.1, on the reverse strand, counting down.
ACCGGTGTTGCGATCGTTCCGAAAACGATGCCAGCTGCCTTCGAACCGTCTTGGTATGCCAATGCTGCAAGCACAATCGCACCGGTCGTTGTCGGAACAAAGTCGACAACCACACCGAATTCATCGCGATCTTTCGCGCGGCGACTGAACTTTCCAATTTCCAAAGATTCTTGTGCCAATTGTTGGGGGTCGTGACCACCATAGTTGTAAACATACAAGACGCGGTAGTGGGTTCCCTGGTCACGAAGCTCGACCATTCCAAAACTGATGCACTCGTTAGGGTTTGTTGCCGAATACTCGGTGCAAAGGACGCGAAACAATTCATCGCCCTTTTTCTCGCGTAATTCGCCGCCTACTGCCGCTTGGTCGACTTGTTCGTGGGTCAGGACATCACCTGTTCCCATCACTGCGTAACCATTTGAAACAAAGAAAGAATTCAGCGAAAAAACCAATCCAAATCTGATCCACTTTAAAGACTTCATGATTCCCTCCAAGGAATTTGTTGTGGGCCCGTTATACGGCTGGGTGCGTCCTGGATCCAGAAACGGCGGAAACAGTTTCGCAGCCTTCTGTCACCGCACTGTGGCGGGAAAAAAATACCGATTTCTAATCCCCAAAAATCCGTCATTCTGAAATCTCAATGTCGACGGAAACTTTCCGACCTTATCGAAAGCGCTTGGCCTTCTTGTTCGTCCTTGTGGCGTGGATCTGCTTTCCCACCAAATCCCTTTTCGCGGCACCTGCTTCAGTAACGACTTATCAGTCCGGCTGGATTGATCGGTCAGGTCCCTATCCTGTTCTTCACATCAGCGGATCTGAAAAAGAAATGGGTGAACAGTACGGATATCTGGCCGGGGATCTGGTGAAAGCCAATATCGAAAACCTGATCCAAGTCACGAAGAACCGCGACCCGAAACTTTTCAAATGGTTTCCTGATGGGCTTTTCACTTTTCTTCGACGTGCAGTGGGACTTCTTTTTTGGAACAAGTTTCCCAAAGAAAACAAGGATCACATTTTGGGAATTATCGAAGGAGCTAAAAAACGCCCCGATAAGATCAAAATCAACAAGTTCGACCTAGCATTTCTGAATTCCATCATCGACCTGGTCGGAATCACCGATGGGATTACGGAAAATATTGCGCGCTTAAAAGCAAAACTGAAAAAAGGAAACGCAAAGAAAGAGCGCCCCAGCCTGACCCAGTTTTTTGACTTTCTCAGCGTTCCTCACTTCACCAATCAGTGCGACACCTTTGCAGCTTGGGGCCCTAGAACCGTTCAAGGTAAAACCTTTCAGACTCGAAACACCGACTTGGACACGGGTGAAGGATTAGAAAAGTACCCCTTAGTCATCATCTTCAAGAAGTCGGGCAAGATTCCCATTGCAGCGGCTTCCTTTGCAGGAATGACTGGCGTCTTTGCGGGAATGAACGCTTATGGCGTTTCACTGGGCCAGGTCTGGGGGTTTTCTTACGACATCAAGATCAATACGCCATGGCAGATCGTGACCCGGAATCTTTTTTCCGAAGCGCAGACGGCTGAAGAAGTTGCACGCGCTTGGGAAAAGATTGGATCGACCACTTACGGAACCAACTTCATTTACGCTGATTCGGGAGAATTGAGCCACGGGCAAAAAGTAGGTTATGCCGTTGAAGCGTCTGGGAAGTACGTTGCCTCCTTCCATGGCAACGACCCAAAGGAAAAGTTAGCCTTAGTGAATGGCGAACAGTATTCGATGCCTTTGGAAAACGCGATCGCCCGTGCAGACTTTTCGATGGACCAAAAAATGCGGCTTCGATCTTACGGGGCCAATGGTCCAAAAGGCGATCCGCGTACAACAGGGTCTTACCGACTTCGATACCAAGGTCAGATCGACCGAATCATCGATTACGAAAAACAAGGCATCCTGATCGGACAACCCGAAGCCGAAACCATTTCGCGTGAAACTGCAGCCAGGGACGGAAATCTTCACAATTCAGTTTACGCCAACACGGATCGAGAAATGTGGGTTGCGGTTGCGCGCGTTTTGCCCGATGGGACCGTCCGCCAGGCCTATGAAGAACCCTATATTCACGTCCCCTTTAACCAACACCTGATCGTTGCCCAGGCCAAAGGGCACACAGGTGAAATTGCGATCAGCCGCTGGGCCCCTACGGCCCCTAAAAACGTTCTATTGGTCGTGTCTCGAGGTAACCAGGTCATTGACCAACGCCGAATCTTTGTTGCACTGACATCAGTTACGGCGCCAGTATCGACTCAACCGGGCGATATCATTGAAATTTATGATACCGCAGGCACCCGGCTTCTAGACCGGACCATCGCTCGCTAAGCTGAACTAAGTCCTCGAAACGCTTGAATTACGACGCACAGCGGTGTAATTACTTGTCCGTCTATGACGGATCCAAAAGCGCGTGAAAAGACCCAAGTGGTGGTGACAGGTGCGTCTTCGGGTATCGGAGAAGCCGCTGCCTATGAATTCGCCCGTCGGGGATACCGCCTGGTCTTGGTTGCCCGGCGCGAAGACCGGCTGAAGAAGGTCGAAGAACGCTGCCGCCAGCTGGGATCCAAAGAAGTTCAAATTCTAAAATTAGACCTTTATTCCAGCGATGCCGCAAAGACGCTGGTCGACTTTGCACCTTCCGCCGACATCGTTGTGAACAACGCAGGTATTGGGACTTTGTCGCAAACCTTAGACACTCCGATCAGCAATCACCAGAACACCGTGGTCTTAAACGCGATTCGGCCAATGGAAATTACGTACGCCTTTGCGCAGAAAATGCGGGCGCGTAAGTCCGGAGTGATCGTAAACGTCGCATCGATGGCTGCGTTTCAGGCGCTCCCATTTATGACCAGCTATTCGGCAGCAAAGTCCTTTATTCAAAATTTTAGCGAAGGCTTGGATCAGGAAATTAGGCGTGACGGAATTCGCGTCGTCGCTTTCTGCCCCGGCGGAACCTGGACCGAATTTTTTGAGAACGCAGGTTACGAAAAATCCGGATTGAACGGACTGAAACGCTTCATGCAGTCTGCAGATGAAGTCGCCAAAAGCTTGGTCGATTTTTCAGAAGCTCCGACCCCGATTGCGATTCCGGGTTTCTTGAACAACGTTCTTTACTGGCTGCAAAAGTGGGTGCCCCGTTCTTGGAGCACTCGGTCCGGGTACCGCGTGTATTCGAAGTTAGCCCGCCCCGAGGCCACATGAGCATCCCCGCAAAAATCACTTCAAAAACTGTAGAACGAAAAAAGCGTGAAAAAGCGGCAAAACGCGAATCGATTTTGAACGCAACCCAAAAGCTTTTTCGCGACGAAGGTGTTGCAAATTTAACAATGCAAGACATTGCGCGAGCGAACGACTATTCGATCGGGACGCTGTACCTGTATTTCAAAAGCAAAGACGACATTTATGCAGCGCTAGCAGCGCGCGGCTGTCGTCTGATCGATTCAAAGCTTTCTGAACTGGTCGCAGAAGAAGGCCGTCCTGCGCGTCCGCAAGTCGTCGACTTTCTTCGCCATGCTTTAAGCACTTTGCAAGAATACAGCGGGTACTTCGATCTCCTTAGCGCACTGTCGCGCGGTGGGGTTCAGCCTGAAATTTCTCAGGAAAATCTTTTGGATCTATTGTCGGTCACTTCGTCTTCGCTGGAAAAAGCCGGGGACCTTCTTCGGCGAAGCAATCCGTCGCTTTCCTTACAACCCGACCAATTGGCCGATCGCGTTCTGCTGCTTTGGGCGCAGCTTTTAGGCGTAGCGCAAATTTTTGGCACCGAACGATCGACACTTTTTGCCACCCATTCCTGTGATTCTTTGGTCGAACTGATGGCCGATTTGATCATGATTCCCGAGCACAAAAACTGAACGACGTTCATTTTCTGAACGACGTTCAGCGTTCCAAGTGCAATTCACAAAAATCGTTTTTTCATTGATCTATGTTAATAGCCTCTGTTGGGGACATCCTGTAGAACTATGCGTCATGAACTCAATTGAAAAACGTTGTGCAGAGTATAAAGACGCCAAAACCCTCCAGAAGATTGGTCTTTACCCTTTCTTCCGCCCCATGACTGGATCAGAAGGCCGCAGAGTGAATTACGGCGGCAAGCAAATGGTCATGTTGGGTTCGAATAACTACTTGGGCCTGACCCACGAAGCCCGTGTCAAGCAGGCGGCTAAAGACGCCATCGACAAATACGGTACAGGCTGCACCGGTTCTCGCTTCCTAAACGGAAACAGCGACCTTCACGAACAGCTGGAAACTTCCTTCGCAAAATTCTTCAAAAAAGAAGCCGCACTGGTGATGACCACCGGATTCTTGACCAACTACACCGGAATCGGAACGCTGGTCGAAAAGGGCGACTTCATTCTTTCGGATTCAGAAAACCACGCATCGATCATCGCCGGTTGCCGCAATACACAAGCCAAGACCGTCGTTTTCAACCACAACGACATGGTCGATCTTGAAAAGAAGCTGGCCGAAATCCCAGCAGAAGCCACGAAGTTGATCGTCGTCGACGGCGTTTTCAGCATGACGGGCGAATTGGCGAAACTTCCCGAAATCGTCGCGTTGAAGAAAAAGGTTCCTAACACCTGGATTTTGGTCGACGATGCCCACGGTCTAGGCGCAATCGGCGCAACTGGCCGCGGAACTGCGGAATTCTTCGGTCTTGAAGACGAAATCGACCTGATCACCGCAACTTTCTCGAAAGCCATGGCTTCGTTGGGCGGCGTGATCGCAGGCAAAAAAGACGTGATCCATTACTTGCGCCACCGCGCACGCGGATTCATCTTTTCGGCTGCTCTTCCGACCGCGTCAGCAGCAGCTGTCTTGAAAGTTCTGGAACTGATCGAATCAGAACCCCAGCACTTGAAGAAACTGGCTGAAAACATTGAATATTTGAAGAACGGCTACAAGAACCTGGGGCTTCCAGTTCTTCCAAGCCAATCACCGATTCTTTCAATCTGGATCGGCGACGAAGTGAAATCGTTGAAAGTCGTGGCTGCTTTGGCGGACTTGGGCGTTTTCGCAACCCCAGTTCTTTTCCCAGCAGTTCCATTCGGCAATGCGATCATTCGTACCAGCCTGATGGCTTCCCATTCGAAGGAAGACTTGGATTTCGCGTTGGACGCTTGGTCAAAAGTGGCTGACCAGCTTCAGCTTCGCGTCGAAGCTCCATCTACCGATGGATTGCATTCGCGCGCAGCGGGCTACAGCTTCGAAAAGTTTGCGTGATTTACGCTTGGCGTTTAAAGACGACCTCGTCCATAATCGCCAAACGCCGCCGATATCCGGTGGGAAACCGTTAACGCAATCGTAGGAGTAGTATTGTGATTCTGAAACCAGGTAAGGATCTGAAGCTTTTTGAAAATCCTTTGCTGAACCGGATGACGTTTGTTCATCCAATCATGCCTGGGATGTTTTGGCTTCCGATCGCAACGTACTTCTTTTCCCAGCGCCCGTCTTTGATTCACTTCTTGAGCGGCTTTTTCCTTTGGACCTTCGTTGAATACATCCTTCATCGATTTGTGTTTCACTGGGAAGGCAAGTGGGCTTGGTCCAAGCGTTTGCACTTCCTGATTCACGGCAATCACCACGACGATCCAAATGACCAGCGTCGAATCTTGATGCCGATTCTGCCAGCCATTATTTTAAGTCTTCCCTTCATGCTGATCTTTCGCGTGACCTTGGGCACGGATCTGTGGATGCCGTTCATGTCGGGATTCTTGGTCGGCTACCTGGCTTACGATTACATGCACTTTGCGGTGCACTACTTTGATCGGCCAACCGGTTTTGTACTTCGGATGAAGCGCATGCACATGCTTCACCATTTTTCAAAAATGGAAGCCGGCGAAAAGTTTGGCGTGAGCACCCCGATTTGGGATTACGTCTTTGGCACGCAAGGAAAATAGCGAATACGTCTTAAGTACGTCTGACGAAGAACTGCGCCGTCTGGGGATCCAGCACGGGCTTTGGTTAGCGCATGCCCGTAAGCTTTGGTGGAAGGCAGGCTTTGGCGGATCCGACCGGCTTTTGGATATTGGTTGTGGTCCCGGCTATACATCCATCGACCTTTCTCGATTTGCGGGTCCGAAGGCTTCAGTTACCGCAATCGATACTTCTGAAAAGTTTCTGGGTCACTTGAACCAACGCATTCAGAACGAAGGGTTTCACCAGATCCAAACGCACCGAAGCACCCTGGAAGACCTTGCCTTAAAGAAAAAGGATTATGATGGCGCCTATTGCCGTTGGGTCCTGTGTTTTGTGAAAGATCCCAAACACTGCTTGGAAAAGATTTCTTCGCACCTTCGTCCCGGAGCAATCTTTGCGCTTCAAGAATACGTCGATTACGGTTCGATGGCTCTTTATCCAGAACCCGGGGTGCTTCCAACCGTAGTCGAAGCGATATTTAAAAGTTGGCGTGCCCGTGGGGGTGACCCCGATGTGGGCCAGGGACTTCCCAAACTTTTGGAACAAACTGGATTCCGCGTCCGGCATCTGCGCGCAGTTTCCAGGATTGCTCGGCCGACTTCCAAGCTTTGGAAATGGCCGGATACTTTTTACGCTAGCTTCGTCCCGGAATTGGTGAAGACCGGGTTCTTGGATCAGAAGTCGGCAGACACGTTTTTCGTTCAGTGGAAGAAAGCTTCGCGTGAAAGTTCATCGTTCTTCTACGCACCGTCGGTGATGAACATCATCGCCGAAAAGGTTTAAGGATCTTATTGCGCCGAGTCATGGCCCGTGTTAGCGGCTTGGAATGCATTTTTACCAACCCTTGTTCAGAACCCTGGCCCTTTCATTTTCGTTGATCCTAGCCTCGTGTGGTTCGAATCCCGGTGCTTCCGAAGGCCCCACAAGCGCGAAAGACGCTCAGACCCAGGCCCTTCCCGATTCAGGAATCCTTTTTCGTTTTTTGGCCGCAACTTGGTGCCCTCACTGCGCTTCGATGAAGAAGGAATTGAAAGCTTCGGGTTATCTGAAAGATGGCGAAGTCGCGGGCCAGTATTTCGGAACGGTCACCATTGAAAACAAAAGCGGTGAAAAACAGTCCGTGCGAATTCAACAACTTGAAGTGACGGGCGACAATTCATCCAAAGTTCTATCGAAAAAGTACACGCCCGCATTGGTCGCTTCTGGATTAAGCTTCTATCCGACGTTGCAGATCTACGTCGGTGACAAAAAGGTCTTTCAAGGAAGCGTGGGCGATATTCCCACCGGCTTTTATGGATTCACGGCCAACGGTTTTGCTTACACAGCCCAGAAGTACGCTGATTCTTTGTAATTAAAGCCAAGCCCCAAAAGGAACGACGCGGATTTTTTCGGCGGTGACCCCTGCTTTTAGTGGGTAAACAATGGGAATCGAATCGGTGTTTGGCGCCTTTTTCCAAGCCATTTCAGTTTCTGATTCCAAAAAGTCAAAATCAGAAAACGCAGATTCGTTCCAAAGAATGGCCGTATTCAAACCCAAGTTCTGGGTTGAACCGATCGCGGCATGAATAAGTTTCTTCATTTCACTTTGGGCGGACTTTTTTTCTGAAGTGCTGAATGCGTTCAGGATCCAAAGTTCGTCGGCCTTATGATTCAAAGTCCACATTAGGCCTGAAAATCCGGACGAACCCTGGATCAAGGCCCCGTGCGCGGGCGCGGCCTTTCGGCCTTTAGCCGCACGATAAATTTCTTCGCGGCCCCAGATCCAAATCGCTTGGCGTCCGTCGAAACCCACGGCGTCCCATTCACCGGATTCAACAGGTTTACCAGGCGTGAACCAATTGCGTTTTCCCGCATAGGTTTCTTCTAGAATCTCGACCTGGGTATAAAGACGCACTTCTGGGTCGATGGATGGGTTCTTCCGCGGATACTGAGCTTTCCATTCAAAGGTTTTTGGAATCTGAAATCCCACGCGCTGATAGATCGCCGCGCCGACTTCGGAATAGCCCGTCCAGGCAAATGCGTTGGGATACGTCTTCTTCAATTGGTCTGCAACCAACGCCAGCATTCTTGAAGCGTAGCCTTTGCCGCGAAATTTCGGTTCCGTGTAAACACTGGCCAACCCCAACGACTGGACTTTCTTGCCGCCGAACCAGGAAACGGTTTCGTAGCTTTCGCAGGAACACACGACTTCACCGGGAACTTCTGAAACTGTCGCAAGCCAAGTCCGCTTGCCACCTCCGAATTCGGTTTCACGAAGGGTGCTTTCCCGCTGCAGGTACCCTTCAAGCGTCAAGTGCTCGCCCCAGGCTTCGGCCGTCTTGCGGTCGCGTTCGATTTCTTCGGCTGAGTTAGCTTGATGGATCTGCATGACTCTCTTTTCCTAAAGAAGTATGACATCCTGTCCTCGTGGCTGCACCTTCTTCCCTATACCGATTTCAAATTGAACTTTCCGATGTGGACCGCGGTGTCTATCGGGACCTGGATTTCCGCATTGCAAAACACCCTTCTGAAAACGACGACTATCTAATCACGCGCGTCATCGCCTTTGCGCTGAACCAAACGGACGCCGATGACTTAGAAATTGCGCCGGGGCTATGTGTCGACGATCAGCCTGCGCTTTATCGTAAAGATCCGGGCGGCGGATACGAACTTTGGATTGAAATCGGGAACCCTGCGCCACGTCGAATTCATAAGGCGGCAAAGGCTTCGCGCACCGTGAAAATCTTCACTTACAAAGATCCCGAAAATCTAAAACGTGAAGTCCAGGCCGAAGGCGTGCATCGTCAGGACGAAATCGAAGTCTTTTCACTTTCCACAAAGTTCTTGAAAGAACTGGCATCACACCTGGAACGCGACAACCGATGGGGCGTGATTGCTAACGACGGCGAAATCAACATTTCCATTGGCGGTGAAAGTATCGCCGGAACGATCAACCCGCATCGACTGACGGATCGTGAATGATCGGTGATCACTCGAAAAGGTGAATTCCCCGCGAATCTGATCCGCGTATCTTTTTCCAAAGTCCGCGTTATTTAAAGAAATAGATCCTTTTCGTTTTAGGTTCGATGCCTAAGTGAAAGAACTGCAGGAAGTCCGTTCCAAACTTTCTAAAGTCGTCAGAAGTTGCAACGGATACACTTTCCAATTTCATGGAGAGTTCAGGCCAACCCAATGTCACGGGGCCATACAGGTTCGTCTTGTATTTCCCGTCGATATTTAGACCCTCGTGTTTGCCATTCACTTTCAGACCTAAAGTTTCAATATCCTTCTTCAGGAACGAAGTGATGTTCGAACCCGTGTCGATGAAGTAGTCTTTGACCGGTTTTCCGTTAGCGGTGAAATCGATCCAAATCCGGCCAGCATCAAAAACTGCCGGTAATTGATGAGAAGGAACTTTCTTTGCAAGCTCTTCCAAAGAGATTCGAGGAAAGCAAACGTATTCGTTTCTGAGATTGAAGACCATCGGCGTGGCTGAAAAAAATTCTCCTCCCAGGACGGCTTCGGCTCCGACTTTTTTAACCACATCCGTCTTAAGAAGGCGAAGCTGGCCAAAAGTGAAAAACCGATTGGCCAACCCATACAGGCCACCGCTGCCCGAAATATTTTCACCCATTTCGTTCGAAGCACCCGGAATAATTTTGCAGTTCGTTTCTTTGCAAATCTTCCCGTCGATAGCAGTCTGCGACCACCCTGTGTCTAGAAGGAAGGTGTGAATCTTTTCTGCGCGAGTCTTCAAGTTTCCTACCGTCACTTTCACCAAGTAGACGCCATTCTTCCGATAAATTGGATAGCGCATTTCACAATGGTCCTTGAGCTCGTCTTTGCTGAGGCGCTCGAGCCATCGAGAAGCTTCTTCTTTGTTGTCTTTCTGGTTTTCGCCGAATGACGCAAGGATCTCGAGTTCGGTAGGGCTGAGAATCATGGCCCGGCCTTCGTCCGGTGCGATCACGGGGTACTGCCCCACCATATTGATCGCAATAGAACTGACCAAACCCTTTTCGGATTCCAAGAAATAGTTCACACCCGGATAATCGTGGAACTTACGCGCTCCATCTGGGGATTTTTTCGTCACAGCTCCGGGAAGGAGCTTTTCGATCGCGTCTGTTTTCGTTCCTAGGTTGACCCCGCCTAAGAAGTTCAGATCCGAAATCGCCTGTTTCCCTTGGACTTCAATATGACCGATCCACTTTGTTGGACCTTGTGCCGAACCCACGATCAAAAAGTTTTTACCCGCTTGATCTAGGGGGAATCGGTGGATGTTCATCGCCGACTGAGAAAATTTTTCAGACTTTCCGTACTTCTTGGTCAGCTTCGTGACCGTTTCGTCCAAATTTTCTCCTAAGAAAATCCCCATTAACGACTTTTCACCGGCAAAGGCCGGCACGTTCGTAAATAGGACGAATAAGGCCAGACCCCACGAAAGGCGCAGAACAGGTTTCATAGGATTTAAGGGTGGCATCGAATAAAAAAAAAGCCCAACCTAACCTGCGTTTCCGCCGTTAGATCGGGCTTAGTTTTTGGTTGGGGTACTAGGATTCGAACCTAGGAATGCAGGAATCAAAATCCTGTGACTTACCACTTGTCGATACCCCAACAATCACTGACGTGAGCCTTGGGAATAACATACAGCGCTTTTGGGCGTCAAATTAACTATCTTGGTTCTCGGCCTGTTCGGCCGTCTGGGTGGCTGGACGGCCTCCCAGTTTCTTGGCTTCCGCAAGGTACGCATCCAGAATGGTTTTTTCCATGACGGTGCGAGTCTGCTGATTCAAAGGGTGTGCAATATCTTTAAAAGCGCCATCCTTGCGGCGCTTACTGGGCATTGCGACGAAGAGTCCGCCGTTTCCGGCGATAATCTTCAGATCCCGAACAACGAAGCAGTTGTCCAAAATGATCGTGATATAAGCTTTGAGCTTATCTTCGTTTACGGGGAATACTTTGACTTCCGTAATCTCCATGCTGAGCCCCTCATTCCAACCCAACTATCTTAAATTGTAGAGGGTTTAGTCGAGGAGCGCAAATCTGAATGCGTTAACTTAATGATCTCTTAGGGTTTTTACAAATACCCTTTAAATCCATACAGTTAAGCGCTCTTGAAGACCATCTGCCCATTCACCGAATCGACCCAAACCTGGGATCCTGCCCCATATTTCTGCGACAGGATTTCGGCCGCTAGCGGATTCTGCACTTCACGCTGGAAGACCCGCTTCATCGGCCGTGCGCCAAAATCGCGGTCATAACCCAGATCCGCGATCCGTTCCTTGGCCTTTTCCGAAAAGTGGATCTGAAGTCCCCGGTCTTTCAGCATGCGGTTCAGCTTTTCGATGTACTGATCCACGATCAACCGAAGCTGCGAAATTTCCAAGTTCGCGAAGATCACGGTTTCGTCAATTCGGTTCAGGAATTCGGGCCTGAAGCTTTTGCGAAGAAGATGCTGAATCCCTTCTTCGCGACGTACGGGGTCCTTTTCTTCCAAGATCAAATGACTGCCCAGGTTGGACGTCATAATGATCAGCGTGTTGGTGAAATCGACGGTTCTTCCCTGGCCATCCGTTACACGTCCATCGTCCAGGATCTGAAGGAAAATATTGAAGACATCCGGGTGCGCCTTTTCGATTTCATCTAGAAGAATGACTGAATAAGGGCGGCGTCTGACAGCTTCGGTCAGCGAGCCACCCTCTTCGTACCCAACGTACCCGGGAGGGGCTCCGAGCAGTCGAGAAACGGCGTGTTTTTCCATGTATTCGCTCATGTCGATGCGAACCATCGCTTCTTCATGATCAAAAAGAAATTCGGCCAAAGCTTTTGCAGTTTCAGTTTTGCCCACGCCCGTCGGCCCAAGAAAAAGAAAGGACCCCATCGGCCGATGGGCTTCTTGCAATCCGATACGTGAACGCCGTACGGCATTTGAAATCGCTTCGAGCGCCCGATCTTGGCCGATCACACGACTGCCCAGGCGTTTTTCCATGTTCAAAAGTTTCTGGTTTTCACTTTCGACCATCTTGGTGACTGGAATTCCGGTCCACTTGGCGACCACTTCCGCAACGTCGTTTTCGGTGACTTCTTGGCGAAGGTACCGGGTCGCGGTCGATGTGACTTTTTCATCCAGTTCTTTCTTCAAGGCTGGAAGCGTCCCATAACGAAGTTCGGCAGCACGTTCAAGATTCCCCGCTTTTTCGGCGGATTCACTTTCTAGGCGAGCCTTTTCCAGCTTTTCCTTCAAGACCTTGATTTCGCTGACGGCGGATTTTTCCTTTTCCCAAAGCTTCATCTGTTCGGACTGCTTGGCTTTCAAATCAGAAATTTCGCGATCCAATGCCGTTGCACGTTCCAAAGATTTTGGATCGGTTTCCTTCTTCAATGCCTGGCGTTCGATTTCCATTCGGATCAGCTTACGTTCCGCTTGATCCAATTCTTCAGGACGCGAATCCATTTCAATGCGGATCTTCGACGAAGCTTCGTCCACTAGGTCAATCGCCTTGTCGGGCAAAAACCGATCTGCAATGTAGCGATTCGAAAGATTTGCCGCCGCGACCAGGGCCGCATCTTGAACCCGGACACCATGATGAAGTTCGTACTTTTCTTTCAATCCCCGAAGAATGCTGACGGTGTCTTCAACCGTGGGTTCCTTCACATAAACCGGCTGGAAACGACGTTCTAGCGCAGCATCTTTTTCGATGTGCTTTTTATATTCATCCAAAGTGGTCGCACCAATGCAACGAAGTTCGCCTCGCGCAAGTGCGGGTTTTAAAAGATTCGACGCATCCATCGATCCTTCGGCCGCGCCTGCACCGACTAAGGTATGAAGTTCATCGATAAACAAAATGACTTGGCCTTCAGCTTTGTGGACTTCTTGAACCACGCTTTTCAAACGTTCTTCAAATTCTCCGCGAAACTTGGCGCCTGCAATCAAAGCCCCCAAATCCAGGACCAGAAGTTCCTTGTTTTTTAGGCTTTCGGGAACATCCCCGCTGAAGATCCTTTGCGCCAATCCTTCGGCGATTGCCGTCTTTCCAACCCCGGGTTCGCCAATCAACACCGGGTTGTTCTTCGTACGGCGCGAAAGGACCTGAACGACGCGACGAATTTCTTCATCACGGCCGATGACCGGATCCAGTTTTCCGCTTTTTGCCGCCTGAGTCAGGTTGCGGCAGTACTTTTCCAAAACCTTGTTTTTCTTGTTTCCGTCTTGCTGATTTTCCGTAGGCATTTGATGGACTCCTGCCGCTTTGAAGATCGCTAAAATCTTTCCGTTCGATTGAGCCTGAAACTTAGGATGAAAAACAGCCGCGACTAGATCACTGGGAGTGACTTCAGGCTTACCCTGTTCGGCCCAAGCCATCAGCTTGGTCAGTTCTTGGGATCCGTAAATCTGGGTCCCTTTTCCCGAAACCCTGGGCTGTTGCTTTAAGCTTTTTTCAAGTTCCTGTGAGAAGACTTCTTTTCGAAGTCCAGGCAGATCCAACGATTCATCGGCGCTTTGATCCAAAACAAAGAAAAGATGTTCTGGCAAAAGTTCCTGATGTTCGCGCCGAATCGCTTCTGACTGCGCGTCTTGAAAGACCTGCCGAAGCTGATCGCTGTATCCCGAGGCCATTTTTCGATTCCTCCACCTAAAAGAAAGGTGGGTGCGATCTACTTCAGGTCAAGGAGAATGACCAAAAACCCTTCCTGGCCGCGAGGATCCGTGCGCTTGACCCGGACCATATAGGTCTTTTTGTCTTTGGCGATTTTGAAGAAATCATCCGGGGATTTCACGGACTTACGATCCACTTCCAGGATGATGTCGCCCCTTAAAATTCCGGCCCGATCGGCGGGGCCCCCATACGCCGTCGAAGTGACCAATACGCCTTCAGAATTGGCTTCCAGGGTCAAGCCAGCGGCTGATTTTTCGGGAACCGGACCTTTTCCTATTGGCCCCTTCTTTCCGGGCCGACCTTCTTGCGCCAATTCTTCGTTTCCGGGTCTTTCCGTCAGCTTGATCTTTAATTCTTTGGTCGTTCCTTCGCGCAGGACCTTGATGGTTGTCGTTTCACCCACGGCAACTGACGTGACTGCCGTCACTAAATCCGTAGCGGACTTCACTTTCTTTCCCGCAAATTCGACAATGACATCGTAAGGCTTCACGCCAGCCGCGTCCGCGGGTTCGCCAGGATTCACTTGGGTTACAAAGGGTGCGACCAAGTCTTTAGGTGCACCGATTTTTTCGGCGATGTCGGGATTCAATTGATCAATCAAGACCCCGATGTACCCGCGCGAAACCTTGCCCTTGGTTTTTAACTGGGGAAGAACTTCCTTCACTAAATTTACTGGAATCGCAAAACCAATTCCCTGCGCGCGCTGATCGATTGCGTTGTTGATGCCGATCACTTCACCTTTTAGGTTCACCAGCGGCCCGCCCGAATTTCCCGGGTTGATCGGCGCATCCGTCTGAATGTAGTTCGCCAACTGAAAATCCGGCGCCTTGCGTCCTTTGGCCGAAACAATTCCGTGGGTGACCGAATGACCCTGACCAAATGGATTTCCGACAGCAGCGACGTATTCACCGACTTGAAGCGCATCACTGTTTCCTAGAACCAGTGGAACCAATTTTCGATTCGTTTTGACCCGAATCAAAGCCAAATCCAGTGCTTCGTCGCGTCCGACCACTTTTCCTTCGGTTGGGACTTCTTCAAAATCTTCGGTGAACTGAATTCGAATTTCATCCGCACCGTCGACCACGTGATGATTCGTCAGGATCAGACCCGACGCATCGATGATGAATCCGGTTCCCAACGAAACCGGCTGTGGCTTACCCTGCTTTCCGCCGGGTCCGGCGCGCGGTCCCGGCCCTTCTTCCATTTCATCGTCATCATCTGGCATTGGGCGTGGGGGCATTGGACGGCCCCGACCCCCGGGTGCCCCGGGACCCCCAGGTCCAAAATGATCTTCAAAAAAGCGTCGAAAGAAATCCTCGGGACCACCCCGAAAAGCCATCCCGCGTGGACGGCTTAGATTTGAAATGTTCACGACTGACGGCACGACTTTCTTTGAAAGTTCGACAAAAATGTTGGGATTGCCGGGCAGACTGGACGAATGCCCCGCCGAAAATGGAATGAACAAAAGAACCGATGGGATGATTCCCCAAGCCGATCTTCGGGTCATGCGCCTTCGACCTTCTTCTGAACTTCTACGTAACGCATTCGAGTTTCAAAAAGCAGCTGTTGAAGAAGGCGGTCTTCGTCGCTGGTGCGATTGCCTTTGGTCTTTTCAACCAAAAGTTCCAACAGGTCGATGTTGTGCCGGGCCAATTGAAGATTTGCGTTCTTTTTTTCGAACTCTCCTTTGGGATTCATCCCCAGTGCCATCAAGGCAGAAGAGCCGACTGAAAGAAAAAATGTGGTCAAATCCAGCTTGGGAGATTCGGGGGTCATTCCCCCTATTTACAAAAATTCAGCGCGAAGACCAAGACAGAAGATCTTGGGTGGGAGCAGTGTGCGGCGCAAAAAAGCAAAGATCCGAAACACCCATCTGAAACCCCATTCCCCAGCCAAAGCCCGGTTGCACTGCAGTGCCGGGATTTTCCATCCGAAGGCTTTGGGTCATCCCCATTTTTCGGACCATCGAGTTCCAGTAAGAAAGGATGCAGACGGCCAGCGCGGAAAAGGCCCCGTCCAAACGTCGGTCCCTTTGATCCAAGGCGCGAGCCCCCATTAAAGAATCCATCCAGTGCCTAGTTCCGCTTCCCAGTAATGTGGGTGCCCGCCCCATCAAAGCCGCTGTCACCGTCCAAAGACCCGCGTCGCGACGAAGAGAAAGCCGCGTTGCATGGCGAATCACGGCTTCTAAAGCCTGAGCTTTTTGTGGGGTCAGGATTCCGGAACTGAGAACCAAGACTGACTTTCCAAAGAAGGGCTTCAACAGAAACGCCTGTTCCGTGACTTCCGAAAATCGATAAATTCGAAAAGGGTTTGCATGAATCAAATCCGTATCTTTGGTTTTCCAAACGATCTGGCGAACGGACCTTTCCAATTCAGGGCTTTTCAAGGATGTCGCGCCCAAGGATTTCAGAATCCACCGCGACCCGCGAACCCCGGCCCAAAGGACACAAAGCCATCCTAATCCCATTCCAACCAGAGTCGTTTCTAGGGTTGCCCCAATGAAGCAGAAAAGAAGTACCCAAAACGGAATGGCGTGCCAGATCGATAGAGCCAAGTAGCGAATCCCAAGCATAGATCCAGTCTAGCTCGCTTAGCTTGCCTTGGGAAGATAACCTTCGCCGCGAACCATTCCCGAGAAGGCCAGTTTCAAGTCTTCTGGCTGAGTTGAGCTACGCAGTGCTTCTTCTTCGGAGATTGCACCGGCGTTGACGAGGCGATGAAGCGCCTGATTCATGGTTTGCATTTGATAGTAGTGGTTCGATCCAGCAATCGCGTCATTGATGCGTTCTAGGCTGTATTCACGAATATAGGTTTCAATGGTCGGTGACTTGATCATCACTTCACAAGCAGGCACCCGTGACCGGCGATCCAAGCGTTCAATCAATTGCTGACTGATCACGGCGTTCAAGCACGCCGCCAGCTGATACCGAAGCTGCGTTCGTGCGTCGGCGGGAAACACTTCGATCATGCGGTCGACACTGGACTTGGCATCGCGCGTGTGAAGTGTTCCCAAGACCAAATGACCCGTTTCAGCTGCCAATAGCGCGGCCTGAATTGTTTCAGCGTCACGAAGTTCCCCAATGACGATCACATCTGGATCCTGGCGCAGACCTCCGCGAAGGGCTTCCTTCAGCGACACGACATCCGACCCCAGTTCACGCTGAGTGATCATTGATTTCTTATCCCGATGCATGAATTCAATCGGGTCTTCCAGAATCAGAATGTGCTTCGATTCGGTGCGATTGATTTCGTCGATCATCGCTGAAAGCGTGGTCGACTTTCCGCTGCCGGTCGCGCCGGTGATCAAGGTCAGACCCTGAAACTGGTGACAAAGGTCCTTGATGACGCTGGGAAGGCCCAAGCTTTCCAATCTGGGGACTGCTGTCGGAATCATTCGAATCGCTGCGGAAATCAAACCCTTTTGAAAGTAAACGTTGCAACGAAAACGCCCCACCTTCGCAACGCCAAACGAAAAGTCGACCTGACGATCGGCTTCAAGTTTTGCGCGAGTCTTTTCCGTCAAGATCGGCTTCAAAAGCATTTCGACCTGAACCTGGCTCAGTTCTTCCATTTTGGCAGGAACCAAGTTTCCGTTGACTCGAAAAAGGGGCGGACGACCCGCACGGATGTGCAGATCCGACGCATTAAATTTCAAAAGCGCCTTGATCAAATAGCGAAGTTCGATCCGATGCAAATCGGTCTGCGACCCTTCACCTTGATCTTCGAATTCTGATCTCATGCCGACTTTTTCTCCGTGGCTGCGGAATTCTGGTTCAAGGCCCAAGCAATCACCAGCCGTGTTTCAATGACCTTGGATGCCATCGAAACGGCATATTCCAACAGTTCGACGTCGCTGGCCTTGAAGTTGGGTTCGCCAATTCGGTTCAAAAGTTCTAGAACGCCGTAAATTTTTCCGCGAACAAAGATCGGAACAGCTACTAAGTTGTTGGGTGAAAATCCGACAGCAGCCTGGATCGCCTTGATGTGCCGTGCATTGTCTTGCACCTGATCCACCTTGGCCGATTTTCTGGATTCGGCGACAAAACCGACAATACCCTGGCCAATGGGAATCAAAAACTTTGTGACTGTATCGGACGCTTGTCCCGACACCGCCCGAAAGAAAAGGCTGTTACTTTCCTGATCCAATTCGAAAATCGTACCCGCTTCGGACGGAACCACTTTTTGGAAAGAAAGAAGCAGTTCGCGCATGAAATCTTGAAAGGCTAGATCTTTGGGCAACAAGTTCAGAAGCGCTTCGTTCAGCGCTAGCTTTCGTGTGTTGGTAGCGGCGACTTCATCCCCTAACAAACCCCCCAATGTTTCGGACCCGGTCTCGCTAGAACTTGGGGCCTCGAGAATTGGAACGAAGCTTTCCAAAGAAATCGAAGAAGAACCCGAACCGCTATTTGAATCGCCACCTTGGCTCACACTTCGACCCTCCTTGTGAACATTTCGGAACTGTGTGACCATGGTTTGAGGACTATTTTTAGGTGTCAAACCGATGACGATTCGATCGAACCTATTGCATTTGGCCGCATTTGGGCTGCTGGCGGTGACGCTTTGGGGCTGTGGGACACTGAGCGGATCCAGTTCGTTTTTTGATCCCGTGCCCGGTACCGACGTCGTCCGAACCGGTTCTATGAACTGTTCAGGCACGAACGCAGGGACCGTGAAGGTTTACCGCGTGTCTGGTTTCTATGTGCTTCGCTTGGAAGGGCTAGCCTTACCTTCGTCGGTAACCCTACCCCTTTTTGTTACCGCCAACGTTTCGGGCACGCCTAATGTTCTATTTTCTGCTTCTTTGAAGGGTTCGTCAGGGGATCAGAATTACAACAGCACAATCAGCACGGGAACCTATGCTCCGTCGGGTTGGGCCGTGGTTGAACTTCGCCAGAACATCAGCGCAGGAAGCGCTTCCTGTACCGGATCGCTGATCTAGAATCTAGGGCAGCGACATTTCGTTTCGGTATTCGACTACTTCCTTAATGTTCTTCACTTCGGAAATCGTCCACTTGGAGTCTTGCAAAAGCAGGGACGCCAGTTTCTTCGAAGTCACCTTGGCGTCTTTTCCGCGATTCTGGTCCAAATAGACCAATTCATAAGTGATCGAAACTTCGGCCGCGCTCAGTTTCTTGATTTCTCGGACCAATAATTTTTGAAAGACCCGTTTGGTTTCGATGAATGCCAACCGGAACTGATCGTCGCTCCAAGCTAGAAGTTTTCTTTGGGTTTCACCCGAAAGGTACTGTGCCAGGTCTTTTCTGTCGTCGACTGATCGAATCGAAAAACTTTTTTCGATATACGATTCCAACATCTTCTTGGGATCGCCGCTGACGTCGGGCCCCTTTGAACAGGCCGCTACCATGATCAAGGCAGCGATGAACGCCAGACGAAGAATTTTAGACATACCCCATCCCCTTGAGTTCCTCGACAAAGTCTCCGAGGTCTTTTCGCGCATCAAAATCCATTGCGCGAAACTGAATCCCGACACCTGCTCCATATTCTAGTACTGAAATGACATTCCCTGAACACTGAATTTTTCGATTCTGAAATTCGAAACCGATATCGACTTTTCTCATCAGCTTCTTCGCGCTTTTCTTGTCACTGAGCAAAGCCTTCAGTTTTTCGGACGGCTGTTGCGAGTCTGCGTAAACAAATGCTCCGTCTTCATCAAACCGGCCCACTTTCAGTTCGAATTCGGTGGCTGGGTCTATGAACCAACATTTCAATCCTGGAATTTTTTCAGGGGTCCCCTGGAACCATTTCATTCGAGGATCGAAAAACGACCTTTGTGTTTCATTCGAAATCAGAAAGGAAAGGGTCAATCCGTAGAATGCGATGAAGACGGAATAGAAGGCCATCCCGTAGTTCTCCATTCGAAAAGCGTGAATCCCACTGAACACCGTCCAAAGAATGGTCGAAATGTTCACGCACGTCATCGCCCAACGATTTCCTCGAATCAGGAATATTGCGAAAAAGGTACAAAGTGCTCCGACCAGCACGCTCATGATTAGAATCTGGCGAAGCGGCAGGCTCCACCACTGGATGCGTGCAGCCACCAAAAGCTGAAGGATCGCCATCGGGATGCTGAGGTACAACAAAGTGACCGTCCATTTCAGACGGGTGGGAGCCTTCAAAATCCGCATTCATTCAAGCTGCCTGCACACGCTTCCCTTGTCAACGGATCGGCCTGACCTTACAGTGAATGCCAGAGGTATAAGCGGTGCCCTATCAAGTCCTGAACACCTGCACGCTGTGTGGCGCTTGCCTTCCTGAATGCCCCACCGATTCCATCGTGACTGGACCGACACAAGTCTTCATCGACACTGACACTTGCGCCGATCACGCCGCGTGTGTGGCGGTGTGTCCAGTCAAGGCCATCGTCCCTTTGAGGAAACTGAGAAACGAGAGCAAGGAATGAACGAATCCATTCGAGTCCTGGGGGTCATGACCGGGACATCTTGCGATGGCTTGGACGCGTCTTGCGTGGATTTCAACGGCGACGGAAGTCGAATTCTTTGGGCGGATTCTGCGCCCTATCCCGCGGCATTAAGAAAAAGGGTCCTGCAGGCTCAAGAACCTTACACGCAGGCTAGTCTTTTGGACTGGCACAAACTGGATCGAGATCTTGGCGACTGGTACGCGAAGGCACTTGAGCAGCTGATTCAGAAACATTCTGAAAAACCGGATGCTATCGCGAATCACGGTCAAACCCTGGGGCATCACCCCAAAGAACGAATCACGATTCAAATGGGTAACCCCTACGAAATCGCGCGAAAGACCAGACTGACCACGGTATCTGGATTTCGTGAAGGCGACTTGGCGGCAAGCGGACAAGGAGCACCCTTGCTTCCCCTTTACCACCGCCTTTTGGCCGACATTTTGGGACATAGTTCGGGAATCGCGATTCACAATATCGGGGGCATCAGCAACCTGACCTACGTGGGACCCGAAGGTGACATCCTGGCTTTTGATACTGGGCCCGGAAATCTTTGGTTGGACGCTGCAACCGAAAAGCTAACCCGCGGAAAGCAACGATTCGATCGGGACGGAAAGCTGGCACTGAAGGGCGAAGTGGATACGGGCGCCCTTCAAAAACTGATGCGAATTCCGTTTCTGAAAAAACCTGCTCCGAAAAGCACCGGCCGAGACGATTTCCCTTTTGAAATCCTGCTTCGGGCATCCAAGAAAAAGGGAGAATCCCTGATCGCCACCGCATTGTGGTTCACCGTAGAATCCATCGCGCAGGCTTACGAAAAAAACATACTTTCGAAAGGAAAACCGCTTCAAACCATCGTCGTTTGCGGCGGCGGCGCAAAGAATCCTTCCCTGATGGAAGCGCTGACCATTCGCCTTCCAAACATCGAGGTCATCAGCAGCCTGGACGCTGGCGTCGATCCTTCCGGAATTGAATCACAAGGTTTTGCCTATTTCGGATTTCGAAGTCTTCTGGGGCTTTCGTCCAGTGGCGTCTGGACCGGTGCCAAAGGCTGGGTTCCTCCGGCATCGATCATCCCAGGGGAAAACTGGTCTACCCTTACCGAACGAATCAAAATCATCCGCGATCAGATCAAGACCCAATGATCTTCATACCCGATTCCCTTACCGGGATTCGTGCGAATCATTTCGGCTGAAACCTGATAGACGACGGATCCCGTCGTCCTTTTGAAATCTTCCCCGGTCCAATCGGTCAGTCGCGCGGGATCCAGGTAAAAGAAACCTTCGATGTCTGCTGAAAGTCGCTTCTGCCATTCTTTTTCATCCGCCTGGCTTCGAATCGGCCCGATGAAAAGACGATCTGAAACCTTCTGAACGTGCGCGTCCATGAAGCGTCTTTTCCATTCCATAGGCAGCCGACCTTGGTTCCAAAGTCGCATGCATTCTTGATGGGCTTGAAGCCAAAGCACGGGAGAACCTATGTCGAACCAGATTCCATCGGACAAAAAGAACCCCAGCTTTTTTTCTACGATCAGTCGATCCAATACGGTGGGGACGAATTCGCTGGGTTTTCCTGCGGGAAGAAAATCGTAAGCTTCTTTTTCAACGACAGCTGTTCCGATGAAGAATGGAACTTTCTGCTTGGGTTCGGGATCAAATCCGTGGATCAAACCGCTTGAAGAATCCATCTTCATCTGACGGTACTTTCCGGGCATCGGGCTTTCCTTAAAAAGCGCCATGGTCATCCAAACGCCGTGTGACTTTCGAAGTTCCTGATGTCTTTTCACCAAAGCCGTTAGATCGATGTCGTTCAGGGTATCGGCATTCAGCAAAACAAATGAACCTGCCCCCAAAAGATCCAGTGCTTGCCGAACCCCACCGGCGCTTCCTAAAAGCTGCTTGGATTCATCACTGATTCGAATCTTTCCGCCACCCAAATCCATCCGCCCCAGAACTTGCTGAAAGGCCTTTCCATGCGCGTGGACGTTCACGATCAAATCCCTAGCGCCGACACCCGAAGCCGCGTCGATCGCCAGCTGAATCATGGGGACACCCATCACAGGAAGCGCGGCTTTGGCCGAATCTTCCGTAAAGGGTTTCAGACGGGTGCCTAGACCCGCCGCCATGATCATCGCCTTAGAAATAGTAGTAATGGAAAAGGACCTCGCGAAGCTGCGCGTATTCCGGGTACTTCAGAAGATTCCTTCGGATGTTTTCGAAGGTGTTTCCGATGTACTTTAGATAGCCCGGATCGCCGCGGCGATTCATGAAGGATGCGAAGCTGCCGATCGCTTTAAAGTTTCGCTGAACCGACATCAGATCGAAGACTTTTCTAAAGTGCGTCGCATTTAGGGACTTTCCGGTCAACGCTTCCCACTTCACAAAATAGTAATCCAAAAGGCGGGTGATCTGGCTTTCTTCTAATTGGTAGTAGCTGTCTTTCAGAAGCGATGCCAAGTCATATTGAGCCGGGCCCATCCGCGCATCCTGAAAATCAATCATGACCAGTCGTCCGCTATCCGGCGCGACCATCACATTTCTTGAATGGAAATCCCGGTGGGTGAAGACCGTGGGTTCTTTGTCCAGGATCGAGCAAATATCGGTCAATCCATCCATCATGATCTTCCGGTCTGAATCCTTCAATTTGCGCTTCAGATAGCCTTCGTAAAAGTGTTCGACAGTAAAATTCATTTCCCACATCAGTTTTTCGATGTCGAAACGCATTTTGTAGGCGGGGATTTCAGCGGGCTTCTTTTCCGGCGATGCGTAGATTTGCATCTGGATCAAGGAATCAATGACACGCTGATAAATCGATCTTTCCAGGTCTTCGTGTTCAACTTCCTGAAGTCGGCGAAGCAAGGTTACGTCGCCCAAATCTTCCAAAAGAATGAAGCCTTTGCTGGGATCGACATCCAATATTTTTGGAACATCGACGCCGGCGCTTTCCAAATGCTTTTGAACCACCAGGAACGGAAGGTGAATTCCATCGGCCTCGAAGGGTTCCATCCGCATCAGGATGTAGCTTTGGTCCTTCGAATAGATCCGATAATAGCGGCGCGTGCTGGCGTCCCCAGGAATCCTTTTCACGGACTCGATGGTCTTTGACTTCTGTACCCACGCGGTGACTTCTTCGTCGCCTTGAACCAGAACTTCCATCATTTGCCTGACCTCCAATAGTAGTGGCTTCACAATCGATCGATTCTTTGCCTTAGGTTCATAAACGCTTCCGTTCGAACCACTGGGTTACGAAGCGGCGCTAGCGACACCACCGTCGAACGCACCCCTTCCAGTAAAAGATTGATTTTCTTTGCGCTGAAAGGCGACGCCTTACCCTTTTTTTCGTACTTCTTTAAAAGCGTGACCATGCCTCGGGGGTCGTAGCCCGCGCGATACATCAGCTTCACGGCTTCAGTCAGCGATTCGTTCCATTCGACGTCGCTGTATTCAAACAAACTGTGTTCACCAAAAAAAGTGGGGCGCGCCGCCACAATGGGAGAATTGGATTCGGGTGAATTTTTCGGCTGTGAACGTTCTAGAACCCAGCGCTTATAGATGTGCGAAAGTTCGATCGCGATGGCCGCTGCTGCTTCGTTTTCAAACTCGATTTCCTTCAGAAGATTAACTGAAATATAGATTCGATTCCCGGGTAACGAATAGTTCCGCCAGCGCTGGGCTTCGTTTGAAACCAAGAATACTCCGACAGGAGCCACTTTCAGTTCGGGTTGCGACTGGGAAAGTTTCACGGCGATGGATCGCAGATAAACCGTGATTTCCGTATCCGACTTGATCTGAATCTTTTCTTCAAATTCGGTCGAAAGTTTTTCACCTTTTTGATTGTCTTCGCGGATGCGTTCTTCCAGCGTGGGCGCCGGCTTTTCTTCTGGCATCGAACAAGACGAAATAACCAAGGGGAAAGCAGCTAGAAAAATACCGAATCGAAGTCGCACCGACTGATGAACCTTTCCTTCCTAGAAAAGTAGCTTGAAAGACGAAAAAGCGACTCCGGTAAGGGAGCCGCTTTTCGCAGTGATTTCTTTTTAAGAATATCCCTGAATCTAATTATTTACTAGAAGGCGTACGCCCGTCTACGCCGGCAGGGTCATTCGCCAACGGAGCGGTATTGTTTTGACGGGCTGGATCTGGCGCATAGTACAGGGTGAATCCTGCGAAAATGCGGTTGGGATCCTTGATCAACTGACGATTGTTTTCCCAAAGCGCACGCCACTTGCCCGGCGTTCCATAGACTTCGTTGGAAATCGATCCCAGCGTGTCGCCGGTCTTGATCAAGTAAGCTTCGCCGTTTCGTTCAATTTGAACAGGCGATGCGGGCTTGTCGATCATCAGAACCAAACCCTTGGTCAAGCGATTGGGATCCTGGACTTTGTCACGATTCATTTCGTGAATGTGGCGCCACTGGTAAAGATCGCCGTAAACTTCGAAAGCGATCTTCATCAACGTATCGCCGCCGTTCACCGTGTAACTGGTGGATTCGCCGCTCATCGCCGGAGGCGCTGCAGGAGCTTCCCCTTCTTGAGCTACGGCTTCGCTGGCTGGAAGATCACCGGTTGGAGCAGGGATCTCGGTCGTCTCGATCGGGGCAGCATCGGTTCCAGCTTCCACCACCGGGACTTCGTCCGCCGGCAGGTCTCCTTCTTTCTTTTCAGATGAAGAACAGGCCGAAAGACTCAGTGCAATTGCAACGACTGACCATTTTGAAAAGTTCTTACGCATAGCGTTCTCTCCGTTTGAAAGTCCGAAAATGGGACTTTCAGGGTTTCATGCGTAAGATCGGAGTCTGGGACCAAAGACTTTAGGAAATCTTTTGACTACTTCAGTAGAATATCAGCTGATACCGAGGGGATAGGCTGACCCGGTGCGGCGCGTGATTCTAGGAACAGGTCCCTTTGATCCAGGGCGCCAACCAGCTTTTCACAAATCAAATCAAAGTCTTTGGGTCGATTGACGAAATCCAGTTCATCGCTGTCGATGATCAGTTTCTTGCCCTGAACGTAGTTCCCCATCCATTCTTCGTAATAACGATTCAAGCTGTCCAGGTAGCTGTCTGGGATGCTTTTTTCATATTCGCGACCCCTTTTCTTGATCTGTTCCTTTAAACGGGGAAGTGACTTGCGAAGGTAAATCACCAAGTCAGGGGGCGTCAAAAACCCGGACATGACCCGATAAAGGTCCAAGTAGTTCCTGTAGTCCCGTTCTTCCATCTGACCTTGGTCATATAGGTTCCGCGCAAAGATGTTGGCATCTTCATAGATGCTACGATCCTGGATCGAACTTCCGGACCCCCAGGTAATTGCTTGGTGCGCTTTAAATCTGTGATTCAAAAAATAAATTTGAAGCGGGAAAGCCCAACGCTTCATGTCCGAATAAAAATCCGCCAGATAAGGATTACCGGTGACGGCTTCCAAATGGGATTTCCACCCAAAGCGCTGAGAGAGCATCTGCGTCAGCGTGGTTTTTCCGGTTCCGATATTTCCTGCAACAGCGATGAAGATCTTCGTATTCATCGAATCACCCGAAAAATCGACGATGTCGTTGTTCATCCCACTGTGGCCATTCTGGCCATTCGACGCGTGTCTGCCTGATTTACTCACTGCCACTGCTGCCCCCCGGTGGGATCGGTCATAGGTTGGCATTACGCAAAGGTCAAGGGCCCCGGGCTTTTTTCAATCGCGGAAATTTTCTGAGCAATTTCCTGCAGCTGATGTAGGTTATCCACATGTCACAAGCGCAAATTCCAGAAACGGCCAACAAAGGCCTCGAAAACATCGTCGCCATCACCAGTGAAATCAGCACGATCTTCGACGTGACCTTGCTGTATCGCGGTTACACCATCGAAGACCTGTCTGCGAATTGTGGATTCGAAGAAATCGTCCATCTTCTCTGGCACGGCAAACTTCCAAACACTTCTGAACTGGCGCAGACCAAAAAAGATCTGTTCGCCGGTATGCAGCTTCCAAAAGAAATCTTCCCGATTCTTGAATCGATTGCGAAGACGAACAACCATTCAATGGCCAAGCTTCGCACGGCCCTAAGCTACTACGGTTTGTTCGATCAAAAGGCTGAAGACCTAAGCCCAGAAGGCGTCCGCGCTAAAGCTGCACGGACCACTGGCGCTATCGGACCAATCGTCGCTGCGATTTCACGAATGGAACAAGGCCAACGCCCAATTGACCCGGTTTCGGGCAAGTCCGTGGCTTGGAACTTCCTGAACATGATCCGTGGCAAGGAACCTAACGCCGAAGAAGAAAAACTATTTGATACGGCTTTGGTTCTTCACGCCGATCATGAATTGAACGCTTCGACCTTCACGGCACGTGTCGTTGCTTCAACGACCAGCGATTATTACAGCGACATGGTTGCAGCCTTGGGCGCTTTGAAGGGGCCCCTGCACGGCGGCGCCAACGAACAAGTCATGTTGATGTTGAAAGAAATCGGCAGCTACGCGCAAGTCGATGCTTTCATTGAAGACGCCGTCAACGCGAAGAAGAAAGTCATGGGCATCGGTCACCGCGTCTATAAAAACGGCGACCCGCGCGCACGCATCCTGAAAGAAATGTCGGTTCAGATCTGCAAAAAAGCGGGCCTGGAAGATTACCACCGCATGTTGGTCCGTATTCAAGAACAGATGGAAGCGAAGAAAGGCTTGATGCCAAACGTCGACTTCTACAGCGGCTTGGTCTACACGGCCCTGGGACTTCGCCCACGCGACTTTACTCCGATCTTCGCGGTCAGTCGGATTTCTGGCTGGAGCGCTCAAGTTCTGGAACAGTACGCGAACAACCGCATTTTCCGGCCTCGAGCTTTCTACGTCGGAAAAACGGATTCGAAGTCGACGCCAATCGGAAGCCGTTAAGCGAAACGCTTAACGGGAAAACCGACCTAGACGCGCTTCAACGGTTTCGAGCATCAGATCGACTTCCGATCGAAGGCGTTCGGGATCGCGAAGGTCTAGGCCCATTTCGCCTTCACTACCGTCGGGGTCTGATTTCACGTATTCGGGCATGCGGCTCAGCGCGACCTGAAGCTTTTTCCGAATTTCCCAGATCTTCTGGCTTTCACTGGTCGGCGTCGAAGAAAGTAGCGTTCGCGCGGAACTGACCAGCGAATGCAGGTGCATCGGATTCTTTTTCACGTCCGATTCCAAAACGCGTACGGCTTCGTCCGCTTTTCCAGACTGAGCAAGTCCGGCGGCGTACCAAACGGTTGCTAACTCGGACCTAGGAAGTTCTTCGTACGCGGACTTGACTTCTTGTAGCCCGGCTTCCAGTTCTCCGCGATCCAGCATCACCCGGCCCAACCAAAGTCGAATCTGCGGTTCGTACGGCGAAAGCTTTTTCGCAGCCTTCAAACGTTCTGAAGCACTGTCGACATCGCCGTCTAGGTAAAGACATTGCCCCAGCCGTAATAGAACTTCCGCGTTGTCCGCTTCGGCATCCAGGGCCTTCCCAAATTTTTCGCGCGCCAGCTTGTACTTGCGCTGATTCGCAAGAAGCAGACCGTCCTGGTAAATCTGGCTTACCGCCTGGGTCATGAAAAGGCGAGCCATGACCCGTGCGCGCCGGGTAGCCTGGGCGCGAATGGATCCCGACGATTTCGCGATCAGCTGCTGAAGAACTGAAAGGGATTCTTCGCGGCGACCTAGGTAAACCAATGCTTTTGAAAATTCGACGGCCACTTCGAAGGATTCGGGATGCGACTGGTGAATCTTTCGAAGGCTGATGACTGCTTCATTCCACTTTTTTTGTGCCCCCAGCTGACGACTTTCAGCGATGGCTTGAGCCGCCCATTGCGGCAGAACTTCAGACGAATTTGCAACCCGAGGCTCGACAGCACCTACCATGACCGCTAATGTCATCAATGAGGATGGAAAAAACCGCATACCGCCATCACAGTTGGAAGCGCCAGTTCTGTCAAGTGATCTTGATCTGGACCGCGCTGACTTCCGCTACATTTGCCCAAGACGAACCAAAACTTCCGGACATTCGGGCTCGTAGCTTTGACGTTTCTTCAGACCGAGCCAGTAAGTCCGGGCGTGTCTATTTGATGAATGATTTAAATGAAGCGCGACCCTTTCCGGGAAGAATTTTACTTCTTCGCGAAGGAAAGACGCCGATCATGGCGTTTCGAGTCTTGAGAAATTACCCAGAAAAGAAGAAATTCGCAGCCCGAGTCGTCAGGCGCTACCCAGGTTTGGACGTTCTTCCCGGCGACCAACCCTTCATGGCCCTAGAAAAAGTATCCGACCTAGGACCGATGAAACCCACGCAACAGGACCGGGTCGACCTCAGTGAACTTGAAAAAGGAATGGGAATAACCCCGACGCCGCCTTCTTCTATCGGAAGCGTTCGCGGCGGCAGTGCGCAGGCACAAGAATACGATCCAGAACTGGATGCGGGGTCGTCGCCTCCGCCGTCGGGAGACTTTGATTCCGACACGCGTTCAGATCCTCCGTCCCTAGATGAAACGATTGATCAGCTTGAAGAAGAAGCTGAAGAATTGGTCGTCGACGAAATCGAACCCCTGGAAACCCACCGCAGCAGCTTTTCGTTGGAATACGGTCTAATCCGACACATCCGCAGCCGAACAGCTGACGGCGATTCACAGGCACTGAATTCAGGTGTTTTGCTTCGTTACGGTTTGAATCTGGGCCGAATGATCTTGATCCGAAAGCATGAAGTCCAAGACACCTTCACCGTCGAAGGTGGTATGGGAATGTATACTTATGGCGAGGGAAACCAGCGGTATTCGCTGATGTCCAATCCCATCACGGTCCGGTACACGATCAACTTCAACAACAATATCGGCTTCTTTGCCTATGGCGGCATTCTTTTAAGCAATATTCTTTCGGCACAGAATGCTTCAGATGCGGCGGTTGCTGGAATGTCATCGCCCCTGCCAGCAGGCGGCATCGGCATTTTAGGATCCATCGGTCCAAGTTGGAATATTCGAATTGATGCAGGCTTTGACATGCTGGCCTTCGGTCTTATGCTAAGTTTCTAATTATGAAGATCCTGATCTTGATCCTTCTTTTAATGGGTCTGACTTCGGCCTGCGGAGTAAAGGGAAATCCCCAGCCGCCGTTGCCGACCACACCTGAAAAGTCCCCAAGCCCGGCACCTTCGCGATGAAAAAGTCCGACCCCCAAGAATTTTTTCCGTACCACGGTGGAAAACTTTTCTGCGAAGAAGTCGATCTTTCTGAAATCCTTCGAAAGCATGGTTCCCCGACCTATGTTTATTCACACGAAGGCTTTCGTTCGCCCGTCGAACGCCTAAAGACCGGGCTATCAGGCCTACCGGTTCAGATTTGCTTTGCGATGAAGTCGAATTCGAACCCAGAACTTTTGAAGATTCTAAAACAGTGTGGAATCGGAATCGACCTGGTCAGCGGCGGCGAAATGAGAATCGCAAGGAGTGTCGGCTTTTCGGGCAACCAAATGGTTTTCAGTGGTGTCGGAAAGTTGCCCGAGGAAATCGAATCCGCGCTGAAAAACGATGTTTTTAGTTTTCATGTTGAATCGATTCCGGAACTGGATTTGATTCAAGAAATTCTAGAGGCTCGGTTTCCACCTGACCGCCGCGCCCGAGTCGCCCTTCGCTTCAATCCCGACGTGAACCCGAAAACCCATCCTTATATTTCGACCGGACTTCGGGAAAACAAGTTTGGCTTGGAAAAGTCAGAAATTCTTTGGGTTGCGAAGAATCTAAAGAACTGGCCGCGAATCCAAATCGCGGGCCTGAGCATTCATATTGGAAGCCAACTAGTGACCTTGGCCCCCATGAAGGAAGCCTTTCAGAAGTTAAAGTCCTGTGTGGAAACCTTTGAAAGTCTTTCCAAGATCGAACTGGAATACGTCGATCTGGGGGGTGGACTAGGAATTCGATACAAGAACGAAAAGCCCCCAACGATCGAAGATTACTGCAAGTTGATTCAGAAAGAATGGTCCGCCTGGATTCAAGGTCGACGTGCCGCGACTCGGGTTTTTCTAGAACCGGGTCGGCTGATTTCAGGAAACGCGGGCGTATTACTGACCCAGGTGCAGTTTCGAAAAGAACGCAAAAGCCGAACCTTTTTGATCGTCGATGCAGCGATGAATGACTTGGCCAGACCCAGCCTTTACGGCAGTTACCATGAAATCATTCCTTTGAATTCAGCGCTGCGAAAAGGAAAAACCGCTTCGACAGATATCGTAGGTCCAGCCTGTGAAACTGCGGACCGTTTTGCTTCTGGACGAAAAGTCCCGGTTTCTTGGAAGCGCGGAGAATTCCTGGCCCTTCTTTCGTGCGGGGCATACGGTTACAGCATGGCCAGCAACTATAATTCCCGACCGCGGCCCGCCGAAGTTCTTGTGAAGAATAAAGAGTTTTTTTTGATCCGTGACCGTGAAAAGATCGAGCCGCTATGAAGAAGCGCAATCCTTTTCACGGTGTCATTACAGCAGTGGTCACGCCCTTTCGTGACGATCAGATCGACTGGCCTGCTTACGAAAAAATTTTAGAACACCAAGTTCGTGCCAAAGTTTCGGGAATTGTTTCGTGCGGGACCACGGGCGAATCACCGACGCTTTCTGAAGCTGAAAAGAAGGAACTGATTTCTTTCACTTTAAAGAATTTAAAAGGAACCGGCGTGGCCACAATTGCGGGCACGGGAAATAACAACACCGCTGCTTCGGTGAACCTGTCCAAGTGGGCAAGCCAACTGGGTGTCGACGGAATCATGTTGGTCAGCCCCTATTACAATCGTCCGACCCAGGATGGACTTTTCGCGCACTTTTCAAAAATCGCCGATTCCGTGGATTGTCCGGTGCTTTTGTACAACGTGCCAGGTCGCACCGCCTGTGAAATCAAAGCGTCGACCATCGCGTCTTTAGCGCAGAATCCAAAGATTCTTGGTCTAAA
Organism: Bdellovibrionales bacterium; assembly: GCA_016786465.1. Taxonomy (GTDB): domain Bacteria; phylum Bdellovibrionota; class UBA1018; order UBA1018; family UBA1018; genus JAEUWC01. Next base: position 143,458 of record JAEUWC010000020.1, on the reverse strand, counting down.
GGAAGCATCGGGAAGTCTGACCAAGTTTCAAGAATTCATGCAAGTCGCTCCGGAAGGCTTCAACGTACTTTCAGGGGACGACCCACTTTTCTTGCCCATGCTTTCGTGTGGTGCGACGGGCGTCGTGTCTGTCGCAAGCAACGTCGTGCCCGAAGTCTTGGTTCAAATTCATCAGAACTTCGAAAAAGGGAATGTTGAAGCGGCAAGAAAACTGCACGCCCGTTGGTTTCACCTTTTTCAGACATTATTCATTGAACCCAATCCGATTCCCGTGAAGGCCTTGATGGCAAAGCTAGGAATGCTGGACGCTTCTGTCCGGCTTCCCTTAACTGAAATTCGCGCAAGCCACGCGGAAGACCTTTTTCGTGCATACGAAGGCGCCCATGCGGCAGGGGGCCTGAATGGCTAGTTCGATTCGCGTCGGGGTTCTGGGTTCCCAAGGAAAGATGGGAAAAAAGTTGGTCGAATTTCTTCGAACTTCTGCGCCCGAAGGTTGGGTGCTGTCCGCCGAAATCTCAAGAAATGAAAACCCTGCACCTTTATTTGAGTGCGACTTGGTGATCGAGTTTTCAAGCCCAGACGCTGTCATTTCAACCTTGCGTCAAGCCACCACGGCCGGGAACAAGTCGACGGCTTGGGTCATTGCAAGTACAGGATGGAAGTTGGATCAGCGCCGCGAGCTAGAAGAATACGCTAAGAAAGCGTGGATTGTGGCTGGGTCGAACTTAAGCCTAAGCGTCATCGCATTCCAAACGATCTTGAAGACGGCAGCGCCTTTGATGCAGTCGCTTGGAATGCTGCCCGTCATCGTGGAAAGTCACCATAACCAGAAGAAAGACGCTCCGTCAGGCACGGCGATTACACTTCAGCGCATCGTGTCTCCGTCAGGACCTGGCAACGTTCAGACCCACAGCATTCGGGCAGGAAAGATCGTAGGAGAACACGTCGTGCGTTTCATCGGTCAAAACGAAGAAATCGTTCTTTCCCACCGTGCTGAAGATCGCTCGATCTTCGCTTCTGGAGCGATTCGCTTTGGCCAATGGCTGTTGAAGGAAAAACAGCAAAAAGGCGAACCCGCGGGTTTGATTTCCGTCGAGAAGATTGGTTATAACGAGCTTCTATGAATATTTACGTTTGCATCAAGCAGGTCCCGGACACCGAAACCAAAATCAAGGTCAGCGGCGACGGAAACTGGATCGACACCGCCGGAATCAAATGGATCCTTTCTCCGTATGATGAATTTGCAGTCGAAGAAGCCCTTCGACTGAAGGAAAAGAATCCAGGAAGCACGGTCACCGCCATTTCCGCGGGCCCTGCTCGTGTGGTGGATGCAATCCGCACTGCTTTGGCGATGGGTGCCGACAACGGAATTCATGTCGAAATTCCCGAAACCGCTGACAGCAATCTAGCCGCGAAAGCGCTTGCGGGTGCTTTGAAGAAAGAAGCCAAAGTCGACATCGTATTTAGCGGTAAAGAAGCCATCGATGACGGCGCGGCACAAGGCAGCCAGTTGATTGCCGAATATTTTGGAATTCCTTACGTCACGGTCGTCTTGAACGCCGAATACAGCGCAAGCAGCGTGAAGTGTAAGCGCGAAGTCGAAGGCGGTGCTTTCGAAATGATCGAAGTCCAGCTTCCCGCTTTGATCGCGGCTCAAAAGGGCATGAACGAACCCCGTTACGCCAGCCTTCCAAACATCATGAAGGCCAAAAAGAAGGAAGTGAAAGCCCTGAAAATGGCCGATGTCGGAGCTTCTGAATCCGATCAGAAGATTCGATTCAAGAACTTCCAACTACCTCCGCCAAAACAAGCGGGTAAGAAAATTTCCGGCGATCCGGCAGCTCAAGCAAAAGAGCTCGTTCGCCTTCTCCACGAAGAAGCAAAGGTGATCTGATCATGGCAACAGGGGCAAAAGTATTCGTTATCGCCGAGCACCGCGACGGCCGTTTAAAGAAATCGACATTTGAACTTTTGGGAGCATCCAGCGCAGCTGGAAATGAAACTCACGCTATCCTTTTGGGCGATGGTGTTGCCGAAATGGCGAAGGAATTGGGGCACTACGGCGCCGCAAAGGTTCATTTGGTTCAAAACGCTGCTTTGAAGCATTACACTTCGGAAGCTTATTCCAAGGCGATCATTCCGATTCTGCAGTCAGGTGGGGCCGAAGTGGTTTTGGCGTCTCATACTCCGACGGGTCGGGACTTAATGCCTAGGATTGCTGCACGAATGAACGTGGGTCTGGCTAGCGATTGCACCCAGCTTTCCTTCGATGGCGGCAAAATCAAGGTGCGCCGTCCGGTTTACGCCGGAAAAGCGACCTGCGAGGTTGAATTCTTGGGTAGCGGCCCGCAAATGGCGACCGTTCGTGCGAACGCCTTGGGGATTCCAAAGCCGGACACCGGCAAATCTGCTGAAGTCATCCAAGCCAACGCTGATTTGGGCGATTTGAAGACCAAGGTTTTGGATCTGGCCAAAGGAAGCAGCGCCCGTCCGGACGTCACCGAAGCATCCATCGTTATTTCGGGTGGACGCGCGATGAAGAATGCCGAGAACTTCAAAATTTTGGAAGAAATGGCAGATGTATTGGGTGCCGCTGTCGGTGCATCACGCGCCGCGGTAGACGCGGGTTTCCGTCCGCACCGCGATCAGGTGGGTCAAACGGGTAAGGTTGTTTCGCCATCCCTGTACATCGCTTGCGGAATCAGTGGCGCAATCCAGCACTTAGCCGGAATGCGCACGTCCAAGTGCATCGTTGCAGTGAACACCGATGGTGAAGCTCCGATTTTCCAAGTGGCCGACTACGGCGTCGTCAGCGACTTGTTCACCTTGGTTCCCTTGCTGAAGGACGAATTCAAGAAAGTCAAAGATCACTGATCTTCTGTCGGCCTAGACATCGATTTCTTGTTCATTTCCGCGATGCTTAGGTAGACTAAGACCATGACCTGGCAAACATTTCTATTCATCGCCCTAGCAGGCGGTGCGTTCGGCTATTCCGGCTATCGATTCTCCCTTCTTTTCAGAATGATGAAGGCCCATCAGGGAAAAGGCCCCAAGCTGGATCGGATCCCGGAACGGATCGCCACCACACTTCTAAACGTTTTGGGGCAACAAGCGGTTCTTCGAAAGAAAGCCATCGGGATCGCGCACACGACCATCTTCTGGGGATTCATCATCATCACCCTGGGAACGCTGGAACAGTTTGCGACCACAATTTACGAACCCTTGAATTTTGAATTCATCGGACAAGCACCGTATCGTGCCTTGATCTTCACGCAGGATCTTTTCACTTTCGGAATCTTGCTTGCATTGGGCTACGCATCCTATCGCCGATTTGTGGTGCGTCCTGAAGGTTTGGGGAAAAGCACCGACGCGAATCTGGTGATCCTGATTACCGGGACGCTGATGGTTTCGATCCTACTGATGAACGCGTTTCACATTCTAGGAACGCAGCCTTGGTTCAAAGATTCATTGCCGGTTTCGAATTTTCTTTCTGAAAAATTAGCCGCGTTGGGATTGTCCCAAGAAGGAAACCACGCATTGGCATTGGTCTTTAAATGGATCCACATGGTCCTGGTACTGGGATTTGCGGTCTACATCCCCAGTTCCAAGCACCTTCATATTGTCGCCGCCGGCCCCAACACCTTTTTGAAAAAACTGGATCGCCCAAAAGGCATGAAGTCGATCAACTTCGAAGACGAATCGATCCAGCAGTATGGGACAGCAAAGATCACGGATTTAAGCTGGAAGGACACGCTGGACTATTATTCTTGCACTGAATGTGGCCGCTGCCAGGACCTGTGCCCGGCTTGGAATACGCAAAAGCCGCTTTCGCCCAAGGCACTGATTCTGGATCTGAAGGACAATATGTACCGGAACAAGGACAAGATCCTGGCCGGCAAGATCGACGAAGTATCTGCTGTGATCGACCAGAACGTCACCGAAGACGTCATCTGGGCGTGCACCAGCTGTCGCGCTTGTGAAATCGCTTGCCCCGTTTTCATCGAACACACCGACAAGATTTTCGACGTTCGTCGAAACTTGGTGATGATGGAATCCAAGTTTCCGGCAGAAGTTCAGACGGTTTTCAAGAACCTGGAAACCAACGCAAGTCCGTGGGCTTTTTCGGCGTCCGATCGCGCGAACTGGGCCGAAGGTTTGAACATCAAGACCATGGCTGAAAACCCAACTGTCGATGTCTTGCTTTGGGTCGGATGCGCGGGTTCATTTGATGATCGAAACAAAAAGGTGCTTCGTGCTTTCACAAGCCTTTTGAAAAAGTCCGGAACCAGCTTTGCAATTCTGGGCAATGAAGAACAATGCACCGGTGATTCGGCAAGACGCATTGGAAACGAATATCTTTTCCAAACCCTGGCCAAGGCCAATATCGAAACCTTGAATCGCTACAACGTGAAGCGAATCGTCACGGCGTGCCCTCACTGCTTCAACACGATCAAGAACGAATACAAGGATTTCGGCGGACAGTACGAAGTCTTCCACCATTCGGAATTCGTCGCGAAGCTGATCAGCGAAGGAAAGATCAAACCCAGCAAGGGAATTGAAGAAAGTGTGACTTTCCACGACAGCTGCTATTTGGGACGTTGGAATGGAATTTACGACGAACCTAGGGATACTTTGAAAAGCCTGCCCGGAATTCGATTGGTCGAAATGAAAAGCCACCACGATCAAAGCATGTGCTGTGGCGCTGGCGGGGGCCGGATGTGGATGGAAGAAACGATCGGCAAGCGGGTCAATATCACCCGTACCGAGCAGGCTTTGGAAACCAAGGCCGGCGTCGTTGCGTCGAGCTGCCCATTCTGCATGACCATGCTTTCAGACGGAGTTAAGTCTAAGGAAATGCAGGATAAAGTCCGGGTCATGGACATCGCCGAATTGATCGATCAGTCAGTCACCTAAAGCCGGACCAAATTAGTCTTGTATTAGTGGGGTGGATTTGTTATTCCACCCCCCATGAAGTCCCTGGTTTGCGCATTCATTTTTGCCCTTTCCGGAGCCGAGGCCCTGGCCCAAGAAAACGTGATTTTCATCACGATCGACGGCGCTCGCTATCAGGAATTCTTCAAGGGTGTTCGTCGGCCTAAATCAGCGGGTCAAAAGCGTGGGACACGAATGCTTCCCTGGCTGGATGCCAAGGCAGAAAAGAATGAAGCCTTCATTTATGGCCGTCACCGACTGAAAAACCCCATGCTGGTCAGCAATCCCGTCAATCTCAGCAAGCCGGCCTATATGTCGCTGATGTCGGGGGTCTACGAAGACAAGTGCAGAAGCAACGACTGCGAAAATACGACCCGACACACGATTTTTGATTCATTGGCTGAACAAGGTTTTGCAAAAAAGGACATCGCAGTTTTCGCATCTTGGCCCGGAATCGAAGAAGCCGCAGAAAGCGTCGTGGGGCGCGCGACTCGGAATATCGGAATCAATCGGTATTCAGAACCCGGTGCTGATCCCGTTGAACAAGCCTGGATCGACGATTACAACGCGCGCGCTTTTGCAGAAGAAGCCCCCTGGGGTGAAGCACGCCGCGACGTCTTCACATTCGAAGTTGCCAACCATTATTTGAAGCGCCATGCCCCGCGCTTTTTGTACATTTCGTTTTTGGACACGGACGAATGGGGCCACAAGAATAACTACAAAAACTACGTTCAATCATTTCAAGACGTGAACCATTATCTGGAACAGCTGGAAGCCACCTTGGCCAGCATGGGCGACTACGGGAAACGTACTTCAATCGTCATCACCACTGACCATGGTCGCAACCCAGGTCCCCTTTGGTACAATCACAGCGCCATGTTGCCGACCGCCCATCGGGTTTGGGCCGCGGTGATTCCATCTGAAACTTGGCGTGCTCAAGGCGTGAAGGCCCGAAAAAAGGGCAAGTTTCGTCACGTTGATATTCGCCCAACCCTTGAAGGTCTGATGCAAGTGAAGTCGGTTAGCCCAGTGGCCAGCCACGGAAAGTCACTGGTCACCCATTGAAATCACAGAAATCCTTTCCTTTTTACACGGTCAGTCGAAAACTTCGTCACCCCAGGGGATCTGTCCGCGCTTTAACGCGCCGCAGCACCCTGGCACAAAGCTTGGATATAAGTCTGGGTGGTGGGGAAAAGCCTATGCTGAAAAGCCATATTGAACAGCTGTTAGCGATGGTGGTGCTTGGGGTTCTATTGACCCTTCAGGCCGCTTGTTCGCCCTTAGCTGTCAGCATTTCAAAACGCGGCGGATCTAAGGATTCTGGATCATCGAACAGCAGTGGAAGTTCGGCGCCTTCAAATCTTTTGAATGCGTCGTCTTGGACGGTGACCTATCGCCTGGCTTCGTACGTCGCGCCCGAGCGTGACTTGGTCGATCCACGTCAATCGCAGGCCCTGGTTCAGGAATTGAATTCGCAGGAAATCAAAGACGTGCTGACCCGCGACTACATCGAATTCAACGTGCCCATCAGCGACTACAAACCGAAATTTACGGCTGTTTTTGAAGTGACTTTGACTGCGGAAGAAATCAAAGAATTAGGCTTAAATGAAAGCCCCTTGATTCAACTGAATCTGCTTGGAACGAATTCCGTCATGATGAAGGTGGATTCAAAGGTCAGCGATAAGAAGCTTACTGCTCTTTTGAATCACACCCATTCGCTGAAAATTTACGCAGAATGCGCGGATTGATTCGCGCCTGATCTTACTTGCGGTCTTCTGGCGGCAAGAAGTCTTTGTGCTGGGAAATGAAGCGCTTCAACGCCGTATTTGCCAATTCGGACTGCGAAATTTTAGAATATTTTTCCATCGAGGCCAAAAGCTTGGCCACTTCTTGTTCGACTTCGACGCTGACCTTTTGGGTCGCGGTTTTCATCTTATAATCGTCTCTCATAAGGCGCCCATCCTATCGATTTAGGGCCGAATGACAAGATCAAGTCTGAGCCCTACCCCGCAGAATATCCTTAACGACCCCGTACATGACCGCCGGCAGCGCTTCAAGTTCAGGCACCTGACGCAGCGAACCCCGTCCCAGTCGCGCCAAATCGCGACAAAGCTGTAAGCTGGCTTTCTCGCGCCCCATCTTCATGACCACCAAGTGTGGAAAACGGGGCGCCAAATAGGCCGGATCGCGCCCAGCCGTGTACTTGCCATCCGTAACCAATACAGTTGAAATATTTCGCGGCATTCCCTGACCCGACCTGCGCCCCGACTTCTGCATCAGCTTCAGGGCCCCTCGCATCCCGTCTTCCAGGTGCGTGTAACCTTGCGCAGGTACGTCTAAGAATCTTTCCACCAATTCAGCCACTGAAATCACTTCATCCGGACGCTTAAGAACGCGCGCCACGTTTTCAAATGCGATGATCCCAAGTGGGTCTTCGGGAAACTGCAAAAGGACGACGGCAAGGGCAACGGCCGTGATCGCAAGCTTTTCGCCAGTCATTGAAAGGCTGGTATCGACGGTCAGAATCAGGGGCTTTTTTCTTGGGGTCGAAAATTCCACATAGATATCGCGCGTAGAAAACCCCGACCGGTCCGCATTTCGAAATCCAAGAATTGAATTTTGAAGGGTTTCATCCAAATCGATTTCAACTTGCGTGGCGTCCTTGGGAATCGCATCCAAGGTTCCCGATCCTTGAAGAACAGGGTGGACCACAGACCCCAGAACCGCTTCCGCGCGCTTTAGTACTGCGTGCGCTGAAATCTGGCGCAATTGCTTGGTCAAATGGGCGAATCCGGGCCTGGACTTAAAATCGTGATAGCGGGTCGCTACGTCCCAGCTGCTGGCGGAAGCCAGATCAAAACCTTGTTCTTCGTCCGCCATTTCTGCGCCCGACTGAAAAGCTTCAGGCGGAAGAAAAACGGTGCTGGTGTTCTTTTGCGAATCTTTACCGGAAAAAAGACTTCGAAAGCGTTCACGAATGCCGCTGGTCGGCGCTTTCTTTAGGTCCTGTGGTGCCGCCCCTTCAGGCGCTAGATCTTTTTTTTTTCGCCCGAACCCGAACCCGAACCCGCAAGTGCTTTTTCGGTCAGTTCTGAAATCAGCTTCTTTAGGTTCGCGCCTTCACCGCCTTCGGCTTCGGCGTCGCGTTCCATTTCAATTCGGGTCGGAAGCGCCAAAACGGCGGCTGTAGTGAAAGCTTCTGCCAGGGGTTTACCAGTTTTTTTCAAAACGGCAGCGATTTCAGCCACTGCAAGTGCCGCGCGAACCGAAGCGCCACGGCGAATCTGCGGATGCCCACGCGTTAATCGCGCCAAAGTGACCGAAGCCTGAACTAAACCGCTATCCGGCGGTAGGTCTAAAGCTTCCAGCGCACCGGCAACGATCTGCTTTTCTTCGGCTTCTGACTGGTAATCGATCACCACCAATTCGAAGCGATCCAGGATCGCTTCACTTAAATGTGACGTCGCGACGAATTCTTTTGGATTCTGGGTCGCAACGACGGTGAACCCCTCACGCGCGGTGATTTCTCCAAGCCTTGGAATCACGATTTTCTTTTCATCAATCGCGGGCAATAGGACGTTTTGAACGCCTTCGGGAAGACGGTTCAATTCGTTGATGAAAAGGACCCCGCCCTTTTGCATGGCTTCAACCAGGGGACCCGCTAAGAAGGTCGACCACTGATAACCCTTTTTTAAAACCGCGGGAGGGTCAAAAAGCCCGGTCAGTTTTTGTTCATTAAATCGATTGTCGCCATCGATTCGAAAACTAGGGCGCCCCAATTCTTGAACCACCGAAAGCGCCAAAGTGGTTTTTCCGGCGCCCACGGGCCCTTCCAAAAGGACGTTTCTTCCCGCTTGAAGGCAAGCCAGAATCTGTTCCTTTTCGTTCGCGCGACCGACGAAGGAAGTCTTACTTCCTTTTCTTGGCGCTGGTTTTTGCTTTGGCTTTTGGTTTTTTGGCATTTTTGCGTTTAGCTTTTGCTTTCAAGCTTACTTGAGAAACCTTCTTTTCACCAGTTTCCGCTGCCTGCTGATCGCGGCGTTTCAAAAATTCTTCGACAATGTAGCTGGCGACGTCCGAAGGCTTGGTTCCAACACCGAATCCAGCGTCGAATCCACATTCCAAGGCCATCGGGTGGGTCACCCTGGGGCCACCCGCCACCAAAATCAGTCGATCCTTCACACCCAACTGGTCTGCGCGACGAACAAAGTCCTTCAGGTCCTTCACATGAATGTTGTGCTGGGTAACGACTTTTGAAATCAAAACGGCGTCTGCCTTTTCACGAAGCGCTAACTGAAGAAGGTCTTCGTTCAAAACCTGAGCACCCAAATTCCGAGCATCCAACCATTGATAACGTTCCAGGCCGTAATCGCCCGCAAACCCCTTCATATTCATGATCGCGTCGATTCCGACCGTATGAGCGTCGTATCCCGTGCACGCCCCCAAGACGACTAGCTTTCGACCGATCTTTTCTTTGATGATTTCGTCGATTTCTTCGCGTGAACGCTTTTTGGATTCGATCTTCACCACTTTGATTTCTGTAAAATCAACGGTAACGCGCAAATTGGCGTAGATCACAAAAAGGGCAAAGCCATCGGCCGCCTTCTCCATGGTCGCGACCTTGATTTGGTCCAACCCCATTTTTTCGCAAAATCGAATCGCGGCTTCTTTCGCTTCAGGGGATGGTTCGACGGGAAGCGTGAAACAGATCTGGATCGTTCCATCGTCCATGATGTCGCCGTAAGGCTTCAGCTTCTTTAGGTTGACTTGTTTTGGTCCGGGTTGATTCATAAAATCTCGAAGAATGGGTTCAAGTAGGCCGGATCGCGAAGCATAACACCATCAAAGCCCTTTCCGCCTTTTTCCGTGCGCGAAACTTCGGCAAAGGCGCGTTCTTCAATCGCCTTGAACATGCCCTTTTTGTGGATCATTTCTAGATGATCCACAGTGTCCTTCATGACTTTTGCACCCCAGGCTTCAATCTGGCCCCCGGGTCGATAGGTGATGTCGCGACCCAGGTCTTTCGCTCCGTTGAAGATGTATTTTGCGTTCTTAATGCTCATCCAGCGGTCTTGTAAAAGTGGAGTATGCATGGCTTCCGTCGCCATTCCCAAAAGCTGAATGGTCTGCCCGGTCAAAACACCTACGAAATTAAACATAGCGTCCATCAGGTGACTGTAAAAGATGTCCCCGCACTTGTGGCGCGTCGGGGGCATGAACTTAATCGGGGCTTTTGGAAAAATATCGCGGGTCATTTGCGCGCGCGCGATTTCCAGCAGAAACACGTTGGGGTGTTCAGGATTCATTTCTTGCGCATGCCCCAGACCCATCAGGTCTTCCGTCATCTTTGCGTTAAGCGCAAAACGTTCGTTGATGAACTGTGAAGCCAATACCTGATGCCCGTTTTCAATCGCATCCGCCGTGGTCAGGTAGTTGTCTTCACCGGTGTGAATGACAATCCTGGAAACCGCGATAATTCGTCTGGAAAAATGCTGATCGATCAGCGTGCGCTTCATATTGATGTCACGGAAAAGAATCCCGTACATCGCGTCGTTCAAAAGGAAATCCAGCCGTTCCATCGCGCCCAGTGCCGCGATTTCCGGCATGCAAAGACCGGAACAATAGTTCGTCAGGCGAATGTAACGTCCCAGCTTCTTGCTTTCTTCATCCAGCGCTTCGCGCATGATGCGAAAATTTTCTTGAGTAGCGTAGGTCCCGCCGAATCCTTCGGTCGTCGCCCCGTGTGGGACGTAATCCAAAAGAGACTGGGCGGTGCTTCGAATCACGGCAATCGCATCCGCGCCCGCTTGAGCTGCCGCCTTGGCCTGAATCACGTCGTCGTAAATATTTCCGGTGGCGACAATGACATAAAGCAAAGGTCCGTTCTTGCCTTCCGGATCAAATGGGTCATTTGTTTCCCGACGAATTCCGTCCCGAAATTCACGTTGCGATAGAAGAAAATCCTTGGCTTGAATACAAAGCTGTTTTGCTTTCGCGGCGACTTCTGCTTCGGGTGCGCGCGGAAGTTTTGTCAGATCGATTTTTCCCGACGCAACCAGCGCCCCAAGTTCTCGCGCCGGCATCTTTTTTTGAATCATGCCATTCACAAACCAATGCAAAACACCTTTTCCTAGGGCCTTTTCTTTGTGAAGGGCATCGATGATGGCATTGGCTTCAGGGTACCATTGACCTCCACGCTGGATGGCGCCATTGACGCCCAAAAGGCGCAGGGTCGCCCGTTCGATCGCAACGGTGGTGTGCGAATGAATCATTTCTTCGACCGGTTTCGAAATGTCCTGCGCCATTTTCCGGCAGTGAGCGACGTCTTCCTTCTTGATGGATGTCAGGCTGGCCATGGAATTCCCCTTAGCAATACGTTTCGGTGAAAATCTTCTGAAGTTCTTTGCTTTCGCGAATCAACGAAAGCGCCAAGTCCGCGTGGCCTTCGGTGTATCCGTTGCCAATTCTTAAATCGATATCCGCCCCTACGCCTTCGGCACCCAGGGCCGCGCGCGTAAAATGGGTAGCCATGCTGAAAAAGTAGACGATCCCTTTTGCACGGCAGGCCAGGATGCTGGCCATTTCCGTTTCGGGAACGTTTGCAACGTTGATCACCAGATCGGCCATTCGGCCGCCCGTTGCAGCCGAAACTTTTTGCATGACTTCGACCGCATTTCGCGCGTCGGCTTGAATGACGTCATCAAAAAATGGCAGCCCCTTGGTTCTTTCTACTGCGGCTGCCGAATATTCTATGGCCAAAACCCGCGTTCCTGGCTTTTTCTTAGCTTCGTAAGCGCACAGCAAACCGGATTTTCCTCCGCCCCCAATGATCAAAACCGTATTTCCGGGCTGAACCAGCTGCCGTGTCTGCGCAGGCGCGCCTGCGACATCCAAGACTGCCAGCGAAACCGTTTCGGGAAGGTCTTTGGGCAGTCGTGCAAAAAGCCCAGAGGCGAACAAGATCGCTTTGGCCTTTACATCCACGCGATCGATCTTGGGGTGAATGGCGGTAATCTTTTCAATCAAAAGCGGGGTCAACGAAAGAGAAACCAAGGTCGCGATCCGATCGCCAACTGAAACCGGCTTGGTCTGAATGGGAAACTTGGGTCCGATCTTTTCGACCGTTCCAATCAGCATACCGCCCGACCCCGTGACCGGATTGTGCTGCTTACCCCGGGTCTTCACCAAATTCAGGATGTGCTTTTCGATCGCATCCAGGTTTCCATCACAGGCTTTCGAAATCTGATGAAAGCTTGCTGAATCAATATTCAGGCTTTCGACGGAAATCTGAAGTTCATCCTCGGCAAGGGGCAGCGTCGGATCAATCGATTGAGCCTGCTGCGGAAGTACCCCTTTGGGTTCAATCACGCGGGTCAGGCCAAACGGGTCTGCTGGGCGAAAAGAGTTCATAAAAATCCTGCGGTTTCACGGTCGTAGCAGCCCAAAAGGGGCGAAGCAAGCTGTCTAAGTCTTGGACACATGGCTGTCTGGAAAACAGGCAGGCACGCTCGCGATGATGCATAACTATTTGTTTTTATTGGATTTGACCGAGCTTAGGGGGCTGGCCCACCGCTTGCTCTATTGGGGTGAAGAGAGATTCAAAGACCGAGGAGTATTTTATGGCAAAGAACCAACTTGTTTTCTTGATCGTAGCAGCGGCTTTTCCGATGTCCGCACTCGCTCAGACGCAACCCAGTGAAGCCGATCTGAAGTCCTGGATCGGAAACGCCGAATGGCGAATCGCACGCGACGAAAAGACGGTCGCAAAGTGCGGCAATGCCAAAACCAAAGAATGTAAAGACGCGAAGGCTCGATTGGATGTCGACTATCCAAAGTTGGCCCGCCACAAAGCCACCTACGATCGCCTTTATGGTGTGAGCACGGTTTCGCGCGACTTAACTGCAGCCGAAGTGGTCGATACCTTCAAGGGTTTCGATCTGGTTCGCGAAGGAAACAATTACCGCGTTTACGGCGTTTCTTTCAAAGCTTGCGACGCAAAATTCAAATTGGTTCAATCGACTTCCCCTGGAACCGGAACCAACGGTAAGGCCTACCACGGCGTTCGCGTGGTCGACCTTGGCGGTGGCTTGGCCTGCGTGAAGGAACAAAAGGACAAGATCGCGGCTTGCGGCGCTAATTTGAACGTGACCCAAGCTTGCAGCTTCGGGACGGAAACCTATAGCCAATTGAACGATGCGGCTCGCGAAGGAAACCTGATTTCTTTGAACGAAAACGCATTGATCAACCTGGGAATCGAATCAGTTGATCCTGCTCAACCTGCCAACGCGGCTCGGTTCCACGATATTCCTGGCCGTGGCGAAATCGTCCACGTCGGAAGCAAGATTATTGAAACCCGCGATCACGAAAACTACGTCAAAGCCTTGAATAAGCAATTCAAGGAATGCCGTAAGAACGTCGACGAAATGAAAGTTGCTTTGGAAGCCTTGACCATTCTGAAAGACTTGAACGAATTCAAAGGAAACCTTGAAGAAGAAGTCAAGAAGGCCCACAAAGACCTTTTGGCGGCATACGCCAAGAAAATTAACGATATGGATTCCGGAGAACTGGATGCTCTACGCGAAGAACTAGAAGAACTTCGCATGAAGTCGCCAGAAGGCTTGACCGGCAACGATTTCGCAGTGGTTTTCCAAAAAATTGCGCAGCAGTACCAGAAAGACAAAGCACTGGGCAACGACGCCTATGCCAAGTCGATCGAAACAATTCGCCAAGCGCAAGGATTTGATGGTGTCAGCGATGCAAACAAACTTCGCTTCGAAAACAACATCACTGAAATTCAAATGAACGAACTTCTTGCGATTGCGTCCGACGGTGTATCAGACCGCTCGGTTTACCGCGAAAAGCGTAACGAAGTGTTGGATCGCCTTCAGGACTTGCGCAAGGACAGCTGCAACAGCAAGACCGGAAGCTTGGAAGCTTGCATGACGGCGAAGCAAGCGATTCAGACCGTTCGCTACAAGATCCCGCAACAAGCTCAGTACGTTCGTCAGCAGCGCCAGATCGAAGAATACAATCGTCGCTTGGAAGAATGGCGTGAATTGCAAGGCGGCTACATGATGAACATGGGCGGCGGAATGGATTTCGGTGGCGGCTTGGACTTCGGCGGCGGCTATGGACAAAGCCCAATGTTTACCAACAATGGCCCCCAGAACCCAGGTGCTGTGACTTTCAACAGCGGCTGGAGACCAACCCAGGCTCAAGGTCAATCGTTCTACAATCCGTCAACGACTCCATCAGCACTTTGGAGCGGTGGTAACTACGGAATCAACACCACGGTTCCGTTGACCAACGGCGGACCCCAGTTCGTCATGTAATTTGACGCACGGTTCTAGAAGAATAAAATCAAAACGGGTCGCCTGAATTGGCGGCCCGTTTTTTTTGAGTTTTCAATTTTAGGCCGTTTTTGCGGTGAATTTCATCGATTTTCCAAAACAAGAATTTGTGGATGAAATGTGGATACTTTTTTAATGAAAGCTTCAAAAATTCAATTGACGATTGGGACCCGACACGATTAGTTGACTCAAACGTTGCTCTTCTACTTTTTTTCTAGGGGGTGTTCGAATGGCAACCGGACTCGTAAAATGGTTCAATGACAGCAAAGGTTTCGGCTTCATCCAAGCCGACGGAATTGATCGCGATGTTTTCGTGCACTATTCCGCTATCCAAGGCGATGGATTCAAAACCCTCGCCGAAGGTCAACGCGTTGATTTCGAATTGATTGACGGACCGAAAGGCCCTCAAGCTTCGAACGTCAACAAAGCAGCTGCAACTCAGTAAGCTTTGAAGCGTTAAAAATTTGCAGGTAAAAAAGGAAGGACCCAAAGTCCTTCCTTTTTCATTTTCAGGCGCCTGATTCGCTTACGGGCCAACAACATTCTTCCAATAGCCCCAGACCCGCCTTGCGATGGTTTCCGCTTTTTTTCCGACCAATCACGCTTTCAGTGCCTTTCCTACGCGTGGTCGCCTGATTCTTTAGGATCAATCCAAAATCCAGTTCGCGATCCCACTTTTCCATTTCAATGGGGTCACTGAAAAGCGATGCACAAAGACCAAACTGGGTGGCATTCGCAAGCGCTATGGCGTGATCCTGATCATCGGATTCAATCAACGTCACGAAAGGCGATGTCATTTCGGACTGCTGAAAAATCGACTTCCGCGTCGCTTCAATCGAATTGTCCTTCAAATACGCGATGGATGGAGCGACGTAAAAGCCCCCCTCTTTTCCCAGCTCAAGGGCCTTACCCCGCATGACCAATTCGGCGCCTTCACGAACTGCAACCCCTAAGAACTTCATGTACCGGTCGACCGATCCGTGGTCCATCATCGGTCCCATGAAGGGATTAGCGTCGGCAGGACCAATTCGAAATGCTTTTGATGCCTGGTGCAGTTTTTCTAAAAATTCTTGAGCGATACTTTCATGAACGATCACCCTTGATGCGGAAAACGCTCCTTGGCCACAGAAAGAAAAAGCGGATTCGATGGTCCATTCGACGGCTTTTTCCAGATCCGCGCCCTTCCAGGCAAGGATCGTGTTCTTGCCGCCCGTATAAAGCATCAGCTTTTTCCAGTGCTGCTGAAGGGTATCCTGTTTGATCCGGATCGAGACATCATAGGATCCCGTGAAAAGGATCCCGTCGATATTTTCGTGGACGCAAAGCCGTCTTCCGGTTTCACGATCACCCTGAAGCAGGTTCCATACACCCGACGGAAGACCTGATTCCAAAATCGATTCGGCAATAACCTGGGCTAGAATGACGGTTTTTTCAGAAGCCTTGTGAACCACCGCATTTCCAGTAACGAGCGCCGATGCAAGAAACGAAACCACCGATTCCAATGCTTCGGTCGATGCTGTGACTGCGGCCAGCACACCCAGCGGTGCGCCCGTCGCGGTTGAAGCCAACTTGATCGGAATCTGTGAAAGAAGCTGGATCGACCGGTCAAGTTCCAGTTCCGCGTCCCATGCAGGCTTTCCGGTTTCCACCATGAGCGCCGAAACCAAGACAGATTTTTTTTCGACCAAGATACTCTGCCACTTTTTCAGCCAGTTCAGTCTTTCCGAAAGCGATGTCTTTTCCCATCCGGGCTGGGCACTTCGCGCCGCTCGAACTGCTTCGGGAATCAGCCCGAACTCGTAGGTGATCTTGGGTCCAGGCCGATTGGGGAAAGAAGGATTCTGCACACTCCAGGAACCATTGGGCTGTGACGGCAAAACGAACTTTCCGGCAATCAGGCACCCACGAAACTGAAACTGATCTAGATTCATTTTCCCTCCCTTAAGACGCAGAATAATACGGCATAAAGCAAACGGTTGATCCGTGCGACAGACCGAGCTGATCCTTCACCTGGCTCAGGTCGGACGCCCCACCCTGAAGTGCGTGAATTCTGTACCCGGACGAATCACTGCCCACCAAGTCGACGTGAATAGCCCTAAATTCTTGGGGATTCCTGGCAGCCGGTTGCGGGCAGATCAAACCAGAAGCCACAATTGGACCCGCTGTATCGAATGTCTTTAGGTCGAGCGAAATTTTCCGAATCCCCTGAATGGGCGCGATTTGATCAAAGTCGGCAATCAGGTGCGGGCCCCCATCAAACGGATCCACGTGATGGGCGTACCGAAACCCGATCTTCTTGAGCATGTGAAACACGGGTTCGGTATCCTTGCCGACTTTGCCAATCGCGTTTCGGGCTTCCGCGGGAAGAAAGGTGGTGTAAATCTTTTCTGACGGAAAAAGTGACAGAATAAATTCCTTGTTCTTGGAACAAAGAAGATCCGCTTCCAAATAATCCATATTGGTAAACCGTCTTCCCACAGCTTCCCAGAGCGGAGACTGACCCTTCTTATTCAGAGGTGGAAGAAGTTCAGCCAGGACCTGATTCTTAAAAAAAGTTCGGTGAATCCCGGCGAAAAGAAATCGTACAAAGCTGATTTGCCGACCCACACGCGCCGGATGGTTTCTAGAAGCAAGGTCAACCGCCAACCCGCCGATTTCGGTAGGCCCATCGGTATTGAACTTCAGTTCTAAAGTCCCGTGGATAAAACCCGTGCCGATCGTTTGCGAAAAGCGCTGTTCGCTTCCAACTTCAAAGTAAAAGTGGGGTGATTCCGGGGTGCCGTGCTGGGGCGCGATCAGGGAAGTTCCGACGACTTTCTTAGTTTCAAGATCTTCTGCAACAAAGATGTATTTTCTGTTCGCCTTCTTTGAAATTTTTCCGCGAAACGACTTTTCGGCCCTTTCAAGGCGCAGTGAAATCTGGTCGCGATCACCCGAAAGGTTCAACATTCCGGGAATCTGACCCAGCCTTTCGAATGCATCCAGGTCGCGAGCCCGGGCTTCGCGAAGAAGGATCATAGGCAGGTGCGCTCGATCAGTTCCGAATAGAAGGCAACTGCCTTTTCGATTTGGGTCAAAAGACCGTGTTCATTGGGGGAACCCGCAACCGATTGCGAACTTCCGGGACCAAACGAAACCGCGTCGTAGCCGGCTTCTTGAAATAGTGCGGCTTCTGAAGCCGTTGATTTTTTGCTCATAACCGGCGGAATTTCAGCACCCTTCAACGATTCTTGGCAGATTTGAACCCACTGACTTTCAGACGGAAGACTGAGCGACGAAACTTTTTTGTCCAAGGTACCGCGAATGTTCAACGACGGATACTTTGAAGCAATCTGTTGAACGCCTGCTTCGATTTGGGCAAGTACTTCGGACTGAACCTGCGCAGGCAAAAGCCGAACATCGAAAGTCATTTGAATCGCTGAAGTAAAGGGTTCGATTCGGCTTAAGTTCACGGTGCTGATTCCGGGATCAAAACTAGGGTCGTGTCGCGTCGCCAGGACTTCCGCTGTCTTTTTGAAGAAACTTTGCACTTCAAGTACTGCACGAAAGACGGAATCGGGAATGAATCGAATTCCCGAATCGCCAAGCCCGCCCAGTTCGACTCGAAAAGCTTTTTCTTTCCCTGCCATTCGAATGGATTCACGGAAGAAGCGTTTGAAATTTTCAAACTGTTGGGTGGTCATGTAAAACTCGCCCAACGCCCGATCAGGCACCTGTGAAGGAGATTCTCCGCCTTCGACTGTCGTGAATCGAAATTCAAACCCATTTTGAATTCCACGGCCCAGGAAATCCAACATCTGATCGATCGCATTGACACCCTTTTCGGGTGAACTTCCACAAACGGATCGCCCAAAAGAATGCAGGTCAATGCGGCGATTGAAACCTTTTGAATCGCGTTCCACTTGGTGGAAGCCGATACTGACCCGATAGATCAGCTGTGACTTGTGGGCGTGAATGATTCGGTTATCCGTCGGTTCTCCGACGATCACATACTTGGGGTTCAGACTTAAGGACTTGATCAAGTAGCGGGATCCCAGCATCCCCACTTCGCGACCGCAAGTACCCACCAAGTAAATCGGCATTTTCAGCTTCTTTTCGCGAAACTTTTCCATCACGCGAAGTTTGCAAAGAAAATCCAGTTTCGCGCTAGCGGTTCCAAGACCAAAGACTTTTCCGTCTTTCACGGTCAAAGCAAAAGGATCGCCCCCGGTTTCGGTCCAGTTTTCTGAAAGGCCGGCCGGAAATGTGTCCAGGTGGCTAAGCAGCAAAAGGCCCTTGCGGATTTTCCGATCCACCAGTGGATCGCCCAAAACGCCGATGACGTTGAATTGCCGCTTTGAAACATCTTCCAGCGAATGCGTGACCAGCTGAAGCTGACTTTTGATTCCACGATCTTGAAGCATTCCATGAATTAAATTGGCTAATTCTTCGTTGCCGTGCTTCGCGGTTGAATTCAGGCGAACTAACCTTTTGGCGTCTTCTAACAGGTGTTTCATAGGCACTCTTCCACGATTGAGCAGACTTGATGAACCTGGTCTTCGGTCATGACTCCAAACGGAGGAAGCATCCGAACCAGATACGGATCATGGCCGCAGTAAAAAGCGACCACCCCGCGTTCATACAGTTTAAATAGCAAGGCCTTAACCTGATCCATGGTCCCTTGCCC
Organism: Bdellovibrionales bacterium; assembly: GCA_016786465.1. Taxonomy (GTDB): domain Bacteria; phylum Bdellovibrionota; class UBA1018; order UBA1018; family UBA1018; genus JAEUWC01. The sequence goes on along the minus strand of JAEUWC010000020.1, from coordinate 124,510 downwards.
CGGTTGAAACGCAATCATCGATCCAATCACGCGAACTTCGGAAATCTTTTTTCTTTCCTGAAGTGATCGCAGCTTGGATTCAAAGACACGCGAAAGCTTCTGAATCTTTCCGTTTTCTCCAAGATAACCGTCCTGGGTCAGCATTTCCAAAACGCGACGGCCCGATCGAAGTGCCGTGATGCTTCCCGTAAAGGTTCCCGCGATAAGCCCGGCGCGCGGGTTGTATTCGGGACGAAAAAGCACTGCACTGGCTTGAAGCGCTTTGGCGACAGTCGCAACGTCGATGTAATTTCCAAGGTCAAACTTCTCGAATGCGAAAAGTTCTCCGGTACGGGCAAAGGTTTGAATTTCGTCGGCCCAAATCGCTAGACCGTGCTTCTTGGCGTTTTCAAAAAGCCCCACGTACCATTCGCGTGGAGCAAAATTGAATCCCCCTTCACCCTGAACCAGTTCAATCATCACGGCGGCCATTTTTCCGGGATACCGTTCGCAAACCGAATTCATTTCCGCGGTGACCCGATCCAATGACCCCTTCACGCCCAATTCTTTCGAATAGAAACTTAGGTAATGAACTTCGCCGAAAATAGGCTGGCCTTCGCGGTACTTGGGATTGTCCGTGATTTCCTGCATCGCCGTGCTTCGACCCGCAAAGCAATCTTTGAAAGCGAAAATTTTCGACGCCGGGAAATGCTTTTGACGAATGATCTTTAAGGCGACTTCGTTGGCCATCGTGCCGCAGGTGGAAAACCATCCCGTCTTAAGCCCTGACTTTTTGGACGCCTGCTGGGTCAAAAGATCCATCAAGCGCGTGGCTTCGATTCCTGGCTGCAAATTTCCCTGCATGATGTCCGAAGAAAGACCATCCAAAGTTTCTTCCATCAAAGCGGGATGCGCGTGACCGAAAAGATTAAATCCGATTCCAGAAATCATGTCGAACTTCACGCTTCCGTCGTAAAGTTCTACGAACGGGCCATTCCCAAGTCCCGTGGTCAAATACGGAAAATAAAGTTCTCTGCCACGTTGGGTTTGAAATCGATCCAAGACTTCTTTGTAACGAGCTTGTACTGAAGCTTCTGTCGAAGCAGGCTGAACGCTTGAAACTTTTTTTTGAAAGTCACCAATGGCGGCTAATAGTTCTTTTTTGGCCGCCTGAAATCGCGATGAAGCCAGAAGGTCTCCTGCGCGTAAGCCGCGAAGCCCTGTCGAATTTTCGGCGATGTTCGCGGATTCCATAGGTTTTAGACGATAGCACCCGCCCATTTCTGTTGCAAGAAACGCGGCCCCAGAGCAACCTTTCGAAATGGCGATGGATGCGGCCCTTTCACAGGAATTTTCGAAGCACCTAAGCGAGCAGAAATGGGACGCGGCGCTTCAGCTTCTTTTGAAGAATCCAAGAAACTCGGCGGACTATTTTTTCGACCTGGGCGCATTGTATTCGCGCGTGGACAAGCCCGGTTTGTCGTACGCTTTTTTCGAAAAAGCGCGGGCGCGAAACCCCTTTGATTCAAAAATCCTAGCCGCAAGCCAGCAGGCGCGTGAAAAGTTAGGGGCATTGATCGGAGAAGTCGGAGTCGACCCCGTATCCGATCCCCTAGAAGCGTGGGTGGATCGCTTTCCGTTAGATGGACTTGAAGCCTTCTTGGGCTGGGGATTCTTTGGGATCTTGCTCCTTTTGTTGCGCTGGGCGGCTAAAGTTCAGTGGAACTTCAAGGCATGGATTCGGCTGCAGATGGTTTCCTGGGGCCTGTTTTGGGGCGCTGCGTACCTATCGGTCTTAAGCCTGAATTTCTGGGGAACTCGCCATCCCGTGGCTTTCATCCGCGAAACCGTGACTCTTCGCAGCGGACCTGCCGAACGGTTTTTGGAAATTTCCAGGCTCCCGCCGGGGACCAAAATTCGAATGACCGGAATGTCGGACACGGGCCCCGGTGGCCCTTCGGATTCGTGGCTGCAGATCCGCTTCCAGGGCCGAGATTTAGCGTGGGTTCCGGCCTCGTCCCTGTTGCTCTTGTAGGTCCAATCGTCTAAGTCAGAAGTATGATCCGGATTTCTGGAACCTTGAAGCGTCTGGCTTTCGTGGCCGCTTCCATCGCCTTCGTTTCGTGCTCGGGTGCACCGATTGACGAAAACGATCCCGCGCAACTTTACGCAGATGCCGAATCGGATGTTCAGGCCGAACACTATTTGGTCGCTTTGGAAAAAATGCGAAGCCTGAAGAATCGTTTTCCGTATTCCAAACACGCCGTTGAAGCGTCCCTTCGAATCGCCGATATTTATTTTCTTCAGGAATCCTTCAACGAAGCCGCGATTTCTTACGAATCTTTTAAAGACCTTCATCCCAAGCACGAAAAGGTAGCCTACGCGATGTTTCGACAAGGGGTTTCGTATTACAAGGATCTTCCTTCGACGGTCGCTCGGGACATGGTTTCGGGTCATCGATCAATTGAAGCCTTCGAAGCGTTCTTGGCGCGCTTTCCGAAAAACGCTGAAGCGGCAGACGCTAAAAAATACGTTTTGGAAATCCGAAATTTATTGGCGCAGAAGGAAATGTACGTCGCGTATTTCTATTTTCGCCGTGAATACTATTCGTCGGCAAAAACCCGGTACGAGAAAATCGTGAACCAGTTTCCAGACACGACTTCCTTCGAAGAAGCGAAGAAGAAATTGTCAGAAGTGACTCAGCTGATTGCTCAAGGTAAGGGATTTCGCCCCGAAGATTCAGAAAGAATCAAGAATCTCAAGGGCGGATCGAACGCGCCGGGACGTCCTCCTGGAATCATGGGGCCAGGTCAATGATCCAGATGACGGAATCTAGCTCGATCCAGGATCTTCTTTCGACCCGTCATTATCAAGCCGCCGACCAATGGATTCGGGATCAGCTTCAAAAAAACCCTAAGAACGCAGGAACCCACTATTGGGCAGGCGTTTCCGCTTATTTTCAGAACAAGATCCCTGAAGCGGTTTCCCACCTTCGCAGTGCCTTGGATTTAGATCCCAAACACACCGACGCAGCGATCTGCCTTTCCGTATTGATGAACGATATTGGAAATTACGACGAAGCAAAAAAAATCTTTGATCAAGCCAATCAATCGGTGCTGCGCAAGTCTTTTGATAAAGACGTCGAAATCGATAGAAAATTTGCCATCAAGCACTTGGAAGTGGCCGACTTATATTTTCGTTACCGCCGGTACGACGCAGCGATTGAAGAATATACGAAGGCCATACATTTAGACCCGACGGCGCTTGAAATTCGAATTCGTCGCGCCAAGGCTTTTGCTAAAAAGGGTTTCCTGACCCGTGCGATCCAAGAACTTCAGATCCTTCGCAAAGAGCAGCCTTCTTATTTGCAGGCGTCTTTGCAGCTTGGCCTTTTGTACTATTCTCAGCAAAACCTGATCGATGCGATTTCGGTTTGGGAATCCGTGCTGGCCATCCAGCCGGGCCAGCGCGAGGCCACCGCTTATTTGGAAATGGCGCAAAGGTCTCAGACCCAGTCTTTGTGACCTTTAAAGTCCTATGCAGACTTGTTCGAATGCGGAATCTGCGACATCCCTGCACGCCCCGTCGACCTTGACGGACCAAACCGAACTACTGGACGGCGCAAGTGGATTTAGGCGAAGCGATCTGCATTCTGCCAGCGTGGGCGATCTTCCCTTGGGCAGATATCCAGCATACGAGACGGCTCCGCTGCAATAATCCGATCCGGGGAAAAACTGAACTTGGGTTAAGCCCGTCACAGGTGTGTTGATCGAAAGGCAAGCTGACATAAAGTCCGTATCTGCAACGTCTACACATGCTCCATTCAAGCGATAGGCCCACGCCTGGGCGCTTCCAGAATTGACGGTTTTCAAGTTTGAACATTGTGTAAACAGGTCATCCCCGTCGTTGAGAGCCCCCGCTTTGTGAACAGTACCCGTGCAGTAGTCGGACGAACCAAAGACTAGAATTTCTCTTTCGTTCGACTTCTTTTGAATCGGTAAATTCATTGTGACACACGCTGAAAGAAAGTCCGTGTCGGCGACATCTGTGCAACGTCCATCCACCTTGTAAGACCAAGTCGTCGACTTTGGATTTGTAGCCCACCCCATGCACTGGACGTGCAGAGGTTCTGAAAGGTTGAACATTCGGGCCTCGGAAACTTTTCCGGAACAATAATCGCTGGAATCGTAAAATTGGACGTGCGGCCGCCCGGCAACTACGGGCAAGTCGACGCCTGTGCAGGCACTGACGGCGTCGGTGTCACTAATGTCAACGCAACGGCCGTTAATCTGGACTGACCAAATGGACTTTGACGCCAAATGCCCGACTTGGGCCCTGCATTGGCTTAGGGAATCCGTGCCTGGATTCAGAATCAGGGTCGCAGGACTGGATGACGATGCAACTGTGCAATAGTCACTTGCTTCGTACAGGGTCACGATTAATGACCCAGGACCCTGCGTAGGCGTAGCAGTCGGTGAAGGCGTAGCAGTCGGTGAAGGCGTAGCAGTCGGTGAAGGCGTAGCAGTTGGTGAGGGCGTAGCAGTTGGTGAGGGCGTAGCAGTTGGTGAAGGCGTAGCAGTCGGAGTCAATATTTGCGGGCCCGAAGTTGGAACGGAAAAGGCCGATTTCGCGCGTTTGGCGGTGTCTTTCAGTCGACTCGCCTCGTCCGAACCCTTCAATTCGGATTTTGCGCCGCCTCGCTCGCGCGCTCCGAGACATTCTTCCCCGGACCACTTGGATTCAAAGTCGTTCACCTTGTTCAAAAAGGCATCTGCCGCCGCCGTCGAAGTTAGGGTTTTCGAAAGTGTCGTAAGCTTCTGGAGATCCGCCTGAAATTCAGCGGTACAATTGGGCTTTTCTTCCTTTCCGCAAGATGCAGCAAAAGTCGCTAACATCAAAGAAAAGGCCTGTAACTTCAAAGACTTGGTGTTTTTTGCCACAAAAATCCCCTTGAGAACTGCCCAACACATGGGGATCCTTATCAGAGATTTTGACGCGGTGCAATATAGCTTTTATTTGAGCTTACGACTGAAGGCTTCGAACCGAAGCAGACGGCGGCAGGCTTTTGATCGATACTGGAATCGATCCGCCTGGGTGGCCCATTGCTTGAGCCACAGTTTCCGTTCGACGGCTGGATGCAATGGTCACTAAGTGAGTCTTCAGTTCTTTGAACATCAAATGCTTGATGCTGTATTCGTTTTCCTGAAGGACCACCTGGCGGGCAATCTGTTCTTTCAGATTGATCACCAGCGGTGCTTTGATATTTGCAGTCATTTGCGCGACATCTTCGGGGATTGTCAGAATGGAAAACACGGCAGACTGGTTGATGTTTTCCAACTTCAGTTCGCGAAGTTCCGCAGCGGATAGGCGAACGATGTAATCGCCCTTGAAAATTTTAGGTTCTAGAATCGGAAACGAAATGGAAGGGTTCTGTGTGGACTGAAGCCACAGGATCAAAGTTTCATCGCCTGGATCGACCAAGCAAAATTCGGTGAATTCAGGAAAACCAAAAATCCCCGTCGGAATTTTTACGATTTCTGATTCGTGAATAGATAGATCACCAAAACGTCCTGTTTTTACGATCACGGCTAAAGTCCTCCAGACCTGAACCTTACTGAATCGCAAATAGGCGGGAATTGCAACCCCTTAGCCCAGAACTAACCCTTCAGGGCTTTTGAAACCTGCGAAATCGCTGGTGCGGTTTTGACAGCTTCTTTGTTTGAATCTTGAATCGCAGAATAGACTTCTTCGCGATGAATCTTGGTTTCCTTCGGAGCCTGTATGCCCAGGCGAACCTGCTTGCCTTTGATTTGAACCACAACGATCTTGATGTGATCGTCGATTGCGATACTTTCCCCAAGTTTTCGGGTCAGAACTAACATACTGAATCCACCCATCCCTGTGACACGTTCGGCGCGTCCTGCGTGTAATGAAAAACGGAACAGGCCACTCTTAGTATAACGCTACGTACCTTTCAACCATTCTCTTTAGACTTTTATCTAATGAAATCAAGCAACGTAGGCTGGATCAGTTTCTGGGCACTAGCCAGAGAACTTTTGAAGACCGTTTCTTCCTTCGCCAGATCGCTGACCACACGGGACATGTCCGCGTCTTCTAGCGCAGAGTTCAGCTGAGCATTGGTCAGATTGTGCCGTTCGAGCGAACTTGCGGTGGATTGAATGCCCATCAACCTGGATCCCACCTTTGCGCGATTTGAAATCAGGGTTCCGTGAAGAGCATCAAAGCGTTCGAGGGTATCTCGAACACCACTGATATCGCCCGCCAGTAAGCTGACCCGAAGCGCTTGAAGTTCGTCGAAAAGATTGATGTTTTCTGGACGGGGACCCCCTTCGTCCATGGATCCCGCGGGTCCGCGGCGCTGTTGATCGGTCAGTTCTGGGTTCGGTGAAGCCACTGCGGTGGGCTGAGTATTGAAGGCGACCGACCCCGGAACGTTGCTAGAAATAAAGACGTCACGGGCGATCTCGACCATCATTTCGCCGTTGTCCCCACGGTACTGACCATCTGGCAAAATGGGCGGCTGGTGGGTTTTATAGCCTCCAAACAGGTATCGATCGCCGATCCGTCTGTTCGCCGCGGCGACCGATTGTTTGTATAGTTGAGTAATTTCTTCAGCTACTGCAACTCGGGTTTCGTCATTTGAACTAGCGCCGCTGGACTGCCCCAAGGCGATTTCTTTTGCGCGAACCACGATATCGGCCAATTCACCCAAGGTGTGGTCGGTGTTCATCAGAAAAGATTCCGCAAGCTTTGCGTTCATCTGAAACTGATCGTTGTTCACTTTGTCGGTGCGAATTTCCAGAATCTTGGACGATCCAATCGGGTCATCCGACGGCGCGTTGATCCGCTTCAGCGTAGCCGCCTGATGTTGAAGACCGTCCATGCGTCCCCGGCTTCTGGAGATGCTGTCTCGGACCGTTTCAAAATTGTTTCGTTCCGTAATTCTCATAACCTATTCGCCGCTAGGCTTAGTTCCTCTTTAATTCCAAGACCGTTTTCAGCATTTCATCGGCAACTTGAATCACTTTCGCCGAAGCACCGTAAATGTGCTGGTACTGCATCAAATTCGTGGTTTCTTCGTCCAGACTGACCCCCGAAATCGAATCGCGCATCTTTCCAAGCTGCGTTTGAATTTCTTTCTGTTGACCCAGGTTTTCCCGGTTTCTGGATGAAGAAACACCGACGTCACTGACGATCGAATTATAGAAATCGTCCGCGGTCACCTTGCCGTCATTCATGATGCGGTGGTGTTGAAGTCCTGAAACCAAAAGCGCAATTCGATTATCGCCCGGAGCATCCGGAGCCGCGGCCGTCGCGATCGCGTTCGAATTGTATTTCACTTCATCCGAAAGTTCCAAAAGTTCGGCCGCGCGGTTCTTTCCGTCCAGCTGCTTGAAAAACTTCACGCCCTGAACCCCGTCACGCGTGAATCCCTGTTCGTGAATCGCATTCGTGGATTCCGCGATGTTGTACGCTAGTTCGTCCATGCGGTTAAGAACCTGGGTGATCGCTTGGTCGCGAACTTCCAAAAGGGCCCCCAGTTTTCCGCCTTTAATGTTGTGAGTAACGATGCCCCGAACCGATCCCGAAGTTCTGATATCGACCGAGCCATCCATCTTGCCCTGGTCGTCCATCGGGCTTCTTTCGGTCGAAAACTGTTCAAAAGCGTCACCGGTCACCAGCGGCCCAACCCCTTGAATGTCGATGTTCACGTTACCGTGATTGTCTTTATGGGTGGTGATATCCAAGTAAGACGAAATCTTTTTCAAAATTTCATCGCGCCGATCGTAAAGATCGTTAGGCGATCCGTTGCCTAATTCCACTTCACGAATTCGGCGATTCAACGTCCGCATCTGATCCGCGTAATTGTTCAGTTCAGAAATGTAGCCCTCAAGACGGGAATCGATGTGACGCGAAGTCGAAACGACTTCGTTTCGAATCCGGTGAAAATCATTCACCATCGACTGGGTAGCTTCACGAACGGATTGGCGAACCGCTTCGTTATCGGGTTCGTTGGCTAGCTTACGAAATTCATTGAAATATCGAGACATCAGGCGATTCAAGCCATCGCCGTTCATTTCGTTGAAGATGTCTTCAACCTGCTTCAGCATCATGTCTTTTTCTTCGAAGTGGTTCAAAAGACGATGGCTGCTGCGAATCTGTTTTTCTAGGTATTCGTCGTTGATTCGGCGAACTCGATCGATCTTTGTACCGGTTCCGATCACGCGCTTTTCGCCGGCACGTGGGTGTGGCGTCGTTGTGGCTTGGTCCACGCGCTGGCGTGAAAAGCCTTCCGTATTGGCATTCGAAATGTTGTGACCGGTCGTCCCGATGGCCGCTTTCGAGGTCATCAGGCCGGACTTACCGGTCTGCATGATATTCGGCATGCCCATAACCTAGACTTATGCCTCCCCTGAAATCAGGCGGCCACCGCCTGTGCTGTTCACTTTCTGCGCCTTCTTGGAGTAGGTTTCGTTCTTAGGTTCTGCTTCACCCAGCACATTCTTCTTCATTTCACCGATGTGCTTCAGCGAGCGGATGCAAATTTCTTTGTTCTTGGTGTTCTGTTCCGCCGTTCTTTCCATCAGCAAAGTCAGCGTCGTCAGATCCGTACGAAGAGTTTCTGACAGCGCGGCGTCGACCGCCTGCGCTTCCAAAATAATCTTATTCAAAGTCAGGTCTTTGATGGCAAAGCGCCAGACCATCGCCAGTTCTTGAACCAACTGAACGCGCTTCAGTTCGGCTTGGCGGATGATTTCGATCTGCGCTTCTTTCGCATGAGTCGCGCCCTGAACCGCGGTCAGGTCCGCATCGAGGAGAGCTGTCCTTTCCACGCGAACGATTTCAAGAAGCTGGCGATAGCTTCCCACAAGCGCGTGAAGCGCTTGGTGCAGTTCTGCGAGTAAGGCTTTTAGCTGGGTTTTTTGATCACTCATGGGCTCTCCTCCTTGATTGCCCTAGGTGCAAGATTCGCTTCGCGACTTATCCCAGTCGTGAATGTTCTTCGAACATGCGATCCGCAATTGCGTCTGCATCGATCTTGTACTGACCTGAATTAATTCTTTTCTTCAGATCAGCAACACGATCTTCGCGAACATCTGGCGCGGCATCCGCTACAGACTTGGCTTTCGCGAATTCTTTCGCTTTCGAAGAAATTTCCGCACGCGTGCTGCCGTTTGACGGAACAGATTCATACTTCCCCGTCGATTGCGTGCTCGAACTCTTCGAAGTTTGCGCGGATTTTTCAGTCTTCTTGCTCTCAGTCGCCTGAGAATTCTGAATCGGACTACTATTCGACTGACTGACCTTCATGGGTACCTCCTGTACTCACTGGCTCGTGACCCGAAAGCTTTCTTGTTTCGGGTGCTTGGGGCTTGGCGCCCTTAGGTAAAGTGTAACGTTGGGATTCAAGATAGGCAATGATTTGATCAGCTAGGCCAATCCCACCGTTGCGCGCAGCGATCTGGGCAATTTCGGAATCCTGCATCGAGCGATAGATTCCTGTCGCTGGTGATTCCAGGTCCATGTCGTTCTTTGGAACCGTTTGCCGCATCACCTGCATCAAATAGTCCAAGAACATCGCTTCCATGCCTTCGGCAGCCTTCACGTTCTGAGGGTCGGCCTTCGCACGGTCCACTTTCTCGACTCGACGGGCCGGTGTCGTCGGCGCCGTCAACGCACTGTCACCCCACTGCATGGTTTGTCGATTCACGACTGAGGGGGTGAGGGGTGCTACGGGCTTCATCAGTCCGTTGCACCCCTCTGATCGAGCGAACCCCGAGAGAAATGCGATTCCGCGTCCTTGCGGTCCATCGATTCCGTGGAAAAGGAATCACCCACCATCCTAGCAGGCTCGTTTCCCTGTTCCGTTTCCTGGATATAGGTACGAATCACAGAATCGCTCTTCCGAGCACTGGCATCATCCATGACATTCGCCTTCTCCAGGGTTCGCTCAACTTCTGACAAGATCGGCCCAAGCCGATCGTTCAACACAAAGTCCATCCAAAAGATTTTTTCGCTGTTGCTGCTCACATGATCTCCAATTCAGCTTGTAGTGCGCCGACTTCTTTTAACGTTTGAAAAATCGCGGTCAGGTCTTTGGGTTGAACCCCCAGCGCATTCAGCGCTTTGACCAAATCCGAAACATTCGCGGTGGACTTGAATTCGGCTACACGATTGGGTTTTGCGTTCTTGCTTTCTTTGACTTCAATCGCCAGTTCGCCGTGCGCTATCGCTACCGGAGAAATCCCGATTTTATCGCCCATCACGACTGTACCCGTCCGTTCGTTCAACACGACGCGTGCCCGGTTGTCGACATTGACTTGGATGTTTTCCAATGCGGCCAAAAGTTCGACCGAATTACCTTCGTAATTAAACGGAACCACCACATCGATCGTTCCGCTGTCCCTGGCGCTTGCGTACTTGCCACCTAGTTCCGCATTCACCAATGCTGCGATTCGCGCTGCCGTGGTGAAGTCCGGATTGTGAAGTGCGAAACGGAAGTTCTTCTTTGCCGAAAAACCCGTATCCACATCCTTTTCGATTGTCGCCCCCGCTACCACCCGACCGACCGTCGGGAAATTTTTCGTCGTGCCATCTGCAATTGATCCGATTGTGACCGGACCCTGCGCGACCGCATAGACATTCTGATCGCCTGCCCGAAGCGGCGTGACCAAAAGGACCCCGCCTTCTAGGCTTCCAGCATCACCAATAGAACTGACCGTGATGTCGATTCGATTTCCGATTCGCGCAAACGGCGGCAGCTTCGCGGTGACGATGACCGCCGCGGCATTCTTGGATTTTACCGCCGCGTTGTTCTGAATATCCAATCCCAGTTTTCCAAACAGACGGGAAAGTGACTGCCCGGTCACGTCGACACTGGAATCCCCGGTTCCTTTCAACCCGACCACGATTCCGTAGCCAATTAGGATGTTTTCACGAACCCCTTTGACGCTTGCGACGTCCTTTAAGCGCGCCGCCTGCGCGGCCCCAAAAAACATCTGCGAAAACATCAATGAAACAAGCAAAATCAGTTTCTTCATCGCGTGACCTCAAGTCGGTATTCGTAAAGTTTTCCAGACGGAACCGTGTCTTCGTCGCCCAAGTCCGAACCCTTCACGATCGCACTGACCGCTAGGCTTCTAAAGCCATTGCGATAGGGAATTCGCTTAGTTCCGCGGATTTTATAGTTTCCGTTGGGATAGCGTTCGACGATTTCGCTCATCACCGTGTCGCCTTCTTTTAGCTGTGTGGATTTTGAAACATCCACATCAGCCCAAGTCGCAGTACGTGCCGACTTTTCTTCGGTGTCTTTCTTTTCTTTTTCGCCATTAGCCGCGGCAGGCGCCCGTTCGGGCGACGCGGCGCTGGATCCGACCTTGTCCGCCCCGACGTTCCCGTTCTTGATACGTTCTTGGGCTAGTTCAAGTTCCATATCGCGTTCACGCTGACTTAGCGTGCGGGTCAGTTCGGTCATGATGTCGCGATGAAATTCTTTTTCGATCGTAACCGAAAGGATGTCGCCCACACCGCGAACTTTGTTCTTGGTGAAGTAATAGTTGGTCTGACCGTCGCTGGCCCAAAGCGAACCGTCATTACTGGAATCATCCACGAAATCCGAACGAGTCGCTCGCGCTCCGTTTTTGTAAAACCGACGCATCGGTGGTTCCACGTTCGCCTGGGCTGAATAGATCGGAACGCCGGTTTCCGGATCGACTTCTTCATTCGAATAACCGTCATCTCCGCGAAGCGGAATGCTGGCGGGATTGCGTTCTGAATGCCCAACTGCCCCGTAACGGTCTTCTGGATACCCACCTCGGTCATCCAGCATCTGACGCTCGCTCCAGCGGCCACCCACTGTGGGTCCATTCGAACGCGCATAGGGATCTGAATCATCGTATTCGGGTCTAAGATTCCCCATCATTTCGGCACAGCCTGAAAGGACGAAAAGAAAAGGAATAAAAAGGAAAGTCAGCTTCTTCATAGCCGCACCTCGACTTCTCCGTTCTTACGAAGGGTGCCCACCAGGTCCTTTTTTCCTTTGCTGGTGATCACTTTCGCAGTTTCGTTCAAATAGGCGGGCTCGGTCGCTTGTCCTGACGTTTGAAGAATCAAGTCTCCGGCGATCATTTTGATTTTCACAGGATCGCCCTTCTTTAGATCTGCAACTCGCTGGACTGCGCTTGAAATCAGGAAGGAACCTTCCATGATGGTTTGCCGTGATTCTAATGATTCAAGCCGCGTGTCTGGGCTGATGGCTAAACCTTTCAGTTCGCGATTGATCCCTTGCGCGACGTCGATTTCACCTTTTCGAAAATCGGTTTCTACGATCTTTTTTGCGGGAAGAATTCTACGAACCGCGATCCAGGCTGAAATCATGGCTTTATAGCCTGCTTCGTATTCGGCTTCGTTCCCGGTTGAATCTTCAATGGTGTAACGAACGCGGCCTGGGCGAATTTCATTCAAAAATTTCACGCGACGCACGCTGCCTAGGGTCTCTCCACGAATTTTTTCGCGATCTTCGCCCAAGATGATCTTGGCTTCGGGATGAATGGTTTCTAGGGCCTTCTTCACTTCGTCCATCGAACTTCCCGATGCGCTTGCGCCGGAACCCAACGCAGCCAATACGGCGACAATCAAAGTCAGGTAGAAGGGTTCAAAGTTTTTTCGGATTTGAATCATTTGATGTTTGCCGTTGCGCCAAGCATTTGGTCCGCAACCCCCATGACTTTCGTGTTCATTTCATACCCGCGCTGAGTCGTGATCATGTCGACCATCGAATTCGCGACGTTGACGTTGGAACCTTCAACAAATCCCTGCTGAAGCGAACCCATCGAATTTTCGCCCGGAATTCCTTGAAGGGGGGCGCCGCTTGCCGCCGTCGGACGGTACATACCGTCACCCAATGCGGTCAGCCCCTGTTCGTTCTGGAAAGTAATCAATTGAATCTGACCCAAAACCGTTTCTTGGTTCTGAGGAAGCTGTGCTTTGACTTCACCATTGCCCGTGACTGTGACGTTCAAGGCATTCGGCGGAATCTGGATTTGCGGAATCAGTTGGCCACCGTTGGTCAAAACGACCCGACCCGTGGAATCCAAGTGAAAGGTTCCGTTTCGCGTGTAACTGATTTCGCCGTTGGGCATTTGGATTGGAAAAAATCCTTTGCCTTCGATCATCAGATCGTAGGGGTGATAAGTCGCCTTAGCAGGCCCCTGCTCAAAAATTTTGTGACTGGCGCCGACCTTGACACCCAGACCGGTTTGAATTCCCACCGGAGTCTGAGACCCCGAACCCAGCGATCCGCCGGCTTCCTTAATCGTCTCGTACATCAGATCTTGGAATTCATTTCGCGAACGCTTGTAGCCGTCGGTGTTCACGTTGGCCAGGTCTTGCGAAATTCGCTCGATGTTCGCCTGCTGGGCCTCCAGGCCCGTGGCAGACGTTGATAAGGCTCGAATCATCCTTGATTCCTCTTCGTATCGGGCCTAGCGCATTCCTGCTGGGCCGGTCCGTTTTTTTTTACACACACTACAACTTGCCGATATCGTTCACTTCTCTTTGCATCAAATCGCCATACGTCTTCAAAGCCTTCAGGTCGTGTTCAAACAACCGGTTGGCCTTGATCAAATTGGTCATTTCTTCGACGGGATTCACGTTTGAAGTCTCAAGCATTCCTTGCCTGACTTGTGTCCGATTCGCCGTCGGAAGAAAATTGTTCGGATCGCGGCTTTCGTACAGATTGGCTCCGCGCTTCTGAAGTTTTCGGGAATCCATCACTTCGCGAACACTGATTTGCGCGATCTTTTCATCGCCCGCGTAAATTTCACCACGTGGATTGATCGAAATCTGGTTTCCGCGATCCTTTAGACTGATGAAACGTGAAGCATCGTCCACGCCTGCCGGCGCCGCAACGGCGCCTTGAATTCCCCCTGGAAGTCCCCCTTGCGCTGCTGGACCGTTTAAGCCCAAAGGCTGTGCGGCCAAAACAGGGTGTCCATCCGTCGTGACCAAGCGGCCATCCATTGCCAGCTTCAAACTTCCTTGGCGCGTGTAGCGAATTCCTGATGGCGTACTGACTTCGATAAATCCAGGTCCTTCCAACGCCAGGTCCAAGTTCGAATTCGTGACACGTAAATTGCCTTGCTTAAAGTTCGTGTGGGTTCCATCGATAATAACGTAAGAAGAATCCCTTCCATCCAATGGATAGAAGTCCTGGTCCTTGATCGGACCACGCTTGATATCGGCGGCTTCATGGTCGCGTTCCAGCGTGGCCATGTATTCGCGGAAGGTCTGTACATCCTTTTTGAAGCCGAGCGTGTCGGCGTTCGCAAGGTTGTTTGCGACGATATCCACTTGCTGCGATTGCGCGGCTGCACCTGATGCAGCTGTCCATATGCCTAATGGCACCGATTGTATCCCCCGTAAGTCGTCCTTGACCTACGGTAGGTATTTAGCAATCGGTATGCCGTGCCGATCAGACGGTTTTTCCTAGGGATTTCGCCGTTGCTTCAAAGAAAAACTTGCCCGCTTGGGCAAAAACTTCCGCTTTGCGAGGAAATTCTTACCGAGACAGGCAAGTCCGTTCTAGAATCCCGACATGCTTCTTCTTTCCGCGAAACCCGTCGTCGAAAAACTGAATCATGAAGTTTTCCTACGAGTCAAAGAAGTGACAAAGAAGCTGGGCCGGGCCCCGAAGCTTTCAGTGATTCTGGTCGGAAACGATCCGGCCAGTCAGATCTACACGTCTAAAAAAGGTGAAGCTGCGGTGAAGTTGGGAATGCTTCACGAATCCCATCACCTTCCAGCCTCGGTTACTCCACAAGAAGTCAAAAAATTGGTGGACCGCTTAAATGAAGATCCAACCGTCGACGGCATCTTGATTCAACGACCACTGCCAAAGTCCTTTATTGAAGAAGAAGTCGTTTACTGGGTTGACCCTTCAAAAGACGTCGACGCCTTTCACCCCGAAAATGCGGGGCGATTGGTCCTGGGACTTCCCTGTTTTCGCCCGTGCACACCTCACGGGGTGATGGAAATTCTAGACCATTATGGCCTTTCCGTTTCCGGAAAGACGGCCTGTGTGATCGGCCGAAGTTCAATCGTTGGAAAACCCTTGGGTTCGCTTCTTTTGCAGCGAGACGCGACCGTATTCCAATGCCACAGCAAGTCACCGGATTTAAAAAAGATCGCCGCAAGCTGTGACTTCCTTTTTGTCGCAGTAGGACGAATGGGTCTAGTCGGCCAGGACTACATCAAGAAAGGTGCTGTCGTCGTTGATGTCGGAATTCATCGCAACGCGCAGGGAAAAGTGGTCGGAGACGTTCTTTTTGACGAAGTGAAAGACATTGCTCAGGCCATCACACCCGTCCCGGGCGGCGTTGGTCCGATGACCATCGCGGTTTTGATGCAAAATACCGTTTGGTCTGCTGAAAAACGGGCCGTAAAATCAATGAAATGAAAATCAAACTTTTTGCAATCGTCGCCTTGGCCGGTTCTTCGTCCGCTTGGGCTTCGGAAAACGCAAACCTTCTTTCCGTGGGCGCAGGTGTTTCGTCACCTTCGGTCAATACTTCGATCGGTGAAAACCCTGCGGGTTTGGTGAATAACGAAGCGCCGAAATTTCTGGTCGCAGTTCAATCGCCTTCAACTAGTTTCAATCCGATGGGCTACGGTGGCACATTTTTAACCGGTAACGGTCGCGTGGGTGCTGGCGTTGGATATTCGAACAGTGGTGCGCAGGGTTCCAAAGGCGGAATGAATTTTGGTCTTGCCGGAGAAATCACGTCCATCAAAACGGCAATTGGTTTAGCCGGATCCTACGGAATGGATGCGGGCCCAAATCGTGCCGGTCTAGATCTGGGACTGATGATTAATTCACACGGGCCCTTTCGGGTTGGCGCCGTGGCTTATGGTTTAACCGGTGGAGTCGACGCTTACGGAGCCGGTCTTTCGTATGAAATGAATGCCAACGCAAAGCTGGTATTTGATGCCGCTGCTGATTCGACGTTTAACGGAACCAGCGTGAAGCCTGCTCTTGGAATTACGGTCCAGGATTTTCAAATGGCCGTGGGTTACGGAATGGACGTCAGTAACGGCGGGGCTTCAGTCATTGCCAACGGGGCTTCGTTCGCCCTGGGTTACGCCGTCGGCAGGACTGTTCACTTTCAGTTCTATTACAACCAACTGGCACAGATCTATGCCGGTCTGATGTTTCGTTTTTAAGGTATCCCCAAGATGAAAACTGCGCTTTTTGAAGAACATAAGAAATCCGGCGGCCGAATGATTGATTTCGGCGGCTGGGACCTTCCGGTTCAGTATTCCGGTTTGATGGATGAACATCTGAATTGCCGTGAAAATGCCGGTCTTTTTGATGTCAGCCACATGGGCGAATTTCACGTCGATGGCCCCCAAGCCTTGGACTTTCTGAATTACATCCTGACCAATGACATCGCGGCAATCAAACTGGGCCAAGCTCAGTACAATCTGCTTTGCCAGCCTGACGGCGGAATCGTTGATGACCTGATTGTTTACAAAAAATCAGAGGAATCGTTCTTGGTGGTCGTCAATGCTGCGAACACCGAAAAAGATTTCAATTGGTGCCAGGACCAGCTGAAACGCTTTCTTTCGGGCGTGGGTCCTTCACGCGCAGCGGGTTCACGCAAAGTCACTTTGACCAACGAAAGTTCGAAATACAGCCAGTTGGCCCTGCAAGGTCGAAAGGCTCAGGCGATTTTGCAGAAAATCTGCACTGAAGATTTGGGAAGCCTGAAACCTTTCTTTTTTCTGGAAACAAAGTTGAAGGGAAATGATTCGAAAGTCCTGATCGCGCGGACCGGGTACACCGGCGAAGATGGTTTTGAAATTTACCTTCCCTGGGATCAGGGGCCTTGGCTTTGGCGCACGCTTTTAGAAGTGGGTGCCCCAGAAGGGCTCAAGCCTTGTGGGCTAGGTGCGCGCGATACCCTTCGACTTGAAGTCCGCTACCCCTTGTACGGAAATGATCTGACTTCCGAAACGAATCCAATCGAAGCGGGACTGGGATGGGTCGTGAAGCTGGCCAAAGGGGATTTTGTCGGTCGCAACGCGATCGCACCCATCCAACAGGCCGGGCCGGAACGAAAGCTGGTCGGCATCGAAGTCAGGGGCCGCGGGATTCCACGCCAAGGTTACAAAGTCATGAGCGAAGACGGATCGACGGAATTGGGCATTTTGACCAGCGGCACGCAATCGCCTTCGTTAAAGAAGCCCATCGCGCTGGGATACGTGAAATCTTCGCACGCGAAAGTGGGAACAAAAATTTCGATCGACATCCGTGGCACCGCGGTCGCAGCGGAAGTCATCGCAACACCTTTTTACAAACGACCGTACTAAAAAGACTGAATCAGGAGAAATCATGAACTTTCCAGGCGACTTGAAATACACCAAAGATCACGAATGGGCGAAAGTAGAAGGAAACCAAGTAACGGTGGGCGTTTCGGATCACGCGCAAAGTTCGCTGGGCGATGTCGTCTTCGTTGACCTACCTAAAGTCGGTCGCGAACTGAAAGTCGGTGAAGTTTTTGGTGTCGTCGAAAGCATCAAGGCCGTTTCTGACCTTTATTCACCCGTCGCGGGGCGCGTGACCGCGGTGAATGGTGATCTGGCCAATGAACCTTCGAAGGTCAACCAAGATCCTTATGGTTCGGCTTGGCTAGTGAAAATGGAACTAACGGATCCATCTAGCCTAAGCAGCTTGATGTCCGCCAAGGACTACCAGGCATTTGTCGCTTCGCTAGGCTAGATTCTTCAGACGGCCAAGCGCAAATGACTTACGCTTCGTCCATCGGCGCGCAGGTGCAGAAAAGGTTTCTGTCGCCATAGACGCCATCTACCCGCGCAACCGGCGGCCAAAACTTATTATCGCGAAGTCCTGGGACAGGAAACGCCGCACGTTCACGCGAATAAGGTCGATCCCAGGAATCTGACATCACCTGGGACGATGTGTGTGGCGCTAATTTCAAAAGATTCTTCGCACGGTCTGCTTTTCCGGATTCGATTTCGGCGATTTCGGCCCGAATCTGAATCATCGCATCGCAGAATCGATCGATTTCTCGAAGCGATTCACTTTCGGTGGGTTCGATCATCATGGTTCCAGCGACCGGAAAAGAAATCGTCGGCGCGTGAAACCCATAATCCATCAGACGTTTTGCAACGTCTTCGACTTCCACCCCCGATGTGGCCTTCAACTGACGAAGATCGACAATGCATTCGTGCGCGACACGGCCCTTCGATCCTCGGTAAAGGACCGGAAAGTGGGGCGCTAGCCTTGCAGCGATATAATTTGCTGACAAAATCGCGATTTCCGTCGCGCGCTTCAATCCTGCGGGTCCCATCATCAGAATGTAGGCGTAAGGGATTGGAAGAATGCTTGGACTTCCCCAAGGCGCCGCGGAAACCGGGCCGATGGCCTTGTTGCCGCCGGTTTTGACCACCGGGTGGCCTGGCAAAAATTCAGCCAGGTGCGCGCGCACGCCAATCGGACCCATTCCAGGTCCACCACCGCCGTGCGGGATACAAAACGTTTTATGCAGGTTCAGATGGCATACGTCGGCGCCAATTTCGCCTGGGCTGCAAAGCCCCACTTGCGCGTTCATATTCGCGCCGTCCATGTAGACCTGCCCGCCGTAAGCGTGGATCGTTTCGCAAATTTCTTTGATGGGTTCTTCAAAAACCCCGTGGGTAGACGGATAGGTCACCATCAAGGCCGCTAAGCGATCTTTGTTGGCCTGCGCCTTTGCTTTCAGATCAGCCACGTCAATATTGCCGTTTGAATCACAGGCCACGACCACTACCTGCATTCCCGCAAGCGCCGCGCTGGCCGGATTAGTGCCGTGTGCCGACTGCGGAATTAAGCAGATGTTCCTTGCGTGGTCTCCGCGGCTTTGGTGATAGGCGCGAATAACCAAAAGACCCGCGTATTCACCCTGTGCACCTGAATTGGGTTGAAGCGAAACTTTCTGAAAACCTGTGATTTCTTCCAGAAGTTTTTCCAAACCCACAATCATTTCCAAGTATCCTTCTACTTGTTCTTTTGGGGCAAAGGGATGAATGCGCGAAAATTCAGGCCAAGTGATCGGCATCATTTCAGCCGCCGCGTTCAGCTTCATCGTACAAGACCCCAGCGGGATCATCGACGAAGTCAACGAAAGATCTCGGGACTGAAGTTTGGTCATGTAGCGAAGCATTTCGTGTTCGCTGTGATACCGATGAAAAACGGGATGGGTCAAAATCGGCGTCTTTCGGGCGTGTGCCGCCGGCGCATCCATCGAAATCTTTCCAGCCACCGCGTCCAAATCTTTTTCCGTTGCGGGCCCAAAACACGAAAGCACATCAACCCAGTCAGCCACAGACGTCGTTTCGTCCAGACTGATCCCGATTTCGGTCGCCGAAATTTTTCGAAAATTCATTTGAAACCGCAGTGCTGCAGAAATCACCTTTTCTAATTCAGCTGCCGATTTCATTTTCAGGCAGACGGTGTCGAAAATTTCTCCGTCCAGGACTGAATGCCCTTGGGCGCGAAGCTTTTCACGAAGCGCATGCCCAAGCCCGCGAACGCGGCTGGCGATCTTTTTTAGTCCCTTTGGGCCGTGGTAAACGGCGTACATGCTGGCGGTGATTGCCAAAAGAACCTGCGCCGTGCAGATGTTGCTGGTCGCTTTGTCCCGGCGAATGTGCTGTTCGCGTGTTTGAAGCGCAAGGCGCGCGGCAGGTCGTCCATCTGCATCTTTTGAAAGTCCAATCAGCCGGCCGGGAATCAATCTTTTGAATTCGTCTTTGGTTGCCAGATAACCCGCGTGAGGTCCACCAAAGCCCATTGGAACGCCAAAGCGCTGGGTGCTTCCAACGACGATGTCTGCCCCCCAAGATCCTGGCGATTCATAAAGAACCAAGGCTAACGGATCGGCCGCGACGACGACGATTCCGTCTTTGGCGTGAACCTGGGTCGCAAGTTTTGCAAAATCGCGGACGCTGCCACGAGTATCTGGGTATTGAATCAGGATTCCGAAATAGTTCTTGGATAGGTCCGCGGAATCCACTGGCGACACTTCGACCGAAATGCCCAGTGCTTCTGCGCGTGTCTTTACGACCGCAATGGTTTGTGGATGAGTCGCTTCATCCACCAAGAATGCGCGACCCGGTGCGCGGTTCTTCAATGAATAAGCCATCACCATGGCTTCCGCGGCGGCCGTCGCTTCATCCAAAAGCGATGCGTTCGAGATGGGCAGACCTGAAAGATCGGCAACCATGGTCTGAAAATTCAGAAGTGCTTCTAGGCGCCCTTGCGAAATTTCAGCTTGGTAGGGGGTGTACTGCGTGTACCAGCCTGGATTCTCCAAAATATTTCGCAAGATGACTGGAGGCGTGATGCAGTCGGCGTATCCCATCCCAATGAAGGATCGAAATACTTGATTCTTTTTTGAAAGTCCGCGCAGATGCTCCAGGACTTGCATCTCGGTCAAGGCCGATTTTGAAAATTCTAGATTTTTTTTCAACCGAATGGACGATGGAACCGTTTGCTCGATCAGCTGATCCACCGACGAGCAGCCGATGGCCTTCAGCATTTTCGCTTCTTCGTCGGGTCCAACGCCAATGTGGCGATTCACGAACACATCCGGATGATTTTTCAGTAGATCCAACCCATTAGAAGAACTCGGCATGGAAACACTATAGATCGAGAGAAGTTTTTTTTTCAGCTCCGTTTTTAGCTTGACCGGAAATTCTCAGAACGCCCCTTGTCTGAATGGAATCTTTGGGTTTAATAGTCCGACCTCAACGCATTGACATGACCCAAAGCCCAACAACCACCTCATCCACGACGCAGTCCTCTCAACCCACCACGGAAGAGCTGACTCGAATCTTCAACACGGCCTTGGTCTCGTCGCATCAAAGTCATGATCATGATTTTTCGAAAGAAATGGCCGAGATCATGTCCAGCCCAGCATTTGCGGCGATCCTGGGTGCGGTTGCGACGCTTTCAAAGCAGTCGGACATTTCGTCCCGGGTTGCAGCAGACCAAGTGATCACCACATTTCGCCGCCTGGACCACCTTTGGAAGTCCTACCTTCTTCAAGAAGGCCTAGATCGAATCAAACCAAAAGCCTAAATCCCTGGATTCCAATTCGTATACGTCCACATTCATTAGGCTTTTTTCTCTCTTTACACATTCAAATATTTGAATATGATATATTTTAAATATTTGAATTTTTGGAGACCAAAAAATGCCCGGCCGTCTGATCGTTGCCAAAAAGATTGCCCACTTCCTCGGGGTGCTCGCTCACCCTCATAGAATTCGGATGATCGAAGAACTTGCGATCGAAAAGCGGGACGTACGCGGACTGTCCGACCTCCTTTCGCTTCCTCAGTCGACCATTTCTCAACACTTGGGACACCTGAAGCAATTGGGATTGGTCGAAGGTTCGCGCGAAGGAAAGCATGTGGTCTATTCCTTGACCAAGGTTTGGGTTGCACGGTGGCTTTTGGAAACACTTCGATTCTTTGACGAAGATGATCGCGACGCAAAGAGTTTAAAAGTCGCGCTGGCTTACGCCAGAAAGGCCTGGAAAGGAAGTGAGTCCCTTGGCTCATGAGAATTCAAATTCATATCGAATTGCAGATGCCTTGACCTGGATTTGGTCCTTTTTTCGGGGCGAGCTGACTCATTTTAAAATTCTGCTTCCCATTTCCTTGTCCTACGGCCTTGCGAACCTTGTAGTTCCCTTGGGTGTTCAGGTCCTTTTGAACAGAATTTTGGAAACGGCACTGACCACGCAAATCTTGACGATCGTTCTTTTCATTGGATTGGGCCTGACTGCCGCCGCCTTTCTTCGAATCTTGCAAAGAATTCTGGTCGAAAAGATGCAGCGTCGCTTTCACAGTCGCGTTGTCCTTGCTGCGTCTCAAGTCCAGGCAAGGCTTTCAAGCCCTCAAGCTAGCCACATTTATTACGACACCTTTGTAATCCAAAAAGCGATCTCGACACTTTTGATGGAGGGTTTCGGAGTCATCGTACAGCTTTTCTTTGCTCTATTGCTTTTGGCCTTTTACCACCCGTTTTTCTTGGCGTTTGATTTGGTCATTGTCCTTTCCCTTTTGGCCATTCTTCGCTTGCCTTCAGAGCCACTGATGTCCACTGCGATCAATGAATCGTCGGTCAAACATGGAATCGCGGACTTCATTCGTACTGTGAAGCCGAGTGATCCAGAAATCACAAAGTCGGCGGATCAGCGCGCTTTGAACTATGTCGAAATTCGTCTTCGTCACTTTCGATTAATTGTCGCGCAGATGATCGGTCTTTCTGGGCTTCATATTGTTTCCATGTGCGTTTTGCTGGGATTGGGTTCCTATTTCGTAATCAACGAGCAAATGAGCCTGGGTCAGCTGGTCGCCGCCGAACTAGTCTTTTCAGCCGCTTTTGCTTCGATCGAGAAGCTCAACAAACACATCGAGTCTTTCTACGATCTGGTCGCCGCGTTGATCAAAGTTTCAAAGATCGTAGTCCCAAAGGAAGTTTCATCATGATTCCCCATGACACTTTTCAGCACCTTGAATCCGTTCATTCACGGGCGATCGAATTTGACCGAACTCGAGCTTATGAAAAGCGCCTGGGTCGCCGAATCTGGATCGGTTGGGGCGTTTTTGCCTTTGCCCTGGCGGTTCTTCCTTGGCAACAAACCGCCCCCGGAGTCGGTCGAGTCATTGCGTACGACCCCAACGAACGCGAGCAGGAAATCAATGCCACCGTCGACGGTATCGTCAAGCAGTGGTTCGTTCGTGAAGGCAGCTTTGTCAAAGCCGGAGACCCCATCGTCGAACTTTCGGACAACGACCCTGCGATCATCGATCGCCTTGAAGTCGAAAGAAAGGCGCTTTATCAGCGTTTGAAGGCTTCAGAATCGGCAGCGGAAACCACCAAACTGAATTTGGACCGTCAGCGAAAACTTTTCCAAGAAGGGCTAAGTTCCAAACGGGAATTCGAACAGGCGCAAGTGGAATACACTCGTTACATCGTCGACGCTGCCAATGCTGGTGCAGAATTGGCGCGTTTAGAAGTTCGAATTTCGCGCCAGATGACCCAGAAGATTACCGCCCCCGTCAACGGCACGATTCTTCGTGTTGTCGCAGGCCAAGGTGGTCGCGTCGTCAAGTCTGGGCAGATGTTAGCTTTACTGGTTCCGGAAACGGCTTCCCGCGCCGTCGAACTTTGGATCAACGGAAACGATGTGGCACTGGTTCGTGAAGGCAGCGAAGTTCGACTGCAGTTCGAAGGCTGGCCTGCCATTCAGTTTTCGGGTTGGCCTTCGGTTGCCGTCGGGACTTTTCCTGGAATCGTCAGTTTCATCGACCCGTCTGATGCCAGCACCGGAAAGTTCCGAGTCGTGGTCGGACCGAAAGAAGGTTCCCCATGGCCGGAAGGAAGGCACCTTCGCCAAGGAATTCGAACCATTGGCTGGATTCAACTGAGCCGCGTCTCGTTGGGCTTTGAAGTCTGGCGTCAGTTGAACGGATTTCCCCCTTCGGTTGGGAATCCTCCGAAACTTTCGGACAAGGAACCGAAAAAGAACGGAAAGTAAGATGATTCTGCGGGTGATTTCATTCATCACTGTGGGAAGCCTGATTCTCCCGGTAGCATTTGCGAATCCGATTCAACGATCGGGACCTGCACCATTGCCTTGGGAATCAACGCCTGGGGAAGCGCTTCAACTTTCTGAAGTCCTAGCCAGCGTTGAAAAGCGGATGCCACTGACTTTGGCGGCAAAGGCCCAACTAGAAACTGCGCAAGGGCGTGAAGTTTCCGCTCGCGGCGTTTTTGACCTGCGGCTTCAATCCCAGTTCGGCGGCCTTTCCGAAAGCTACAACCAACGCACATGGGACGCCCAGTTGACTCAGCAGTTCTGGGGTACACCGCTTGAAGTTTACGCAGGCTGGCGCCGAGGACAGGGAGAATTCCGACCCTATGAAGGAAAATCATTAACGGGCACAGAGGGAGAATACCGAACGGGATTCAAATTACCGTTGCTGCGGGATTTTCTAACCGATCCAGGACGAACCCGAAAGGATGTCGCAGAAGCCGGATCTCGCGCAGCCGAGGGTGATTTTCGATTCAGGACTTTGGATTTGAAGCGAATCGCGTCTGAACGCTATTGGGATTGGGTTGGCTCGTCGCTACAGCTTAACGCCGTGATTCGCTTGTACCGCCTTGCGGAAGAAAGAATGAAACAAGTCGAGCGCCGGGTCCATGCGGGAAGTGCTGCAAAGATCGAAGAAGTAGAAGCCGAAAGGATGATCACCCAACGACTTTCGCAGCTGATTGAAGCTGAACGAAACTATCAGCGTGCGGCTTTGGAACTTTCACTTTACTTACGGGACGAAAATGGAAACTCGGTGGTTCCCGGACGACCCCTTTCAGAAGTTTTACCGATCTCCACGCCTCCGCAGGCCCCCAAGGATCTGGATGTTTGGATCAAGGACGCTCAGGCTCAACGGGGCGATCTGCGATCCTTGTCGGAACAACAAGAAGGCCTTGAACGCGAAGCTTCGCTAGCCAGTGTTCAACGGCTTCCACGACTGGATGTCCAGTTTGAGTACGCCGCGGATCGGGGAGTTCCAAAAGCAGGAGAAACTGAAGTGCGCGGTTCGGTAGGACTAAGTTTTCCAATCCAGAACCGGGAAGCACGCGGTAATTTTCTAGCGCAACAAGCTCGCCTGGACCAATTGAAACAGAATCGCCGCTTTCTTCAGGACCAAGTAGCTCAGGAAGTTCAGACCACCTTTTCAGCACTTTTGGCTGCACATCAAAAGGCCAAGGCTATGGCTAAGGATCAGGAACTTTCGGAACGCTTGGCCAACGCAGAAAGAAAGCGTTTTCAAGATGGACTGAGTTCGCTTTTGATTGTGAACCTGCGCGAACAGGCTGCGAACGACAGTGTTTTGAAAGCACTTGAAGCCAGAATTGACTACGAAAAGCTAAGAATCCGCCTGTCTGTGGTTAGGGGTTCCGATCTGTAGAATTAATTCAGTCATCTTTGGGTAGTCGTTCTTTGCCATGTTCGAACTTTTTAGCTGTCCCGACCTTCAGGTTCTTAAGACAAAATCCCACTTGATTCGAACCAACCCATCGGGTTCGATCAGCCCCTTCGGCGGATTTGGAAATGGTCCTGCCTGATTGAAGGCGCGAACTGCCGCGTCGTCTAGGTCCCTGGTTCCGGATTCTTCGACGACCTGAACTTTCTTGATTTCACCCAGTTCATTAAGAAAAACCATTAATCGTGTCGTGTGTTCTTTTTCAGACGCAATGCTGCGACCGGCGCGGTAAAGTTTTTCAAATTTTTCACGAAGTGTCGCAGTCCAGGCTAGATCAAGGCGTTCCCGGATTCTGTGAAAGTATCCAAAGAAGACGTACTCTCGCGTGTTCAGCATCGTCGATTCTGATTCTTTTAATCCGTCCACATAGTCGGACGGGGCTTGTCCGCCGCCAAATTCCGGATTCTGAAAACGACCCACATCAGCAGGAGCCCGATTGGCTACCTTCGGCTGAAGCATTGGCACACCCAATTGGCTCAATTTTCCGCTGAATTTCTCGCTTCGCTTTTCCGCCTTTTCGGGTGCCTTCGCTTGCGCTTTCTGCGTGGCACGACCTGCGGCTTCGCCTTGAATCTGCTTAGTCTTTGAAACCGTTTGACGGTCGACGATCTGATTCTGCTTTCCTAGAAAGGCGTCCTTCTTCGCTTCATCCGACGGCTTCACCAGCTGTGATTGGACAATGCGATTACGCTTGGACTTTGAATCTTCTAATTCAACATAGACCGTTTCGGACGGCGTCGGGCGTGTCAGTGCTTGCGTTGCGACGTAAGCCCACGCTAGTAGAAAGAACGCGTGCAAGCCAAACGAGATCGTCAGTGAACTTCGAAGGCGAATAGCGCTGGTCAATCCTTGGACCCCCTAAAAGAGGATCGGCACTATTCGCTATCTTCTTTAAGGAAGTCTGAGTGAGATTCTCCTCGCGTTGCCGCCCCTGTCGAGACTTCCGTAGGCTCGGTGCCCTCGATAAAAGCTTCCTTAATTGCGGACGACGACGCAGAGGACGCCAATTTTCCGTTAGTGGGATCGATCGTGGCGTAGACCACCCCGTTAGGAATCGCGAAATCCGTATCTGGGTAAGGTTTAATCGCTTCCTTCATAAATCCCAGCCAAATCGGTAGCGCTGCGCGTGCTCCGGTTTCGGATGGTCCGATTGTTTTTTGACTGTCGTAGCCGACCCAGGTTCCCGTGACGACGTGAGGCGTAAATCCCATGAACCAGGCGTCGATATAGTCGTTGGTCGTTCCTGTCTTTCCGGCCGCGGGACGCTGAAGCTGTTTGGCTTCCTGACCGGTTCCGTAGTTGACGACTTCCTTCATCAAATGCGTCATCACATACGCGACCCTTGGATCAATCACCTGATCTGGGTCTTCGGCGGTTGGAAAACTGGGAAGATTGATTCTGGCGGCTGGCGCAGTCGATGCCATGGGTGAAGCTTCCGCCAAGGGCAATCCGCTAACTGCGGGGCTAGCGCCCGTGGAAGGTTTGGGAGAAGGCGACGCTGTCGCCACCGATGCCAGAATTCCCGATTGGCGTTGATCGCCAATCCAGCCCCAGTGGGGGTCCTTCTTTTCTAGTAGTTTCCCGTCCCGATCACGAATTTCCATGAAAAAGACCGGATCCACTTTTCGACCTAGTCGTGGAAAAAGTGCGTAAGACTTGGTCAATTCGACCAGTGAAACGCTTCCGCTTCCCAAAGAAATCGACAAATCCTGAGGAAACTGACCGTTTAGCCCAATTCGTTTCGAGTATTCGTGAAGAAACGAAACCCGAATATCTTGTACGATTTTGATCGTGGGAATATTTCGGGATTTGATCAGTGCCTGGCGGTAAGTCGTATCGCCATAGAATTTGGTTTCAAAGTTCTTGGGCTTCCAGGTTCCGTTATCGCCGTCATCCAAAACAATGGGCGAATCCACAATGACCGTTGCCGGGGTGTAGCCTTTTTCAAGGCCGGCTCCGTAAATGAATGGTTTGAATGAAGATCCAGGCTGTCGAAGTGCTTGGAAGGCCCGATTGAATTCTGATTTTTCAAAGTCATATCCGCCTTCCATCGCAAGGACGTAGCCCGTTTGGCTTTCCAGCGAAAAAACCGCGCCTTGAACGATCGGCTCTTGCTCCAAAGCGACCAAAACCCGCTTGTCATTGGCTTCAAGAATTTTGACCTGAATCACATCCCCTTTTTGGAAAACTTTCGACGGTTGGATCGCACTCCAAACCGGGTATGTTGATCCTTCTTCCCGGACAGGCTTAGCCCAAGACATCTTATCCAAAGGAAGTTCAGCCTTAATCACTCCAAGGTAAACCGTCGTTGATTTCGCCTTGTCGTCGGGTTTCATCACCAAAGCCGGATAGACTGCGCCCACATCAAGGACTTGACTTTCGTCACGAAGCCCGGCTTCCCGAATCACTTCAATGGGGTCCGTTCGTCCGTCTGGAAGGAACAGGGTGTAGCCGAACTTCTTTTGAATCAGCGCCAGGCGCTGTTCACGCAGAAAATCTTCCATTTCTGCGGTGGTCTTCAAATGCTTCTGAGCGCCCCGATATCCGATTCGCTTGTCGACAGCACGCAGACCATCTTGAAGGCTGGTTCGCGCCGCCTTTGAAAGCGCGCGGGTCGCTGGGACCGTCACCGTCATCGCTTGTTCATAAAGCATTTCTTCGCCGTACTTATCGGCCAAGTACCGTCGAATATGCTCGACTAGGTAGGGTGCAAATCGCTGGTTCAGGTCTTCGTCCTTATAGACTTTCAACGCCATGGATTCGGCCTGAATCATCTGTTCTTTGGTGATGAACTTGTTTTCGTACATGCGACGAAGGACGTACAACTGTCTTTCTTTCGCTTTCTTTGGATTCAAGTGGGGACTGTACTTGCCCGGGGCTTGGGGCATCCCCGCAAGCATGGCTGCTTCAGCCAATGTGATTTCGGATACGTCTTTTCGAAAATAGGCTTTTGTCGCAGCTTGGACACCGTACGCACCGTGGCCCAAGTAAATCTGGTTTAGGTAAAGATAAAGAATCTGCTGTTTCGAAAGGTTCCTTTCAATCCGATTTGAAAGGATCACTTCCTTAATTTTTCGTGAAAAAGTTCGCTGAGTGGCCTCGCTGGTCAGCAAAAGTGATTTAGCAACTTGCTGAGTGATCGTACTGCCGCCCTGAACCACATGCCCTGCGCGGAAGTTCGCGATGCTTGCGCGAATGATTGCGACCAAGTTGATCCCTTGGTGTTCAAAGAAGCTGTCATCTTCGGCCGAAATGAACGCATGAACGACAGTTTCTGGAATTTTTTCGTAAGGAACCACATACCGACGTTCTTTGTAGAATTCGGCCAAAAGTTGGTCTTCCCGACCCCCGCCGCCAAGAACACGGGTCACTCCGAGCGGGCGATAGTCTGCCGCTGTGATAATGGCGGGCAAACCGCGCGAAAAGTACCACAACACCGAGCCGCCCAAGACCGTCGCGATCAGGGTCCCGATGATGGCTAGAATGAAAAGTTTTCGAAAGTACCAGCCCGATGTCTTGGGTTCCGGGGCGGGCTGCGGATTTAGAATCTGCGGGTTGAAGATCGAGCTCATGGTTTCGCCTGTCCGGTCAGTTCACGAATTTTTGGAAGCAGCGCAGTTACGCTTTGTTTTCCTGAATAGATCGCTTCGTTCTTTCTTTTGAAATCCAGCAAGCCAATTGATCGTACATCGGGAGTGATCACTAAGTCTGCCTGTTCTCGTTCGGAACGATGATGGTCGCGCGCTTCTTCGTAGTTTTGAGAAATTCTTTTTTCGATATCTTCTAGATCTGCATCTAAATCATCGGATTGAGTTTTCTGAATCCGGTCCGACGAATAGGCCAGCGAATCCACTAGAATAACTGGGCCAATTCCAAGCGCTCGGGCTTCTTGAACCAGGTAGGGCTTTGAGCGCATCGATGCTCGAACTTCACGGTTCTCAAACTGAACTTCCTTTAAAAGTCCTTCAATGGCGATGCTGGCCCGAAGGGCCTTGGTCAAAGACCCCTGCTTGATCAACGCAAAATTCTGCGCCCCCTTTTCTTCAACCGAAAGAATCAAGGGTATCTTCAAGTCTTTGAAGCTTTTGTTTCCGAAAATTTGATCTAGCTGTTTCGAAAGCGCAACAGCTTCCATGGGGTACTCTTGGCCAATGCCCAGGAAACGAGAAGCCTGGATGAATTCCGTCTCGCGGATTTTTTGAAGCTGCCATTCAAAGGCGTTCATTTGAGGCTGAATCGAATAGGTTGCACCAATCAGTGCACCCACTTCGGTTCCCAATACAGCTCCGATACGAATCTTTGCGTCGGTCAGGGCACGAATGACTCCGGCTTGTGCAAACGCGCGCGCCGCTCCTGGTGAAAGCACTAGAACGACTGGCTTTATCGTGGACGCCGGTGCTGCAGGACCTTGTTGTTCCTGCGTGACCACCAAAGAAGTGCCTACACTTTCTTCGATTATCGGATTCTGATTTTTCTTAGCCGAAGACGCGCAACCCGTGACCAGAATGCTTGCGACTAAGGCGATGATGCGGATCAGTTTACGAGTTTCCAATGTGCTAAGAATTCCCGGTTTCCTTGTGTTCCCTTGATAGGTGATTCTATCAACGCCATTCGGGCCAAGCCAAGAGATTCGCCAAATCTTCTAATTCTTTCGACCGCGTCATTTTGATCGGCTTCGGATTGAACGATTCCACCCTTTCCAACCTTTTCGCGACCGACTTCAAATTGGGGCTTGATCAATGTGATCCAGTCCGTTTCTTCAGTGGCGAACTGCTTTGCCGCAGGGAATATCTTTTCCAAAGAAATGAACGAAACATCCACAACAATGACGCCAACCTTTTCCCCGATTTGTTCAAACGTCAAAGATCTGGCGTTGGTCTTTTCCATCACAACCACCCGGGGGTCCTGTCGAATCATCCAGTCCATTTGGTTGTGTCCTACATCAATCGCAAAGACTTTTTTGGCACCATGGTTCAGCAGAACTTGTGTGAACCCTCCTGTGGAGGCGCCAATATCCAGGCCCACTCGATATTGAATTGGGATCTTGAAGTCTTGGATGGCTTTCTCAAGCTTGACTCCTCCGCGAGAAACGAAGGGGTGATCCATTTCACGAATTCGGATCACGGAATGAACCGAAACATTTTCTCCGGCCTTGGTGATCGGTTGATCATTCACCAATACATTTCCGGAAAGAATCAGCGCCTGGGCGCGCTGGCGGCTCGGGGCCAAGCCCCGCGACACCAAGAGAAGATCCAATCGCTCCTTCTCAGCCATTATTTCTTGGGGTCAAACGGTTTGGTTTCAACCGAATGAGCATTTGCGCTCATCAAGACTTCGACTCGCTTTTCAGCGACAGCTAATTGCTCCTGACACTGTTTGGTCAGGCGTACGCCTTCTTCGAAAGCAGAAAGCGATTCTTCCAAACTCAATTCACCCGCCTCGAGTTTCTTGACCGTCAGTTGGAGCTTCTCAAGCGCGACTTCGAAGGATTCGGGTGAAGATTTTTCGTTCATTTGAAAAAAGCTTAGCCAGTTTTCTTTGAATTTCGATGAAAAAGACCTCCCCAGAGCGTTTTAAGTCCGCCATCCGTGGCACGCCTTCTGCTTATGGACGGCGGGAGCACAAGCTCTTTTCCCCCAATTGGGCTGCGTTGGGGGGAGTAACACTAAGTGTTTAATATTAATGATGAAATTCGGTTCACTTTTCGCCTTAGCCAACTTGATTTTGGGGTCGGCCGCTTTCGCGGCCGTTGAACCTGTTGCGCCCTGGAAACCACACCGCCAGCCCGATTGGAGCACTGTTTTTAACGATCAAGTGGCTGCTCCCACGACAGTCTTTGAAACTTCAGTGGCTAAGAACCGGGTCCAGGAAGTTCTCACCGATCCCGACAACCGTGTCGACCAGGCGTTCAAGGTACCGCGGCCCCTGATCCACGTGTCGCGTTTTTGGGCTCGCGTCTATTCCCAGTGGACGTCCCAAGAAACAGTGATTTACGACAGCCATCACCCCGAAGTGATTTACGATGTTTTGGATCACCGCGAACTGGTGATGAAAGGCGTTCCTGTTGGGAAGCGTGAACGAGTGATTCAGGCCGCACTGCAGACGCGCCTAAACCAAGTTCGCCAGATTTTGAAAAAATGGGCTGACACTGTTCCCGCGGGCCAGAAACCCATCGCAAAAACCGCGCTAGAAAGACGTGTTTTGTCGGCGCTTTCGCTTTCAACCCATTCACATTCTCTGGCCCAGTCTTGGGAACGGGTCCGTGTTCAACGCGGGCTTCGTGATAGCGTGGCTCGCGGATTAACCTTGTCCAACCAGTACCTTCGCAAGATGGAAGAAGTCTTTCGCGAATTTGACTTACCCGTTGAACTGACCCGAATCAGTTTGGTTGAAAGTTCTTTTAACCCTGAAGCCGTTTCTCGCTTGGGCGCTGTCGGCGCATGGCAGTTTTTAGAAGCTTCTGGTCGCGAATTCATGACTGTTGATCCACGGCGCGGAATCGATGAACGAAAATCACCCCTGAAATCGGCCGTTGCAGCTGCTAAACTTTTGGCCCGAAATCACAAACGTTTGGGAAGTTGGCCTTTAACCGTCACCAGCTATCATCACGGCCTTCGTGGAATCTGGAAAGCAAAGCGTGAAGGTTGGAAGAGTGATCGCCTTTGGTCCGAATTCGATTTCTGTAACAAAGATTCTTCGATGGGATGGGCCAGCCAGAACTATTACGCTGAATTCTTAGCGCTTTCCCACGTAGTCGCCTATCAAGACATCTTTTTTGGAAATACCCCTGTTCCGTCCACAAAGTCGGTGATTTTCTCGGTTGTACCAGCCCGTCAAAGCGCTTTGTTCTTTGCCAAGAAAAGTGGGCTTTCAATTAATGAATTCATGAAGTTCAACCCCGACATCCTGAACACAAAACAACTTTTGCCCGCGGGATTTTGGGTCGTGCTGCCCGTTGAAAGCACAGATGAAGACCTGCTTAGAAAAAGCCTTCGTCGTTACTTGAATGCGGATCGCCCGCGACTTAGTTTGCTTAGTAATCCCCAGAAACAGAAATCACACCGGGTGAACTAGGAATCCAACGATTCCATTTCACTTTGCCCAAGCGATCTTCAATCCGAACCTGGTTCAGACCTTCAGGGACCTGCGCGCCAATACCAATGGTGTTTTCCGGTGAAAGCGGGGTCGCAACCAGTAGCTTTTCTCCGGCACCCAGAACGTAGCTTTCAGGGTCTAGTCCTTGGTCGGCGATCACGGGTTCCACCTTAAAGGTGCCTCGTTTGGATTCTAGGTTAGGGATCATGACCGTAAAAGCAGCAACCACTAGGCCGCTGGTGGGGTGAACGCCGCCTTCAAGCTGGCCAACCCATTCCTGAACACGATTTGCTCCAAACAGAAAGAAGTCGTTCCGCAGTTCCTTGGAAGGATCCACAGAATACCGATGTGTGAATCCGTCTTTCGCTTCAAGTTCGATGTAGACCGGGAATCCTGGCACGTATGAAACGTCGGCCAGATCAAATGTACCGTTCACTTTCTGTTCAGTTTGGCCAACGACTTTCAAGTGAACGCCGTTTAACTTTTGGGCAGAATTCACATCCGCGCCCAGAATCCTTCCACGAATTCGGGCAGACTTTACAGTACGGGCATCCAGCCGACTGACTTTACCGGCAAGTACCGGCAGTCCAATTCCCAGGCTTTTTCGTGTCTTTTTCTGGATGATTCTTACGAACTGCATCCCGGGTTCCGCGTTCAAAATGACAAAAGTTTTTACAAGTGGGGACTGTCCTTCGCTGTCGACAAAGAAGACAGGATCCGCGCGGCCGCTGAGTTTGATTTCCGTATCCACCGCTACCTGACCCATCACGATGCCCGCGCGTTCAGATTGCTTCATTCCCGCTTTCAGTTGCAGTACTTCAAGAGCTCCATCCGAAAGCAAAGGGTAACGTGAGTCGTTTCCGACCTGAGTCACCAGCGGCACATAACCTTTCTTGGAAACTTCAATCCAAGCTTCAGGACGTAGGCGATCTGCCGAACCTTCCGAACTTAAAATTTCAGACTTCAAACCAAACAAAGTCCGCGAAGGTTCAAGCGCTTCGTACCCTTCCAGCATCACACCATGACTTGCAGTATAGGGTGATTCTTCGCCGACCGTTCGAACAGGACCCGCCGCAGAATGGATCAAGGCATTTTCTGAAGCCGCTGGACGGAACATCTGAGTATTCGCTGACGGCTGGGGCCTTTGCTTTGCCGAAGCAACCTGAGTATTCACTGGCGGGGTCGGAGCTACGACCCGTGCGGGCGTTCTAGCTGACCTTGTGACCTGTTTCTGAGTATTCACCCCTTGGCTGTATGCGGCCTTGGACCTTAACGAGGCGCGTATCAGGTGGGACTCAGCAATCTCGATGACGGCACTTGTCGCGGGTTCACTGGGGAGTGTCGGGTCTTTGAAATCTGAAGTCGGAATTGGGTCAGTAACATCAGTGCGCGAAGCTTCAGCCGGGTGGAAGTCGACCTGCCTTTCAGTTCCTTCAAAAATCTGAGCACTTAATGATGACCTAACGGGTGCTTCCATGGCCAGTTTTGCTTCCTCTGCACGCTTGGGTGCTTCGGTTAGGGCCTGCGCGATCCAACTTTCGTCAGCAGCGGTCAAGGGTTCTAGGTCTTGCGTTTTCACTTCTTGAACCGCGGGCTGAAGGGCGGCTACAGTGTGCTCTTCTTCGGACATCACTGGCAGAACTGCCACAGTTTCAACGGCTTTCAGTGGATAGTCAGTGACCGATGCTTGGCTAGTCACGATTTGATCCGAATGAACCGGCGCGACTTCGGCCAGTACCCTTTTCTGACTTGCGTGATTCAAGATCGCAAGTCGGGAACGCGAACGAAGACCCTGAAGAACAGAAACCATAAAGCCACGATCTTGATCCGTAGCTTCATCTGTCAAAATGGTTTTCACCGGTGCGACTGAACTTTGGACAGGCGGAACCTTTCTTGCGACCCGACTTAAGATTTTCGGCACAGATTTTTTAGGCGCTTCGGGAATCGAAAAACTTTTTTCGGTGAGCGTTCCCATTCGTCCAAGGCCCGACGCCAAAAGTTCCATTTCTTCTGCTTCCAAAACCGACTGATCGCTTTGAATGGCCCAATTTGCCGTCAAAAATGAACGAAAATTCTGCCTAGCTTTTGCGTGGTTCTGTTCGTGAAAACTGTTGAAATCCTGCACAGTCTCCGCCGACTGTGTCTTAAAAACTGTCGAAGAAATCAGCGCTGATGCCGCCACTGCGGCGAAAGAAGATCCGACGACTACGCCGATAAAATCGCGTAGCGGTTTTGATTTTCCGAATCCATTCGTAGGCACCGAAAAAGTGCCTTGGCCTGTGGCCGATATCCAGCTGCTATCCATAGAACCGGGTCTGGAAAATAGGTTAGACCTCTGGCCACAGAATGCAAGAAACTACTGGCTTGTTTCGAAAGTTCTATGACTACTCTTTAGCTGCCAATATGTTGACGGATGATGGCTCGCTGAAGCTTCAACTGATACTTATTAAAGTGTGCAGGATCCAAGTCCGCCGCGCTCAATGCCGCTTCAGCCTTCAGCTGTGCCTGCTTGGCACGCGAAACATTGATTTCATCCTTCAGCTCTAGGTTCTCGGCCAATACCTTCAGGGTTTCCCCGTGGACTTCAAAGAAGCCGGTCGAAATGAATCCGACTTCTTCTTTTCCGGTCGACGTGGTGTACCGAAAATAACCTGGATCCAGGCGTCCCATTAGGGCGGCGTGGCCCGGAAGAACTTCGATTTCACCTTCGGCCGTTGGCAAAGTCACTGCGGTTACGGGAAGCCCGTCCACCAGTTTTCTTTCCGGAGTAATGATCGTGACCTTTAAAATATCAGCCATAGGCCCGCCTTAGTTCAGGGACTTCGCTTTTTCGATCGCGTCTTCGATGGTTCCAACCAGGTAGAAGGCCTGTTCTGGAAGGTTGTCGTGGCGACCTTCGCAAATTTCGCGGAAACCACGGATGGTGTCTTCGATCTTGACGAATTTGCCCTTCAAGCCCGTGAATTGTTCAGCGACGAAGAAAGGTTGCGACAAGAAGCGCTGGATCTTACGAGCACGCGCGACGGTGACCTTATCTTCTTCAGACAATTCATCCATACCCAAGATGGCGATGATGTCTTGCAAGTCTTTGTAACGTTGAAGAACGGACTGAACCATACGAGCAACGCGATAGTGTTCGTCGCCGACGATGCGTGGATCCAAAACCCGTGAAGTCGAAGCCAAAGGATCGACGGCAGGATATATGCCCAATTCCGCAATTTGACGAGACAAGTTCGTCGTCGCGTCCAAGTGCGAGAAAGTCGTTGCCGGTGCCGGATCGGTGTAATCGTCGGCAGGAACGTAAATCGCTTGAATCGAAGTAATCGAACCTTTGTTGGTCGAAGTAATCCGTTCTTGCAGTTCACCCATTTCCGTCGAAAGAGTCGGCTGGTAACCGACGGCCGAAGGAATACGACCCAAAAGTGCAGACACTACTGAACCGGCTTGAGTAAAGCGGAAGATGTTATCGACGAACAAAAGAACGTCCTGGTTTTCTTCGTCGCGGAAGTATTCAGCGACTGAAAGTGCCGTCAAAGCGACGCGTGCGCGGGCGCCTGGTGGTTCGTTCATCTGACCGTAGATCAGGGAAGTTTTCGAAATAACGCCAGATTCAGTCATTTCTGCCCACAGGTCGTTGCCTTCGCGGGTCCGTTCACCGACACCAGCGAAAACCGAAAAACCACCGTGTTGGGTAGCAATGTTGTTGATCAATTCCTGAATCAGAACGGTTTTGCCGACGCCTGCGCCACCGAACAATCCGATCTTACCGCCCCGTGCGTACGGAGCCAAAAGGTCGACAACCTTAATTCCGGTGAAGAAAGGCTGAACCGTCACCGACTGTTCCTTAAATGAAGGAGGAGCGCGGTGAATTTCGTAGGTCTTTTTCGATGCAACCGGGGCGCCGCCGTCGACGGGTTCGCCGATGACGTTCAAAATGCGTCCCAAGGTTTCACGTCCGACTGGAACTGAAATCTGTTTGCCCGTGTCTTGAACTTGAGCGCCGCGGGTTAATCCGTCGGTGCTTTCCATCGAAACGCAGCGGACCGTGTTTTCACCCAAGTGCTGGGCGACTTCTAGAACCAGGTTCCATTTCTTGTCGCTGACGGCTTCGTTCGTCACTTTCAGTGCGTGGAAAATCTGGGGAAGTTTCCCGCCCGAGAATTCAACGTCGACGATCGGTCCGATGACCTGTTTGATTTTTCCTAAGTTCTCACCTTGAGTTGTAGCTGACATCGCTTTCTCCTAACCTTTAACCTTTTTGGGCTTCGCTGCCCGAGATGATTTCCAAAAGTTCTTTCGTGATCGCTGCTTGGCGCTGCTTGTTGTACTGCAACGTCAGCTTCTTGATCATTTCGCCTGCGTTTTTGGTCGCGTTTTCCATCGCCGACATCCGTGCACCGTGTTCACCGGCTTGGGATTCCAACAGGATTCGAAAAGTTTGCATGGGAACGCTTTTCGCAACCAGGTCCTGGAACAAAGTGGCTGGATCGGGTTTCACCAAGAAATCCGCGACTTCTTGAGATGCGTGTCCGGCATGATCCATAACCAGTTTTCGTTTCAAAGGAAGGAAGTCTTCCACTTGGGTGATCTGGCTGGCTGCGTTTTTGAATTCGTTGTAGATGATTTTGATTTCGTCGTACTTTCCAGCGCGGAAATCCTTCACTAAGTCGTCCGCTAGGCCTTTCGCCTTTTGGAAGGTGACTTTACCACCGTAGTCGGTGAACCACTGATCGATATCGATCCCTTTGGTTTTGAAGAAATCGTATCCGCGGCGACCCACGAAAGAAAAAGTCACGTGGCGGTACTGACTTCCGCGGGTCAAAAGCCATTTCTGGGCTGCTTTGATCACGTTTCCGTTAAATCCGCCGCAAAGTCCGCGATCAGAAGTCACCACAACCACCAAGACCGACTTGGCAACCGTCAGGCTTTCGCCGTCGATGGCCATCGTATCGTCCAATTTTCCGAACAAATCCGAATCAAATCCCGCTTGATCGTCCTTAAACGAAGCCAGCAGTGCTTGAATCATGCTTTGCATTTGGCGGGCGTAGGGACGGGTGCTCAGGACGGCTTCTTGAGCACGGCGCAGTTTCGCCGCCGAAACCATCTTCATGGCTCGCGTGGTTTGTTGGGTGTTTTTCACAGTCCCAATTCGTTTTTTAAGGTCCTTGATGCTTGGCATAGATTCCTAAGCGGATTAGACCGCGAAAACACCTTCAAATTCCTTCAGTGCCGAAACCAATTTTTCTTTGGTTCCGTCATCCAATTTTCCGGTCTTCACGATTTCTTCGAAGACTGCCGAATGTTTCTTTTCGATGAATTCAAAAAGCTGGGTTTCGTAAGCTTTGACCTTGTCGATCGGAAGCTTGTCCAAATATCCGTGCGTACCGGCAAAGATGGCCACGATTTGCTTTTCAACCGGCATGGGTGCGTACTGCCCTTGCTTCAGAAGCTCGGTCAAACGCTGTCCGCGCGCCAACTGCTTTTGGGTTGCTGGATCCAAGTCCGAACCAAACTGGGCGAATGCCGCTTTTTCGCGGAACTGTGCCAGTTCCAGACGCAGGGTACCTGCGACTTGGCGCATGGCTTTGATCTGTGCCGATCCACCGACGCGCGAAACGGAAATACCGACGTTCACCGCAGGGCGGATACCGGAATAGAACAAGTCTGTTTCCAAGAAAATCTGCCCGTCGGTGATCGAAATCACGTTAGTAGGAATATACGCCGAAACGTCACCCGCCTGGGTTTCAATAATCGGCAGGGCGGTCAATGAACCGCCACCCAATTTTTCAGACAACTTTGCTGCACGTTCAAGCAAACGCGAGTGCAGATAGAAAACGTCGCCGGGGTACGCTTCACGGCCTGGAGGGCGGCGAAGCAGAAGCGACAATTGACGATACGCTTGCGCTTGCTTGGTCAAGTCGTCGTACACGATCAAGGCATGTTTGCCGTTGTCGCGGAACCATTCGCCCATCGTGACGCCCGTGTAGGCTGCCAAGAACTGAAGTGGCGCCTGGTCTGAAGCGTTCGCCGCAACAACGATCGTGTGATCCAATGCGCCGGCTTGGCGAAGTTTGTCCACCACCTGGGCAACCGTGGATTGCTTTTGGCCGATAGCAACGTAGATACAATAAACGCCACGTCCCTTTTGATTGATGATCGTGTCGATTGCGATCGCGGTTTTACCGGTTTGGCGGTCACCGATGATCAATTCGCGCTGACCGCGTCCGATTGGAATCATTCCGTCGATGGCCTTAATGCCGGTTTGAAGCGGCTCTTTAACCGACTGTCTTTCAACGATGCCGGGTGCTTTGATTTCAACTTTACGGAAAGTTTTAGAAGAAATTTCGCCTTTTCCGTCGATGGCTTGTCCCAAGGCATTGACCACGCGGCCTAGAAGTTGTTCGCCTACGGGCACCTGAACGATTTTTCCAGTGCGCTTAACTGAAGTTCCTTCTTTAATTTCGGTTTCGTCACCCAAAATAGCGACGCCGACGCTTTCTTCTTCAAGGTTCAGAACCATCCCGTTCACGCCACCTGCGAATTCAACCAGCTCGCCGGCCATTGCTTTTTCCAGGCCGTAGATTTTAGCGACGCCGTCACCGACTGCGACCACTGAACCGGATTCAGAAACATCGATTTTTTTGTCGAAGTCCGAAAGCTGGGTCTTTAGAATTTGTGTGATTTCTTCTGGCTTGATTTGCATATTTTCCTCGATCGCCTTCTATTAGTGACTGGTCGAACCACCGTGAATCAGGTTGGTTCGAAGTCTGGATAATTGATTCTTCAAAGTTCCGTCGTAAGTGACGCCACCCACAGTGACCTTCATTCCGGCCAAAAGTTCGGCATCGATCTTCGTCTCAAAAACGACTTTTTTGCCAAGCTTGCCGGTAAACGCACGGGCCAAGCTTTCTAGATCATCTTGCTTAAGGGCGTCGGCAGAAGCGACGACTCCCAAAACACCGCCTTCAGCTTCAACGCGCGCTTTCTTGAAAGCGCCTGCGATATCCGAAAGAACGGTTAAGCGTCTTTTCTTCATCAACAGCGTTAAAAACTGTCCCACCAGTTTTCCTTCTTTTCCGGTGACCGCTTTTTCGGCAAGCGCCACCAGAACTTTTGAACGGTCAGATCCCGATGTGGACGGTGAATAAAGAACATCACGAAGTTGCTTTGAACCTTCGATTGCCGAAGCAACCGTATAAACAGCCGCTTCGATGGTTTCTGCCTTCACGCCCTGATCACGTGAAGCTTCATAAAGGGCTTTTGCGTAAGACTGTGCGACGCTCATCGAGACGCTCCCAGTTGCTGTGAAAATTCGCTACGAATCTTGGCGCGATCATCCGCTGTCAGACGATCACGAAGAATTCCTTCGGCGCGATCGATTACCCAGTTCGCCATATCGGTTCGCAGATCACTGCGAAGATCCTGAAACAGTCCATCGGTTGAGGTCTTTGCGTCGGAAACAATTGCGGTCGCTAAACGCTTCGCTTCAGAAAGGACCTTGGCCTTCATGAATTCAGCATCGCCTTGCGCTTGGTCGCGGATGGCTTCAACTTCCGCTTCGATCGCTTTCATTTTGGCCGAAAATTCATTGTACTTGACTTGCGCTTCTTTAAGCTGGCGCGAAACATTTTCAACTTCATCACGAAGTTTGAAGTGGCGGTCCTTGACGAACGATTTTCTTTGTTCGCGAGTCGTATAAAAAATAGTGCCCACCAGGATGGACAGGTTGACCGCGGGCCAGAATAACGTCGAAATTGATGCTGCTGCTGAATGATCCATTTTTTTCTACTTGTGGCTCAGTAATTTTTCGCTGATCGCTTTGGCAATTTGGTCGACTTCTGCCTTAAGCGATTGCGTGATTTTATCTTTTTGTTGTTGCGCTGATTCCAGCGCATCTTGCGTGATTTTTTTTGCTTCAGTGCGGGCCGCGTTCAAAATCGCAGCTTCTTCTTTTTTCACTTCAAGCAAAAGCGAGTCCAGCTGTTTACGCGCTTGAAGGCGTTCATGGTTCAGGCGCTGGCGATATTCTTCGAACTTAAGATTGGCTTCAGCCATCAGTTTTTCGGCAGCTTCGCGGTCCTGAACGGTGCGACGATTCCGGTATTCAAAAAGCTTCAGCATCGGCTTGAAAAAAAGCTGGGATGCCAAAAGAAAAAACACAATGAATACGACGAACTGAACGTAGATCGAGCTGTTAATGCCAAGCTGGTTGAGGATGGCGTCCACGCGGAATCTCCCTAAATGTTTGGAACATCAGCGGGGTAACATGCGCTTAAACGGCCGGTCAAGGACGCATTAGTTCGCGATGGAAGATTTTCCAGGGGCTGCGGGTTGGGTGACCATCTTCGAACTTCCTTCGAAAATGACTCCCTCTTCGACCCGAAGTGAAGGAGTCAAGATATCGCCTTTGAAAATGGCGGGTTGGTGGATTTCTACGCGGTGACGGGCACGAACACTGCCGCTGAATTCGCCGCTGATAATCACTGTTCCGGCTTCGACATTGGCCTGGATTCGGGCTCCTTCGCCGATGATCAGGGTGTCGGGCGTGAAGATGTCTCCACGAAACATTCCGCTGATTCTAACGGTTCCTTGAAAGGAAAGCTTCCCTTCAAACTCACAGCCGCGGTCTAGGACCCCGGTAACTGCGAAGTGGGTGATCGGTGATTTTAAGTTCAGCTGGTCTGCCATGTCTTTTCATTCTGCATGGCGGATAGGATTCGATCAAGTTCCTGTCGATTTGAATAGTGGATCGAAATCTTCCCCTTTTGATCGGATCCAGAAATTTCAACCTTGGCCGACCAGGTTCGGGACAATTCGCGAGACAGGTTGTCCAAACGCTGCGTCAAAGGTGTGGATTTCTTCGGTTCGGCCGGAGCTGCTTTATTCCCTTGGGATTCTTGGGTCGCCGCTTTCCCACCGTTCTTGATCTCCTGGGCTCGGGATTCTGCTGATCGAACGCTGAGCTTGTTAGCAAGGATTTCATTTTTTAGGGCGATTCGTGCGGCCTGGTCTTCTAAGCTTAAGATCGCTTTGCCATGCCCAAACGAAAGGTTTCCGCCCTTCAGTTCAGCGACGATTTCCGACGGAAGCTTTAAAAGGCGAAGGCAGTTGGCGACCGTGGCCCGTTCTTTACCCACGCGCGTGGCGACTTCTTCCTGGGTAAGGGCAAAGTCTTCCATCAACTGTTGGTAGGCCAAAGCTTCGTCGATGCAATTTAGGTCCTGGCGCTGAATGTTTTCGACCAGCGCAATTTCTAACGATTCCCGGTCCGTTGATTTTCGAATCACGATCGGAACTTGGGTCAATCCCGCTTTTTTGGCTGCGCGAAGGCGGCGTTCGCCCGCGATCAATTCGTAGCCTTGGCTGGATTTACGAACGACAAGCGGTTGAATAATTCCACTGGCTTTGATCGATGCCGCTAATTCTTCTAAGGCTGATTCATCAAAGTCACGTCGTGGCTGATAGGGGTTTGCAATGATTTCTTGGATCGAAGCAAGGCTGATTCCGGGGTGCCGATCACGGCTGCTATCCGTGCTCTGCTGTTGGTAAATCGGAGCATTCAAAGTCGGCGTCGGGATGCCTGCTTGGGTTGCACCCGTCCCCGTCGTTCCCGAAGTTTGTGCGGGTTGAATGGGTGGGAAAAGAGAACCTAAACCGCGACCTAGAACCGTTTTGCCTGCCATAAATCAATACTCCTGAAAAACCTGAAAACTAAACTGCCTGACCCGTTTGACCCGCCGCCTGTGGCGCCTGTACCCGAAGCGCGGGTGGAACCGGCTTTTGTTCAACGGGTTGATTGCGGGCTAGAAATTCTTTCGCAAGATTCAAATAGGACAAACAACCCTTTGAATCGATGTCGTACAAAAGAACCGGCTTTCCAAAGCTGGAACATTCACTGAGCCGAACGTTACGCGGAACAATGGTTTCAAATGCTAGCGAACCAAAGTGGCTGCGAACTTCCTTAACGACTTCATTAGCCAGGTTATTTCTTCCATCAAACATCGTCAAAACGATCCCTTCGTCTTGAAGCTGTGGATTCACACTTTGACGAATCAACGAAACGGTCTTCATCAGATCGCTGACACCTTCTAACGCAAAATATTCACACTGCATGGGGACCAAATAGCTGTCCGCCGCAGTTAATGCGTTAATGGTCAAAAGGCCCAGTGACGGAGGGCAGTCGATCAGAATGTAATCGTATTGGGATTTCACTTCGGCAATCGCGGTCTTCAATTTGGATTCACGCGAAAAAGTGCTGACCAGTTCAATCTCGGCGCCCGCTAAATCCGGCGTCGTTGGAGCAACAAAAAGGCAATCCATCTCGGTCG
Source organism: Bdellovibrionales bacterium (assembly GCA_016786465.1). Taxonomy (GTDB): domain Bacteria; phylum Bdellovibrionota; class UBA1018; order UBA1018; family UBA1018; genus JAEUWC01. The sequence goes on along the minus strand of JAEUWC010000020.1, from coordinate 81,968 downwards.
GACGAATCACTTGAGAAAGAGGGGTTTCACCCAATAGGGCATAATAAACAGAGTTTGTTGAATTAATCTGGTTGCGATCAATTCCAAGCGCGGAAGACGCGTTTCCTTGGGGATCAAAATCAATCAAAAGGACTCGCTTTTCGGCGACTGCCAAAGATGCAGCTAGGTTCACCGCTGTGGTGGTCTTACCGACTCCACCTTTTTGGTTGGCAATTGCGATGACTTTTCCCATGGAACCCCCCGATTCGTTTTGAGTCGCCCTTGGTTGTCTTGAAATGCCGGACAACGCAATCGAAAATTCGGACTTTTTAGCAGCTTTGGGAGGCCCCTTTTCAAGATCCTTCGGGGAGCCTCCCGGCGCATTCAGTGATTGTGGTGGGTATTCAACTGAAGCCAGCTGATTAAAACTTAGTCTGGGTCGGATTATTCGTGAACACTCAGAAAACTTCCGCCCTACAAAATTAGGGTAGGTGGACACTCAAATCCGCGCAAGGGGAATATCCAAAATTTTTTGAAAAATTTGAATCTGAGTATTTTTTGACCAAATCGGTCTGTCACTGTTTTGACGAATTTGTTCCACGTGGAACAATTGAAACAATCTTGCGTTGAATCTTTTCGGGGCCGACTTCATACGCGTGTGTTTTTTGAATCTGCCAGGTCGACTTCTTTTGTTTCCGCTTAAATTCGTCCCATTCTTGATCCCAGGACTTGGCTTTCAAAAGAACTAAATTGTTCCACGTGGAACTTTTTTCCGCCCAACCCCAGAATCTTTCAACCGGACCCACTGCCCTGGCCACTAAAGATCCGGCGCGCTCTTTCTTTAAAAAGTCCTCGCCCCGCCCTACATAAACCCGGGTACTGCTCGAAAGACCCAATTCTTCGACCGCTTCGGCAAGAAATGCCGCCTTAGCCTTTTCGCTTTCGACCAAAACCCAATCCCCGCCATAAACGGCGCTATAAAGCAGCCCAGGAACCCCGCAACCACTGCCCCAGTCAGCAGCAGGAAACTGAAGTGTCCCAGACGCATGCAATTCAACCACATCCAGCAGGTGTCCTTCGAAAAACTGCATCGGGGTCGTAAGACGGGTCAAATTTTGCCGAGCATTCCCGGCAAGAAGGACCCGGTAAAAGTCCAAAACGCGGGCCACTTGATTGGGGGAAAGGTCCAAAGCCCTAGACCCTTTTAAAAGGGTTGAAAGTTCATCAACAGAACCGTCAATCGAAGTCACTGGGCAACCTGCCGGTCATTCATTTTCATGAAAATCATCAAATTGGCCATCGCAGCTGGTGTTACGCCGGGCAATCGGCTCGCTTGCCCCAAAGTTTCAGGCCTTGCAACCCGAAGCCGTCCTTGAATTTCGGCGGACAGCCCTGGGATCAAAGAAAAATCCAAATTTGAAGGGATCAGGACTTCCTCGCTCTTTCGTAAGCCTTCCAAAAGTTCAAGATCCCTTTGAATGTAACCTTCATACTTCACTTGGATCTCGATCTGCTCAATGGCGTCTGTTGAAACGCCACTCAAATCCAAAACAGGTCGGGGATCTTCTTCTCCTTCAGCGACCTTACGGCTTAATTCCTGTACTTTCGAAAGATCCATTTCAGGACGTTTCAACAAAACTTCCGCAGAAATCTTGTCTCGAATTTCAGCGCTTCCAGCTTCGGCCAGTACGCGATTGGTTTTTTCCGTTGGATAGAAAAACCGATTCCGGATCTGTTCACGTCCCGATTGAATGGCTTCTTGCTTGCGATAAAAAATTTCAGCTTGTTCCGAATCCAAGATTCCCAATTCAATCGCACGGGGCGAAAGTCTTAGGTCGGCATTGTCTTCTCGAAGCAAAAGCCGGTATTCTGCCCTAGAAGTAAACATCCGGTAGGGTTCATCCGCCCCTTTTAGGATCAAATCATCAATTAAAACGCCTATGTAGCCATCTATTCTAGAAAGAATAAACTCACCACTATCCCTAACGGACAGTGCGGCATTGATTCCAGCAATCAAACCTTGGGCCCCTGCTTCTTCGTAACCCGACGTCCCGTTGATCTGTCCGGCACAAAAAAGACCCTTCCAGTCTTTCGATTCCAAAGTCGCGCGAAGTTGCCGTGCATCGACAGCATCGTATTCCACCGCGTAACCAAACTTAATGAACTGGGCGTTTTCAAGTCCAACAATCGTGCGGACAAACTGTTCCTGCACGTCTGCAGGAAGGCTGGTTGAAATCCCATTGATGTACATTTCATCCGTGGTCAATCCTTCGGGTTCGACAAAAATCTGGTGGCGATCCCTTTCGCGAAAACGCTTCACCTTGTCTTCAATCGACGGACAGTACCGTGGTCCAACACCTTGAATGATTCCCGTGAACATGGGCGAACGATCAAAATTCTTTTCAATCCATTCGTGCGTTTTTTCATTGGTGTAAGTGATGTGGCAGGCCACTTGCGGAAGATACGGAAAAACGGCGCTTTTATCGTAGAAACTGAAGCGTGAAGGTACGGCATCGCCAAACTGTTCGGCCATCTTGGAATAATCCAAAGAATTTCGATGAAGCCGCGGCGGAGTCCCCGTCTTCAAGCGCGAAAGCCGAAATCCAAGTTCACGAAGACTTCCGCTTAAACCCTTGGCAGCCACATCCCCTAGGCGCCCACCTTCTTGCTGCGAAAGTCCTGTGTGCATGATCGCTTGCAAAAAAGTTCCTGATGTAATGACGACGGCGCGGGCTCGAATCTGCGAACCATCGCGAAGTTCAACGCCCACGACCTGGAGACCTTCGATCAAAATTTTTGTGGCTTCGGCTTCAACTATCGAAAGACCCGGAAGTTCGCGAAGCGTGCTTTGCATGTTCAGGGAGTAAAGGGCCTTATCGCATTGAGCTCGCGAAGACCTTACGGCGGGACCCTTGCTAGAATTCAGGCGCTTGAACTGGATCGCTGAACGATCCGTATTCAAACCCATAATTCCGCCTAAGGCATCGATTTCTTTAACTAATTGTCCCTTTGCCAAACCCCCGATGGCGGGGTTACAGGACATGAATCCGATTCTAGAAGGATTCAAGGTCAGCATCGCCGTCTTGCGTCCTAGACGTGCGGAAGAATAGGCCGCTTCACAACCGGCGTGCCCTCCACCAATCACCAGAACTTCAAAATCTTCGGGACCCTTAAATGACATACAGGGTCAAGGGCATACGCTAGTCGGGACACTTCGTCCAGCCATCCCTCTTGCCACTTGAGTTAAACCACCCTGTTCGCTAAATGGGCCCAACCTATGAAAAATCGAATTTTGGTACCATGTGCGGTGTTTCTCATTTCTGCGTGCGGAACGAACTCTGGCGGGACAGCAGGCACTCAGTCGCAGCAGGTCGTTTCATCGGTCAAAAAGAAGCGCAAATGCGAACAAACAATAAAAATGCTGGTCATCAATCCAACCCAAGTCACTGAGCAAGAGTTCATTAGCCAGTTCGGTGGAACGGTTACTGAAGAACGCCTTGCGGACGGTGGGATTCGAAAAACGTATGAAACCCGTTCCGAGAGTTGGAGCTATCGAGGCTTCGACCCAAAAGTACGTAAACTGATCAGTAATCGACGCTCATCGAGCACTGCGACTACAGTCACTCGGGAAAGCCCTCTTCCCAACGGAAGGACTCGCATTTCTACAGTGGGTGAAGAAATCCAAACCTGGGACGACGATAGCACTCTTTCTCGAAGTGATTCTTACAAATCTGAGTCAGTCGTCTATAGCTCAGGCAATATCATGTACACAGAATCGGCCAGCCATAACGGTGAAGATGATCCTTACGCCAAGTACTACCTACGCCAAACGACCCAACAGGGGGATGTCGAAGTAGTTAAAAATTGGATTTCACAAGAATTTACAGAAATGGACAAGAATGATCCAAGCTCTGGGATCACCTACAAGACTTACGATTCAGTCTGCTTATACACGCTCAATTAATTCACTTGATTAACCAGAACTTGCGATCCGCGGCTACCATCGCGGTAAACCGTAATTCCCTTGCAGCCCTGGTTGAAAGCCATTTGATAGGCCCGACGAACGTCTTCGACGGTCGCTTCCTTCTTTAAATTGATCGTCTTTGAAACGGCGCTATCCGAAAAACGCTGAAAGATAGCCTGCATTTGTACATGCCCATCCACACTGACTTCGTAGCCCGGGTTCCACGCGGAACCGAAAACTTCGCGAACCTTTTTATCAATACTAGCTGCATCTTCATTCCCAGAAAAAGCGATGCCCTTTTCCTGAAGAAGCGCTTGAAGCGGTGGGTGAAAATCCAAAAGGTTCTGCCCATCCAGAACATTTCGCCGAAAGACGGCCGAAAAGATGGGTTCGATGCCACTTGAACATCCCGCAATCATGCTGATCGTACCGGTCGGGGCCACCGTGGAAACCGTCGCATTGCGCATGGGTTTGTAGCCCAGATCCTTCCAAAGGCTTTTCTTCCAATTCGGAAACGGGCCCCTTTTTTTGGCTAGCGCTACCGATGCCTTCTTGGCTTCCCGATCCAAAAGGCCCATCCATCTTTCGCCTAAACCGCGCGCCTGGGCCGAATCATACCGAATGCCCATCCTTAAAAGAGCATCAGCAAATCCCATCACCCCTAAACCCACTTTTCGGTTCTTTTCCGTAATCTTTCTGGATTCCGCGACTGGGAAAGTATTGATCGAAATCACATTGTCTAAAAAGCGAAGTGCTAGGTGGACATCTTGAACAAAAAGATGTTCGTCAAAGATCCCGTCCACGACATAGGCACCTAGGTTGATTGAACCCAAATTGCAGGATTCAAACGCCAAAAGCGGCTGTTCGCCGCAAGGATTCGTGCTTTCGAATTCGCCTTCTTCTGGGGTTGGATTGAAAAAATTCATCCGATCCAAAAAAACGACTCCTGGATCACCACAAGCCCAAGCCGACAAGGTCAATTCATCCCAGATTTTCTTGGCAGAAACCCGACTTACAACCTGGTCGGTTCGCGGATCTAGAAGCTCAAAATCCTGATTCTGATCCACCGCCTGCATGAAGCGGTCGGTGATGCCGACGGAAATATTGAAATTCGCGATGCTCTTTTCGCTGCGTTTTGAATCAACGAATTCCATCACGTCGGGATGATCGACCCGAAGGACCCCCATATTTGCCCCGCGCCGCGTTCCGCCTTGTTTGATGGTTTCCGTCGCGGAATCAAAAATCTTCAAAAAACTGACCGGCCCGCTGGCGACGCCCTGACCTGAATTCACGGCGCTTCCTTTTGAACGCAAGCGCGAGAACGAGAAACCCGTCCCACCCCCCGACTGATGGATCAATGCGGCATCCTTTAGGGTTTCAAAGATCGAACCCAACTGGTCTTCCACCGGAAGAACGAAACAAGCCGAAAGCTGACCATCTTTTTTTCCCGCATTCATTAACGTCGGGCTATTGGGTAAAAAGCGAAACGAACGCATCAATTCAAAGAACTGGGCCTGAATCTTCTTTCGGTCTGATTTTTCACAGGACGCAACCGCACTGGCAACACGGTGGAAAAGCCGATCGATATCTTCGATCAGTTCCCCTTTTTCATTCCTTAAAAGATAACGACTTTCCAGAACGCGGCGCGCATTTTCAGTGGGTTCAGGCCAGATCCTTTTCTTCATTCCAGATTCCCATCATAATCAAGTCCAGTACCGATGCAAACTTCCGACCCCACAACTTTAGCTTCCGCATTCGAAAAGGCCCGATTGGTGCAAAGCGCATGGGCCGAAAGACCCTTGAAGGCGCGCGCCAAGATCCTACGCGAAGTCGCAGAAGTTCTCATTCATCGTCAGGAAGAACTGGCCCGTCTGGTCTCCGAAGAAACCGGAAAACCTGAATTCGAAGCGTACAGTTCCGACATCTTTCCCAGCATCACTCTTTTACCGATGATCGCTGACGACGGACCTGATTTCCTTTCAGACAAGAAAATCGCGATGCGGCTTCTTCCGTACCGCAAAAGCAAAATCAATTACTGGCCCCTAGGGGTCGTGTCGGTGATTTCACCGTGGAACTATCCCTTCATGCTGGCCTTTGCCGATATCGCGATGGCACTTTTTGCTGGAAATGCGGTGATCTTCAAGCCCAGCGAATGGACCCAAAGAACAGGCCAAGCCATTCAGGATCTTTTTGATCAGACCAGCTTGCCGGCCGGCCTTCTTCAAACCTTTCAAGGTGACGGCAAAATGGGCCAGGCGATTCTTGAGAATCGTCCTGACAAAGTCTTCTTCACAGGCAGTGTCGCTACAGGAAAGAAGATTGCCGAATTTTGTGCAAAGTCCTTAACCCCCGTGAATCTGGAACTGGGCGGAAACAATCCCATGATCGTTCTTTCCGACGCCCACCTAGATCACGCAACCAGTGCGGCCCTTTGGGGAGGATTCTGCAACGCAGGCCAAGCCTGCGGTTCCGTCCAACGCATCTTTGTCCACGAATCCATCCGAGATCCGTTCACAGAACTTTTGAAAACTAAGGTTCAAAACCTTCGATCATCCAGAAGCGCCCAGACGGGTCCTTACGATATCGGCCGAATCACCCTGCCCAATCAGGCCAATCATTACGAAGATCAGCTTTCAAAGGCCCGCGAAGCCGGAGTCAAAATTGAAATGGGCGGACACCTTAGCCCGGACCGTAGGTATCTAGAACCCACCGTGATTTCGGGGCCCGGGATCGAAGATTCGGAAATCTTTAAGAAAGAATTCTTTGGTCCGATGGTCGCGATTTCCACCTTTCGGTCGGTTCAAGAAGCCATCACCAAGGCGAATGAAACGAATTACGGACTGGTCGCAAGCGTCTTTTCGCAAGACCGCAGAATGGCTGAATCAGTTGCTCGAAAAATTCAGGTTGGGACGGTTTTGGTCAACGAAGTTCTTTTTACTGCAGGCCTGATGGAAACCCCGTGGGGCGGCTTGAAAGATTCAGGCCTAGGGCGAACCCATTCACTGGAAGGACTGAAAGAATTCGTCCACGCCCGACACATCAATTCACCCATCAGTGGCTTTATGGTTTTCAAAGCCCTTTGGTGGTTTCCGTACACGCCGTTTCAATACGGAATGTTTCGCGCTTTGGGCCGAATTTATAGCCGAAGTTGGTCGCGAAAACTTCGGGCCCTTCCTGAACTTCTGTGGAACTTTGTTCAGTTCCTAAAGAATGAACCCCGGGTTTAAAGGCAGTCCCAAAATCTAGGTTTAGAATGCCGCTTCGAGTGGTTGAAAAACACTTCGTGCGACACCCAGGGGAAGCGCATAAGTGATTTCAGTCACCCGGCTACCCATTCCATAAATTTCATACGCCACCGCAGGAAGACCCGTCTTCTGGGCTTCCGTTTCAATCATGGGCCGCATGGCGGGATAAACCTTGGATGGTCCAATGAAAAAAGAAATCGGGTTCTTATAAGGAAACTTCGCCATCAACGCTGGGCTTTGAGGAATCATGAAGCTTTTGAACTTTGCCTTCAGCGCAGATTTCAGTTCCGGAGCCAACCCATCCACGCGACAGCCGATAATGCTTCTGAGCTTTTCCTCGGGCGTGCCCGGAGGATCCAGGTAAATTCCAACTGCGTCGCATTCAGCCAGCCCTGAATCTTGGTGCTGCTTTCGAAACTGATCCCAAGAAGAACTGAGATTTCGATAAGGTCCCAGATGCGTTGAAAAAATGATTTCCATGGGCTGAAATCCCGCATGACTGACTTCGATCGTATTGAACCCGCCCATGTACCCGTAGCCGGCCACGCCGCCCACGACTAAAACCAGCAAAAGTCCCACAAGTACTTTGAATAAAGTTTTCATAATCACCGCCTCGGGGCGTTCTGACGAACGTAATCGACAACTTCTGTTAGACTGGTGCCGGGGGTGAAAACACACTGAACTCCGGCCTTCTTTAATAGATCAAAGTCTTCGTCAGGGATGATTCCTCCCACCAGAAAAAGAACATCATCCATTCCGGCCTTCTTGATCCCTTCCACAATTTCAGGAACCAGCGCGTTGTGCGCCCCTGAGAGGATACTTAGACCCACGACATGGACGTCTTCTTCAATTGCCGCATGAATCACCATTTCGGGTGTTTGATGAAGACCTGTGTAAACGACTTCAAATCCCGCATCGCGTAACGCCCGAGCAATCACCTTTGCACCGCGATCGTGACCATCTAGTCCTGGCTTGGCGATCAATACCCTGATCTTGCTGTTTTCCGCTGACATTAGAAACTCCCCGATTCAGTGTAGATTCCGTAAACTCCGCGAAGAGTGTCACAGACTTCCTGTAGTGTTGCGTAGCTTTTCACCGCGCCGATGATCGGTTCGCAAAGGTTCTGTCCGGCTTGGGCCGCTTCCTTCACCCGACGAATTGATGCTTGAAATTCGGCATCATTTCTTTTCTTCCGAAGTGCGATCAACTTTTCAACCTGACGCTTTTCCACCGAACGATCAATGTAAAGAGTATCGATCGCGCGCTTCTTTTCTTCGGCCTGGTAACGGTTGACACCCACCATGACCTTGTCCTTTGTTTCAAGCAAACGCTGAAAGTGGTACGCGCTGTTCGCGATCTCCGCCTGTGGAAACCCGTTTTCAATGGCCTTCACCATTCCGCCCATTTCATCGATCTTGCGGATATAGTCCAAGGCTTCGCGTTCAACCCGATTTGTCAGATGTTCTACGAAATACGAACCGCCTAACGGATCCACCACGTTTGCGACACCGCTTTCTTCGGCGATGATCTGCTGGGTACGAAGCGCAATCATCACGGATTCGTCCGTTGGAAGCGCCAGAGTTTCGTCCATGCTGTTGGTGTGCAGTGAATTCGTACCGCCCAAAATCCCGGCCAATGCCTGAACTGCGACGCGAACGATGTTGTTGTAAGGTTGCTGCGCGGTCAAAGAAACCCCGGCCGTTTGTGCGTGGGTTCGAAGCATCCAAGATTTTGGGTCTTTTGCTTGATAGCGTTCGCGCATCAAACGAGCCCAGATTCGGCGTGCGGCACGAAACTTCGCGATTTCTTCAAAAAAGTCGTTGTGAACATCAAAGAAAAAAGAAAGGCGCGGGGCAAAGTCGTCGATCTTCATTCCGCGCTTTAAGCAATCATCCACATAGGCCAAGCCGTCAGCCAGTGTAAAGGCCAGTTCCTGAACCGCCGTCGCCCCTGCTTCCCGAATGTGATAGCCGCTGATGCTGACCGTGTTCCAATTCGGATAATTCTTGGTTCCGTATTCGATGGTGTCAGTGACAAGCTTCACCGCTGCTGGAATTGGGAAAAGCCATTCCTTTTGAGCGATGTATTCCTTCAGAATATCATTTTGAAGCGTGCCCTTGACCTGATGCTTGGGTACGCCTTGTTTTTCAGCCACCGCTAGATACATGGCCAAAACCACAATTGCCGGACCGTTGATGGTCATGGATGTGGTGACTTCCCCTAGCGGAATCCCCGCAAACAGGTCTTCCATGTCTTCAAGCGAAGAAACAGAAACACCGCATTTTCCGACTTCCCCTTTTCCGCGCGGAGAATCTGCGTCGTAACCCATCAAAGTCGGCATATCGAATGCCGTTGAAAGCCCCGTTTGGCCGTTGGCCAATAGAAGCTTGAAGCGCTTGTTGGTTTCGCTGGCGCTTGAAAAACCTGCGAACTGCCGCATGGTCCAAAGCTTTCCTCGATACAAATTACGCTGAACACCTCGAGTATAAGGATACTCGCCAGGAAGACCCAGGTCCCTCAGGTAATCAAACCCTTCCTTTTCTAGATCATCCGGGGTGCAAAGCAGCGGGACATCCAGGTCGCTCCAGGTTGTGAAGCGTGCGTTTCTTTCGGGAAACTTCTTCTTCGTTTCTTCAAGACGCTTTTCCCAGTCTCGCCGTGCTTTTTTTACTTCTTCCATCATAGCGAATTACCTTTGCGCAAATTCCTGTGCGGCAATGACCAAACGTTGAATTTCAGACGTTCCTTCATAGATTTCAGTGATCTTCGCGTCGCGAAAGTTACGTTCGACCACGTATTCTTTCGTGTAGCCATAACCACCGTGAACCTGAATGGCTTTTGTGGCAATCCACATTGCCGATTCGGATGCCGACAACTTCGCCATCGCTGCTTCTTGGGTGTACTTCAATCCAAGGTCTTTATTTCGTGCCGCGTTCCAGGTCAAAAGCCGTGCTGCATGAAGGCGGGTTGCCATATCGGCGATGTGCCACTGAATGGCCTGAAGCTTTGCGATCGGTGCTCCGAACTGTTCACGTTCCTGCGCAAATTTCTTGGACGCTTCAAGCGCGCACTTGGCAATACCCAGTGCTTGGGCGGCGATGCCGATTCGGCCGCCATCCAAAGTGTGCAGCGCGATCTTCAGGCCTTGACCTTCTTCCCCCAACAAGCAATCGGCGGGAACAAAGACATCATCAAAAAACAATTGCGCCGTCGAAGAAGCATTGATGCCCAGCTTGTCTTCAAGCTTCGCGACCTGAAACCCTTTGGATTTTGTGTCGACGATGAATGCGCTGATGCCTTTGCTGCCTTTCGTTGGATCTGTGGTTGCAAAAAGAACGCAGACATCGGCTTCTTTTCCATTTGTGATCCAGTTCTTGGTCCCTTTAACGGAATATCCGCCGTCCACTTTTTTAGCGTGGCAGCGAAGGCCGCCGGGGTCAGAACCGGCTCCGGGTTCTGAAAGCGCAAAGCAGCCCAGTTTCTTTCCTTGGGCCAAAGGGACCAGCCACTTCTTTTTCTGGGCTTCATTGCCAAAGTAGGAAATCGGGCCACAAACCAAGGAATTGTTCACGGACATCACAACGGCCGTCGATGCGCAGGCGGCTGCAACTTCTTCCATCGCCATGGCGTACGAAACCGTATCCATACCGGATCCGCCAAATTCTTCGGGCACCATCATTCCCATCAGCCCCATTTCAGAAAGCTGCGCGACGATTTCCGTCGGAAAGCGTCCGGTTTCGTCCAGTTCCTTAGCCTTGGGTGCGATGACCTTCTGGGCGAAAGACTTCACCTGGTCGATCAAAAGTTGTTTGGATTCGTCCGTTTCCGGCCAGCGGTTGATCATCGGTTTTCCTCGTATTTATAAAAGCCGCGTCCCGATTTCTTACCTAGCCAGCCCGCCAAAACGTATTGGCGAAGCAGGGGCGAGGGACGGTACTTTGAATCGCCCAATCCTTCGTGAAGGACTTCCATAATCGAAAGGCAGGTATCCAACCCGATGAAGTCCGCCAAAGTCAGTGGGCCCATGGGTTGGTTGGTTCCCAGTTTCATTGCGGTATCGATATCTTCAACCGAAGCGATTCCTTCGTACAAAGCCTGAACCGCTTCATTAATCATCGGCATCAGGATTCGATTCACCGCAAAACCCGGAATGTCGCGGGCTTCAACAAAAGTTTTTCCCATTTTTTCAGCAACACCCCGGATGGTTTTAAAAACAGCCGGGTCCGTCTGAATGGCTTTAATCCCTTCAACCAGTTTCATGACCGGCACTGGATTCATAAAGTGCATTCCAGCAACCAAGTGTGGGCGTGCCGTCTGCGCGGCAATTTCAGTGATGCTGATGGAAGAAGTATTGGTCGCCAGCAAAGTTCGCGGACCGCACTTTTCACTGAGCTCTTTGAAAAGCTTGAACTTCAGATCCTTTTTTTCGGTGACGGCTTCCACCACCAGCTGAGCTTTCGAAAATGCAGAAAGGTCCGCGACAGGTTGAATCTTTTCTAGGATTTCCGAAACTTGCGCCTGGGTTAGCTTCCCTTTTTCTACCAGCTTCGAAAGTCCCTTTTGAATCTTGGCCTTTCCACCTTCGGCGTGCGCAAGCGACGCATCGGCCAACAGCACGTGAAACCCGGACTGCGCGGCCGTCTGAGCAATTCCTCCGCCCATTTGCCCGGCACCCAAAACACCAATGACTTTCACTTCATCCAAGGAAAACGCCTGATCTGACATATCAGTCAGGATTAAATCGAAATGGGGTCACTTTCCAATGCAGAACTGCGAAAAGATGCGGTCCAGCACGTCATCCGCCGTGGTGGACCCAATCAGGGGTGCCAGATGATGGATCGCCTGCTTCAGATCGGACGCAAAAAGGTCGATTTCGGGAGCATTTATGCCGCGCTTCAAGTCTTCGGCTGCAAGATCCATCGCTTGCTTCTGTTCCAGGCGGGTCAAAAGGACTTCGCCCAGATCCCGCCGAACCCACTGAGTGGCTAAATCGGCAATGGCGGTGGTCAGTTCTTCTAGACCTTCTAGCCGGGTTGAAGACACGGTAAACCAGGTCTGAGCCAAACCTTCCTTTTCCCACGCTTGCTTACGTTGGGCCACTGCTTGGGGTTCCAAAAGATCGAGCTTGGTCAATATTCCAATCACCGGCTTACGCCCGGCGCCGGTAACCGAATCTAGACCCATTCTGTCCCATTGTTCACGAACTGCCCGACGCGCTGATTCTGAATTTTCTGAAAGATCCACCGCAAAAAGTACCAGATCCGAATCCTGGATCGCCTTCTGCGTTCTTTCGATCCCGATTCTTTCAATACGATCCCCTGTATCCGATGAATTTCTCAGGCCCGCAGTGTCAGAAAATCGGAAAGTCACCGACTGTCCCTTGGATCCACGCAAGGTCAGACGTTCACGAAGAACGTCGCGCGTGGTTCCGGCAATTTCTGAAACGATGGCTCGGTCTTCTCCTAAAAGAGCGTTAAATAGGCTGGATTTTCCGGCATTCGGAAGACCCACCAGCGAACACTTCACCCCTTCTTGAATTCGATTTCCCCTTTCAAAACCCGCCGCGATCTTTTCGACCCGAGTCAGAATTTCACCGGCTTTTCTTTTTAAATTCGGAAGGCTGACTTCGTCGACGTCTTGATCCGCAAAGTCGATCCCGATTTCAGAAAGCGCTGCCAGCTGCCGGATATCTTCGGCCAGCTGCAAGATCCATCGGGCCTGTGTGTCTTCCATTTTATCCAGCGCCAGGGACACGGCCTCGGAATTCGACGAAGTGATCAGATCCGAAACGGCCTGAGCCTGGGAAACCGTCATCTTTCCATTTTTTACGGCACGAAAGCTAAATTCACCGCGAAGCGCCGGCCGCGCACCGCCTTCAAAAAGGGCTTCCAGGACCTGACTTGCAACAAAGGCACTTCCGTGAAGGTGAAGCTCAATGACGTCTTCACCGGTGTAACTGGCGGGTGATTTGAAATAGATCCCAACCGCGTCGTCTAGTTTCTGCTGGCCCTTTTTCAAAAGCAGGCGCTTAGCCGTTCTGGGCCCTGCGATCAATCCAGCCGTATCGCCATTCGCCACGATTTGACCCAAAACCTTCAGCGAATCCTTGCCCGAAAGCCGCACGATCGAAATGGCACCGCCCACCGCACTAGAAAGTGCCGCGATCGTGTCTTCTGAATAATAGGTCGCCGGTCCCGCCTTATTTGACGGTGATGACGGCCGGGCGAGGTCCTTCATTGGCAAACTTCCTATTCAAAATCGCTTGCTGAGCGATACTGGCCAAGGCGTTGACCAGCATGTAAAGCGTCAGACCGCTGGGAAGTGAAATCATGAAGAAGCCGAAAATCACCGGCATGTACTGAAGCATTTTCGCCTGCATTGGATCCGTTGCAGTACTTGGCGTCAGCTTTTGCTGAACGAACATCACGGCGGTCAAGAGCACCGGGGTCACGTAGTACGGGTCTTTTGCCGACAGATCGTGAATCCAAAACGCAAACGGCGCCTGATACAATTCAATCGAACTATAAAGGACCCGATAAAGGGCGAAAAACACGGGCATTTGAATCAAAATCGGAAGGCACCCCGCCGCTGGATTGTACCCATGGGTCTTCATCAGGGTCAGCATTTCGCGATTCAGGGCTTCCTTGTTGTCGCCGTAACGTTCCTTCAGCCGATTGATTTCGGGCTGAATCTTTTGCATTTCTTTCGCGCTTTTCAGGCTTTTGTAATTCAAAGGATAAGTCACGATTTTGATCAAAAGGGTCAGAACGATGATCGCTAATCCCCAATTTTTCAAATAGACGTTCAGAAACTTCATCAGTTCCAACATCGGGTACGCGAAAACCGTGAACCATCCAAAATCGACCGTGTGATCCAAAGTCGCGTCGACAGAACGAAGGACTGAAAGATCCTTAGGTCCAAAGAAAATCTTCATCGGGACTTCGATCTTGTTCGAAGTCATTGGAAAAACCAGGCTGGTGCGTGCCTTCCACGGTCCTAGCGGCTGAATCAAACCCTTGGCTTCAGGTGCGCCGGCGTCGGGGATCAACGCCATCATGAAATAGCGGCTTCCCACGCCAATCCACTTTACGGGTGCTTCGACGTCTTTCAGATCCATCGATTCCGCGGCTGCGACTTTTTCTAAGCTTTTTCCCCAGTAAAAAAGATTTCGATCCTGTGCTTCTTCGTCGTCTTTTCCGCCTGTTTGTTCCAAGGAAACAAAAAGGAAGTTGGGACGATCCGCCTTAAATTCCGCGGTGATCTTGCCTTGGATAAAATAATTCTGCGGATTGACCGTCCAGGTGCGAACCAGCTTCACCTTGGCATCTTCGTAAGTCCAAGTCGCGTCGTTGGGTCCAGTCTGGGTCACTCGACCCCAAACCTTGTTCAGGTACGCGTATTCTTTGGCATCAAAAGCAATTTCGCCTTGGGAAGAAAGCTTAGGGTCGCCAAAAGAATTGGCGTTCAAAACAGAAAGATCCACAGGATCTGAATCCTTCATTCGAGTCTTGCGATAGGATTCTAGTTTCCAATGGCTCACCAGTTTTTCTTCATTTGAAACCGTGGCCGGACCCGACTTTAGAACCACATTCTTGCTGACTGGGCTTTGCTTGGGCTGTTCACCAAAAGGCATAAAACCCTGGGAAGCTGCTGTGGCTTGCGCTGCTTTGGAAGCTTCCTTCGGCGCAGCTTTCGCTGCTGCTTTTGGATCGGTCTTCGCATCAGCCTTGAGCGCTTCTACTGCAGCTGGCGCAGGTTTTGGGTATCTGGGTTCAATCACTAACTTTTGCCAGCCCAGGAAAATCAGGAAGCTTAGGGTGATCGCGATCAGTGTCTTCTTATCCATAATTTTTTCCCCATGGGTGACAGGTCGAAAGTCGTTTTGCCGAAAGAAGCAGTCCCTTGGAAAAACCGTGTGCCCGGAACGCTTCCTTTGAATACTGACTGCACGAAACGGGGTATCGGCATCCGCTTTGAGCACCGGCCAAAAGGTGAATGGTCGGTGAAATGATCAACCGGTAGATTCCAAAAACCAGATCCAAAAGAAGTTCGCCCACCTGCCTAAAAGGGCTATGGGCTTGGCTTTCGGCTTTTTTTGCTTTCCGCATTCTCGAAAACCCTTTCGGTCTCAATCCGTTTCGCCAGTTTTTCGGATAGGCACGAACCTAGCCTTCTTCTGAACTGAAAATCAATTCGCTTCGCTCCGGGAACGACGAAGTTGTAATCGAAACTCCCCAAGCTTTCCTGGTGCTTACGAAAAAATTCCCGAATCATTCGCTTCACGCGGTTGCGCTCGATAGCTCCGGATGAAGCTTTCACGGTCATTCCAAGACGCGGATGACCAGCCTGATTTGGTATTCGAAAAATCAGAATTTCAGGAAGACGGAGAATTTCGGCGGAACCGAAAAAACGTCGATATTCCCAGGGAAAATGAAGCCTAGATTCAGGCCGGAACTTACTTGGCCGCAACTTTTGCAGTCAGGCGCTTGCGTCCTTTGGCCCGGCGCTTTTTCAAAACCTTACGGCCGGTCGCGGTGCTCATCCGCTTACGAAATCCATGGCGACGGCGTCTCTTGGTGCGGCTGGGTTGATAAGTGCGTTTCATAAAAAGTATTACCTAAGGCTTATTGCCAAGCATTACAAATGTTTCGGTCCGAATTCAGTAAACGATGGTAGGTTCCGTTGTCAAGCATCCAGACTCATGCTATCCCCGCCCAGCTTTCAGTTAAGAAGTTTTGGAGACGTACCTTGAATTCATCTTTCACCAGCGTAAGTCCTTCTGTTGCCCAACATAAATCCTTTCATGGAACACAAGGACTTCCCTCTGCCACTTCTCCCTATTCCGATATCTGGCAGGCCGTCCTTCGAATTCTAGAGTCGAGCCTAGTTCCACAGCAACTTTCCACCTGGATTCAACCACTTGAACTTATTGGGTATGAACACACTCCAAGCGCTCATCCAGAATCTTCTTCAAGTATCCGCGTCACGCTGCTGGCATCCAATTCTTTCAGCGCCAGCTGGGTTCGCGATCACTTTTTAAGCGCTTTAGAATTGGCCTTCGGACAAGTCGCCGGATCACGCGTCGAAATTCAGTTTGAAATCGGCGATTCAGCGCAAACATCGAAGAACATCGGTTCTTCTTCTGCCGCAGCAGGCGCGGAAAAGCTGGATTCGTGGGATGCCCCGGCCGCTTCCCAGGCAGCATCGGTGGCGCAGCCTTCGATCTTGGCCGCAGAAGTCGTGGCCAGCCCAGGAAATCCAACATCGGTTGACGCCCGTTACTGTTTTGATTCTTTCGTCGTTGGGGCCAGTAACCAGTTTGCCCACGCTTCCGCACTTGCGGTCGCCGAACAGCCGCTTCGCCCGCAGTACAATCCTTATAATCCATTGTTCATTTACAGCCCCCCTGGCTTGGGCAAGACCCACCTTCTTCACGCCATTGGAAACAAAGTTGCGGAAAAAAACCCGTCGGCACGAATCGCGTATCTTTCGGCCGAACGCTTTGTGAATGAACTGGTCGAATCGCTTCAACACAAGCGCATGTCACAGTTCAGAACTCGGTACCGCGACAGCTACGATTTGATTTTGATGGACGACGTACAGTTCATCGCCGGCAAAAAGCAAACCGAAGAAGAATTTTTCCACACCTTCAACGCACTTCACACATCGCGCCGACAAATCGTGGTCACTAGTGACCGTCCTCCGAAAGAAATCGAAGGCTTAGAAGAACGGATTCGCACCCGTTTTGAATGGGGAATGGTTGCAGATATTCATTCACCAGAAATCGAAACCCGCATTGCGATTCTGAAATCCAAGGCCGAACGCGACGATATTTATCTTCCGGATGATGTTGCGACTTTCATCGCGACTTACGTCAAAAGCAGCATTCGTGAACTAGAAGGCAGCCTAGTCAAACTTCAGTTCCAAGCATCTTTGACGGGCAGTGAAATTTCGCTGGAAATGGCCAAGCAAATCCTGCGGTCCCTAGTCCCATCGGAAGGTTCGACTTACACGATTGAAGCGATTCAATCGGCCGTAGCAAAGTATTTCGGAATCAAAAGTCAGGATTTCAAAAGCACATCACGCGCTCGCCAAGTCGCGCTGCCGCGACAGATCGCCATGTATCTGATTCGCAAGTATTCAAAATTGAGCTTCAACGAAATCGGCCATTACTTCGGCGGCAAGGATCACAGCACGATCGTTCACGCTTGCAAGAAGATCGAAGGCGATTTGGAAACCGACGAATCCATTCGTCAGGCCGTCGAAGCGGTTCAGAACCAACTTTAATCCGTTCTTAGGACTTATTCACAGTCTGTGGATAAGTATCTGTGGAAGCTTGTGTTCAAAGAAAACCATCCACAGCTTATCCATCCACAACTGGGGATAAGTTCGGGGAAATGCGGGGCGCTTCCTTTTATTTCCTTTGATTTCCGGGGATTTGAGCCCGACTTAAGAAAACTTATCCCAAATCGGTTTGTGGTTTTGGATGTGAAAAAGCCCATTTGGACGAAAACCCCGACTTATCGCCCAAATGGGCCCGACCCAAATCACATCGGATCAACCCTTTTTTATTTTTAAAATCAGCTATTTAAGTGTGTTTTCCCCGATCCACAGGCTCTACTACTACTACTAGATTTATATATAGTCTTTTCTTAGAACCGATCCTTTGCCATTCGTTTGGGGTTTTAGTAAGGGTTTCAAATCGAAGGGGAAGTTCATGAAGTTTTCCATCCATAGGGATCCGTTATTAGCCGCTCTCCAGAAGGCTCAATCGGTTGTCGAAAAGAAAAGCACCGTACCGATTCTTTCCAATATTCTTTGTGTGGTTAAAGACGGACAGCTTTCTTTGTCAGCCACAGATTTGGAAGTCGGAATTCGCATCACCCTTCCCGTTGAAAATTCACAAGATGGCAAGTTGACCCTTTCAGCAAAAAACTTTTTAGACATCGTTAAAGAACTTCCTGCCAAGAATCTTGAAATCACTCGCAAAGAAAACAACTGGACCGAAATCATCTGCGGGAAATCAAAGTTTAACGTGGTCAGCCTAGCGGCTGATGAATTTCCAGCACTTCCACAGTTTGAAGAAAAAAATTACAACGACGCACGCGTAGAAGCTTTGAAAGAAATGATTCAAAAGACTTCTTTTGCAGTAGCGACCGATCCGACCCGCTACAATTTGAACGGCGTTTATTTTGAAAACATTGAAAATAACATCATGAGAATGACCGCGACTGATGGACATCGATTGTCCTTGGTCGATCAGGAAGTTTTCATGACCATTCCTGATTTGAAGCGCGGATTGATTATTCCTAAAAAGGGTTTGAACGAATTCAAAAAACTTCTGGATGAAGCTTCAACTTCAATCGGAATGGCTTTTGAACGGGGTTATATTTTCATTCGGATGGATCAGTCTTTCCTTTTTGTTCGACTGATTGAAGGCGAATATCCGGATTACCGCCAGGTCATCCCGAAAGAAGCGGATAAGACCGCCGTATTGCCCCGTGAAGAATTCAATTCGGCCCTGAAGCGGGTCAGCCTATTGGCCCATGAAAAAAGCCGTGGCGTGAAATTGTCGCTTCAGGCGGGCCAATTGACGATCACTTCCAGTAACCCCGACATGGGCGAAGCTCGCGAAGAATTGGACATCACTTACAGCGGCGATCCGATCGAAATCGGATTCAATGCTCGTTATCTTTTGGATTGCTTGTCGGTCATGGTGGGCGATCAGATTCAGTTCAATTTCACAAATCGAATGCGTCCTGGAATTCTTCGGGAAGTGGGCAAGGTCAATCACACTTACATGATCATGCCGATGAGCATCTGATTTTTTAGTCTGATTGGAGAATCATGCGGGTTGGGTCCATTCGAGTCAGTCGCTTTAGGAATATCCAGGAAGCGACGCTTGAGCCCAGTCACCGGCTGAATTTCTTTTTAGGAAAAAATGGTCAGGGCAAGACCAGCTTGGTCGAAGCCATCAGTTACCTTTCTTCGCTGAAGTCCTTTCGAGGTTCATCGTCAGATGAACTTTTAAACTGGCAGGACACCCAGGGTGAAATTCGTCTTAGAATCGCTTCAGAAGGCTTGCCAGGCGATGATCCGGCCCTGTCTGGGCCCCAATCTGAATTGAAGGTCACTTTTCTTCGTGAAAGCGAAAAAGTGATTCGAACGGCATTCATCAACGGAAAAGGTTATCGATCATCGTCGCATTTCCTTCGCCAGCGATTTGGAAACTACGAACTGGGATTTCATTCCATCGTTTTCAACCCTTCGGATCACGAACTGATTCGCGGAGAACCGGCTTTGCGCCGCCAGTTCCTGGACCGCGTTCTTTCGGCTGAAAACGAAACGTATTTGGAAGATCTGTCGCGCTATCAGAAAGTTTTAGAACAACGAAATTCACTGCTGAAAGACCAAGAACAGTTCGGACCTCGGTCGGCAGACTTCCAGAACTATCTGAAAAGTTACACGGATCCGCTGATTCAGTTGGGCGCTCGCATCACCCATGCGCGTTTGAAATGGGTTCAGAAGGCACTTCCACGACTGGAAAAATTCCAAAAAAAGATCGCTCCGAACCAACCGAAAGCCGGGCTTTTTTATCGGTCCAGTTTCGCGACATTTTTTGATGAAAAACCAAGTAATAACATAGGGTTAGATTTAGATCATTTCTCTGGACAAGGGGACCCGCCTTCAATAGAACTTTTGGAACAGCTGTATTCGAAAAAACTCTCTGATCTCGCGATGATAGAACTTCGCAGCCGGGTGACCGGTGCGGGTCCACACCGGGATGATTGGGGGATCCTTCTGGGCCAACACTTTTTGCACGGACATGGATCACAGGGAGAAGTCCGATCGGCTCTGTTGGCGTTGAAGCTGACCGAGATCGAAAACTTCCAAGAAGAAACGGGACACCGTCCTGTGTTGATTCTGGATGATTTTTCTTCGGAATTGGATCGAAGTCGCCGGGAATTTCTTTTGGCATTTTTATCGGAAACGGAACTTCAAGTTTTCGTGACCGCAACAGAAGACCCGATCGAAGCTTTCGAATCGCTGAATGATCGATCCGCTTGGCGCGAAAAGCTAAACGGAAAATGGTTCCGAGTGGACTCGGGCCAGATCGTTGAAGTGCCTTAAGAACAAGAAGCTCGAGAGAAGAAAATGCAAACAACAAGTTCAGCAGATTATTCAGCCGACAAAATCAAAGTTTTGGAGGGCCTGGAAGCCGTCCGAAAACGCCCAGGCATGTACATTGGCGACACCGGGGTTCGCGGCCTTCACCACTGCGTTTATGAAATTGTCGATAATTCGATCGACGAAGCTTTAGCGGGCCACGCAAAGAATATCAGCGTCACGATTCACGTCGATAATAGCGTCACTGTTCGCGACGACGGCCGCGGCATCCCTACGGGCATGCACAGCACGGGTGTTTCCGCAGTTGAAGTCGTCATGACCAAGCTTCACGCCGGCGGAAAATTCAACGAAGACGGCGGAGCCTATAAAGTTTCCGGTGGTTTGCACGGAGTCGGCGCAGCCGTCGTGAACGCGCTTTCAGAAGCGATGCACGTTGAAGTCCGCCAAAACGGAAAAATTTTCAAACAGTCCTACAAGCGTGGAAATCCCCAAGGACCGCTGAAAGAAATCGGTGTTTCGCAAGAACGGGGCACGACGACGACATTCAAGCCCGATCCGGAAATTTTTGAAACCGTCGAATACAATTCAGACATCCTGGCTTCGCGTCTGCGTGAACTGGCCTTTTTGAATAGCGGAATTTCGATCACACTGGTTGACGAAAGACAGGAACCTTCGAAGAAATTCGATTTTCATTACGAAGGCGGCCTAGTTCAGTTTGTTCAACACATGAACAAATCCAAAGAAGCCCTGCATGACAAAGTGATCTATATTTCACACGAAAAGGACTTCTTGGGCATCGAGATTGCGATGCAGTGGAACGATTCGTACACCGAAACCACATCGTCCTACGTGAACAACATCAACACGATTGAAGGCGGAACCCACGTTTCAGGTTTTAGAAACGCATTGACCCGCGCTGTGAACAAATACATCCAGGATTCGGGGCTGGGTAAGAATTTCAAAGAAACGCTGACCGGGGAAGATATCCGCGAAGGTCTGGCCTGCGTGATCAGTTCAAAAGTGCCCGAACCCCAGTTCGAAGGACAAACGAAGACCAAGCTGGGAAACAGCGAAGTCGAAGGTTTTGTGAACGGCGTCACCTATGAAAAACTGACGGACTATTTTGAACAGAATCCTTCGATTGCCAAGAAGGTCGTCCAAAAGGCTTTGGATTCCGCGCTGGCCCGGATTGCGGCACGTAAGGCCCGCGATTTGACCCGCCGTAAGACGGCTTTGGATTTCAGCGGCTTGCCTGGAAAAATGGCCGACTGCCAAGAAAAGGATCCGGCACTTTGCGAATTGTTTCTGGTCGAAGGGGATAGCGCAGGTGGATCGGCCAAGCAGGGACGCGATCGAAAGAACCAAGCGATTCTGCCTTTGAAGGGCAAGATTCTGAACGTCGAAAAGGCACGCTTTGATAAGATGCTTTCTTTCGAAGAAATCAAAGTTTTGATCACGGCATTGGGCGCCGGGATTGGAAAAGACGATTTCGCGATTTCAAAAATTCGTTACCACAAGATCGTCATCATGACCGACGCCGACGTCGACGGATCCCACATCCGTACATTGCTTCTGACGTTCTTTTATCGTCAGATGCCCGAAGTCGTTGAAAAGGGTTACCTGTACATCGCTCAGCCGCCGCTTTACAAAGTCAAGAAGGGCCAAAAAGAACGTTATCTAAAGAACGAACAGGAACTTTCTGAATATCTTTTGACCAGCGGTTTGGATGGAATTCAGATTCAAGGAAAATCTGGAACGATTGCAACCAGTCAAGCGACCGCGGCCTTGAAGGCAGCGGCCCGGTTTACAAAAGCGACCGAACGTTTGGCCAAAAAGATTCATCCAGAAGTGTTGCGTCGTTTGGTGCAGGCCGGCGTCAACGGATCGGTTTTGGAATCCAAGGAAAAATTGGAAAAAATCCTGACCCAGATTGCTACCGAAGTGAAAGACATGAACCTTGGGTTTTCGTTTTCGGTTGCGAAGGATTCAGAACGAAACACACATTTTGCGACGCTTGAAAATCTGATGGGTGGGTCCAAGCGCGTGACACCGCTGAACGCAAGCGTCGTTGAATCGCCGGAATACGAAGAACTTCTAAAATTGGATCAAGGCGTACGAACCTTGGGCGCGGGACCTTATGAATTGAAGCAGGATTCAAAAAGTCTGGGAACCGCGGAAACGGGTGAAGAATTGGCCCAGTTGGTGGTTTCACGCGCCAAAGAAGGCGCCACTGTTCAACGCTACAAGGGCTTGGGCGAAATGAATCCAGAACAGCTTTGGGAAACCACCATGGACCCAACGAAGCGAACCCTTTTGAAAGTCGCTGTCGAAGACGCTGTTGAAGCGGACGGCATCTTTTCGGTTCTGATGGGTGATCAGGTTGAACCGCGCCGCCAGTTCATCGAAGAAAATGCTCTTCGAGTCAGGAATCTAGACATATGATGCGATCCCGGTTCCTGGGTGTCGGAATGTACGTGCCTGAAAAAGTTTGGTCGAACGATGACCTTCGTTCGATGATGGACACGTCCGACGAATGGATCCAGCAAAGAACCGGGATTAAGCAAAGGCATTGGGCGGCTGCGAATCAGACGACGTCCGATCTGGCTTTGATCGCAGCGGAAAACGCTTTGAAAAAGTCGGGCGTTAAGAAAAGCGAAATCGATCTTTTGATTCTAGCCACGCTTTCTCCGGACCATGAATTCCCGGGATCGGCTTGTTTTCTTCAGGCAAAGTTGGGAATGCCGGGCATCCCGGCGTTAGACATCCGCCAGCAGTGCAGCGGATTCATTTATTCTGTTTCCATTGCCGACCAATTCATTCGTACGGGCATGTACAAGAAAGTTTTGGTCGTGGGTGCCGAAGTTCATTCACGTGGATTGGATCGCACGACCCGCGGACGGGACGTCGCGGTGCTGTTCGGGGATGGAGCCGGTGCAGTGGTGATGGGGCCTGTTCCAAGTTCAGAAGTTTCAAAAGGGACGCAGTCTCAGATTTTATCGACGCATCTTCACGCCGACGGAAACTATGCCAAGGAACTTTGGATTCAGGCACCGGGCCTGGCCTACCCGACGGAAAATCGGGTGGATCCCGGGGCTTTCGAGCGTGGTGAACATTTTCCGAAGATGAACGGCAAGACCGTTTTTATGCACGCGGTTCGACGTATGCCTGAAGCCATCAATGAAGCCTTGGATCAAAATGGCTTGAAGCTAGACCAAGTGGATCTTTTTCTTTTCCACCAGGCGAATCTACGAATCAACGAAATGGTCGCCAAGCAAATGGGGATCCCCGAAGAAAAAGTTTTCAATACGATTGATCGGTTTGCCAACACGACGGCGGCCACGATTCCCATTGGGATGGCGGAAGCTGAAAAGGCCGGAAAATTAAAGCCAGGAATGCTGGTGGCTTCGGCTGCCTTTGGCAGCGGATTTACCTGGGCTTCGATGATTTTTAGATGGTGATTGAACGGACGAAACTATGAGCGATTCACAACCTACGAACACAGACAAAAACATTGTTTCCGTAAACATCGAAGATGAAATGCGGGGAGCTTACCTGGATTACGCGATGAGCGTGATCGTGGGCCGTGCGCTTCCCGACGTTCGTGACGGCTTGAAGCCGGTTCACCGCCGGGTCTTGTACACGATGTACGACATGGGGAACACCCACAATAAAGCTTACAAAAAGTCAGCCCGTGTCGTCGGGGACGTCATGGGTAAATACCACCCCCATGGCGATACGGCGATTTATGACACCATCGTTCGAATGGCTCAGGACTTTTCGCTTCGTTATCCCTTGGTCGATGGGCAAGGAAACTTCGGGTCGGTCGACGGTGATGCGGCGGCAGCCATGCGTTACACCGAAATTCGCATGGAAAAAGTTACCGACGAAATCCTTTCGGACATCGATAAGGAAACCGTCGATTTCGGACCCAACTATGACGACAGCTTGACCGAACCCAAGGTCCTTCCGTCACGAATCCCGAACCTATTGGTCAATGGTTCGTCAGGGATTGCCGTCGGTATGGCAACCAATATTCCGCCGCACAACTTGACGGAAATCGTCGATGCAACGATTTCGTTGGTCGATAATCCAAATCAAACGACCGATGATCTTCTGTCGATCGTCAAGGGCCCGGACTTTCCGACGGCTGGGATTCTTTTTGGTGGCGGTGGAATCAAGCAGGCTTACAAAACCGGCCGCGGCGCCATTACGATTCGCGCGAAGGCTGAAATCGAAGCGATGAAAGCCGATCGGGAACGCATCGTTGTGACCGAACTTCCTTATCAGGTGAACAAGGCCAAGCTGATCGAAAAGATCGCGGATTTGGTCCGAGACAAGAAGATTGAAGGAATTTCTGACCTTCGAGACGAATCCGACCGCACTGGAATGCGGATGGTGATCGAAATCAAGAAGGGCGAAAATTCGAACGTCATCTTGAACCAACTTTTCAAACTGACGCAGATGCAGGAAAGCTTCGGGATCAACCTGTTGGCGATCCATAACGGCCAACCGAAGCTTTTCAATCTTCGAGACATGATTTGGGCCTTCGTCGAACACCGCAAAGACGTGGTCATTCGTCGAACGATCTATGATCTGAAAAAAGCTGAAGCCCGCGCGCACATCTTGGAAGGACTCAAGCGCGCCGTTGAAAACATCGACGAAGTCATTTCGCTGATCAAAGCGTCTAAAGCCCCAGATGAAGCCAAGACTTCGTTGATTTCGCGATTCAGTTTTTCGGAAATTCAAGCCCAAGCCATTTTGGATATGCGCCTGCAGCGCCTAACCGGCCTTGAGCGCGAAAAGATCATCGACGAGTACAAACAAGTCATGATCTTGATTGAAGAACTGAAAAAGATCTTGGGCAGCGAAAAGCTGGTCTTTGAGATCGTCAAAAAGGAACTGATCGAAGTTCGCGAACGCTTTGGGGACGAGCGCCGCACCGAAATCGTCGCAGGAGAAACGGCCGAATTCGAAGATGAAGACCTGATTTCGGACGAAGAAACCCTGGTGTCGATCACGAACACGGGCTACGTGAAACGAGCAGACCCAAGCCAGTTCCGTAGCCAACACCGCGGTGGACGTGGCGTTCGCGCCGTGACGACCGGAGATGAAGACTTTGTCACGGCGATTTACCGCTGCACCACGCTTTCGTATTTGTTGTGCATCACGGATGCAGGTCGCCTGTACTGGTTGAAAGTTTACAAAGTGCCTGAAGCGTCACGCGCCGCCAAAGGCAAGGCGATCGTGAACCTGATTCAGTTGAATCCAGGTGAAAAGATTAAGGCGATCCTGCCGGTCAAAGAATTCAAAGAAACGGAATTCTTGGTCATGGTCACCCGTTCGGGGATCATCAAGAAAACCGCGTTGAGCGAATTCGCGAACGTCAGAAATGCGGGCATTAACGCCATCAGTATTGATGACGGCGATGAACTGGTGTCCGCCCGAAAGACCAACGGAAAGAACCACGTTTTCCTATGTTCTCGAAACGGGATGTCGATTCGTTTCAGCGAAGAAGACGTGCGCCCGATGGGCCGTACGGCTCGGGGCGTGATCGGAATGCATTTGGACGAAGACGACCGCCTAGTGGCGATGGAAGTCTTGGACCAGGCGCCGGCGGCTGGCGATGGAAATGCGCCGGGCTTCGAAGTTTTGACGGTAACCGAAGGCGGATACGGAAAGCGTACGCCGGTTTCAGAATACCGCGAACAAAGCCGTGGCGGAAAAGGCATCATCACGATGAAGACCAACGACAAGAATGGCGCTGTCATGGGCGCTCGTCAGGTTCTTTCAAAAGATGACGTCATGATCGTTTCGAACAAGGGCCAAATGATTCGCATTCACGTCGGCGAAATTTCAGAACAGGGGCGAAATACGCAAGGCGTCCGTCTGATGACGGTTGCTACGGGCGAAAAAGTTGTCGCGTTCGAATACATGGCCGAATCGAATTCCACACTGCCGGACGGTAGCGGAAGTGACGTCACTCACTAAGGCGACTTTCCTATGCCTTTTGGGGATCGCTGCAGGCCTAAGTGGCTGCACGGCGGACAACGCCAAAAGTCGATACCTGCTTGCTGAAAAGCTGTACGCTGACGGAAAGTACCTGGCGGCGATCAGCGAGTTCGAAAAGGTGGTGACCAAGGATAGTCGTGGAAAGTTGGGGCAGCAGGCCCTGTTTCGCGCGGCGACCACCCAGGCGCTTTACTTGAACCAGTACGCGGAAGCGGTTCGAAAGTTTCGGCAGTTCGCCGAAATGAGCTCCGAAACAGAAGCCGTTTGGGAAGCGAATCGCCAAATTGGCGAACTTCTTTTCCTTAAGCTGGAACAGTACGAACCTGCGATTTCTCATTATCGAGCCATGCTTCGCGCACGCCCCAAAGCGAAGGAAGCGCCCGAACTTCTTTTTCGAATTGCCAAAAGTTACTTCTACCTTTGGCACTTTGATGAAGCGGTTGAAGTTTATCGGGATATTCGCAAGCGGTTTCCTAAAAGTACTTGGGCGGAACATGCAGCTTATCAGCTAGGGGTGACGTACTTCACCCGGGCAGGGCATTCCAGGGGCCGCACCAGCGATGAAAACGTCAATCCCAACGAAGCGTTCGAAGAAGCAATTGATGCCTTTCAAAACTTTCTAAAGAAGTACCCGAAAAGCACTTTAGCCACGGAAGCCCTTTTTGGAATTGCGACTTGCCTAGAAGAAATGGATCAACTGGATGCGGCATACGCGCAATTCGCATCGATTCGGAACATCTATCCATCGCCCCAGGTGATTGACATCAAGCTAGGGCGAATCAAGGAACGGAAGGAACAAAGAAGCCGGTGAACAAGCAGTACGCCGAAATCGCGCGGGTCACGTCGGAAATCTTAGGGATGACCGGTGTGGGCGTTGCGATTCCCTATTGGCTGACTGGGGGAAGTCGCGAAGGAGCGATTTGGGTCGTACTGGGGGCGATTTTGGGAATGGCGGGGGCCTTTGTCGTGATCTTTAAGCGGCTCAACGTTCCCGATAAAGGAAACGAAGAACCGTGAAAAAGTCTAAAGGCGCATCCGACTATCAGAAAAACTTTCGATCGTTCACCTGGGCGGCCTGTGCTTGGTTTGTCGTCAGTATTGGGATTCTTTGGGGGATGGGTCGGACTGATCTTTTCAAAATATTCTATACTTTCTTTAGCTTATCGATCCTGAACCTGATTTCCTTGGGGCGCCTAATTCGCGCACTTTTGTTCCCCCAAGAAGTGAACCGGTACGGGATCTTGGTTTGGATGCCTTTGAAATTTCTTTCCGTGGGCGGAGCGATCTTGGCCATTTTCGTATTGGGAAAGAAAGACGTCTTACCCGCCATGCTTTTGGGATTGTCGGGCTGGGTCAGTGTGCCCATCGGCGGGATGCTTTTGACGCGAAGCAATAAATAGAAATTTTCGTAGTCCCTATTCCCCACTATTCAACAGAACCGAGATCAGGTAAGCATCGGCTACTCAACGGATTTTGAACTATGGAACACCACGGCTTTCTCTGGACCGAGAAGATCCCTTTTTTAGCTCACGCACCTAACCATGTCGTCATGGCGATCTTGCTCGTTTCAGTTCTTCTATTCTGTCTTCTTGTTGTCCGCCTTCAACTTTCACGAATCATGTCTCGCGAAGACGGCGGCGTCATTCCGGATTCGAAATGGTCCTTTCAAAACTTTTTCGAAATCGTCGCGGAAAGCATCTACGGTTTGGCAGTTGCCAACTTGGGCGAACACAACGCGAAGAAGTATTACCCACTGATTGGTTCACTTTTCCTTTTTGTTTTTTCGTCCAACATCATTGGACTAGTCCCAGGCTTCCTGCCTCCGACGGACAATCTGAATACGACTTTCGCTTTGGCGATCTTCGTTTTCCTTTATTACAACTGGGCCGGCCTTCGTGAAAACGGGCTGGGCTACCTGAAACACTTCTGGGGTCCGATCTGGTGGTTAGGACCTCTGATGTTGATCGTTGAAATCGCGTCGCACATTGCGCGTCCGATTTCTTTGGCAATCCGTCTTCGTACGAACATTATGGCGGACCACATTGTGCTTGGGGTTTTTTCAGACCTTGTGCCTTGGTTGGTTCCGACGATTTTCTACGGAATGGGCGTCTTCGTCTCTTTTATTCAAAGCTTGGTCTTCTGTTTGATGACCATGGTTTACATCAATCTTTCCACGGCACATGACCACTAAGGTCTTGTCCGTGAAAAAAACCGAACGCAGAAAGGACACGTTCATGATTCGCAAAATGTTGGTAATGAGTGCAGTTTTTGGAGCAGCTTTGACTTCTGTGGCTTTCGCCGATGGCGCAGCCCCAGCAAAAGGCGATTCTCTTTCAGCTTTGGGCGCAGCCCTGGGCATCGGCTTGGCAGTTTTCGGCGGCGCTTTGGGCCAGTCGAAAGTCGTCACCGCAGCTCTGGACGGCATCGCACGTAACCCTGCCGCTCAACCTAAAATGGGAACTCCAATGATCTTGGGTCTCGCTCTGATCGAATCGCTGGTTCTTCTGGCGTTCGTCATTTCGTTCGTCAAGATCCAGCTGTAGTTTACAGTCGGTTCAAACCGAATCAGGCCACCGTTCAAAAGACGGTGGCCTTTTTTTTTGCTTAGTTCATTCTAGGATTATGAAAAAGATCCTTTTGTCGGCCTTGATGGTGTCTGGACTTTTTACTTCCTGTGCAACTGGACCTGGACCCATGGGAATCATCTATACGGACGCATGGTCAGCCGGAACAGCGACAGACGCTCAGCCTGGGAACAGAATGGGCGAAGCCTGCATGACTTCAATTTTTGGTCTGGTCGCCACTGGTGATTCCAGTATTGAATCCGCGCGGAAAGCCGGTGCGATCACCTTGATTCAAACGGTGGATTACAAATCCAATAACGTTTTGGGAATCGCGACTTATTGTACGGTTGTTCGCGGAAGGTAGTTTTTCAGATACTTTCCAGTTGGGCTTCCGGGATGGCGGGCAATGACTTCGGGTGTTCCCGTAACGACAACGTTTCCGCCGGCATTTCCACCTTCAGGCCCCATTTCAATGATGTGGTCCGCGACCTTGATGATGTCTAGGTTGTGTTCAATCACAATCACGGTGTTTCCCTGATCCACAAGCGCCTGAAGGATTGAAACCAGCTTATTCACGTCATCGAAATGAAGGCCAGTCGAAGGTTCGTCTAGAATATAGACGGTTCGGCCCGTGCCCCGGCGGCTGAGTTCACGCGAAAGCTTGATCCGCTGGGCTTCGCCCCCCGAAAGGGTTGTCGAACTTTGACCCAGTTTGATGTAGCCCAAACCCACAGCGTTGATCACAGCTAGTTTCGATTTCAAAGACGGGATGGCGTCAAAGAACGTCAGGGCTTCTTCGCAACCCATTTCTAGAACTTCGGCGATATTCTTCCCTTTATATTGAATTGAAAGGGTTTCGGCGTTGTAGCGTTTTCCCTGACAAGAATCACAAAGGACGTAAACGTTTGGAAGAAAGTGCATTTCTACCTTCGTCATCCCGCCGCCTTCGCACTTTTCGCAGCGGCCGCCTTTCACGTTAAAGGAAAACCGACCCGGGCCGAAGCCACGGATCTGGGATTCCGGAAGACTGGCGAACAAGTCGCGGATGGGTGAAAAAAGCCCGGTGTAGGTTGCAGGATTCGATCTTGGCGTGCGCCCAATTGGGCTTTGGTCGATATCAATGACTTTATCAACCTGATCTAGGCCCGTGATCTTTTTGACCTTTGGGTCTAGGACCTTCGAACCGTAAAGGTGTGAAAAAAGTTTTCGATAAAGAGTGTCCAGGACCAAGGTGCTTTTTCCGCTTCCGGAAACACCCGTGACCAAGGTCAGGGTTCCAAGTGGAAAATCGACAGAAACATTCTTCAGATTATTCAGTTCCGCGCCTTGAACTGAAATCACGCGTGAAGGATCGGGTTTTCGGCGATTTTTTGGAATTTCAATTTTCAAATCCCCACGAAGGTAGCGCCCGGTTGTACTTTCTTTGTGGCCGACTATTGTCGCCAAGTTTCCAGCGGCGATGATTTCGCCCCCGCGAATTCCCGCGCCTGGACCAATATCGACGATCCAATCAGCGCGTTCCATGGTGTCGCGATCGTGCTCGACCACCAAGACCGTGTTTCCAAGGTCGCGAAGCCTTTCCAGGGTAGCAATCAGACGATCATTGTCCCTTTGATGAAGGCCAATGGAAGGTTCGTCTAGGACATAGATGACCCCAACCAAGGCGCTTCCAATTTGGGAAGCCAAGCGAATCCGTTGAGCTTCACCCCCGGAAAGGGTCGATGCGGACCTTGAAAGGCTTAGGTAAGAAACGCCGACTTCTGTCAGAAACTTTACCCGCTCGCGGATTT
Source organism: Bdellovibrionales bacterium (assembly GCA_016786465.1). GTDB lineage: Bacteria > Bdellovibrionota > UBA1018 > UBA1018 > UBA1018 > JAEUWC01. The sequence continues at coordinate 51,289 of JAEUWC010000020.1, read as the reverse complement.
CCTTCAGAAGTCGATCCGCAATCAAGGTGTCGCGTTGATTGAGCTTCAAAGTTTCAAAAAAGCTTAAAAGGTCATCTAAAGAAAGCCGGCAAAGATCATCGATGTTTCGATCTTGAATTCTAAAATAGAGACTTTCCTTTCTTAGGCGCGCACCACGGCAATCGAAGCAAGGAAAGGAATCAGGGGTGACTTCAATTCGCGGCTGAGCTTCGCCTTCGTCGTCCGCCATCGCGGCGGCTTCGGCCTGAGCGCTGGTTTTTGGGTCAACCCCTAGGCCTTCGCAGGTGGAACAAGCGCCCATGGGGCTATTGAAAGAAAAGGTTCTAGGTTCGGGTGTCGGGTAGCTGATCCCGCAATCCACACAGGCAAACTTTTCAGAAAGAAGGATTTCCTGGGGTCCTGTTTCAGTGAATGTTTCCAAAACCATTTGGCCGGAACCCAGCTTCAGGCAAAGTTCTACGGATTCGCTGACCCGGGTCGCAAGGGTTCCACGATCCCCGCGCACAATCAAACGATCGACATAGACATCGATGTCGTGCTTTTTCTGTCGATCCAAAGTGATGTCTTCGTTCAGATCAATGACGGCCCCATCAACCCGGGCGCGGACAAAACCCTGCTGACGAAGCGCAACGATTTCCTTTTGGTATTCACCTTTTCGGCCGCGAACGATCGGCGCCAAAAGTGCAATCTTGGTTCCTTCTGCGGATGAAAGAATTTGGTCTGTGATCTGTTGGGGCGACTGAGAACGAATGGGTTTTCCGCAGTTGTAGCAAAAAGGTTTCGATACCCGAGCAAATAAAAGACGAAAGTAATCGTAAAGTTCGGTGACTGTACCCACCGTAGACCGAGGGTTGTAGCTTGTCGTCCCCTGTTCAATGGAAATCGTGGGGCTTAGCCCTTCGATCGAATCGACATCGGGCTTTCCCATTTGTTCTAAAAACTGTCGGGCATAGGCCGAAAGGCTTTCTACATACCGGCGTTGGCCTTCGGCATAGATGGTGTCAAAGGCCAATGATGATTTTCCGGAACCACTGGGCCCGGTTAAAACCGTCAGTGTTTCACGCGGAATCCATGCATTGACGTTCTTTAAATTATGGACGCGCGCACCTTTGACGATGATCGCGTCATCTGGATTGGACTGCAATTCTTAGTGTCCCCCGCCCCCATCGACGGAAATTTCCGGGTGCTGAATCGTTTTGGCGGCTTGATGAAGGGCCGTTTCGACGATGTGACGGACTTCCTTCATCCGGGCTTCGTTAGGCGCTTCGTAACGAAGGACCAAGACGGGCTGAGTATTCGAAGCACGAACCAATCCCCAGGAATCGCCAAAATCCACACGAACCCCGTCGATGTCGTTGATTTTGTTTCCTTTTGAAAGAAGACGCTTGGTTTCTTCGACCAACTGAAATTTCTTTTCTTCAACACAATCGATTCGAATTTCAGGTGTCGCGATGACTTTCGGAAGATCAGAAATCGTCGAAGAAATAGGCCCCTTCACTTCAGAAGCAATTTCGTAAATCCGAAGCGCTGCATAGATTGCGTCATCGTATCCAAAGTAACGATCCGCAAAAAAGATGTGGCCTGACATTTCTCCGGCCAAAGCTGCTTTCGTTTCCTTCATCTTGGATTTGATCAAGGAATGGCCGGTTTTCCACATTAAGGGTTTTCCGCCGTGCGCAGCAATGTCTTGGTACAGGCGGTGGCTGGATTTGACTTCTGAAATGATCGTTGCGCCTGGGGTATGCTTCAAGACATCCCGCGACAGCATGACCATCAATTCATCACCAAAAACAACGCGCCCGGATTCGTCGACTAGTCCAATGCGGTCGGAATCACCGTCAAAAGCCAGGCCAAAATCTGCTTTTTCCTTTTTCACCGTTTCGATCAAAGACTTTAAGTTCGCAACGACGGTAGGGTCGGGGTGGTGATTCGGAAAGCGTCCATCCAATTCGCAAAAAAGCGGCACAACTTCTGCGCCTAGCTTTTCGAATAGTATCGGAGCAACGGTACTTGCGGTGCCGTTCCCGGCATCGATAACGATTTTCTTCCTTTTCAAGGGTTTAGCGTTCTTCACCAGATGCGCGACGTAATCGGGAATGATGGCGTGGTCGCGCACAGATCCAGACGCTGCCTTGGGCTGAAGTTCATCAACCGGGAAAAGTTTAGCCAATTCCTGAATCTGACTTCCATGTAGGGTGTCGCGCCCCACGCAGATCTTGAATCCGTTGTATTCAGCAGGATTGTGCGATCCAGTGATCATCACGGCACCGTCTAGGTTCAAGTGGAAAACCGAAAAATAGGTCAATGGTGTTGGGCAAGTTCCTAGTCGGACCACATCGATGCCGTTTTCATTCAAGCCACGAATAAAGGATTCAGCGTAAGCGTCGCTGGTCAGGCGGCAGTCACGACCGATTCCAATCAAAAGATTCTTACGGCCATCCAGGGGTTTTCGGCTGCCGACAAAGGCTGAATAAGACCAGGCCAAGCGACGCGCGAATTCTTCAGATAAGTCTTTTCCGGCTAAACCACGAACGTCGTACTCGCGAAAAATGGATTTATTAAACTGAAACTTGGCCATTTTCTATTCCTCTGTTTTTTCCAATCAACCTTAGGGAAAGTTCAACCGCTGAACGAAAGCTGGACGGATCTGCAAGGTTCTTCCCCGCGATGTCAAACCCAGTACCGTGGTCCACGGAAGTCCTCACAAAAGGAAGCCCCAAGGTTACATTTACGGTTCTTGGGAAATCAAGAAGCTTCACCGGGCTTAGTCCCTGATCGTGATACATGCAGATCACAGCGTCATACTTGTCTTCTTTCTTGGCCATGTGGTGTTTGGCAAAGAGCGTATCTGCAGGAAGGGGTCCGAATATTTCAGCCCGACTTCCCCACTTCTTTCGAAGTTTTTTCAAAGCAGGTTCAATGACCTTCTTTTCTTCCGTACCCAAAACGCCGTTTTCACCCGCGTGTGGGTTCAACCCGCAAACGGCGATTTTTGGTTTTGAAATTCGAAAGCCCTTCAAAAGGGTTTCAATCGTTTGGTCGACAGTCCTTGATACTTCTGTTCCGTTGATCAGATGAGGAACCTTTTTCAGCGGGACATGAATCGTGACCAGGCTGACGCGAAGGAAATCATTGGCCAGCATCATTGTGACTTTTTTGGTGCGGCTGAGCTTTGCGAGCATTTCGGTATGCCCAGGATAATTGAAGCCGCCCCGAATCAGATTTTCTTTGCTAATAGGACCCGTCACAAGCCCCGCCAAACGGCCGGCTAAGATTTCGCCCGTAGCTGCCGAAATCGCCCAACCCGATTGAAACCCACCTAGGTGCTTTCCTTTTGTTGGAAGCTTTTCTGGGGCTCGAGCCAGAATCACACGCGCTTTTCCTGGCGCCAGTGCCGGGTATCGACGGTGGTAGAGATCAGCCAATTCGACTTCAAAAACTTCGGCACCCAAAGCATCGAAGGGCCCGCGAGCCCCAAAGCAGATCAGTTGGATTCCACGGGCTTCGTAGTCTTCCGTGCAAAGGGATTTCCAGACCACTTCGGGTCCGATTCCTGCGGGGTCGCCTGGAGTTACTGCAAGACGAATCACTTCTGACATTACTTCTTGAAGTTGGTTTTGCTTCCGGCCGTATGGACGAAAGCGGTTTCGCGTTGTCTTTCGATCCAAAGAACGATTTGGCGCTGGTATTCGCCAGCAGCCAGCTGAGATCGGATTTCTTCCTTCATTTTTTCGTAGCGTTCGGTTTCGGCGGACCGAAGGTCTTCTAGTTTAAGGACGAAGTAGCGGGACTTTGCGTCGCCCAGGACATCGCTGACTTCACCAATCTTCATTTTTTTCAACTGATCGCGAAGGGTGGAATTGATCTGGTCAGAAGTCAGGGTTCCAAGGTCGCCGCCGTTGGGGGCTGAAGCATCATCGCTGAACTGCTTGGCGACTTCTTCGAAGGCTTCCCCTGCTCGAATGGCTTTCAGTGCGCGTTCAACTGTTTCTCGGGCGCCCGAAGCGTTTTTAAAATGGGTCGGCGTCACCGTCAGGATTCGAAACCGGTAGGCGGTTGGCGTGGTGTTCTGTTTGGCGTAGCGATTGTAAAAATAGTTTTTAACGTCGTCGTCTGAAATGGAAACGCGAGTTCTGATTTCGCGGTCAATCAAGTTTCGCTTCGAAGTTCCAACCCGAATCAATTCGAAATAGTCATCAAAGTTAAACCCCTGGCCTTCGATCGCGTTCTTCAAGGCATCCCGCGTGATTCGGTTATTGGCTTGAATCGAATTAATTTCTTGTTCGACTTCGGCATCTGTCACGGGGAATTGTTGCGAAATCAAAACTTCGGTGATCAGAAAATCGACAACTTCCGAATGCGATGCCGACGCCCCCTTTTTTGAAAGGGGATGGGACGAAAAAAGAGGATCCAGCTGAGAGCGCAAAGAAAGCGTCTTCTTAAATCGAGTCACATCTGACGATAAGATCGTGCTGGAGTTAACCGAAGCTTCCAAGCGTTCAAGCAGAGCTGAATGGGCTTGTGCGGTGATCAGGGTAAGACCCGCCATCAAAGTCAGGCAGGAACCAGATAAAATCTTTCGCATAGGAAATTACCTATCACGAAAATCTTCTAAGGCAGCCGGGTTTCTCAGGATCTCGGCATTTGAAAGCAGCGCATCAATTTTATCACGAATTTCCTGGACGCTTGGGGGAGATTTCAAAACGGGAAAGGCAGACCGAAGGTCATCTTTAACCTGTTCCAAGGGCAAGTTCCCTACCCCGTAACGGCTGATGCGAATCGCATGTTCGTCGGTTACGACAATACCCGACTGATAAAGACTTTCCTGAAGCGCCATCGCCCCAAGCCCGACCCAGAGCAGGGATTCGGTTGTCGCCTTTGGGATGACCCGCTTTAAATGAAGGAAAGCGGCTAGGCTCAAGGGTTTTCCGTTGATCCGTGCGACTTCATCTTTTGAAGGAAGAACTAAGCCGGGCCTAGGCTTTTCGTCGGCGCCAAAAAATGGAAAAGGCTTCTGGCATGAAGATGCAAGAAGCCCAGTCCAAAAACAGAAAAGAAACGCACGGATCATTTTCAGTCGCGAATCAGTTCAGACTTCACTGATACCTTGGCCTGCTTTCGAAGATCAGCCATCAGCTTTTCGTAGCTTTGGGTCTTCTTTTCTTCGATCAAAAGTCGGCGGGCCAAACCCTTGTCGGCTTCTTCCCAAGGACGGATGGCCGTGACCTTGATGATGTGAAAGCCAAAGGGGGTTCGAATGATTCCGCCCACTTTACCAGGCGAACCCAATCGAAGGGCTTCAGCATAGTACGCAGGATCCAGCCGGTCCTTGGTCTGATAATCGATATCGCCGCCCATCGGAGCAGCGGGTCCCGAAGATTCGCGTTGAGCGACTTCAGCAAAGCTCATTTTTCCGGGCTTCAGGTACTTGTCCTGGATGTTCTTAATTTTTTCCATGGCCTTCTTTTGTTCGGCTTCCGGTGCGTCGGGGCTGATCGGAACCCAAATGTGAGAAGTGCGAATTTCGGGGTTCTTTTTATAGAATTCTTTAGCGTCTGATTCACTGACCTGAATTTTTTCAAGTTCCTTGGCCAGTTTTCTTTCAACAAATGCCTGAAAAAGAACTGTATTCATTCGATCGATGATTTCCGGATCCTTGTCCAAGTTCATTTTCTTCGCTTCTTGAATCGCCAGTTCGCGCTTGATCAGTTCTTCCAAGAAAGCCTTCTTGCCTGTGTTGCGTGGAAGCAAAAAACGCTGGTTGTCTTTGTAGCGTTTTTCCAAATCTTCTTGAGTGATCACGGTCGAATTCACCTTGGCGAGTTCAACAGCGGCGACCGCTTTCGAAAGCGGGTTGACGCAAACAAAACCGGCAACGACTAGAAACGGAATTTTCTTCATCATATGGCGTTAAGAGTATCAGCCAGAAAGCGACTTGAGAAGGATTTCAAGCGAATGATGCACCTGGGCCAGATCCGAAGTCGGAAGGGCGGTCGATAGCTTGGTTCCCTGGGGGGTCATCTGGATCTGCAGCGGATTCTTCTCGGGCCGAGAAGCGACCATGGCGACGACCCGATTCGGATTCAATTTTGATCGTGAACCGGCCACTAACGAAACCCGGCCCAGCCCGATGGTCAACGAATCCATCCCGTGTTCCACCATCAATTGCTTCAGCGTGATCATGTGAAAAAGGTTCTTCCCTTCGTAAGGAAGCGGGCCGTACCGATCCACGAGTTCGTCCATCAGCGCGTCCAGTTCTTCCCAAGTACGGGTCGCTGAAAGTCGGCGGTAAAGGACCAGTCGTTGCGCCGAATCCGAAACATAGGTTTCGGGTAGAAAAGCGGGAAAAGGACATTTGATTTCGGGTTCGGTTTCGTCGCTGGAAGGGGCACCCAGGGCGGGAACCTTCTGGCCCCCTTCGCGCTTCAGCTGTCGAATCGCTTCGTCCAAAAGCTGGGTATAAAGCTCAAAACCCACCATCGCGATATGTCCCGACTGTTCGGGTCCAAGCAAGTTCCCTCCACCCCGGATTTCCAGGTCATGCGATGCGATCTTGAAACCGCTACCAAGATCGACAAACCGCTGCAGAACTTCCAGGCGCTTTTGTGCGTCCTGGGAAAGAAGTGTTTCACCCGGGATCAAAAAGTACGCAAAAGCGCGATTCTGACCACGCCCCACGCGGCCCCGAATCTGATAAAGTTGCGACAGACCGAAGGTGTCGGCACGCTGAACAATCAAAGTGTTTGCAGAAGGAACATCCAGCCCCGATTCGATAATCGTCGTGCAAACCAGGACATTCGTTCGACCCTGGTAAAACGCCAGCATCGCGTCTTCCAATTCGGAATCGGCCATTTGTCCATGCCCAACCCCAACTTTGGCTGCTGGGACCAAGCGTTGAATCTTTTCGGCAATTTCATAAATCGATTGAACGCGATTATAGACATAGAAGACTTGTCCCCCACGTCCAAGTTCCGATTCGATTGCTTGTCGGATCACGGAATCTTCTTGTTTGGCGACAAAAGTCTTGATCGGAAGCCGGTTTACCGGCGGCGTTGCAATCAAGCTCATTTCGCGAAGACCACTTAAAGCCATGTGTAAAGTCCGTGGAATCGGGGTCGCAGTCAGCGTCAGAACATGGGCTGACGTCTTCATCGCTTTCAGCTTTTCTTTATGCTCGACCCCAAAGCGGTGTTCTTCGTCAACAATCACCAAAGCCAAGTCTTTGAAAACGACGTCCTTTGAAAGAAGCCGATGTGTCCCAATGACGACATCGACCTTTCCAGCCTTCAGGTCCTCTAAAATTTCCTTTTGCTTTTTGGCCGGCTTGAAACGCGAAAGGGATTCAATTCGAAGTGGGTAGCCTTTAAAACGCGAAAGAAAAGATTGCTCGTGTTGGTGGGCCAGAATGGTCGTCGGGACCAGTACGGCAACCTGCTTCCCTTCGGACGCAGCCTTAAATGCGGCGCGAATTGCGACTTCTGTTTTTCCGTAACCGACGTCGCCGCAAACCAGGCGATCCATGAGCTTTCCAGCCTGAAGGTCCCCAATCACATCGTCAACCGCCTGTGCCTGGTCCGGGGTTTCATCAAAAGGAAAACGTTCTTCGAATTCTGCAAAAAGCGGATCGCGGCCAGAAAACTTCGTTCCTTTTAGAAGCTGGCGTTCTGCGTAGACCTTCACTAAATCCACAGCGAGCTTCTTGACGGCGTCTCGAACTTTTTGTTTGGCCTTTTCGAAGCCTTGGCCGCCCAGTTTATCCAGTACGGCGTCTTGCCCAGACCCAAGGTACTTTTGGACGCAATTGATTCGGTAAATTGGGATGTAAAGTTTGTCGCCGCCCGAATATTCCAGGGTTAGAAAGTCCATTTGGGAATCGCTGCCCAACCGAGTAATTCCTTGGTAGCGACCAATTCCATGCGTGATGTGAACCACGGCATCACCCACCTGAAGGGCGTCTATATTCTGAACGCCGGACCAGTCCTTTGCGGCCGAATCTTTTTTCTTGGATTTTGCTGCCTTGAGCGAGTTCTTCACCCTTTGTCCAAAAAAATCAGATTCAGGGACTAGGGCAACTTTTTCAGACGGCCAAATGAATCCAGACGACAATGAAACTTCCGTCACGGGAAATTCAGAAGCGGCCTTTCCCAGTTTTTGCTGGATCAGAAACTGTAGGCGATCTTTCTGGGATGCCGATGAAGCCGTAAGGACGACTTGGATCCCTCCTTCTTTCAAGGAAAGAAGTCGGGTGGTGGCTAAACCGAAGTCTTTTTTAACGTCTTCCGAAAAGATTCGAGCAGATTGAATTTCGACGGGGAAGTCTTCGGTATTGGATGCGGATTGGGCATCCAATACTTCAAGAGAATCCAAGTGAAGGCGTGTTTTTTCCGTCCATTTCAGGCGATCCCGCCGAACCAGTTCTGATTCGAAGATTTCCTTTGGGGACGGAAGAATCCACCGAGATTCAGTTCCCGGAACCGGCTTTTCAAAATCTTCTTCGTAGCGCTTCAGGCGCGACTGAAATGACTGTTCACACGAAAACTGCGAATCCCAGACGACGTCGAAAGCATCGCCCAAATAATCCAAGACCGATGAAGGCTGAGCGTACGCATAGGGTGCCCAGATTTCGGATGAATCCAGATAAATCCGCTCGTGAATGGACTGAATGATGGGGTCTCGAATGCTTCGGTGAATCCCGCGTTCGTCGGCGGCCGCTTTCAATCGTTCACGCAAAAGTGTAGGTGAATCAAGAATCAGAACTTCGCGGCAAGGGGTCACTTCGATAGAATCCAAGCGGTCTTTGGAAGACCTTTGAGTCGTCGGATCAAAAAAGCGAATTCCTTCGACTTCGTCTCCGAAGAACTCGATGCGGACAGGTTGATCTTCTGCGGGGATGTAAAGATCCAATAGATCACCGCGAATGCTGAAGGTTCCTGGGTCTTCGACGGAATCCATTCGCAGGTAGCCCAAATGGGCTAGTCGCTGAAGCACGTCTTCCCGTGAAAAAGATTCTTTGACCCGAAATTCAAATCGATTCTTTCGCCAAGTTTCAACGGGAACTGTGGGTAGCATCAGCGCTTCCCAGTTGGCGACCATCACGCGGTCTTCGTTCGTTTTTGGTTTCATCGATTTTGCAAGGGTTGCTACCCGCGAGTGACGAACTTTCCACGAAGGTGAAATTCCTAAGTAAGGGGACCCCTCCCATCCCAAAAAGGGAAGAACGCGAAGAGTTCTCGACGACGATGCCAACCGCTGTTGGATGACGCGGACGCTTTCCAGTTCCTCGGTCCAACGTTGGACCGAGTCATTTGAATCGACAATCACGACCACCGTTTTGCCGGATGGACTTTTTTGGGACAGAAGCCATCGCCCCAAGATCCATGCGCGAGAAGAACCTTCCGCCCCACGAACGCGGAACGGTTTTGAGCCCCGATCGAGTTTTTCGAAAAGGGATTCGAGCGGCAGAGCTGGAGTGTCAGTCTGTGAAGAATTCATACGACGGGGTGAAGCAAATCTTTAGCAATCTAGCGACCTTGACACTACTTTTCAACGTCGATACCCTTTTTGAGGCTTTTTCCACGGAGGGTAAAAGAATGGACGGCTGGGTGCCCGATTCAAGCGGGTGGACCAAGTACTACGTGATCTTTTTGTCAGCGATCAGTTCGCTGTTGATCCCGCTCGTCCTAGAAATCTTCGGCAAGTCGCTTCGAAAAAAGGGAGCGGCTCAGAAGATGGATCCTTCGTCAGTGAATTCCGCGGTCGGAACTGCGGAAGTCGGGGGGATGGATTCTTCGGGTTTTTCAAATCCAGGTTCAGACGGAGCCTCGCAGTTTTCTTCGCCTACGGTTTACCGTTCGGATGGCGCTTTAGGCAGGCGGATGAACACGCGCTTTTTCTTAAGCGCAAACGCAGCCGTTCTTTTGCTGACATTGATGGTGATTCTGATTCCGCTCGTGGGAATCTTGGTTTCATCCCAGGAAAAGAAGGTTTTGATTGCGGTTTTGACCATGGTTGGGTTCGCAGGCTTGGGCCTATTGTATTCGGCCAGGAAGGGTGACTTGGATTGGATTCAAACTTTTCACGACGAAGGAAGGAACTTGGATGAGCGCAAGTAGCGCCGTCAGCGGCATCTACCTTTCTACGATTGGGAAACTTTTGGATTGGTCCAGGGCGGGATCCCTTTGGTTTACTTCGACCGGATCGGGATGTTGTGCAGACGAACTTCTGCAAACCATGGGCGCTCGTTATGACTTGGAACGCTTCGGGGCCATTCCGCAGCCCGACCCACGTCAGTCCGACCTTTTGATCATTTCGGGATTGGTTTCTTACAAAGCCGTTCCGAACTTAAAGAAAATCTATGATTCAATGCTTGAACCCCGTTACGTGCTAGCGCTGGGTTCGTGTGCCAGTTGCGGCGGTCCTTTTTCGCCGGAATTCAGTTATTCGGCAGTTCCAGGCGTGGATCGCATCATTCCAGTGGATATTTATGTACCCGGCTGTCCGCCTCGGCCCGAAGCCATCATGAACGGCATCATCGCCCTACAGGAGAAGATTCTTGGAAATCAACGAGCTGAAGCGAAAAATTAAAGCCGTTGAACTTCCCGGTTTCCTGGAAATGCAACCCTTCGGGAAATCCGAGATCACGACCGTTTGGGTGTAAGCAAAGTCTATTCGTGCCGCCGCAAGAAAACTATTTGAAGACGTGAGCTTCAAGATGACCTGGCTAGAAAACTTGTCTGCCATGGAATTGAATCAAGCCCTGGTTCTTTCCTATTTTATCCGCGATTTGGATTCACCGACCCGCCTGGTCCTTCGAGCATCGTTAACGCCAAAGGACGCGGATTCTACGGCTTCGATCGATTCAGTCACGACGATCTGGCCGATGGCGCGCGAATTTGAAAAAGAAATTTCAGACCTTTTTGGCGTGGTCTTCAATGGGAATCAGATTGCCGGGCGATACGTCCTTCCAGAAGACTGGATTGGGTACCCGCTTCGGAAATCCTACGTGTTTCCGACTTCCTTTTACGGGGTTTCACATTTTAAACCTGTCGGGCACAGCATCCCGGATGAATACGGATCCGACTTCAGTCCGCCGGTTGAAACGGGAATGGGCGCAGCCTTTGGGGTCGAACCATGAGCACTCACGGTGAATCCTTGGCGACCGATTTGGCGTACTGGGGAATCGGACCCTACCACCAGGCGCTTCCTGGCCCGTTTCGTTTGAATTTGAACCTAGACGGAGAAGTCATCGCCGAAACGAAAACAGAAATTGGGTTCATTCATCGAAGCCTTGAAAAGACGTTTGAACTGCACCCTTGGTCATCGGCATTGATGTATGCGGATCGACTGGATCCAGAAGCGGCGTCTTTTGGCGAAATGGCGGTTGCGCTTGCGATCGAAGAAGTCGCCGAGATTGCAGTTCCGGTTCGCGCACAAAGCATTCGCGTATTGGTCAACGAACTGAATCGGGTTTCCTGCCACCTGGGATTTCTAGCGAGAATGGCGCAAGCCGTGGGGGCCGAAACCCTTTTTCACTATGCGCTTCGCGATCGTGAAAGAATCCTGGATCAGTTTGAGCTTCTAACAGGCGCGCGGTTTTCACTGAATTTTTTTCGTCTGGGCGGTGTCACCGCAGATGTGACTGACGGATTCTTAGAGCGCGTCTTGGATATTTGCGAAGTTCTGAAAATTCGCCTGAAAGAATACAACGATCTTTTTTCGTTCAATTACGCTTTCTTGAAAAGATCTCGCGGAATCGGCGTGATTTCCCGGGAACAGATTCTGGCACATGGGTTGACGGGGCCTAACGCAAGGGCTTCGGGCTTTTCAACGGATACGCGAAAGTCAGAACCTTACAGTGGTTACCAGCTTTTGGATTTTCCCGTGCTGGTTGAAAATGATGGAAATGGCGACGTACATAGTCGCTTTCTGATTCGCCTTCGCGAAATCAGTCAAAGTACAGACATTCTAAAGCAAGTGATTGAATCCATTCCTGGCGGATCCTTTTTAAGCCAGCCCGTGTCGAAGCCAGTCAAGCCACAACCCGGTGAAGCGTACATTAAAGTCGAATCCCCTCGGGGCACCCTAGGTTGTCATTTGGTCAGCGAAGGAGGCGATCGCCCCAGCCGTGTCCAGTTTCGGGTTCCTTCAATGGCCGCGATTGCAATTCTTCCTGAAATTCTTCGCGGAAGCCGCATGGAAGATCTTCCCGTGATTCTTGCAAGCCTGGATCTAGGAATTGCCGAGGTCGACCGATGACACCTGAAGCAAACCACTGGGCAGAAAAGTGGAAGCAGATCATTGGACTTCCCGATTTCTTGCCGGAATCGGTCGTAGCCGTTTTGGTCTTGTCCTTGGTTTACACCTTGGTGGTCGTACCCAGCGGCGCGGCGGTGAATTATTTAGCTAGAAAAGTCGGCGCCGATCTTCAGGCGCGCGTCGGACCTAACCGCGTAGGACCCCTGGGACTTCTTCAGCCATTTGCCGATTTGGTGAAACTGCTTCAGAAACAGGTCGATTCGAAGCTGGGGATGAACGAAAAGATCTGGCTGGGTCTTCATACGATGGCGCTTTATTCGACCGTCGCTGTTCTTCCTTTGGGATCCTTGCTTCTTTTGATCAACACCGAAATGAGCGCGTTTCTTCCGTTTTGGGCGTCACTGGTCATTGCGATGGGAACGATGCTTTTGGGGCTAAGCCAAAAGTCGATTCCGGGTTGGTTTGGTGGAATTCGCGCGGCTTCACAAGCATTGGCCGGGGCCCTGCCCGCGATCGCGGCTTTAATTGCGGTCGGGGTTCGTGCGGGAAGTTTTTTCTGGAGCGACATTGCGGATTCCCAGGGCGCGGGAATTCTAGCTTGGGGTGTTTTTGATAGCCCGTTCGAGCCAATTTCATTTTTCTGCTTCCTAGCCAGTGGTTTGGTTGTGATGGGAATCGCTCCGTTTGACGGAGGACTTTCCGTTCAGGATATTCACGGGGGCGTTTCATCCCACCTTCACGGCACCCAGCTGGCCCTTTTTCGGCTGGGACGTCACTACGGATTCTTTCTTTGGGCAACGATCACTGCGGTGCTTTTCTTAGGTGGTTGGGAAGTTCCCGATGGTGTGCAAGCCTGGCTAACCGAGAACACTTCAGGCTTTGCCATCCAAATGGTCGAATCCGTTCTGCTTCTGATGAAGACTTTTGGGCTGATGATTTTCGTGTCGATTTTGGCGCGTGTGACACCACGGATTCGTTCCGATCAGATCACGGATTTGTCTTGGAAAGTTCTTAGCCCGCTTTCGTTGGCAGCACTTGCAGGTACTGCGATTTGGGCATTTTGGACCGCAAAGAACGGAGGGTCACCTTGATTTCCGTTTTTTCGGGTTTAGCCCAGTATCTGAAAGCTGTTTTCCGGGGATTATCGTCGGTTCTAGGGTCGGTAAAGACTTCACTTCCGTACCTGGTGGGTTTCAAGTCAGGTGAATTAAGAAAGGAAGTCACGGAACAGTACCCAGACCCGGTTTCATCTAAAACGCCAGAAGATCTACCAGCACGATCCAGGGGTCTTCTTTTTAACGACATTGAACGGTGCACGGGTTGCCGAGACTGTGAACAGATTTGTCCGGTTAAATGCATCACCGTTGAAAATGAAAAGGGACCCGATTCTCAGAAAGTCTGGGTATCCGTGTTCGACATTGATTCCGCACGCTGCACTTTCTGTGGTCTTTGCGTTGAAGTTTGTCAGCCCCAGTCCTTGATTCACAGTCATCAATTTGAAAGTGCGGTCTATGCGTCAACGGATTTGGTCGCCAGCTTTGGTCGTGGACGCGTCACCCAAGAACAAAGGGTGAAGTGGGCAAAGGCCCGGCAAGAAGAAGAACATGATGGCGAGGTGGTTCTGTGATCACTTGGATCTGTTGCGCAGTCACCTTGGTTTCGGCGCTGATTTCATCTTGGACACACGATATTCGTCGCGCCATTTTGGCTCTTTGGGTCTGTGGTTTGGGAATGGGCGGGGTCGCTTTAGACTTGGGGTCTGAATTCTTGGCCGTCACGGTCTGGATTATTTCGACAACGACCACCATTGGATTCGTCTTTTATTCGGTGATGTTTGGTGAATTTCGTTCCGAATCCAACGACGAAGATCGCAAAGCCATCGTGAAGAAGGTGGTGGGTTTAGTGACGGTTGCCGTGATGGGTTACTTCATCTATTCCGGAATCGAAAACGCAATCCGTTACCGTGAATCTCATCGCGCTCCTAAGGTTGTGGAACTTCCCGCACCAAGTGAACCCACCGAACAGAAACGTCCAGCAAATGACCTATTGGGTGACGAAATGGTCAGTCATCACTTTCTGACTTTGGAACTTCTTGGTTTTTCACTTTTCTTGATTTTGGTGGCCTCGGGGGTCATCGCCCGTCCGCGCCGCAAAGGGGAACCCATTCCATGAATCAGGCACCCTTAATGACTGCGATCGGACTTTTCTCGTTGGGAATCCTTGCGATGCTCACGCGTCGAACCATTCTCGGGATTCTTCTAGGCTTTCAAACCACGGCACTGGGTGCTGCACTTGCCGCGGTGGTTGTAGGAAAGGAATCCGAAGTCTTGGTCAAAGGGCAGCTTTTGGGCCTGATTTTTCTTTTAGGCGGCGTAATTCCGCTGATTGGTGGCTTTTCGTTTTCAGTACGTCTTTTCTACCTTCGCACTAAGGCGACTTTAGACGAATTGGAGAATCTCAAAGGTTAATATGGGAACGCTTTCTGTCGAAAACCTATTCACACTTTCGGGATTTGTTCTGGGATGGATTTTCTTCCTGACGCTTTTCTTTTTTGGCGATCGAATTTCCCGCAAGGGCGATTGGTTGGTTTGGATTTTCATGGTGGTTCAGATGGCCTTCCTGATTCTTTCCTGGCGCGTCCAGATCGAGGCGGGTTGGTCGGTCAGTCATTGGGCCTTAAGCTGGGTTGATTCTGCAAACCTAGATAAGGCCGCGGGTCCAATGGGACCGACGATTGCGTTCATTCGAGACCCATTCCAACTGGCCGTCTGGAGTCTGGCGACGATCATTTTTCTTCTTCTTTTGATCAATCAGGAAATTCTTCACTTTGAAGAACGTCCTGAAAAATCGCATGCGTCCCTGATTCTGGGTTTCATGGGAGTTCTTCTTTGCACCAGCGCCGCAAACTTCTGGACGCTGGCACTGGGTGGAAGCTGGGTCATTCTTTCGGGATGGACCGCATTTTCAAGTAATTGGGAACTGGAACGCGAAGCCGATTTGGCGACCCGATTCATTCGGGAAAAAGGAATTGCCCTGGGTCTTCTGGTAGTGGGCGCAGTCATGGTTCACGGTTCTGGAATTCCACTTTCTTGGAACAAAAGCCTGATTCAGTGGTTGGATAGCTATCCCAACGCCATAGCGGTCAAAGTGGGCGGTGTCTTTTTGTTGATGGGCACTTTGTTCTTGTCTGGGGGTTTTCCGTGGTTGGGATGGTCCCAAATGAACAGCCGCCAGTCACTGGTGAAAAGGACCCTTTTTGGGGTGGTCCTTCCTTCTCTGGTAGCGATGATGACCTTGGTTCGACTGGATCCGCTTTTTCGTGGAATCGGTGTTTCTCATTGGATGGGTTGGGTTTGTCTTTCGTCGGCATTTCTTTTGGCACTTTCCGCGATGTCGCAACTGAAGAAGGAAGCTTACTTTCTTCAGACCATGGCGGCAGTCCTTAGTTTGGGCATGGCCGGGGGATTCTTTTCCAGTGCTTGGATCACGGCATCGATTCTTTTAGGGGCCTATCTGATTGCTTTGGCAGCCGCGATGGTCCTTTCCTTTTCGTCAGTGGCCACCGCAGAACCCGACAGTTCACGGGTTTCGTCTGAAACCTTTTCAACGGTCGCACTTTTTATTTCCGGTCTTCTGATTGCCGGCTTCTTTGGCTTTGTTTCATCACCGGGTTTCCTAAAATCTTACCTTGCGATTCTGGCGTCAGATGGATGGGGTGCCGTGGCTTTCTTTTCAGTGGCCCACCTTATGGTTGCCATCTGCGGCTTTCGGATGAACTTTGGAAGCAAGCCAGCCGCTTCGGGTGCGCCGGCGCCGGTTTACGTAAAGTGGATGACGGCTCTGGGCCCTTTCTACCTGTTTATCTTGGGAATGGCTTGGATTTGGACCGGGGCCATGACCGGCGAAATTGTTCCGGGCCTTATGGATCAGGTTTCAGTTTCGCTTTTGGACCAACTTTTTGGCCAAAAAAGTATCCAGCTTGACGCCAATTCCGCAGAAGGAATGGGCGTCTACTGGGGCGTCTTCGTTCTCAGTTTCGCGATTTCTTACTGGATGACTCGTGGAAACCCCGATCGCTTTGAAAAATGGGTCCAGTCATCCCCGCGCTTTGCCGGGTTCATTTCTGAACAAATTGGAATGGACCGCCTGGGTAACGGACTGATGAATCTTTTAGTTCGCTTCGGTTCAGCAGTTGAAAACTTGATCGACGGGTTTCTGTGGAAGAAGTCGATTCCCGGCGCCACAAAATGGGTCTTACGAATTTTGGGTCAGGGTTTTGGACGTGCGGATTCGGAACTTCGAAAGCGAATCGAATGGAGCACGGCGCGGGGATTCGCGGGCGCGGCTTGGGCCGTTCAAAGAATCCAAGGCGGTAAGCTTCAGCAGTACTGGTACCTTTCCCTTTTTGCGGGGATCACCTTGGTGGTGGCCCTGATCGTCACACGAGGTCTTCTATGAGTTTGAACCTAATCAGCTGGATGATTTTTCTGCCCTTCTTGGGTGCGATTTCTCAGATTTTTCTTCCGGGGCGGGGAAAATGGGCGGCGCTTGCTGCAAGCATCTTAAGTGCATGTTGCGGAACAGCGTTGATTCTGGGGATGGACCCGGCGGTAAGTGATCTTCAAGCAGTAGAAATTCTTCCATGGGTTGGGTCCTATTCGATCACCTACGAAGTCGGAATGGATGGATTGAATGCACTTTTGGTTCTTTTGATTTCGTGGGTCATGCCCGTTTTGATCGCCGCAGAATGGAAGCAAAAAAAGGGTGTCGCCGGGATGCACGCGCTTTTCTTGATTCTTCAGGCATCCCTTTTAGGGGCCGTCTGCGCGCAGGATCTTTTCTTGGTCTTCTTCTTCTGGGCGCTAAGTGCAGTACCGATGTACTTCCTGATTGGAATCTGGGGAGGAGACGACCGTGAATCTGCATCCTTTAGAACGCTTGTGGTTTCAGCGATTGGAAACGCCTTCTTCTTTGGTGCGTTGATTCTGATTTACTATTCCTTTGAACCCCACACGTTTTCACTAAAGGAACTGGCCGGAGGAAAGTTCGCAGGAAAAACCTTTCACTTTTTGGACTGGGATCTGCCGGTTCCGCTGCTGGCGTTCAGCCTGATGAGCTTAGGATTGGCGCTTCGCACGCCGATCTGGCCGCTTCACGGGTGGTTTACGGTTTTTGCGCAACAATCGCCCCTTTCGGTTTTCGTCGCGGTTTCGTCAGTCATGACCGCGGTAGCCAGCTACCTTTTTGTGAAGCTTTCGTTTTCCCTTTTTCCTGAAACGATTTCCGCGACATCGCAGGGAATCGTGGCGGTGGGTCTTTTGAATTTGATTGCCGGAGGACTGGGAGCACTTTCGCAAAAGAATCTTCGAACCCTGCTATCGTTTGTTTGTATCGGCGAAGTGGGAATTGCGCTTGTGGGTTATGGATCCCTGAATTCAGTGGGCATCGTTGGCGCGGTCTTCCAGCTTTTGTCGCTGGGGCTGGGAATCGCTGGCTTCGGACTTTTCATCAATGTCTTGAACGAAAGAAAGGGATCTACTGACTTTCTTAAGGAAGGAACTGGAACAACAGTCACGGGAACATTGGGTGGAATTGCAGTCCAGGCGCCGGGTGTAGCGGTTGTGGCAGCGATCATGACCGGGACACTTCTGGGTTTTCCCGGCGTTTCAGGTTTCATCGGACATTCACTTTTGGTGATGGGAAGTTATTCTGTTCACCCGATTGCAGTCGTGGTGACCGTGGGCGCGTTCTTCATGGCGACCTTCTACTTTTTTACCATGTATCGTCACGTTTTTCTGGGGAAGGCTCAAGATTCCTCGGTCATGGAAGACTTGAATTTTCGAGAAAAGCTTTACCTTTTACCGCTGGTCTTTTTGGTCATCTGGTTCGGGATTTATCCAAAGCCCCTGATCGACTTGATCCGCCCAACCGTTCTCACTTTGCTTTCAACAATTAAGTAGGAGATCAACCGAGCCGAATCGCGCTCGGTCTGAATTGAAGCCCGATGGAAGATTTCATTGCCATACTGCCCGAACTTTTCTTGGCCTTCACGGTGGGCGGACTGATTTTTAGCGAAATTGGCTACTACGGCGAACGCTACCGCTTGGTCACGGCGACGGCGGTTCTGGGCCTTTTGGGTGCGGCTATTCAGACGATTCTAGCGACGGCGGGATTTGGTCCTCAGATTAAATCCGCATTTTCCGGGGTCATTTGGATTGATCCTCTGACGACGTTCTTTCGGCTTTTCTTTATCGTACTGACCGGGTTGGCCACGATTCACGTGACCCGATCCAAAGAAGTGCCTGCAGAAAGAAAGACGGAACTTCTGGCTTTCTTGGTGGCATCCACAGCGGCGTATTCTTTGATTGCGGCTTCGAATGATTTGGTTCTGACCTGGGTCGCATTTCAGCTTTCGAACGCTTTGATTTATTTCTTGGGTTCGTTTGGGGTTCGAAATGTTTCTTCAACTGAAGCGTCGTTCAAGTTCCTTGGATTTTCGATGCTGGCTTCGGTCCTCTTTGCGTTGGGGGTATTGGTTCTTTTTGCGGCAACTGAACAAACGCAGCTCAGTTTGATTCGAGAAACCCTGCAGAAGAATCCGTTGGATAAGCTTTCGGCCTGGGCTTCTTTTGCTTTGTTGTCTTCCGGACTTTGCTTTCAGTTCGCGGCGTTCCCCAGTTTTACCTGGGCGCCCGACGTTCTTCAGGGTGTTCCGACGCCGATTTCTTCATTTGCGGCGACGGCGACACGCGTGGGCGGGTTTTCGGCAGCGATTCGAATCTGGATCACTTTGTTTTCAAACTATAATGAAACTTCGTCGGCTTGGACCCCTTGGGAAGCGCTGCCTTGGCCACAGATTTTGGCTTGGGTTGCGGGCTTGAGCCTGGTCTTTGGTTCGGTTCTGGCGGTTCGCCAGAATTCGGCTAGAAGGCTTTTGGGTTCCTTGGTGGTGTCGCAAACAGGATTTGTTTTGCTGGGGCTTTTGGTCTTGGACACCCAGGCGCTGGGCGCGACGCTTTTTTCCCTGTTGGTCGAACTTTTTGCCCTTTCGGGTTGTTACTTTGTCATCGCCCGTTTCGTGGACGAAACATCGACAGATCAGATCGATGAATGGAAAGGAATGCTTCGCAAATACACAGGCGAAAGCGCCGCATTAATTCTGTTCTTGGGTTGCTTTGTGGGGATCCCACCGCTGGGGGGATTCTTTGGCCGCTTTTCTTTGGTGGGCGCTGCGGTGGATCATCACTGGGGTGCTCTGGCCGCGGTCGCGCTTTTTTCGTGGGCTTTAAGCTGGATTGCGATTTCTAGACTGTGTTTTGCGCTAGTTGGAGATTTCAGCACTGCCCGCGTCGCGGAAAACGGAGTCGCGACGCGACGCCTATGGTCCATTTTCGTTTCCTTCGGCCTGCCACTTTTGGTGCTCAGTATCTTCACGCATCCCATTCTTGTTTGGGTTACCGACTCGCTACGTCAATTGAAGTAAAAGAAAGTTTTTTTCCAATTTTTCCAATGATCCGCGTGGTTTATAGTCTTCTAAACTTATTCAGCGAGGAAGCGCATGAACTACATACCAGTCCTGGTCATGATGACCATCGGAGCGGTCATCGGCGGAGCAGTCTTGCTCTTGACCCATCTTTTGGGACCCAGAATTCCCAATCGTAAAAAAGATAGTCCGTTCGAGTGTGGTGTTCCCCCGATCGGAGACGCCAAACAACGAATCTCGGTTCGCTTTTATTTGGTCGCGATTCTTTTCCTTCTTTTCGACGTCGAAGCGGTTTTCTTTTTTCCTTGGGCAGTCGTGTTTCGAGAATACCTTTCGGTCAGCACATTTATTTTGGCGGAAATGGCCGTCTTCGTCGGCATTCTTCTGCTGGGTTATTTCTACGTACTTCGTAAAGGGGCCCTTGAGTGGGATTAATCTATGGGTAAAGACGGTTCATCAGTTTACTTAACGACGCGCTTAGAAGATTTCGTCAATTGGGGCCGGAAGAACGCTCTTTGGCCACTTCCGTTTGGAACCAGTTGTTGCGGGATCGAAATGATGGCGACCTTTGCTGCTGACTACGACATCGGACGTTTCGGCGCAGAAGCCATGCGCTTTTCACCACGCCAAGCCGATTTGATGATCGTCGCTGGGATCGTGAACGCAAAGATGGCTCCCGTATTGCGAAACATCTATGACCAAATGTCAGAACCCAAGTGGGTGATGTCGATGGGGGCTTGCGCGTCTTCGGGCGGAATTTTTAACGTCTATAGCGTCACCCAAGGAATCGACACGATTATTCCGGTGGATGTGTTTGTGCCAGGTTGTCCTCCAAGCCCGGAAGGCGTTCTTCACGCCCTACTTCGTTTACAGGACGACATCATGAAGGGAACGACGCGCGCACAGATTCGCGCACGAAATCAGATCGCCCAATTGAAAGCGCAGGGTGCACAATGATCGGCAACGAAGACATCCGTACACCAGTACCGACGATTTACGGCGGAATGCGCGAACAGTTCGCAGACCTTTGGAAGAAACAGGTCGCAGAACTGAAGGCAAAGTTTGGCGGAACCATCGAAGCGGTCAAAATGCCGGGCGTGGATCTAGTTGAAGTGCCTGTGATCTACGTGAAAAAAGACCAGGTCATTGAAGTTTTGAAGTTCATGAAGGACCAAGAAGGGTTCCGCTATGAATTTCTGGCCGACCTAACTGCAGTGGACGAAGAATCCGACCCAAGGTTTGAAGTGGTTTACAACTTGTATGCGGTTTTCACGTCACATTCGCGGATTCGGGTGAAGTGCAAAGTTCGCGAAGGCGAAGAAGTTCCAACGCTGGTCAACGTGTGGCCGGGCGCGAACTGGGCAGAACGCGAAGTTTGGGACATGTTTGGAATTCGTTTTACCGGGCACCCCGACCTTCGTCGCATCTTGATGGACGAACGCTGGGTGGGACACCCTCTTCGTAAGGATTACCCGCTTCGCGGCTATCAGCTTTTTCCAACACCAGAACCTATCGATCCAAAACTTTTAGACTAGGCCACAGAGGGCAGAAACTTTCATGGAAACTCGGGCAGAAAAAATTACGGAAAGCTTAGGGCTGGGAAATAGCCAGCACTACAACATCACGCACGATCCCGATGATATTTGGGATGATTCAAGGGTCATCATCAATATCGGACCCACCCACCCTGCGATGCACGGAGCACTTCGCATGGTGGCGAAGCTGAATGGTGAAACGATTGAAAAATCGTACTGCATGTTTGGTTACACCCACCGAGCTAAAGAAAAGTTGGGCGAAAACCGCACCTATCACCAATTCGTCGTCTATACCGATCGTCTGAATTACTGTTCAGCACTGAACAATAACGTGACCTATGCGATGGCCGTTGAACGATTGATGGGAATTCAGGTTCCTGATCGCACGGTTTGGCTTCGCATGATCTGTTGTGAATTGGCGCGCGTGATCGACCACTTCATTTGCCTGGGAATTAACGCCGTCGACTTGGGCGCGTTTTCCTTCTTCCTTTACGGGTTTCACCAACGCGAAGAAGCCTACACCTTGATTGAAAAGCTTTGTGGCGCGCGTTTGACCACGTCTTACACCCGCATTGGCGGCATGATGCACGATGCGCCCGAAGGTTGGGAAAAAGAAGTCAAGGCATGGGTTGCGCGTACCCGTAAAGTCATTCAGGAAATGGATGAACTTCTGACCACCAACAAGATCTGGCGTCAACGCACGGTGGGCGTAGCGGTCTTCGATAAAGAAGACTGTATGAAGTACAGCTTTTCGGGCCCGAATGCCCGCGCGGCTGGAATTGATCACGATCTTCGTCGCGATCAACCCAACATGTTTTACAAAGATGTCGAATTCGACGTACCGATTGCAAAGAACGGTGACGTATTCGATCGCTACCTGGTTCGTATCGAAGAAGTGAAGCAGTCGCTGAACATCATCGCTCAGTGCTGCGACAAAATGAAAAAGGGACCGATTTGGACCGAAGACAAACGCGTTCGAATTCCCGACAAAGACGTCGTTCACAACACGATGGAAGGCCTGATTCACCATTTCAAATTCTTCATGACGGGTTTCGACGTTCCAGAAGGCGAAGCCTATACCGTGAACGAAGGCGCGAACGGTGAAGTCGGTTTTTACATCGTCAGCAAAGGGGCTCCGCGCGCTCACCGCATGCGAATTCGCGGACCGTCGGTTTGGCACTTCCAGGGGTTAACCCCGATGGTGGAAGGCGAAAAGATCGGTGACATGGTCGCCGCCCTAGGAAGTATCAACATCATCGCCGGAGAATTGGATCGCTAATCATGGCTAAAATTCTGTCTACGAAATTTTACGACCGGATGAAAAAGCTGGAACCCAGGTATCCAACTAAGGTTGCCCTGCTTCTTCCCGCACTTCATGCCGCCCAAGAAGAAATCGGCTGGTTGCCGCCGGATGTGATGGAAGAAATCGGCGCGCACATCGGCATTCACCCGGCCCAGGTTCGCGAAGTGGCCAGCTTTTATACGATGTACAACCTAAAGCCCGTTGGGAAATACCACCTTAAGGTTTGCACCAACGTCGCCTGCGCACTTCGCGGCGCCGAAGGGCTGGTCGAACACTGTGAAAAGAAGCTGGGAATCCGTTTGGGTGAAACCACGGCAGATCGCAAGTTCACTTTGTACGAAGAAGAATGTCTGGGTGCCTGTGGCACCGCACCAGCCATGATGCTGAACGATGATTATCACGAGAATCTGACGACCCAGAAGATGGATCAGATCCTGGAGAAACTGTCATGAGCGAAACCTTATACATTCAGCACTTCAAGGATTCGAGCCGTGGCTTGGACTACTATCTGAAGCAGATGGAAGGCTACACGGCGTTGAAAAAGGCCTTCAAGATGACCCCCGACGACATCATCAACGAGATGAAAAAGTCGAACGTTCGCGGACGTGGCGGCGCCGGGTTCCCCACGGGGATGAAGTGGGGATTTATTCCTAAGCAAGCTTCAAAACCTAAGTACCTGGTCTGCAACGCCGACGAATCGGAACCAGGGACTTTCAAAGACCGCGATCTGATGCGCTACACGCCCCATCTTTTGATTGAAGGAATGGTGATTGGCGGTTTCGCAATCGGTGCACACGTGGGCTACATCTACATTCGCGGCGAATACACGCGCGAAGCGAAGCTGTTGGATGAAGCCATCGATGAAGCCTACGCCAAAGGTTACTTAGGTAAAAATATCCAAGGAAGTGGATTTGACTTTGATCTGACCGTACATCGCGGCGCAGGCGCATACATTTGCGGCGAAGAAACGGGCCTTTTGAATTCTTTGGAAGGAAAGCGCGGAGAGCCCCGCGTGAAGCCGCCGTTTCCAGCGCAAGCCGGAGCATTCGGAGGTCCAACCATCGTCAACAACGTGGAAACGCTGACGAACGTACCCTTTATTATCAACAAGGGCGGAGACTGGTTCGCGAAGCTTGGAAAATTGGAAAAATCAGGTGGAACCCGCTTGGTTTCCATTTCAGGACACGTCAAGAAGCCGGGCGTTTATGAAATCAACGCAGGCAGCATGACCATCCGGCAGCTGATCTATGATGTTGCTGGCGGAATTTTGGATGACCGGCCTTTGAAAGCTGTGATTCCAGGCGGATCTTCTGCGCCGGTTTTGACCGCGGATGAAATTGACGTGATCTATGACATCGAACCCCTGATGAAGGTTGGATCGATGATGGGATCGGCGGCTTTGATGGTCGTGAACGATTCTTATCCGATTGTTCGGCTGATCAAGCGGATTACCAAATTCTATGCTCACGAAAGTTGCGGTCAGTGCACGCCCTGCCGCGAAGGCTGCCGATGGATGGAAGACATCCTTCACAGAATTGAACATGGTCACGGAAAAGAACAGGACCTAGCCCTGCTTCTGGACATCACCGACAACATCGCCGGAAAGACACTTTGCGCTTTGGGCGACGCTGCTGCGGGTCCGGTCGCCAGCTTCGTTCGTAAGTTCCGTCCTGATTTTGAAGCTCTTATTCGAGGTGGAAGACATGCCCAAGTGCACCATTGATGGTCGCGAAGTCGAATTCAAAGCAGGGGAAAACCTAATCGAAGTCGCCCGAAAGGTCGGCATCGAGATTCCCTATTTCTGCTATCACCCGGGATTGTCCATCGTGGCCCAGTGCCGGATGTGTGCGGTTGAAATCGAAAAAATGCCGAAACTACAGACGGCATGTTCAACGCCTGCTGGCGATGGAATGGTCGTCAAGACGCGTTCGGAACGCGCGAAGCAGAACCAAAAAGCGATCATGGAATTTCTTTTGATCAATCACCCGCTGGATTGCCCGGTTTGCGACAAAGCGGGCGAATGCGATCTACAGGACTTTTCCTATAAGTACGGCGATTCTTACATGCGCTACATGGAAGAACGCCGCACCTATGTCGACCTAGACATGGGTCCAGTGATTAAAAAGAACATGAACCGCTGCATTCACTGCACGCGATGCATTCGCTTCGGGACCGAAGTCGCAGGAATTCACGAAATGGTCGCTGTGAAGCGCGGAAACAATACCGAAATCACGACCATCGACGGACGTCCTTTGGAAACCGATTATGCGGGCAATTATGCCGATATTTGCCCAACCGGTTCTCTGACGCTGAAAGATTTTCGTTTCAAGAAGCGTTCTTGGTTCCTGAAGAAAACGGCAACCATCTGCGAAGGCTGTTCACGCGGTTGCAATATGGAACTGCAGCACGAAGCCAACATGGTCTATCGTTCGATTCCTAGAACGAACATGGACGTGAACCAGTACTGGATGTGTGACGAAGGTCGTTTCAACTACCGTCACCTTCAAGACCCTTCACGCGTCACAAAACCCACAAAAAGCGGATCCTTCGTGGATTGGTCAGCGGCGCTTTCCGAAGCGCGCGCAGTCACCCAGGGCAAGAAGACCGCTGTTTTTGTAGGAACCGATTTGACCCAAGAAGAAATCAGCATGGTCATACAGTTTGCTCAGAAAAGCCTGCCCAATTCGACGGTGGTTCATTTTGGAACACCTGGCGTGAATTCGGCGGCCGACGATGCGGCTTTGGACAAAATCCTGAAACGCAAAAGCAAGACTGCAAACCTTCATGGTGCTGAAAAACTGGGCCTAAAAGGTTCGAACACGGCAACCGGATATCAGGCAGCAGTCGTGTTTTCGGGTGGACGTTCAAACGTCGCCGCGTTGATGAAGGACGTAAAGGTTCCAGCCGTGGGCGTGGGTGTTTTCACTGACGAAACCAAAGGCGGTTTCTCGGTCATTCTTCCCGGCGCCGGATTTTCTGAAAAAGACGGAACCATTGTGAACTTCAATGGCGTCGAACAGAAACTGAAGCGCGCCGTATTGCCTCCGGGTCAATCGAAAGCGACTTCGGAAATTCTGATGATGTGGTCGAACCAAAGCGGTGCGCAGGCATCGGCGACCGCAGGAGCACGCGTATGAATCTAGCAGCGATGGATATGATCGACTGGGTGATCTTTTTGGCAAAACCGGTCTTGATCTGCGTGATCATGCTTCAGGTGGTGCCGATCATGGTCTGGGTCGAAAGACGCGGATCGGCTTTGATTCAAAACCGTTTGGGACCCAACCGCATTGGACCATTGGGGCTTCTTCAGTCCCTAGCCGACGCGATCAAAATGATGACCAAGGAAGATTTCATTCCAGGTCACGTCATGGGCTTTTACTATCAGTTGGCTCCGGTTCTTTGTGTGGTTCCGGCCTTCATGACTTTTGCCGTGATTCCGTTTGCGGGAAATCTGGTCATGGATGGAAGAACGATTCATTTTCAAGCCGCGGACCTGAACGTCGGCGTCCTTTATATCCTTTCGATCACTTCCCTGGCAGTTTACGGGATCATCATGGCGGGATGGGCGTCGAACAATAAGTACGCTCTATTAGGTAGCCTTCGTTCTTCAGCGCAGATGATCAGCTACGAATTGACCATGGGCTTGGCCCTGGTTGGGATCATCATGACGTTTTCATCAGTTCAACTGGCCGACATCGTTGCCGGACAATCCCAGACACTGATTCAGCTAGGACCGATTGCCATTCCAAAACTGGGAATTTTTGTTCAGCCCATTGGCTTCTTCCTTTTTACGACTGCCGTTTTTGCTGAAACCAACCGCCTTCCTTTCGACCTTCCAGAAGGAGAATCCGAAATCGTCGCCGGTTACCACTTGGAATACAGCTCGATGAAGTTCGGGCTTTTCATGATGGGCGAATACATCAGCATGGCGGTCGGATCGGCTTTGATTTCAACTCTGTACTTCGGGGGCTTTCAAATGCTTCCGGGAATGGGTTGGCTTCACGGGCAGATCGTTCAGGCAGCGGCTTTGCCACAGCTTCAAGCGGATCTTCTTCGTGTCGGATTCGAAATCGCTTCGTTTACCGCGAAGACGGGTTTCTGGCTTTGGACATTTGTCTGGGTGCGCTGGACAATTCCAAGGTTTCGCTACGACCAGCTGATGGACCTGGGCTGGAAGTTCATGCTGCCAGTTGCTCTTTTGAACATCTTTGCGACGGGCTTCTTCATCTACAAAGGATGGATCTGATTTATGTTGGTTAAAAGAAAAGCGCCTCTTTTATCGGGAATCTACGTCACCGACATTATTTCTGGGATGGCGAAAACGATTTACCAGTTCTTTTTTGGTCGTCGAGTGACGGTCCAGTACCCAGAAGAACGCAGACAATATTCGGATCGTTTCCGCGGAATGCATTACATCAAGGCCACAAACGGCGTTGAAAACTGCACCGCATGCATGCTTTGCCCAACCGTATGTCCGGCAGAATGCATTCACATCGAAGCGGGCGAAAGACCGGATAAAGAAAAGTATCCAATCAAGTTTGAAATCGACGTCCTACGTTGCTGCTTCTGCGGAATGTGCGAAGAAGCTTGTCCGAAAGATGCGATCAAGCTTTCGACCATTTATGAAATGAGCACGGAAGCCCGCAAGGTTTACGACAAAGATTATCTTCTGGAACAAAGGGGTCATAAATGAATTCGCCCGCCGTATTTGCGGATGTTTCGCCGTATTTCTTTTTCATTTTCGCGGGGATGGCGATTTTGTTTTCGACCATGGTGGTCTTTAAGAAGAACCCTGCGTCCAGCGCCTTTTCGCTGGTCTTGGTGTTCTTTGCGTTTGCGGGAATTTACGCCGCAATGGATGCCCACCTGGTCGCGGCACTTCAGATTCTGGTTTACGCCGGCGCGATCATGGTTCTTTTCGTTTTCGTGATCATGCTTTTGAGTTCCGACGTTCCTTCACTGGATATGAAACGATCGGGGCTGATGACTCGAATCGCGGCGGTATCCGCCGTGGCGCTTCTTTTGGTGGGACTGATCTACGTCTTCAAGAACAACCCATCCCTTTTGCCGAAGGGGCCGCACTCGCCGGAAAAGATCGCCCAAGTGGGCGGAAACACCCGCGCGATTTCTCAGCTGATGTTTTCAGATTACTTGCTTCCCTTTGAACTGACTTCGGTTCTGCTTTTGGTAGGGATCGTGGGATCGGTTGCATTGGCAAAACGTAAAATGGGAGGAACCAAGTAATGGGTACGATGGCTGTAGAAACTTGGATGGTTCATGCCTTTTGCGCGACGATTTTCTGTATTGGCCTGGTCGGTATTCTGATTCGCCGGAACATTCTAGTGGTTCTGATGTGCATCGAATTGATGTTGAATGCCGTCAATCTGACCTTTGTTTCCTTTTCCAAACAACTGGATCACCTGGGTGGACAGATGTCGGTGTTTTTCATCATTACCGTCGCCGCTGCCGAATCTGCTGTGGGCTTGGGCTTGGTGATTGCGCTTTTTAGGACTCTCAGAACGGTCGATACGGACCAAATTCAACTTCTGAAGGAGTAGTCGATGCTTTCTTGGATTGTCGTTTTACCTTTGATTGGCTTCTTGATTAACGGACTTTGGTACGCATTCCTTCAGGCCCCGGCGGGCAGAAAAAAGGCGGGGTCCGTCGTTCCCGGAGCGATCGCGACAGCGGCGATCTTTGGATCTTTTCTGGTTTCATTGTCCGTCTTTTTGAAACTGAACGAACTTCCCGAAAGTCAGCGGGTGATTGAACAAGTCGCCTTTTCTTGGATGAAGTTTGCAGAAATCAATGTCGACTTTGGATTTCGAGTCGACGTTCTTTCTACTCTTTTCACGCTGGTCATCACGGGCGTGGGAACTTTGATTCATCTGTACTCGATCGGCTACATGAGCCACGACGAAACACCGACCAAGTTCTTCGCCTATTTAAACCTATTCTGTTTTGCGATGTTGATTCTGGTGACTGGATCTTCGCTACCCATTCTGTTCTTGGGTTGGGAAGGCGTCGGTCTTTGTTCGTACCTTCTGATTGGCTATTGGTACAAAGACGAAGAAAAGGCTTCGGCAGGAAAGAAAGCCTTTATCGTTAACCGCGTTGGCGATTTTGGATTCATCCTGGGGATGTTCCTGATCTACACGACCTTTGGAACCTTGGATTTCGTGGCCCTGAAGCAAGCGGTTGCAGCAAACGGTGCGACCGTCGCTGCGGGAACCCTGACGGCAATTGGCCTGCTTCTTTTCGTTGGTTGCATGGGTAAATCGGCGCAGATTCCTTTGTATGTTTGGCTGCCAGACGCGATGGCGGGTCCCACGCCGGTTTCAGCACTGATTCACGCCGCGACCATGGTGACTTCTGGCGTTTACATGGTTTCGCGCCTGAACTTTATCTATTCGCTATCGCCGACTGCGCTTGGCGTGGTGGCGACGGTAGGTGCGCTGACGGCATTCTTCGCGGCAACGATTGCGATTGCTCAAACCGACATCAAGAAGGTCTTGGCGTATTCAACCGTTTCGCAGCTGGGTTACATGTTCTTGGCTTGCGGCGTGGGCGCATACACCGCGGGTGTTTTTCACGTCATTACCCACGCCTTCTTTAAGGCCCTTTTGTTCTTGGGGGCTGGAAGCGTGATCCATGGAATGCATGAAGAACAAGACATCTTGAAGATGGGTGGCTTGAAATCCAAGATGCCCAAAACCTGGATGGTATTTGCGGCGGGATGGCTTGCGATTTGCGGAATTCCACCGTTTTCGGGTTTCTTTTCTAAGGACGAAATTCTTTGGGAAGCCATGAGCTCTCATCACGGCTCGTTCTGGCTTTGGTTGGTCGGTGCTTTAACCGCGATGATGACGGCTTTCTACATGACCCGCCTTTATACGCTGACGTTCTTGGGTAAACCCCGGTTCAAAGAAGGTGCGGCTGCGCACGCGGCTAAGCACGACGATCACGGGCATGGACATCATGACGATGACCATGGACACGGTCATGGTCACGGTGGCGGCAAGGTTCATGAATCCCCTGCGATCATGGTGGTTCCGCTTCAGGTCCTTGCGGTCCTGAGCATCATCGGCGGATTCATGGGAATTCCTCACGCCAGCTGGCTAGCACACTGGCTCGATCCTGTGATTCCTCATGGGCATGCCGAACCAACGGTTGCCCCGTTTTGGGAATGGGTTCTGATGGGCGTCAGTGTGGCCGGGGCAGGTTTGGGTATCTTTGGTGCCCTGAAGCTTTACGCCCAATTGGACGTTGCCGCTGAATTGAAAAAGCGCTTCGCATTCGCGCACCGACTTCTAGAAAACAAGTGGTTCGTAGACGAACTATACGAAATGGTTTTTGTAAAACCGATCTATTTCCTTTCCCAAGGACTTTGGAAGGGAATCGACGTCGGTGTCATCGACCGTTTTGTCGTCGGACTTGGAAAGGTTTCGATGTGGACGGGTCAGACGGTTCGCGTCCTGCAAACCGGATCGATTCAAACGTACGCTTTCGTTCTTCTTTTGGGCCTGATCATGACCCTGGGGTACTTCATTTATGGAATGGTTTGATTCACATCTTTTGACGGGACTAACTTTCTTACCGCTGGTTTTTGGAGTCCTTCTGCTTTTGATTCCCGCAAAAGGAACTCAGGGCAAGGCGATTCTTAAGTACGGCGCATTGATTGCCACCTTGGTCGTGTTCGCGGCTTCGCTTCAACTTTGGAACGGATTCAACGCCGCAGGCGATGAATTTCAGTTTCGTGAAGCGGCTTCGTGGATCCCTTCCTTGGGGGTCAATTACCTAGTGGGAATTGATGGAATCAGCCTTCTTCTGATTCTTTTGACCACTTTCATGATGCCCATTGTGATTCTGGCTTCGTTCACGACCGTCGAAACCCGTGAAAAAGAATACTACTTTCTGCTTTTAATGCTTCAAACCGGGATGATTGGCGCGTTCACGGCCCTGGACACTTTCCTTTTCTATGTGTTTTGGGAAGCGATGTTGATCCCGATGTACTTCCTGATTGGGATCTGGGGCGGAAAAGATCGCATCTATGCGGCGATGAAGTTCTTCCTTTATACAATGGTCGGGTCCCTGTTGATGCTGACGGCGATTTTCTATCTGGCCTATCAGCACAAGCTTCAGTTCGGCAGCTTTTCGACGGCGGTCGTTGATCTTTACAAACTGAAGATCGATGCAACCGGCGGCTATTTTTCGACTCAAGGGATTCTGTTCATCGCATTCGCGTTATCCTTTGCGATCAAGGTTCCTTTGTTCCCCCTTCACACCTGGTTGCCCGACGCGCACGTGCAAGCGCCAACGGCAGGATCGGTCATTCTAGCTGGGGTCTTGTTGAAAATGGGTGGATACGGTTTCATCCGTTTCGCGTTCCCACTTTTTCCGCAAGCGGTTCAACAGTACCAGATCTTTTTCATGCTGCTTTCAGCGATTGCGATCATCTATGGCGCATGGGTGGCCACGATTCAGCCCGACATCAAGAAACTGGTCGCCTATTCGTCCGTCAGTCACATGGGTTACGTCGTTTTGGGCCTGTTTTCCATGAACGCAATCGGTGCAACTGGCGCGGTTTATCAAATGCTGAACCACGGAATTTCTACCGGAGGGTTGTTCCTTTTGGTGGGAATGATCTACGAACGTCGGCACACGCGTGAAATTTCTGAATTCGGCGGAATCACAAAGGTCATGCCCCTTTTCGCGATTTCGTTGATGATCATGACCCTTTCGTCCGTGGCCCTTCCCGGAACCAACGGCTTCATCGGTGAATTCCTGATTCTTCTTGGAGCCTGGAAAGCCAATATGGGAATTGCGGCGATTTCAACTTTAGGCGTGATCTTCGGCGCGGTTTACATGCTTTGGATGTTCCAGCGAGTCATGTTTGGCCCGCTGAAAAACCCTGAAAATAAGAAACTGACGGACTTGGGCTTGCGCGAAGTTCTGGTCATGCTTCCTTTGATTGTTGCCGTCTTTGTGATGGGCGTGGCGCCAAATGCATTCTTTGGAAAGATGGAACCTTCGATTCAAAAGCTTTTGACCCGGGTTCAACCCGTGGCGGCGGCACCGGTAGCGATGCTTCAAGAAAGAAAAGGAAACTAGGATGGAAACGCAAGCAGCACAGACATTGATTCGATCCGACCTTTTGACTTTGACCCAAAACCAAATGGAAATGCTTCTTCCCTATGCCTGGGTTTTTGTGGGCGCAGCGGTTGCCTTGGTTCTTTCGGTCATTCGGTTCATTTCACCCAAGTGGCCCGTTTTCATCGTTTCGTTATTGACCTTGGGCGGGGGCGTTTGGGCGACTGAAAAAGTGATTCATGGTGAACGGCTTTTGGCGTTCAACAACATGATGATCTTTGATCATTATTCTAGCGTCTTTAATATCCTGTTTCTGGTTTCGGCGGCGGTGACTGTCTTGGCTTCGTTTCGTTACTTGGACAAAGAAGGCCTTCAGTATCCGGAATACTACGTTTTGATTCTTTTTTCGGCCCTGGGAATGATGCTGATGGCATCTTCAATTGATTTAGTGGTGATGTTCATCGCCTTGGAATTGATGTCCCTTGCCGTCTATTCGCTGGTTGGGTTTCGCCGCGCAGATCGCAAATCCAATGAAGCAGCGATGAAGTACTTTGTCTTAGGTTCTGCGGCTTCGGCGATTCTTTTGTATGGCGTGGCCTTACTTTACGGATCAACTGGGTCGACCAATATTTTGGACATCCTAGCGACAATTGAAAAGACGCCGGCACTTGTGACCCCCGTCTTTTCGGTCGGAGCATGGCTTGTGATGATTGGGTTTCTTTTCAAGGTCGCTAGCGTCCCCTTTCACATGTGGATGCCCGACGTTTATGAAGGATCTCCGGCCCCGATTACCGGCTTCATGACCACAGGTTTGAAAGCTGCGGCATTTGCAACTTTCATTCGGGTGACGATGTCGCTGGGTTATGGAAAATCCATTTCGGCTGTTTTTCAACACCACATGCACGACGCCCTTTGGGTTTGCGCGGTTTTGACCATGGTCATTGGAAACTTAGTGGCGCTGGCGCAAGTCAACCTGAAGCGAATGTTGGCCTATTCATCGATTGCCCACACCGGTTACCTATTGATTGGGCTGATCGTTGGGCCAGGAAACGAAAACGGGTATTCGCCTATGATCGTTTACTTGATTGCTTACGCGGCAATGAACCTAGGCGCGTTTGTCGTCATGAGCATGTTGGCTGGCCGCGAAGATCACGGCTTGAATTTGCATGACCTTGCGGGACTTTCTTCAAGGCGTCCTTGGCTTGCTTTTGCGATGGTCGTTTTCTTGTTTTCGCTTGCCGGGATTCCTCCGACGGCAGGGTTTGCCGGAAAATACATGCTGCTTTATTCCGCAGTCCAGGCCGGTGAAATCCCCTTGGTCGTCATTGCGGTGCTTTGCAGTGCGATTTCGGTCTACTACTACCTTCGGGTCATCGTTTACATGTACATGAAGGAACCCGCAGGAAGCCCCGCAAATGCGCGCGCTTCCCTTTGGTCGGCTTTGGCTACTACCGGAATGGTGGCCATTACGATGATCGTGGGTCTTCAACCGTCTCAGGTTCTGAACATCGCAAAAAAGGCTGTGAACAGCTTGGTGGTGGCAGCAAAGTAGCGACAAAGGGGTAAATGTCAGACGGACCTTTCTATAAAGTCAAACTCGACGGCGGCAGGATCCTCGGTCCCATTGATTTGGACCGGATTCGCCAGCTGATTGGGAACGGACAGATCACGGGAAAGGAAACGGCTCGACGCTATCCCGAAGGCGATTGGGTTGATGTTAATTCGATCGAAGAAATCGCCGAAATTCTGGTCAAAAAGGCTGCCGGAGAATCCCTGGGTGGCAACGCGGGTCAGGTCGATGTCGAAGCCAAGACCACGATCATCAGCGTACAAGATCCAGCCATTCCAACCGCGACCGCAGTTGCCCAAGAAGACCGCACGATGGTTCTGCCTTCGGGCGCATCAACAACGCCCCAGCCCCCAGGGCCGCCAGAGCCCACGGGCGTACCAGAATCCTTCAGTGATGAATCTGAAAAGACCCGAGTCGTCAGCCACGAAGAACCTGCATCCGGTGCTTCTCCAGCCGATCAGGACGACGGAAAAACGCAGATCCATATTCCAGCCGACAAGGGAGATTCCGGGCCTAACATTGCCCACGAAAAAACAGTATTCCTGGATCGTTCGAAGCTCGGCCAAGAAACTTCAACCACGATCACTCAACCCCAGGGCCTTTCCGGAAAAATTGAAGTCAGCCGAAAGAACCTGATTCGAGGAATCATGGCCGTGATTGCCATGGGCCTGGCCATTCAAGAAGTCTTCTTTCCCGAAGAAGATACGAACAGCAAAGTTCGATCCGTGGGTTGGATCAAGCCGCAGCTTCCGATCAGCGCTTCGACGGGAACGGATCCGCAGAAATCGATCGCTCTTTTTCAAAAAGCGATCCCCTTTTACCAGCTGGACACAGTTGGCGGGTACCAGGGAGCGGCAGCGCTTCTTTTGGAATCCATCAGCTATGACATGCAAAACGCGAAGGCCATCGCGCTTTTGGCATCCAGTTATATCAATCTTTTTGATTCTTCAGTTCGCGATGAAAACGCATTGGTTGTGATTTCAAAGCTATTGGAACGGGCTCGCGCGTTGGCACCATCGTACTTGGAAACAGTGGTCGCAGACGTTGAATTCTTCGTGGCTTCCAATCGATTCGAAGCGGCGCAAAGCCGAATTGTGGAATACACGAAAAACAAAGAAACCCCAGAACCGATCCTGTTCTTTTATTTGGGATACGTCTTGGCTAGCCGCGGGGACTTCGCGGCTGCAAGTCGGCAGTTGTCACAGATTCCAGATGCGCGCGCGCAAACGCCAAGGATTCTTTACCTGCGTGGCTTGACTGCTGAAAGGCTTGGGGAAATCGACGTTGCTTTGGTTCACTTTCAGAAGGTTCTAAAGATTTCTGTGAATCACGCGCGGTCACGTCTTCGGATCGCTGAACTTTTGGCCAAAAAGGGTCAACTGAAAGACGCAAGCCCCTTCTTGGATTCCTTGGTTAACGAAACAGGGACGCTGCCCCCCAGGGAAAGGGCGATTGCATTTTACCTTCACGCTCAATTGAACAGTCTTTTCCAAAAGTGGAACTATGCACTTGCCGACGCCGAAAAGGCCGTTCGTTTGGACCCAGAAAACCACGACTACCTTTTGGAAATGTATTCGCTTCGCGCGAAACTGGGCGGCGCTTCGCCCGAATTTCAAAAGGAAGCGAAGATGTACGTCTACCTTTCCGAAGGTGAAAAACTGATCAAGGAAAAGAAGATCCAAGAAGCTTTGACTGAATTCTTGAAAGCCCGGCAGGCGAACTTGTCTTCCGCGATTCCCTTGATCCGAATTGGCGACATGTTCTACGCGCGAAAAGACATGGTGAATGCCAAGCTGAACTACACGCAGGCGTTAGAAAGGCAGCCCGCGAACTTTGACGTAGCGGCTAAAGTGATTCAAACACTGACCGCTAGCTATGAATGGGAAGAAGCTCAAAAGACGCTGACCCGGTACCGTTCTAGCCAGATGAACCCCAGTCAGCTGGATCGTCTGGAAGGCGATTTGTATTTTGCGCAGGGAAAAATCGCCGAAGCTGCAGCCGCTTACAAAAAGGCACTGTCGCGCGAATCGATCGACAGCCATACGTATGTTGCTTTTGCCGATAGCCTTGCGATGCTCAGACAGTTTCACGCCGCGCCTTTTTACTATTCTTTGGCGCTTCGGTTTGACCCACAGAACACTCAGGCACTGATCGGGCTTTCTAAGTGCTTGGCGTCTTCAGAATCCATTGACCGCGGCGTTGAAATTCTTCAGGAAGAACTGCAAAAGGAAGGCGTCGCAAAGGCAGATATCCTATCTGCCCTGGCAGAATTTCACGTTCAAAAGGGTGATCTTCAGATCGCCCAGCAGTACGTGGAACAGGCCAAAGGGATTTCACCCGACGCATCTGAACCGTACCGGATTCAGGCCCTGATTCACCTGGCCAAGGAACCTGAAAAAACGGCGATCCCCAAGGCACTTCTGGCCTACAAACTTTATCAAGACCGAAGTCTTTCAGACCCCAGCAGCTACATTGAACGCTACAAGCTTTTCGTGAAGCGCGGTGACCTGAAGCTTGCCGAAGAAGAACTGAATCGCTTGGTTGCGATTTACCCCCGCTATCCCAACGCACATCTTTACAAGGGTCAGATTGCGATGAACTACGGGAATCTTAAGCTGGCGGTCACTGAATTTGACCTTGAACTGGAAACCTATCCGAATTCGGCGGCAACCCTTTTGGCCATGGGGCGCGCCAAGATCGGATTAAATCTGGCTGGTGAAGGGCTGCGGTTTATCAATCAGGCCATGGCCCTTCAGCCCCGCGACCCGGAAGCCAAGATCGCGGCGGGTTGGGGCAATTACCTGATTAAGAATTTCGCTGGCGCAGCGGCCCTATTCGAAGCCGCCGCCACCTTGGATCCCGGAAATTCGGATATTTTCAAAAGAATGGGCATGGCATACCGCGAAATGGGAAACCGAGAACAAGCCCGAAAGGCATTCCGCAAGTATCTGGAATTGGAACCCGATGCGCCAGATCGCGCCGAGTTTCAAAGGTACTAGGTTTGTGCTAGCGTCGCGGAATCATGTTGGATTCCAAGTACTTTCAAGAAGGCATCGCAGACCTAGAACGCGCATTGAAAAACCGCCAGGCTTCGGCGGACCTGATCGGCAAAGTTTCCGAACTGAGCAAAAAAAGAAAAGAATCCATCACGCAAACCGAAGCACTGAAAAATCAGCGTAACAAAGCGTCGCAAGAAATTGCGCAGCTGAAGGCCAAAGCGAAAGCTGATCCGCAGGCAGCGGCCGAAGCGGATCGCCGCGTGATCGAAATGCGGGCGGTAGGTGATCAGATTAAGGCTTTGGACGAAGCCCTGAAGAAAACTGAAGAAGAATTGAATGATCTTGCGATGCGGATTCCTAATATTCCGCACGCGTCGACGCCGGTTGGAAAAGACGCCGAAGGAAACGTCGAAGTCCGGCGCTGGGGTACCCCGCGGGCGATGGATTTTGAACCCAAGGATCACGTCGCCTTGGGCGAAGCCCTGAAAATTCTTGATTTTGAACGCGCATCGAAACTGTCCGGCGCCCGATTTGCCCTTTATCTGGGCGCAGGCGCCCGACTGGAACGTGCTTTGATCCAGTTCATGTTGGATCTGCACACCCGTGAACACGGTTACACGGAAGTGATTCCTCCGTTTATGGTCAATCGCGACACCATGCGCGGAATGGGTCAGCTTCCAAAATTTGAAGAAGATCTTTTCAAGACATCAGTCGGGGATCGTGAACTTTTCTTGATTCCGACGTCTGAAGTTCCCGTCACAAGCATCTTTGCCGGAGAAATCATTGAACCCGGAAAGCTTCCCTTTTATTTCACGGCGTATTCGCCTTGTTTTCGAAGTGAAGCAGGATCTTACGGAAAAGATACGCGCGGCTTGATCCGACAGCATCAGTTCCAAAAAGTAGAACTGGTAAAAATTGTAGAACCTGAAAAATCTTTTGATGAACTAGAAGCCATGGTGAAGAACGCAACCAAGGTTCTTGAACTTCTGAACCTTCCTTACCGCGTGATGGCGCTTTGCACGGGTGATATGGGCTTCAATTCGTCCAAGACCTATGACTTGGAAGTTTGGCTTCCTGCGCAGAAGACCTATCGTGAAATTTCATCTTGTTCGAACTGCGAAGACTTCCAGGCCCGTCGAAGCCAGATGCGTTATCGCCCTAGCGCCGCCGATAAGCCCCGGTTTGTTCACACCCTGAACGGGTCTGGACTTGCGGTGGGTCGGACCTGGATTGCGGTCCTGGAAAACGGCCAGCAGGCTGATGGGACCATCGAAATCCCGGAAGTTTTGCATAGATACCTGGAAGGCGCCCCCGGATTTACCAAAAAAGGCTCGAAGCTTTTCTTGGGGGTCTGACCACTTTTTGGGATACGCCGCGTAAAATTGTTCGGAAATCGGACAGTTTTCAGACGTGATTTGAAAAATAGGTTATTACAGATTTATCCAGACCAGTTGCGGAGAGGTGGTAGAGCGGTTGAATACACCAGTCTTGAAAACTGGCATACGAGCAATCGTATCGAGGGTTCGAATCCCTCCCTCTCCGCCATTTTTAAAGAAGCTCAAAACCCAAAGTCTAAAACGAAAAACATAACCGCTTAGAAGCATAAAGCTTCTAAGTACGGGGATTCCTTGAACCCATCTCGGGCGACCTGAGATGGTCGTCTCAAGAAATCATCGCTCATCACACGTCATCAGCACATTTGGGGCACACCTCGGTCACACGGAATGCGCTTCAATCACTTTGGATTTTCAGAGGGCCTTAACGAAAGGAAAGCCCCTTATGAAAAATGAAAACCAAACGCCTGCACAAAGACTTTTTGAAATGAGTCTGCGAGTTCGTGGACTCGCGTATTTGCTGTCGATGCACAAGGAACCCGGATACACGCATCCAGATCTTGAAGATTCGTGGGAGGGTGTTGGCTACATTGTGGCCGATCTTGCGAATGCACTCTCTGAACTATCGAGCGCTCTCGAAGGAACGGAGCAGGACAATGAGTAAAATCATGACGTTTGCGTTTAGGTTGGCTTGGGTGATCGCTTTGGCTGGAGGGATTGGCGAGGCGACGTACGACATGATGCTGAAAGCAAAAAGTCAGGGAGGATTGCTAAGTTTAAAAAAACTAAACAACGCTCTAGTGCGAGACGGTAACTGTCGCAACTAGAGCCAAAATCTTTCGTTTCAAATCAGGATCGCGGTACCAATGGTCTAGTCCAAGCGCAGTGATTACGCTTGACCCATCTAGTATTTCATCTGATAAAAGCGTGATTCCATCGTTCGGCCCACAAGATTGCAGCTCTTTGTAACCGCCTTTCACTTCGTCGCTGACGGTGCCCGAAAGTGGAACTCCCACGAAATGAACGACACGGATATGATTTGGAATCTTGATCTTCTCTAAGCGTTTTTTGCTTTCTTCCACGCTTAAGCTTCGAACCATACTTATGGAAAAACCTTGAAACACGCCAATAACGGAGGCTAGCCAGCTCCTGGGCCATTTACTCCATAAGTCCGCAAGGTATGAACCTCGAAGCGCGCCGCCCACACTAAACCAGAGGGAAACTTTCTTTGCGCTCTCCTGATCGAGTAGCGCTCCGAGTGCGTAGAGTGTGTCGGGCCCGCCTTTACTTGTGCTAACGAGGATTAGTTTTTTGTCTTGGACGGACTCGTTCTTAATGAAGTCTGCAATGATCGCGGCGTTCTCCTCTACGGAACCCGCTTCAAGAATCGGGACAGAGACTACTTCAAATCCCGCCTCTTCTAAAACTTGTTTTACTTCTCGTAAGTCACCCTTCGTTTCAGGTTTTGAACGATAAAATAATCCAGGAACTAAAACTATTCGGTAACGCTGGGTGGCTTCTTTAAGATGAAGTTTTCCCTGCTTCACCAAATCGTATTGGGTAATAAAAGCATTTTTGATTTTCAGATTTCTCTTCGTTTGGAGATGGGCAAAAAGCATGGCTCCAAAATCAAGTGAGGTTTGATCCGCTATTTCTTTAAGCCTTTCATTGGATAAAGGCGTCTTTTCCAATTCACCTAAAATGGAAGAGATTTTGGCATCCAACTGTGGGTTACTCTTTTTCGCCGGAAGGTATTCTTCAATAAAATAACGGGCAATCTCAGAGTCCACCTCTGATGAAATCTTATCTCTTCCAATTTCGCCCTGAGCGGTGATTCGCCCTGAATGGGAAGTACTTGCGCAGCCCAATAAAAGACAGAGGCAGGAGGTGAATAAAATAGAGATCCGAGTTAGCTTCATAAGGATTAGTTCCTTTAGAAGCTTAGGATCGTTCCTTTTGGATGTTTTCTCCTATCGATTCCAAAAATACGCTGATCGATTCCGAAAAAAACGAAAAGTTTGTAGTATCTTAGATACTTAGGGCTATGAAGTCAGCCTTTTAACCGCCGCTTAGCTGATGACTTCTACTGAACATTTCCTTCAGGAGGAGGCTAATGCTTAATTTCTGGCTCGTTGGTGTTGGTGGCTTCTTTGGGGCGATTGCTAGGTATGGCGTCTCCCAAGCCATTCAGTCTTTTATCCCTCACCCTTTTCCACTGCATACGCTCATCGTTAATTTCACTGGTTGCCTAGCGATAGGCGTTTTGTATGAATATCTGCGCGACCATCCTTTGCTTCCGACAGCATCACTGGTCATTGCAGTGGGCTTCTTAGGCGCATACACAACATTCTCGGCATTTAGTCTTGAAACGATTCAGCTCATTCGTTCCAGT
Source organism: Bdellovibrionales bacterium (assembly GCA_016786465.1). Lineage (GTDB taxonomy): Bacteria > Bdellovibrionota > UBA1018 > UBA1018 > UBA1018 > JAEUWC01. Next base: position 11,328 of record JAEUWC010000020.1, on the reverse strand, counting down.
TCACCTGGACTAGCGTTTGCGAATGTCGCCGGAAGTCTTATCCTTTGCCTGGCCGCTGTAGCTCTAGGCATGTGGATCGGAAATTTTATTCGAGTCTAAACTGAGTCGGGGTCGCTCCTGTTTTTTCCTTAAACGCTCGGTTAAATGGGGCCAGGGATCGATACCCAAGCTCAAGAGAGAGATTCAATATAGGAAGTCCAGGCTCTGCTTTGAGTCTCGTGCATGCTTCCTGAATTCTATAATGGTTTAGAAAGTCATTGAAGTTACGAAATCCAAGCTCTTGGTTAATGCATCGTCTGAGAAGGTATTCCTGAGTTCTTAGTCTCTCGGCTAAAAGAACAATCGTTAGTCCTTCCTGGCGATAGACCTTTCCAACTTCCATCTGGTGTTTCAGTTCTTTTTGAAGCGGTGATGGTTCAAAAGTTTCGGCTTTAACACCGCTGTCGCTAAAAAGTTCAGGGTGGTTTTTGATCTCTCGGAAGAAAAGCCCGGTCAGGACTAAAAGAATCGAATAGTGGATCACATCAATAGCAGGCGATGCATGCTGCCCTTGAAGAAGGATTTCGGTAACGCTAATCAGAACCCCGTAGAACGCAACGACGGCCAGAAAAGCGCGCCTCAGTTGAATTCGAGATGATACTAGGTCAGCTCTCGCGTCCTTCTGCGAAGAGACAATCCCAGCTAAGATAAATCCCAGATACAAGCCATGTGGTAAAAGCTTCCTGATAAACTCGAACTCTGAAACCTGGCTTCCCCATTGAAATAAACTCTCGGGGAGTCTGAAAAAAACCATGTAACTGATGAGCTGTGAAGCTCCCCAGAGAGAATAGTGAATCCAGCGAATTGGAGCACGTTCAGAAAAAATGCTTCGGCAAAACATCCAGAATAAAAACGAATTGCTGAAAGTAGCGAAGAGTGGAATTCCGATCAGGACGGGATTGTCCGTGTGCCGCAAAATTAATGGCATGAGCAGGTAGATCGCCATGCCGAAGGAAAAGAGTGCTCCGATTCGCGCTGCTGGATGCGATCGGTGCTTTTGACTCAGATAGCCTGAGAGGAAGAGCATGAGGCTAATCCCTAGAAATCGAATTAACTCCAGTACTATCTCCATATTCTAAATTTACGACATTCTAACTGATGTTAGAATGTTTTTATGAACCGATCACTTTCACTGGGCCTTAGAGAAAACTTTTTCCAGTTTTCTCTTCTGGTTGTCGTTAATGCATTTGTCGGGGCCATGATCGGACTGGAAAGAAGTATTCTTCCGGCGCTTGCGGAACAAGAGTTTCAACTTGTTGCTAAAACAGCCGTTCTTTCTTTCATTGTAGTTTTTGGACTCACAAAGGCCATCACCAATTATTTTGCAGGTCGAATCTCTGACCGAGTAGGCAGACGAATAGTATTGATTGCAGGTTGGTTAGTTGCTCTTCCTGTTCCTTTTTTATTGATGTGGGCTCCCAGCTGGAACTGGGTTTTATTTGCCAATTTGTTGCTAGGCGTTAGCCAAGGTCTCACATGGTCTACAACGGTCATTATGAAGATCGACCTCGTAGGGCCCAAGCAACGCGGACTGGCCATGGGATTAAATGAATTTGCTGGTTATCTTGCGGTTGCTGTTTCTGCCTTTGTTACGGGTTATATTGCTAGCCGGTACGGACTCAGACCTGCTCCATTTTATTTAGGAGTAGTGTATATAGTGATTGGCACCTCACTCAGCATATTTCTTGTTCGAGAAACCTTGTCTCACGTGGGACTCGAATCAACTCAAATTCGCGCTTCAACCGAGACACTCTCCCAAAAAGAGGTTTTTATCCGCACCACATTCCACGATAAAAACCTGTCTTCGGTTACTCAAGCAGGACTTGTGAACAACTTAAACGACGGTATGGCGTGGGGGCTTTTTCCAATTCTCTTTTCAGCATCAGGTATGGATTTAGAAAAGACAGGTTTAGTAGCCGCAATTTATCCTGCCACCTGGGGAATTGCACAACTCTGGACCGGATACCTTTCTGATTCGCTGGGTAGAAAGTGGCTGATTGCTTCTGGAATGTGGGTCCAAGCTTTAGGGATTGTTGCTACCGTTCTTTTTCAAACTTTTTTTGGATTTACACTCGGTGCGATCCTTTTAGGAGTTGGAACAGCTATGGTGTATCCGACGCTACTAGCCGCAATTGGAGATGTAGCTCATCCATCCTGGCGGGCCTCCTCGGTTGGAGTTTATCGATTTTGGCGAGATGCGGGTTATGCTATTGGTGCTGTAACCGCCGGAATGTTAGCGGATCATTTCGGCCTCTCTTTAGCGATTCTATCGGTTGGTGCAATTACATTTCTTTCCGGCTGCATTGTTGCAATTCGGATGAAGGAAACAATGGCGGACACCAAAATAGTCTAAAAGTGTCTAACAACAGCAATGGTCCTCACCAGGATCTGCCTTTAAATACCCAATTCCCTCTTTAGCGATAAAGTATGTCAGAGTCACTGCTGCGACGCCATCCGCCCACCATAGGTTTGGGAAGATCCAATAAGCGATGCTTCCAGCGAATAAAACGACTGAAAGCTGGATACACGCTAACGAACAAGCGGCATCTCCTAAGATCACGGCATCATTCAAGGCTTCGCCAACTTTCTTTTTTGCTCGCCAAAGCCAAAACATGAAACTCAGACTGATGGTTGAGACTAGAATGCCTGGGATTGTCGTATCGGGGTGTTTACCGCTGATAAGCTGATAGATTGCACTTCCGAAAGTTGTAACAGCAAGAACCATAAACAAAAGACCGATCCCACGAAGAGCGATCTTCTCTTTATTGGCACTTGTCTCGTGACCTGAGATCTTCCAGAAGACAATCATGGCCGAAAAAACTTCAATAAAGCTATCGACTCCAAAACCAGCCAAAGAAACTGAGTTCTCTTCTATCCCAAAGTAAACAGAGATGATCCCCTCAATGAGATTGTAGACGATGGTAAATATCGCAAGTGCTTTTGCTTTTTTGATGAGGGATGTTTTTAAAGTTTGATCCATAAATATTGGGAGAGGGTTTAATCCCTCTCCCTTGTCCTTGCTAGTCGTTTTTCTTTTCTTCTTTTTTATCGTGACCTTCGCATTCGCACTGGTGCTCAGGTTTTCCGCATTCCTTGCACATGGCGACTTTTTTCTTTCTGGTCTTAGTCGAAGTGGTCGCTTCATCTACTTTTTTTTGAGTTGCCTCATCAGCAAAAGCGGAAACTGCTCCTACCGATACGAACATTGCTAGCATCATGATTGTTGTTTTCATTGCTTCTCCTTTTCTATCACCCGTAGGACTTACGGACGAATCTTGTTTGTAATTTTTGAAATAAAACAGGCAGTACGACGAGGGTTAAGAACGTAGACGAAAGAACACCTCCGATCACAACGACTGCAAGCGGTCGCTGCACCTCTGACCCTGCGCCTGTTGAAATCGCCATGGGAATAAATCCAAAGACATCAACGAGCGCCGTCATCAGAACTGGCCTTAAGCGCAGATAAGCACCTTGTTCGACCAAGGTGTTCCCGCTAATGCCTTTAGCCATTAGATCGTTCCAATGGTTCACGAGCACCACGCCATTTAGGACCGCAATTCCCGAGAGTGCAATAAAGCCCACGCCTGCCGACACGCTAAAAGGCAATTGGCTAATGAGGAGTCCAAGAACACCTCCAATGAGTGCAAGTGGGACAGCAGCGAGAATGAGAAGTGTTTCAGCGACACTTCTAAATGCCGCATAAACCATCAAAAGAACTAAAAGAAGAGCGAGAGGAGCTAAGAACGCCATTCTCGACTTTGCTTCATTTAGATTCTTAAAGTTTCCTCCCCATTCCATGTAATAGCCTGCTGGAAGTTTAATCTTAGATTCGACTTCTTTCTGTGCCTTTTCGACAAAAGACTGTGTATCCGTGCCTCTTGGGTTAATCAGAATTGCCATCCTTCTTCGTGTTTGTTCCCGCGAATAAGAGGAATAGCTTTCCTTAAATCTAACAGTCGCTACATCGCTCAGAGGGATTGTTCCTTGTCCATGAACTCCAACGGGTAAAGACTTAATGGCGTCTAAGTCTCCTCGGTCATGATCGGGAAGCCTTACGACTACCGGAATCTTCTGAGAGCCTGCGTAGATCGTGCTTACTTCTTTTCCGCCCAATCCCACTTCAACCGTTTCCAGGATTTCAGACGAAGAAGTGCCAAGGCGTTTAAGCTCTGCATATTTTGGTTTGATATCCAAAATAGAAAGAGTGCCTTTGGCTTCAAGCTCCACATCGCCAGCTCCAGGTATTTTTTCGATAATCTCAACCGTCTCACGACCAATTCGAGTCAGTTCATCCTGACTATCCCCAAATATTTTGAGTGAAACGTCAGCTCTTGTTCCTTCAAGAAGTTCATTGAAACGAAGTTGAATAGGCTGACTGACCAAGACCCTCTGACCGGTTACTTTTGATTCAAGCGCATGAACAATGGCTTGGATGAGTTCATCCTTGGATCGCCTGTGTCCATCGACTTTAGGCCACTCAGATTTGGGTTTGAGCATCACATAGCTATCGGAAATATTCACACCCATTGGGTCAGTGGCGATCTCAGATGTACCAATCCTTGCAAAGACGTGTTGCACCTCTGGAAATTCCTTCACTACTCGGTGAGACTTTTCTTCAAGCGCAACAGAGTGAGAAATCCCAACTGAAACAGGTCTTACAAACTGAATGGCAATAGAGCCTTCATCAAGCTTTGGTAAAAACTCTCCTCCTAGTCGAGAGAAGATAATAATCCCAATGACGACGCTAATGACTCCAGACCAAATAATTGCCCTTGATCGCTTTAAGGCCGACGGCAAAAGTTTTTCGTACTTTCTTGAAAAATAGGCCATGAGAAACGGCACTTTATCGCCAGTGTCTCCTCTCAAAAGAAAGCTCGAAACGGCTGGAACAAAGGTGAACGAAAGAATCAATGCCGCTACCAGTGCTGAAATAAATGTCGCAGCCATTGGGATGAACATCTTTCCTTCAGCTCCAACGAAGGCAAAGATCGGAAGAAACACAACTACGATAATCAGTTCACCAAATCCTGCCGACTTTCTGATTTCAATTGCTGCTTGAATGACTGTTTCTTTGATCTCAGACGGAGAAAGCGTTCGTTTTAGCTCGTGCCTAGTGTCTTCAATCTTACGGACGCAGTGATCGAGCACGATAACGGCACCATCGACGATAATTCCAAAATCAAGTGCGCCAAGGCTGACTAGGTTCCCTGAGATTCCAAACACTCTCATGGAGATAAACGTCCAAAGAAGCGAAAGCGGAATCACAAGCGCCGTAATGAATGCAGCCCTCAAGTTCCCAATAAGTGCCATCAGAACCACAATGACTAGGAGTGCTCCGAAGACCAGATTGTGCTCAACCGTCGAAAGTGTCGAATTGACCAGGTCAGATCGGTTGTAAAGGGTTTCAATTCGGTAGCCTTTGGGTAACGAGTGAGTGAGCTCTTTAATTCTAGCGTGAACTCGCTCAGATACGGTTCGGCTGTTTTCTCCAACCAGCATCAGAACCGTTCCAAGAACGGCCTCTTCTCCGTTGTGAAGAGCAGCACCTGTTCTTAGCTCCTTGTCGATTGTGACTTTTGCGACATCTCCAAGAGTAATAACTCGCAAATTCTCAAGCGGCTTTACGACTATTTGGCTAATTTCTTCTTCGTCTTTTAGAAGACCACTTCCCTGAATGACAAACTGATCCCCAGTCTGTTCAGCGTAACCGCCTCCGGTATTGCGATTACTTTTTCCAATCGCATCGCTCAAATCACCAAAGTGGAGTCCGTAAAGTGCCATTTTCTTTCGGTCTGGTTGAATCACAATTTGTTTTTCATGACCGCCAATAGTGTTGATCTCGGCAACACCTTTTACTGACAGAAGCCTTGGTTTTACCATCCAGTCTTGAATGGCTCTGATCTCCGAGAGCTGCTTGATGCGCGCTAATCCTTTTTCCGGTTTTTCGGCTTCGACGATGTAGTGGTAGATTTCGCCAAGGCCGCTAGTAACGGGGCCAAGTGTTGGCTGTGCTTGCTCAGGCAACGAGTCCTTTGCTCCAATGAGTCTTTCAGAGATTAACTGACGTGCTCGGTAAATATCGGTGCCATCTTCAAAAACAACTGTAACCTGAGAAAGCGCGTAGCGAGTGATGCTTCTCACTTGGGTAACGCCCGGAATACCGTTTAAAGCAATTTCTAAAGGCTGCGTGATCGTGCGCTCAACTTCTTCTGGCCCTAAGCCTTCAGCCTGAGTGTTTACCTGAACTTGAATGTTCGTAATGTCAGGGACCGCATCAATGGGAAGGTTCTTAAAGGCAAACCAACCCATCACGCTAATTGCAAAAACTAAAGCGATGACCCAAGTTCGTTTTTCTACTGATGTTCGTATGAGATTTTCAATCATGGTTCATCCTTTAGTGGGAACAGGTGTCCACGGTGTCACTCGTGAGATCGCTCTCCGTTAGTCTCAGTTCTGATCCGCCGATGACTGCGATCTGATCGCCACTTTCGAGATCCTGCGATTTCACTACCGCTTGACCACCGTTCTTAGAAACTACGTCCACAAGAACGAACGAAATCCACTCCTGATATTTTCTGTAAACGCCCGTGGAATACTTCACTCGAACTAGGGCGGATTCTGGGATCTTCCAAGGAGAGTTACCTTGAATGGGAGAAAACTTTATCCCCATGGACTGGATGGCTTCATCCTTCAGTTGAAACCCATCTTCCGAGCTGAATTTTTTGACCGCGTGCCACTCTGGAAACGACTTCTCGACTTTCTGAGGAGCTTCCTCTGCGAGAGCGGTGACTGAAATTAAAAAAGACAAAACTAAGATCTTCATGGCATTTCCTCCGATGCACGATTCTCAATAAAATAAACTTTCCAAAGCGAAACTAGCGCTTGGCGTTCTCGCTCATGGCGAGACTTTAAGAACTCAACTCCTTGGCGATAAAGCTCCATCAAGTGAGGCGCGTTGATGAGCCCTCTTTGGTACTGGCCAAATCCTCTTGCGATTCGTTTATCGAGATCTGCTTGCGAGGGCAGAGACTTTAAAACTTTAACTGCGTGCTCATAAGACTCAATCTGCTCAAGTCTCTCGTGCTCTTCTTCGGCTTTTCCAAGCTGTAATGCTGTTTCGCTCTTTACGATTTCGGATCTGGCTTGTGCAGTGCCAGCACCGTTCACGTTGAAAAGAGGAAGAGGAATGTCGAGCTGGATACCTAAAAGGTTTTCTTGGCCTCTGATATCGCTCATCTCGGTCTGAAACATTGGGCCTAGACGAAAGCCTGAGAAAGTTTTTGATCGCTCAAAATCCAAACTGGCATGAGATAGCTTTAGATCGGCATTTAGGACGCGAGTTTCTGGCGAATTGGCTTGATAGGGCTTCTCTTTGTCGAGCTTTGGCCAAATACCATATTCTTCACGAAGCACCTTTTCGAGCTGTGAAAATGAGTACCCAGTATGAACTTCAAAAAAATGACCAATCTCGCGACGCTCATCGGCTAAAAATGAGTGCGCAATGGTTGCTTAATTTGAGGCAAGAATAAAACTCGACTCTGTCGTTTCAAGTTCTGGAGTGAGTCTCCCGCGAGAGTGAATCGCAGCAAGTGCTTTTGAAATAGCACCCCGGGATAGCTCATTGATCTGCATCTCGCGGAGGATCTGTCTCAGTCTCGTTAGCTTCAAAATTCCCTCTACTTTGATGGAAGATGAAAGAAGCTCGTGAGTTGCTTTTGAGCGTTCCGAAGTAGATCTTGCTGCTTCGATTCGTGCGAGTCTGCTTCCTAAAAAGGGGGGCTCAAACATAAGAGTCGTTTGGACCTGATAGGAAGAACCATGGGGATCTTTCATCCCTTGCACCTGAAGATCAGGATTTGACCAAAGGCTTGCGGCGGAAATTCCAAGGTCGCTTGCACTGACGCCTCTTGAAGAGACCTGAATCGAGTTATGGCTCGTAGTTAGGCAGCGGATCACATCGCTTGCTGTCTTGGGATCAGGGCAGCGCGAATGTTCTTCGTGTGTATGTTGATGGGGTGCAGCCTCTGAGCCGTGTCCGACTTGAGACACGAACAGCAGAATTACACCCATTGCGGTAGCAAATTTGCTCACCATAATAGGTTCCTAAAAAGTTGTTAGTTTTCGATTAAGGGTAAATAAAGGCCGCTTAAGCAGCTCTAGGAGGGCGATCTAAAACGGAAATAGATCGGCTGATGGGGAAAGACTCTAAGAACTCTACTGTCCAAGCAATCGGCATGATAGCGATCACAGACTCAGAGTTTGGCGCGACCGTACTGGCGCATGCCATACAGGCATCAGTGCAAACTTCTCTCGATTCTTCCGAATGAGAATCTCCGCAATCATCTGAAGCTGAATGAGACATGGATACGGACGCCATTTGCGCGTCGGAGGTAACAGCAATCTCCTCACAAAAAGCGCCGCAGCTTGCGAAATCTGCAAGGGCTACGAGGAGCAATGTGAGGGTTGTTACAAAGCGCATACGGTACATTCTATCCTATTCTTCGGAACAATGCTTCCATAGCCGTACAAAAATATCAATAAACACGGCATCATAGCTAAACTATGGAAATTTTTAACCCTCAGAATACCTATATTGCTCTATTGGTCGTGCAGGCGCTGCATCTTATTCACCATCGACTGGTCAAACGGCACATCAGCTTTGTGGAATGCATCACGGGGCTTGTTCTTATTTACCAACCCGCAGTTGGATGGGTTCCCGGAGTCCTTGTCTCTGCGGTTCACTGCGTTTTAATCGGCATTCAAATTGTTGGGAGCATTTGGATCAAACGCCTTTCTCCTGATTGGCGATAAAGCCCTGCGCAAACTTCGAAAACTCCGCGCAAAATTCTGCGCAGAAATTCAATTTTTTGAACTTTTGGATTCAAAATTCTGAATTTTGAATTCCTCGGATTTGCCTTCATCACCGCAAGTCACTGCATTCCTTTGAATTCAAGCAAAGTGACTCATTGGCACAGACGTTGCTGATACTAGATTTAGAAGAAGATTTCGGTTTTCCGAAATTTCTGTTTCGGATTTCGAAAAACCGAAACTTTTTAAAAGTACCGGCTTTTACTAAGTCACTGAATTGATTTACTTAGTCTTCAAAAACGCTACTGGCACAGAGCTTGATGATAAGTGATTGAGAGATGCTTAAAGTGACGTGAGATCCCACATACGAGTACCAGCGGAACCAGCTTCCCACCTTGGCTTTTATGAAAGCGAGGTTTGGATTGAATACAAACTCATCTAACAACAATACGCCTCACACGCTTGGCTTCGTTGCCGTCGCGATCGTGGGTTACGGCCTATTTGAACGAGTTCCTTGGGCGAAGATTCTTCAAGTAATTGCGTCGTGGCTCTTATTCGGTTTTATCGCGCTCTTTGCTGCGGCTTTTCTTTGGCTTCTCATTTCTTGGGGAATTGAGATCTACACAGAGCTGAAAGAGAATCGCGCTTGGATCGAAGAAACCAAGAGTAAAACAATTCCTGATTTTGAAACGGAGATCCGAGCTCTTAACAGCGCACTATCGTCTCGCTCCAGAGAGTTCGACTTCTTGTTCGACGAACGGAAACGTCTTAATGAGATCATTGAGAGAATCAAAGTTCGGTATCGAATTAGTGAAAAAATCTTCGAAGAGATTTCTGAAAAGGTTCGGAAAGAGAATGAACCCGAGGAGCTTCCTCCTGCCGAAAGTGTTTATGAGGACCCGGATGCTTTTGAAGAAGGGGAATTACTGTGAATTCTTTTTTTCATCTAACAAAACGAGACCTTCTTTTTTTGGAAACTCTGGGATCATACGGAGTTCTATCAAGCGCTCAGATTCATAAACTCTTTTTTGGTGACATAAAGAGAACCGTTGTTCTTAAGCGGTTGAGAGTTCTTGAAGAAGGTAAGTGGATCAGACGCGCGGGGTTCTTAAATTTCGGCCTAGTCGCCTGGTGCATCACCCAAAAGGCGAAGCAGGAGCTTCAGATTCCTTTTTCTTACGGGAAAGCAAATCAGAATACACTTTCTCATGACATCATCGTTTCAGAGCTAAGATCGAAATTAGAATCAACCGGTGTTGTATCGGGTTTCAAAGCATCTTTTCACTTTAGGCACCATCTCACTCCACAGGACAAGAGGCTTGGAATTTTCTCCTCTGATTTCTTAATGCCAGATGGCGAGTTCACGCTTGCTGCTCTTAGTGGAAAAAAGCTTGTGGCGCTTGAGCTAGAACTGACTTTGAAAGCAAAACGTCGCTATTTCGAGCTTTGGTCAAAGTACATTCGGGATAAAGAGAGTCTTTGGAGAGTCTGGTACGTCGTTCCTACGAAAAGAATGGGCGAAAAGCTTCAATCCTTTGAAGCTGAATGGAGAAGTTTGGAACACGACTCTAAAAAACCTCTTCTGCTTTGGAGTGTTAGGGAAGAGGTACTCGTTAAACCGTTAACCACACACTTACACCATTCAAGCGGTACGACTTCGATTTCAGCGCTCTCTTTGAAAAAGACTACTCAACCCCCTGCTCAAGCCCTGAATAGATCGACCGAAAAGCCACTCCCTCTCAATTTAAATCAAGTCACTGAACGGATTCAGAAAAATTAGGCACACGAAGATTTTTAAAACTTCCTTTCACCTCTGACTCACTGGGGGTTTAAGGGGGTACATTCGCTCTTAACGCTAGTCTCAATCCGCAAACGGATCAAAAGCCCCTTCTTCTTTGTTTTATCCGAGGGAGATTGTCGTGACAAAGCGTTGCACTATTCAAACGGAGAAAGGCTCTCCGAAAGACGCTATTTCTGTGCTAAACTTGAATCATTCGCCGTCGATAGATGGTGAGTATAAACCAAAGTTCTTTGAAAATCCGAAGTGGCTGAATGCGCGTGAAGCGGTGGAATACTTGAGACTTCCATCTTTAGGTGCGCTTCGAAATCTCGTGTACAGACGAAAGATTCCTTTCTGCAAGTTAGGAAGAAATCTTCGTTTCGACCGCGAAAGTCTCGATCGGTTCATTGAATCCTCCAATTACCAAAGGAGGAAATCATCATGATCCAAACGTATCAAACGGCAGACGGGGAAACTCGTTACCGAGTCCGAGTGTTTGTAAGAAGTGGTAAAAATCCAAATCTTAGAATCACTGAACAAAAAGGAAGTATCGAAACTCTGCAAGAAGCCCATGAAGTTGAAAAGAAACTCAGACGAATTTGCGAAGACCAGGTCAAAGAGATCGAATCTCGCGGAATACTCTGGGACGATCTTCTAAACGAATGGGATAAGACCGAGCGAAGACTCAAAGTCGCAACAGG
>JAEUWC010000025.1 GCA_016786465.1 Bdellovibrionales bacterium | reverse complement strand
GTATCTAACGGTGGAACAGGGCTAGCCCTAGTACCGACCAACGGTCAGATCTTAATTGGTAACGGAACGAACTACTCGTTGGCGGGAATTCTAGGAACCGCAAACCGAGTCACAGTGACCAACGGTGCAGGAACGATTACTTTGAGTGGTCCACAAGATCTTCACACCGGTGCGACACCCACGTTTGCCGGATTAACGTCACCCACGCTGACATCCGTCGCTGGATTAGGCCTGACATCTGCGGCGAACCAAAACATCACGGTGAATGCTCAAGGCACGGGTTCGGTGAATCTTCAGACCGCAGGCACGACACGCTTAACAGCTAGTGCAACGGGCGCAGCGGTGACGGGTGCGTTATCTGCAACGACCAGCATCACGACAGGATCAAACGGAGGAACGGGTGGATCGCTGATTCTGAATGGTGCAACCAGCGGTGCGCTTACCCTAAACGTTCCAGCAGCAATTACTAGTTATACTTACACTTGGCCTTCGGCGGCACCTGGAACACCGGCGACGATGTTTTTACGCGGTGATGGAACTTGGGCTGTCCCATCGGGCGGTGGCGGAACAACGACCAATGCTGTGACCTTCAACAACGGTGGCGCTGGCGCAGCGTCGGGTACCACCTTTGATGGTTCAGCGGCGCGAACGATTTCTTACAACTCGATTGGTGCCGTGGGTGGAAGCGGAACCACAAATACAGTTCCACGATTTGCGTCAGCCAACACTCTAGCAGACAGCGGAATCACAGATAACGGTACAACAATCGGTTTAGCTAGAAATACATCGGTTACTGGGGTTTTGACGACGACGGACAGTATTCAGCTTGGAACAGCTTCGAATCGGGGACTGAGCATTACTGAAAATTATATGTCGCTTGGAGAATCTGAAGGCGGCGCCACGACGATCTTGGGTAACAACATCCGAGTCACTGATGGTGTGGGATCGACCGTCCAAGTTTCGGCAAACGCAGCGGATGGATCTAATTGGCTGGGTATTAATTATTCGCGAGGCTTTACGTTCAATCGGGTCGGTCCGACAGCCGTCGGAACGCAAATGCTTGAAACATCGGGTGAACTGATGAGAATCACGACCGTCGGCGACGTTGGGATTGGAACTTCGAGTCCGATTCGCAAGTTGTCCTTGAACGGCGAATTTTCGATGCTCACTGCAGGGACTGCTTATTTCAACGTCAGTGATGGCGTTGGAAATAGCGGTGGATCGATGAACCTAAGAATTCGCGGACTTGGCAGTAACGGTTCGGCCGAAGTAGCCATGAATTCAATTGTCTTGAACGCGGTCACTACCAATGCCGCTGGAAACCTAACGGTCGGTGGTTCAATTACGTCCTCGGGCGGTATTTCTGCGACAGGGCATTTGGACCCAGCCGCTGCGAACACTTATGATGTCGGATCGGCCTACGCTCAGCGCTGGCGCACGGTTCGTGTCGGGGATTCGCTTCAGCAGCTGGATGGATACGATTTCACGGAATTGGCGCAAAATTCTTGGGGCGGTTCGCACGGAATTTTGTTTGGAGCGTACAAGAAATCAAGCCAAATTGCGGGCGATCTTTTCACCACTGGAAACACCGCTTATTACGCTGGCCCAGGGTCCTATAGTTACGGAGCCGGTGGGATTCGGTTTTTGGCAAACGGTGGTCAGATGGATTTCATGATTTCGCCGGTATCCACTGGGGCAAATAACGACGTCGCATGGACTTCAATTTTGTCGCTAACTCGAGGTGGTGGTGCTTCTGTACTGGGTAACTTGAGCGCCAGCGGTAATATTTCGATCGGCCGCTATCTAACGATGAATGGCAAAGAAGCGATCGATGCCAACGACAGTTGGCTGCGCTTGAATCAGTCGGGAAGTTTTGCAAGCGGTACCTATACGCCAGGCTATTTCCGCGCGGACGGCGGCATGACGGTTGGGGGAATTGGAAGCCCTGGCGCAGGAAACCTAAACATTCAAGGCAGCATCACCAGCGTGGGCGATATTTTGGCGACCAACAATTATGGTTTGGGCCTGGTCGGTGTGTATTCGGATACGCGCTATCAGAACGTTTTCGCGATGGGACCTGCGTACCGTCTTTCAGCGGACGGCACCAGCGCTGGAAACATGTACGGGATCGCCTGGACCCATTCAAACATCGGCGGTCAATCCAAAGCTGGACTGGGTCACCAAATGTTGATCATGGAAAACGGTGTGACCCGAACAGCCTTGGGTACCGGCGTTTGGACCAATGCGAACATGACTGCTTCTGCGTACAACTATCATTTTGGAGTTGGTCTTTCGAACAACGGCACGGATTCGTGGATTCGGGCTTCGGGTCCGATTTGGGGCAACGCGAATACTTTAGCTACGGATGGATGTATCAGCGCAGGTCGCGGAGGATCCTGTACGGGCGCGGGCGCAGTCGATTCGACAAACTGGTTTAGAAGTTACGGCGCGACCGGATGGTACAACCAAAGCTATGCAGGTGGCTGGTACATGGACGACACTTTCGACGTGAAAGTTTACAACAACAAAAATATTCGTACGGCTGGATCGGTGATCGCCGGTGCGTACTATCACACATCCGACCAGCGTTTGAAAAAGGACATTCAGACTTTTGAAAATCCATTGCAAACGATCGAAAGTCTGCGAGGCGTTCGGTTCAAGTGGAAAGAAAGTGGCTTGTCGGAAATTGGCTTCATCGCCCAAGAAGTTGAAAAGGTCGACCCTACCTTGGTGATGACTGGGCACGATCCACAGAAGACGAAAGCCGTTAAATATTCAAATATCACTGCGATTTTGGTCGAAGGGGTAAAAGAAATTCGAAAAAGTCTGGGACTTTTTGCGACGCGTGACGAAGTTTCTGTCCTTCGTGCCGAGAACCAAGACTTGAAAAAGAAAATTTCGGATCTTGAGAATCGGTTTAATCAATTGGAAAATGGGAGCCGTCGCCCGGCAAAGCAAAACAACTAGGCGGAAATTTTCTATGAAGCGTATCAAAATTTTTTTCATGTCCTTTGTGCTTCTTATGGGTTCAGAAAGTTCGATGGCACAGTTTTGTGGAATCCATAACAATGGTTTTTTGATCCCCAACGCGGGAAATTGCCGCGCGCTAGACGGAGGCATGGATTGGTACAATTGTTGGAACTGGACGGGTGTCGGAATGACGCTTTGGGTTCCGAATTACGTAGGCGGTGAATTTTCAAGCTTCACTTCAAGTCCGCCGTCAGGATCCGGATGCAATTTTTCTTGCACGGATAGCCAATTGTATCCCGTGGGTATGAACTGCGCGCAGTGCGGAAATAGTACGGAATTAGGTGAATGCCAGAACGGAGTCATTGTACCGTTAGGCGTTTGCATGTGCGACAACGCGTACCCCGGTTGTGGCGGTCCGATGTGCTAATTTTTTTTAGGTTTGTTTGGAAGTCGATTCTTCAAAATCGCTTCCAAAAGAGGGCCTTGAATCTTTTCGCGCGCTAAAAGGTCTTTTGCAGTTTTTTCGTCACCCAACGCAGCGAAGTCTTGGGCTCGTTGCAGGATTTCTCGACGCTGAACCGGCGCAGGTAGAAGTCGCAGCAATTTCAGAATTTGGGTTTTAGCGCTGGTTTCAGAATGAGAACGTACGTACTGAGTCGCAAAGTGCAGTTCCCACGCAGTGAGTTTGGGAAGTTGAAGCCACTCTAAAATCGCTTTTTGAATTTCAGTTTTTTCCCCCTTTTTTGACAAGGGAATCAGCTTTTGATCCAAAAGTACGGTTTCCCAACGAATCTTCCCATTTCCCTTTTTGGCTTCGGCCGCTTCAGTGAACTTGATTCTGAATTTTTCAAGATTTGCAGTTTGGATTTGCCGAAAGATCCCCACGACCAATTCTGTCGATGGAGCATCTTCCAAACATCGAAGCGCAGTTTTTTGGTAACCTTCCCAATTCTTCGCCTTGAAGTATCCGGTTAGGTTCACGCTGCATTCTTCCTGGGCGCTTGGTGCGGGTCGCTTTAGGGCGATTTTCATTTTTTCTGGATCAAAGCGTCTGGCACCGGGTTCGATTTTTCGACCGTTGTCTGCGTTGGGGTTTAGGCCAGGAGGCGGAAGTTGAGGACCCGGGCCTTGTGCAAACCCCAAGTTGAGAAACCCTAAAAGAATGAGTCCGACCTTCATAAATCAAGTCTACGGGGTGGTCGCCGACTTGTTAAGACGCAGTTGAATCGAACCGATAAGTCTGGTCTAAATGTTTGTTTTTATTGAATTTAACGGTTTATTCTAGGCTTCGTAAAAGGGCTTTACGATCCGGCACGAAATATCCGATAATTAAAGTTGGGTATTAATCTTTGAGTATTTTCAAGGGGTCTGTAAGCAGAAGACTGCGTTCGTGTGTCGTCTACGCACTTTTGGTGTGGGTAGGCTTGGGCCCTATTTGGGTCGCGCGCCGCGCGATTGCGGCGGTTTCACCGAATTTCGTTTACCAAGGAATTTTCCTAAACGCGGCGGGAACTTGGCCCCTGACTTCGGTCGTCGATCTTCAAGTGGGAATCTATGATCCGTCCGGAAACTGCATGCTCTATGAAGAAGAATACGTCGGGCTGGATTTGTCCGCTTCAAATGGTACGTTTTCCATTCGCCTAGGTTCGGGAACACAAACCGCGAACTCGGTGGCACGTGGCTACAACATGGTTCAGGTTTTTTCGAATTCTCAGACCACGCCCGCTGCATCCGTTCAGTGTTTACCTGGATATACCCCTGCAGCAAGTGATGGCAGAACGCTACATGTTGAAATCAAAGATCCAACAGTCACTGGGGTTTACGTCGCGCTAACGCCCAACCAATCGATTGAATCAGTTCCGACGGCGGTGATTGCTCAAACCCTACAGGGTTATGTTCCTTCTGACTTTGTTACTTCGGGCGGCACTAACAATGTGACCAGCGCGAACTTGGCTTCAAACAGCGTCGACAGTTCCAAAATTCAAGACGGAACCGTGGCGCTTGCGGATCTGGCCGGAAACAGCGTCGATTCTTCCAAAATCGTCGACGCTTCGATCACTAACGCTGATATCGCCAACAGCACGATTAACCCAACCACTAAATTGGACGCGGCGATTTGCGCAAACGGCGAAATTTTGCAAAAAGTCGCTGGCGTTTGGGCCTGCGCAGTTCCGAACGTTGGCGGCACGGTCAGTATCAGCACATCGGGAACCATCAATAGCGGCGCCATCACTTCGACAGGCGCGATCACGGGAACTTCATTGTCAGCTTCCGGCGGCGGAACGATTTCGACCACCGGCGCGACAAATACGGGAACTTTGACAGCGACGGGCGCCATTAACGGAGCATCCGTCACCACAACTGGAGCAATCAGCGCAGGAACGACGCTGACGGTGGGCACCGGACTTACCGTCACTAGTGGTGGCGCAAATATTATTGGAAATAGCACGATCACCGGTAACACAACCATCACCGGAACTTTGGGATCTGGCGCGATCACTTCGACTGGCGCGATTACGGGAACTTCTTTGACCGCTTCAGGTGGTGGCACGATTAGCACGACGGGCGCGATGAACAGCGGTACGGTTACAACAACCGGTGCGATCAGTTCGGGTACAACATTAAGTGCTGCGACCACCATCACTGCAGGAACGGGTCTGACGGTAGCGTCGGGAAATGCGACCCTGGGCGGTGCCGGATCAATTCTGGATTTCACAGGTAACGGCGGCGCGATTCGATTTAAAGACAATGACACGAACACGGTGACGATCACCGCGCCAGCTGACATTACTCCGGCCAACTACACTTTGACTTTGCCGGTCGCGCCCCCTGCAGCAGGTGGTTACGCGCTGGTTTCAACGACCGGTGGTGTCCTTTCGTGGGCAGCGATGTCAGGCGGCACTGTCGGCGGATCAGGAACAGTGAACACGGTTCCAAAGTTTAGCGCGGCGTCGACACTCAGTGATTCTACAATCACCGACACAGGCGCCTTAGTCACGATCGGTAGCGCAGCGAGCGTTACGGGGGCATTGACCGTTACCGGTGCGTTGAACGCAAACGGTTCGATTGCTTCAACCGCGCAGCTGAACGTCAACAGCACCAACGGAACGCCGCAAGTGAACTTGCAGGCCGGCGGCACGACCCGAGTCCAGGCACACGGAACGGGCGCATCCGTTACGGGAACACTAGCGGTTTCAGGTAACACGACTTTGACTGGCGACGTGGCAGTCAACGGCGGCGATATCACTTCGACCGCAGCGACTTTGAACTTGAATCCGACCACCACACTGAACTTGCAAACGGGCGGCACGACGCGACTGGCGGCTAGTGCGGCGGGCGCTGCCGTCACAGGGGCGCTTTCGGCCACGACTAGTTTGACTAGCGGAACCAACGGCGGCACCGGTGGAACTTTAGTTCTAAACGGTTCGACCAGTGGCGCATTAACCTTGGACGTACCTGCTTCGATTACATCGTACAGTTTCACATGGCCAAGTGCCGCACCGGTTTCTCCAACAACCATGTACCTTCGAGGTGACGGATCTTGGACGGCGCCGCCGACTGGCATCACCAACGGCGCCGGCGCAAACGTGATTACGAAATCAGATGGAACGAACTTGGTTGCGTCGGGTTTAACCGACGACGGAACCAATTTGACGATCGCCAGAAACACTTCAGTATCAGGAACGAACACGTTCACGGTAGGAACAGGCGCCGCGACTTTTGGTGGAACCTTGAACGCAAACGGTTCGATTGCTTCAACGGCGCAATTGAACATCAACAGCACCAACGGCACGCCGCAAGTGAACTTGCAGGCAGGTGGTACGACTCGGGTTCAGGCACATGGAACGGGTGCATCGGTCACGGGGACCTTGGCGGTTTCGGGTGCTTCGACTTTCACGGGCGCAGTCAACGCGAACGGATCCATTGCGTCAACGGCGCAGCTGAACATCAACAGCACTAACGGCACGCCACAAGTCAACTTGCAGGCGGGCGGTACGACTCGGGTTCAGGCTCATGGAACGGGTGCATCCGTCACCGGGGATCTGACCGTTTCCAACAACACTACCGCACTTGCGTACTTCCATTCGTCGGATGCTCGATTGAAGGAAAACGTTGTGACTTACGAAAATGCTCTGGACACCGTTGCGGCCCTTCGTGGCGTTCGTTTTGATTGGAAGAAAAGTGGAATTTCTGAAATCGGCTTTATTGCTCAGGAAGTGGAAGCAGTCGATCCAGTCTTGGTCACCACCGGAAACGATGCGATGAAGACCAAGGCTGTGAAGTACGCAAATATCACCGCGATCTTGGTCGAAGCCGTGAAGGAACTTAAGGATCAGAATGCCGAATTGCGCAAAAAGGTCAGTGACCTTGAAGCACGATTGAATGAAAAGGACAGGCGGCCAGCTGGACAGGAATAATTTGAAATCCTAGGGTTTGGTCTGGCGTCCAATGTCCCTTCAACACTTTGTTATTACATAGGTAATTTAAATTGTTGATCAACTGTTTACGACCTTGAACTAATATTGGATAATTTAAGTCAGGTATTAGTTCTCCCGATAAGGGATGTAAGAGGGGCAATTGAAAACAGTCACGCGGCGCGTAAGTAGTCGACTGAATTCAGTCTTGGTTTTTCCGCTCGTTTTCGCGATCGGAATTGGGCCAGCGTTTGCGCCACGTTCAGCGTTCGGCGCCGTTTCTCCGAACTTTGTTTATCAAGGCGTATTCACCGACACCGGCACCGGACTTCCAATCACCAACATCGTGGACCTTCGCTTGGGGATCTATAACCCTGCAGGAACCTGCCTTCTTTACGAAGAAGAACATTTGGCAGTGAACCTAGGTACCACCAACGGTTCGTTTAGCCTGAAACTGGGTTCAGGTACTCAAACGGCCGCTTCTTTAGCCCGCGGCTACAACATGGTCCAAGTTTTTTCGAACGGACAAGTGACCGGCGCGTGCGGTTATACTCCGGGCGCATCTGATGCCAGAATTCTGAAAGTTGAAATTCAGAATCCAACTGGATCCAGCTACGTCGCACTTTCACCCGATCAAGCGATTGAATCGGTTCCAACAGCAGTGATTGCTCAAACCCTGCAAGGTTACGTTCCGTCCGACTTCATGCAGTCATCAGGTGCAAGCAACGTGACCAACACCAATATCGCTAACGGCGCCGTCGATTCCGCAAAGATTCAAGATGGATCGGTGGCCTTGGCCGATTTAGCAGGCAACAGCGTTGATTCTTCGAAGATTGTCGATGGAACGATCGTACAAACGGATTTGGCCGCCAACAGCGTGGGCGCCACGAACATCATCGATGGTTCGATCGGGCTTTCCAAAATGGATGGAAACATCTGCGCGAACGGCGAAATCTTGAAAAAAGTCGGCGGCGCCGGTGGAACCTGGGCCTGCGCAACGGATGCAACGGGCGGCGGCGGCGGGCTTTCATCGTTTACTGAAGTCGGTACAACGCCTTTGACCATCGGTGGAACATTGACCGATCCGACTTTGACGATTGCCCAGGTCAGCGGCGTTTCGGATGGTTACGCCACAGCAGCAGATTTCTTGGCGTGGAACGCGAAAGTCGGATCAGTTTCGGCCGGTGATGCTTCGGTCACCGTCGGCGGTACAGCAACTGCGCCAACAGTGGCAGTTGCAACAAACGGTGTAACAACCACAAAGATCAATGACGGTGCAGTGACTTTGGCCAAGATCAGCCCAGTGGGCTGCGCCGATGGTGAAATCATCAAGCGCGCCGGTGGTGTTTGGACCTGTGCCGCCGATGCAACTGGGGGCGGCGGCGGTCTTTCTTCGTTTACGGAAGTCGGTACGACGCCATTGACGATCGGCGGAACCTTGACCGATCCGACTTTGACGATTTCGCAAGTCAGCGGTGTTTCGGACGGTTACGCAACCAGCGCCGATTTCCTAGCGTGGAACGCAAAAGTGGCTTCGGTTTCAGCCGCGGACGCAACGATTACGGTAGGCGGCACGGCAACGGCGCCGACGGTCGCATTGGCGAACAACGCTGTGAACCTTTCAAAATTGGACACCGCGATTTGTTCGAACGGTGAAATTCTAAAAAAATCAGGTGGCGTTTGGACCTGCGCTGCTGACGCAACAGGTGGTTCACCGACTTTGAACAACGGTCGCATTTGGGTGGGCGTTGGCACGACTCCAACTGAACTTGCAGGTGGCGCGACAGATGACGTCTTGAAGTGGAACGGTTCGGCATGGGTTGCTGGCGCAATCACGGGCGGCACGATGACGGGTGCAACCTTAACCAACGGTACGGTGAACGGTTCTACCGTCATCAGCACTTCTGGAACGATCACTACGACCAACACGATCACTGGCGGCAACTTGGCAACGGGTGGAAACCTGACTTTCAGTGGTGCGGGTTCAAATATTTCAAACAGCGCCGGTAACGTTCAAGTGAACGATAACTTGGATGTCACGGGCAACTTGACTGTCGCAGGCGGCGGAATCACGACAACAGCGAACACGAACTTGACCCTTTCAGGCGCGGGTACGGGGACGATTGTTTTGAACGACGCAACTGCGATTAACGGAAACACCACGGTCACGGGCACTTTGACGGCCACCACTTTGGGTGGAGCAACTGTCATCAACACCACCGGCAACATCACCACCACGGGAACGATCACAGGCGGTGCGTTGAACGGAACCTCGCTTTCGATTTCAGGTGGCGGCCCAATTAGCACGACCGGCAACATCAGCGGTGGGGCAATCACCGGAACTAGCTTGACCAGTTCTGGAACGGTTTCGGGTGCGGGTCTTATTGCGACTCCGGTGGGCGCGGCGCCGGGCGACACGGGAAGCGTTGAATTGATGGAACTGGCCGTGAACGGAACAAACGTCGTTCGCTTCAAGGCACCTGATCTTTTGGCCGCTGATGTAAATTTGGTTTGGCCAGACAACGATGGTGCTAGCGCCGGACAAGTTTTGACCACAGATGGAAACGGCGTTCTTTCGTGGACGACGCCTTCGACCAGCGTGGGCGTAAGCGGAATCAACAACTTAAACCAATTTGCAGCAGCGCTTTGTCCTGCAAACCAGGTTTTAAAAGTGAATGCTACAGGAACGGCCTGGATTTGCGATTCGGACCAAACTGGTGGCGGCGGCACGGGTGATATCGATGCAGTGACTGCGGGCAGCGGCTTAACCGGCGGCGGAACAGCGGGTCCTGTGAGCTTGGCCGTGGACTTCGGCGTCGTAAGCGGCAAAGTTCCGCGTGTCGGCGCGGGTGGGATCACGAACTCGCGTTTTTGTAAGTCAGACGCAAGCGGTGACATCGTTTGTACTCAAAACACGATGGCAACTGCTGACATTACCAACAGCGCGATCACCTACGCAAAGATTCAAAACGTTTCGACGAACAACAGAATTCTGGGTCGCAATACGGCAGGCGCTGGCGTGATTGAAGAACTGACTCCGGCACAGGCGACCGCCATGCTTTCGCAATTCGCAGGTTCGACTGCTGGTACGGTTCCCACTTCCGCCGGAGGCACCACGAACTTCCTTCGCGCAGACGGAACTTGGTCGGCTCCTCCGGCCGGTATCACCAACGCAGCTGGCGCAAATATTTTGACCAAGTCCAACGGTACGAACTTGGTCGCTTCAACCGTTTCGGATGACGGAACGACGGTTGCGATCAATCCTTCAACCACGATCAATTTGCAAACGGGCGGCACGACACGCTTAGCGGCAACTGCTTCTGGTGCTGCAGTAACTGGCGCGCTTTCGGCTTCAACCAGCATCACGTCAGGTACTAACGGCGGCACCGGCGGTTCTTTGGTGATGAACGGCGCCACTAGCGGTGCAGTGACTTTGAACGTTCCTGCGACGGTGACTTCGTATTCTTACACTTGGCCAAACGCTGCGCCGGGTACGCCTGCATCGATGTTCTTGCGGGGTGACGGAACTTGGGCAACGCCATCGGGCGCAGGTGACATCACGGATGTAACCGCAGCTGCGACTTCAGGTCTTGCTGTGACCAACAGTTCAGGTCCGGCACCGGATATCGCGCTGAAGAACGTGGCCGCCTTGACGGATCAATCCGTCATGAAATGGGACAACACCAACGACCAGTTTGTGAATACTGCGTTGACTGAATCAGCAGGCATGTTGACTTCAAGTGCTGCGATTGGGCTGACCGCAGCAGCGGGTTCGGCGGTGACGATTTCTTCAAGCGGCGCAGGCGCAACGACCGTCGCCGCTGGCAGCAGCGGAATGGCTTTGAATTCAGCAGGCACGACTGCAACCGCGATTAACCTGAACGTCACGGGCGTGAACGGCGGAATCACCTTGGGTGCAAACGGCACCGGTGTGGTGACGGTAGCAGGTACGACGCCAACCGTAACTTCTGCAGGCAACTTGGTTGCGCAGTCGGCTTCAGGTAGCACGACAACCCTGGGTAACAACGGCGGCGCATCGGTTACGACGATTCGTTCGGGTACGGGAATTCTTTCGTTGAATTCAGCAAACACGGGCGCTACGGCCATTAACTTGGCTGTTTCAGGCGTGAACGGCGGAATCACCTTGGGTGCGAACGGCACCGGTGTGGTGACCGTCGGTGGTACGACGCCAACGGTGACTTCAGCGGGCAACTTGGTTGCGCAGTCGGCTTCGGGTAGCACGACAACGATTGGTAACAACGGCGGCGCATCGGTTACGACGATTCGTTCGGGTACGGGAATTCTTTCGTTGAATTCAGCAAATACGGGCGCGACTGCGATCAACTTGAACGTGACCGGTGTAAACGGCGGAATCACCTTGGGTGCTAACGGCACAGGTACCGTCATCGTGGGTGGCACAACCCCCACTGTCACTTCCGCAGGCGCGTTGGTCCTTCAATCTGCTTCGGGATCCGCAACCACGATTGGTTCGACGGGTGGCGCAGCTTCAACGGCCATTCAGTCGGGCACGGGTGCCTTGACCTTGGTCAACAACGGCTGGACTTACACCTGGCCAAACGCAGCTCCGGGTACTCCGGCATCGATGTTCTTGCGCGGCGATGGAACATGGGCAGCACCAGCGGGTGGGGGCGACATCACCGACGTGACGGCAACGGCCAACGGCGGTTTGGTTGTCAACAACGCGACGGGCCCAGCCCCAGATGTCGGCTTGAAAAACGTGGCCGCTTTGACCGATCAATCGGTCATGAAGTGGGACAACACCAACGATCAATTTGTGAATACTTCGCTGACGGAAACTGCTGGCGTGTTGACGTCTTCAGCAGGTGTTGGAATGACAGCTGCAGCTGGATCCAACGCTAACTTAACAGCCAGCGGTGCCGGTTCGACGACGGTGGCTTCGGGTACAGGTGGTGTGTCCATTACTTCGACTGGAACCACCGCTACCGCGATCAATATTGCGACTTCGGGCGCATCAGGCGGAGTGACCCTGACGGCCGGCGCAAACGGCGGAATCACCTTGGGTGCCAACGGCACGGGCGTTGTCACGGTCGGCGGTACGACCCCGACGATTACTTCGGCAGGCGCCATGCTGGTTCAGTCCGTTTCCGGCGGAACTTCGACTTTTGGTAACAACGGTGGCGCTTCGATCACAAACCTTCGTTCGGGTACGGGTGGTGTTTCAATTACATCATCGGCTACGCCTGCCAACGCAATCAACTTAGCAGTAACGGGCGCGGGCGGTGGTGTGACTTTGACCGCAGGAGCAAACGGCGGAATTACTTTGGGAGCAAACGGCACGGGCGTCGTGACGGTTGGTGGTACGACCCCAACGATCACGTCGGCAGGTAACTTCGTTGCGCAGTCTGCATCAGGAAGCACAACGACCATTGGTAACAACGGAGGTGCTTCATTAACAACCGTCCGTTCAGGTACCGGTGTTCTATCACTTCAATCTGCAAGCTTGGCCAACAACGCGATCGACCTAACGGTATCTGGAACCAACGGCGGCATTAGCTTGAATCCGAACGGAACTGGTGGCGTTTCTATCGGCGGTTCTTCACCCATCATTTGGTCGGCGTCGGGCCTGACTTTGCAGAATACCACTGGTACCATGGTCGTTGGAACAAACGCAGGGGCGACTTCGACTGCGATTCGGTCGGGCACAGGATCTTTAACATTTTCTAACAACGGCTGGACTTACACCTGGCCAAACGCAGCTCCGGGTACTCCGACATCGATGTTCTTGCGCGGCGATGGAACTTGGGCAGCACCGGCAGGTGGGGGTGACATCACCGACGTGACAGCAACCGCCAACGGCGGTTTGGTTGTCAACAACGCGACGGGCCCAGCCCCAGACGTCGGTTTGAAAAACGTGGCCGCTTTGACCGATCAATCGGTCATGAAGTGGGACAACACCAACGATCAATTTGTGAATACTTCGCTGACGGAATCAGCCGGTATGCTGACTTCAAGTGCAGCAATCGGTTTGACTGCAGCTGCGGGTTCCGCCGTGACGATTTCTTCAAGCGGTGCAGGCGCAACCACGGTTGCCGCGGGCACTGGCGCTATGGCATTGAACTCGGCAGGAACGACCGCATCCGCGATCAACCTGAACGTCACGGGCGTGAACGGCGGGATTACATTGGGTGCTAACGGCACGGGTATCGTCACCGTCGGCGGTACGACTCCGACGGTTTCTTCGGCAAGTAGCATGATTTTCGGCGGTAACACGGCTGCAACGACCACCACGATTCGTTCGGGCACGGGCGGAATTACCTTGGCTCCAACGACAACCGGTGTGGTTTCGATTGGGGGCACGACTCCTCAGATTACATCGGCCGGCGCGTTGATTGTTCAGTCGGCCAGCGGCGGCGCTTCGACTTTTGGTAGCAACGGCGGCGCAGCTTCAACCGTTCTTCGCGCAGGCACCGGCGGATTGAGCATCACCAACAACGGCAACACCTTCACTTGGCCAACGACTGCGACTGGCGGCACCACGAATTTCTTGCGTGCAGACGGTACTTGGTCGGCGCCAAGCGGCAGTGGCACGACGACCAATGCTGTGACCTTCAACAATGGTGGCGCGGGCGCAGCTTCGGGTACCACCTTTGATGGCTCAGCGGCGCGAACGATTTCTTACAACTCGATTGGTGCAGTGGGTGGAAGCGGAACCACAAATACAGTTCCACGATTTGCGTCAGCCAACACGCTAGCAGACAGCGGAATCACAGATAACGGTACAACAATCGGTTTAGCTAGAAATACATCTGTAACGGGGGTTTTGACGACAACAGACAGTATTCAGCTTGGAACTGCTTCGAATCGTGGACTGAGCATTATTGAAAACTATATGTCGCTTGGAGAATCCGAGGGCGGTGCCACGACTATTTTGGGTAACAACATCCGAGTCACTGACGGTGTGGGTTCGACTGTCCAAGTTTCGGCAAACGCACTGGATGGATCAAATTGGCTGGGTATCAATTATTCACGGGGATTTACGTTTAATCGGGTCGGTCCGACTGCGGTGGGAACGCAGATCGCTGAAACAACGGGTGAACTAGTCAGAATCACCACCGCGGGCAACGTTGGGATTGGAACGCCAAGTCCAAGTGGACGCCTGAGCGTCAAGGCAGCGGGCGCAGGATGGCGCGATCAATTGGTCCTTGAAAGTTCTTCGTCAGCGGCTGACTGGAACATTCTTGTCGACAGCGGTGCATCGAACCAACTTCGATTTGCATACAACGGCGGCGCAGTCGAAGCGATGCGCTTCACCACTGCAGGCGCAGTGACCTTTCCGTTTACGGTGACGTCGGTAGGTAACGTCACGGCGCCAGGATATTACCATTCATCGGACATTCGTTTGAAGGAACATGTCGTGACCTATGATCATGCGTTGGACACGGTTAAGGCCCTTCGCGGTGTACGGTTTGACTGGAAGAAAGATGGAACTTCGGAAATCGGCTTTATTGCACAAGAAGTCGAAGCCGTGGATCCAGTTCTCGTCAAAACGGGTGATGATCCGGAAAAGATTAAGTCCGTGAAATACGCCAACATCACGGCGATCTTGGTCGAAGCATTCAAGGAATTGGTCGGTCGTGAAGACAGCCGCTATGCAGAACTTCAAGCCAAGAACGCTGAACTTCAAAAGCGCCTAGATGCTTTGGAAGCCAAGATCGACGCTCAGTCGAATCGTGCTCCAGCTTCGAAATAGTCCCATTTGACTGCTTTGATTTAATTGTTAAGCCAATCAAAAATTATATTAATTTCAAATAGTTAACGCATTTAAAAACATTAAGTCTGACCGATTTAATCCGATAATATAAGGGGACAGGGTTTCATAAAAGGGGCAGTATTTTCGATGTTTTCATCGTTGAGACTTCAAAAACTAACACTCATCACGCTTGGGGCAGCAGTCGCGCTTCAGGGATGCCGCGCTTCCTTGCAATGGACCGGGTTTGGCGACTCGGCAGTCAGCACTCTTCCGAAACTCAGCCTGACTTCGATTTCTCCGACCAGCCAAGCTGCCGGCACTTGTTTTGACCTGACGATTGAATCGCAGGACCTTCTGGGCGTTCCGACCGCAGTGACTTCGAATACTTCGATTGGATTGTCCTATGATCTAACGGGTTCGTACTATCTGGGCACTGGATGCGGTGGCGGAGTGGTTTCAACTGCAACACTTTTGGCAGGACAAACCACGGTGAACGTTTCGTTTCTGTCGACCCTGGCCACTGCACACCAACTGACGGTGGCATCTTCGGGATTTCAATCTTCGACGCTTGGATTAACGGTCACAGCGGGCCCCGCTTTTTCGGGATCCATCGCCGCAAGTCCGATGGGGGTCGTCGACGTTTCAGGTGCAACGCCTTCGACCGTAACGGTCACCGTTTACGATCAATGGTCGAACCTGGTTCCAGGGCAAGCGATCACTTTTGCTGCCGTCAGCGGATCACCTGGAACTTTGACTTCTTTTAATCCAACCACTTCATCAGTTCCTGGCGCAAATTACGGAAAGGCATCCGTCGACCTGACCCCAACGGGCGGATCGGCTGGAACGCGGACCGTTTCAATTTCAGCGCCTGCAGCTTTGTCTTCTCTTTCCGTGAACGTGGTCTTTAGCGCGGCCGCGGTTTTTTCGCAGATCAGCGCGACGCCTAGCTCGACGACCAATATCGCTGGATCCTGCGTGACTTACACGGTTCAGTCTTTGGACCAATTTAGTGCGCCCATTAATGTTCCTGGCACCGAAACCATAAACCTGTCTTCAAGCACCGGCGGAATTTTCTATACGACTGCGGGATGCACGGGGGCGACGACCACGGCGACGATTGCTTCGGGAATGGGCACGACGACTTTTTACTTTAGGCCCACCGTCGCAGGTGCTGAAACGGTGACTTTGAATCCTACCACAGCAGGAACCGTTACTTCTAATTTGACGACGACCCCAGCGGCCGTTGATGGCGGCAATTCGACTTTGGTGAAAAACAGCGCGCCTACGAATTACGAAGCCGACGGAACGGCAACAGTCACCATGACTGTGACTTTGTTGGACGCATTTGGAAACGCGATTTCCGGACAAAGCGTCACCCCAGCGACAGTTCAAGCCGCAGTCGGCGGAGACACCTTTACCCCAACTTCAGCGACCACAAACGCAAGCGGTCAGGCCAGTTTCAGCTATTCGGCCACGGCTCCGGGCGCGAGAACCTTTAAAGTTTCATCGCCCGCTGCAGTCGATAACGGCTTAGATCAGTTCGGAATTAATTTCATTAAGCTGACCAGCCTGCAGCTTTCGCAGTTGCCAGGCGTTTGGGCAACGCCCTTGGTCGCCGGCGGCTGCTACAATTTGAGAATCACTGCGCTGGACAATTTTTCGAACCCTTACACCGCTACGGGTGCAGGAATTTCGATTCCATTAGGTTCGGCTGCTTCGCCTGCGCAAACTTTGCAGGCATCGTCGACAGCATTCTATTCAAACGCAGCCTGCACGACGGCATTGTCGACCAACGCAGTCATTACTTCGGGCAATTCACAAGTCGACGTTTATTTCATGCCCACAAAAGTGGGCTCCGTTTCGCTATCGATGGCATCAGGATCGGCAACCGGTTCGATAGGTCCGATCACGGTGACCCATTCCGGGGTTGCGGATCTGACGCAATCCAGTTTTTCTGTCGATAATTTGACCGATGTGTTTGCGAACGGCACGCTGAACCACGGTTTGTCTTTGACGATTCGGGACGCTTACCAGAACGCGATTCCTGGCCTGATTCCAACTTTTCAAGTGGTTGCTGGAATGGGCGATGATCCTTCCGATGCCTTTGCTGGATTCGGTGCAACCGATTCGGCCGGACTTTCAACAGGAACCATCACCACCTTAAGGGGTGTTCCAAAGACGGTGCGTGTGTCTTCGCCAGCGGCTTTGAACAGCCTTCAAGTCATCGCGAACTTTGTCCCTGTGTTGGATTCGATTCAGTTGACGAAGGTTCCTTCCGGTAATTGGAAAGTGGGTCGCTGCGATCGGGTTGACGTCACGTTGAAGGACATTCAAGGCGTGAACTTCAACCATCCTTTTGCTCAATCCGTAAACGTCAGCTATTCGGCAACCTTTGCCCAAAACGGAACCAATTCCGGTCTTTTTGCTTCGGCCGGATGTACCGGTACCGGTCAGACCAGTTTGGTCGTACCGGTTTCGGCGAACACTTCGACCGTGAGTTTCTATTTTGCCGCACGGCGGGTTGAGCCTTTGACTTTTACCGTCAGCGGAACCGTCGGTGCAGGTCTAAAGACACAAAGCTTAGGGCCGAATGCAACCGATTACGGAGATCCGAATACCGGAAGCTTAGTTTACGGTCCTGCGGGACCGGTGCCTGCCGACAACACTTCGACGTACACGCTCAGCTACTCGGTTCTGGATATTTTCAACAACCCGATTGTAGGAATTGTTCCCGCGTTGACTCAGACCAGTGGTCCGGCTGGATTCACCTTAACAGCCCCATCGGCTACGGACGGTGCGGGTAACGGTAGCGCAACGGTGCGAACCCCCAACGGTGGAACCTATGGTTTCCGTCTGGATACGACTCCAGCGTTGCCCACTCCTCCGACGACTTCGGTGGTCTTTTCGGCACCCGCATATTTTTACGCAATCGACATGACACCGCCGACGGCGTCTCCGGTTGCGGGTGGATGCGTGACTTTAACGATTACGTCGCGTGACCAGTACGCGGCGGCCTTTAACGTGACAGCCAACGAATCGGTGACACTGACGACCTCGGGCACAGGAATCTTTTACTCGACGCCTGCATGTACGACTTCGGTAGGATCCAGCACAAGCGTCACCATTACTACTGGGACTTCTTCGGCATTGGCCTACTTCAAACCAACTTCGACCGTCGGAGAAACGGTCACTGCGACCCATGTCTCGGCGATTTCGGATTCTACTGTGCTGACGCCGACGCCGGATGTTCCCTACATGGCGGCATCGACTTTCGTTCGAACCACTGGACCTGCTGATTACGAAGCAGATGGCGTCACCACTGCGGGCTTCCGAATCACCGTACGGGATCAGTTTTCAAATCCGATTCCTAGCACGACAGTCGGTATCTATGTTTCGACGGGTTCTGCCGTGGGTTCAATTAACTTCCCAATGGGAAATCAAACCAACGCATCGGGATGGGTTGACGCGACTTTCGCGACCAGTACTCAGGGCGCACGCATTTTCCGAATCAACAATCCAGCTAGCCTAGATAACGTTTCGCTCAGCGCGGCTGCCAACTTCGTCACTTTATCTAGCTTCAACCTTCAAACGCTTGTTGCCGGTGCTCCGGCTCCGTGGGGTACTCCGTTGTCCACGGGCCAATGCTATGGACTTCGGATCCAAGCGCGCGACGCTTCTTCCAACCCTTACGTCGCTGGCGCAGGCGGAATCTCGATTCCGTTGGGTTCGGCGGTTTCTCCGTCACAACCAAACCAAGTTTCAGCAAGTGCCTTTTATTCAGACAGCATTTGCACCAGCGCAGTTTCTTCGGCCACGATCGGCATGGGTTCCAGTTCGACCGATGTTTACTTCATGCCGACTTTGGTTCCAGGTCCGGCAACCATTACGACCACCGTCGGTGCCGCTACCGGAAACCTATCCACAGGCGCCATCCAAACCAACGGCATGCCTAGCCTGACCTATTCGACGCTAACCATTTCACCCAGCGGATCGCCGCTATGGGCGAATAGTTCCGATATTTTTACGGTTACTTTGACCGCAAAAGATGCTTTTTCGAACGTCATTCCTTCGTTGCCCGGTTCGATTTCGATCACCAGCGGGGCCGATGGATCGGATTCAGTTTCAGGTCTGACTGGATCTACGAACGCCTCGGGAATTCTGTCGGGCACGGTCATGACTCGAAAAAACCTGACCAAAACCTTGGCCGTGACTTCGCCGGCGGCGTTGATGACACTTCCTTCAGTCAGTGCTGATTTCGATCCGGTCTTGGACGCTTTGACCTTAAGCAAAACCAACCCAGCTGACTTTCAGGTGGGGCGTTGCGATCAGATCACCGTACAGCTGTTTGACAATAACGGCGATTCTTTCCTTTCACCCAATGCGACCAGCCTGAACGTCAGCCACACCGGCGGCAACCACGCGGGAACGAACACGGGCTACTTTACATCAGCAGGCTGTGTGGGTTCTGGAACAAATTCTTTGTCTGTCCCGGTTTCGGCATCGACATCATCTGTGGTCTTCTACTTCGCTGGAAAAATGCCTGACACGATCACGATGACCGTTTCAGGACAAGTCGGCCCAGTTCCTAGAAACAATAGCTTGCCTGCCTTAAACGTGGTGTCAGCCGTAACGGATATCTTGGCGCTTTCCGATCAACCGACCTACGACTTCGGGACTCAGGCCAGCGGTTCATCTGTCGATAAAGTCGTTTGGCTTGGGAACTCAAGCGCGGTCCATTCGGCAACTTTGACCGCCGTCAATATCGTCGGTGGCGGCGTGAACTTCAAAGGCGGAACTTATCCAGGGATTGGCGGCAGCTGCCCAAGTGCGCCAGGCGGACAAGTTGCACCATTGGGAACTTGCTCGATTGTCGTTCAGTTTTGGCCAACAGGAACGAACGTCCTAAGCAGCGTTTCGCTGAACGTGACCTATGATTTTCCTTTGGCAACTGGACGAATGATTTCACTTGGATTTGCAGGTCAGTCGACGACAAGCGGAAATTTGGCAATTACGCACTATCCGTCGCAGTACTACACTTCGTACGGCGTTCCAACGGACCCAGCAAACTTTGACTTTGGTTCGGTGGGTTTTGGTCAGACGATCAAGCACGTCTTCACTGTTACGAATACAGGTGCCGCAGGGGTCACTTTGTCAGGTTCCCCACTTCAATTCAGCGTCATCGGTGCACCGATCCAGTTCACGTTTGCTGCTGAATCAAGTTGTACTCCTTCACTTTTTCTTGCGCCCGGATCGAATTGCGTGGCGGTGGTTGCTTGGAACCCAAATATTTCTGGCACGGTGAATTCGACCCAGCTTCAAGTCTATTCAACGGCGCCGACTGCGACCAAGAATATCGTCGGGTCAGCGGTAGGCGGCGTCCCGCATGTGAAAATTTTCGACCATCGCATCGAACAGAATTACAACGCGAATGACGAAGGACTGAATGTGGGTTCGACGCGCGATTTTGGAACCACCGGGATCGACAGTTTCCAGCGTTTCTGGGTTGCCAATACCGGCGACGTTGCGGCGACCGGATTGCTTTCGGGCTTTAACGTTACCAACAGCCTAGGAACGGGCTTTGTGATTTCGCCTTCACCGTTTGCTTCGTATTACAACGGTTCAACGACGATTCCGAACGGCGAATACAGCGGTGAAGAATACTGCGGTGACACGCTTTCAGCCTGGCAGACTTGCGTGATCGAAGTCACCTTTTCACCAGGTGCAACCGGTTCCACGCAGAACGTGGGGTCCTTGAACTATGGCGGAAGTTCGCGCGCTTTGACGGCGACCAAGGCTTCAGGACCGCTTCTGGTCATGGAAAACCAACGCCATTCGTCGATTTCTTTCGATTTTGGCGGAATTCCACAGGGCATTCCAGTTGAAGCCAAAATGCGCGTGACCAATGTGGGCACGGGTACCGCCACAGGAATCTGGTCGACGCCGCCCAGTGGTGTGTTCACTTACGGCACGATGGCGGTTTACCCGGGCGGATCAGGAAACGACAATTTTGACGGTCAGAATCTGCCTTATTGCTCAGGCTCGCTTGCTCAAGGACAAAGCTGTTTGGTTCGCATCGAAATTTCAAATAGCGCAGGGGTCGGAAGCTATTCAGCAAATCTTCGCCTAGATTATTCCGGTGGTTTTGTCAGCATGGGCTTAAGCGCGACGATTTTCAGCGGACCGCTTTTGGTCTTGGACGCCTATGACGGTAACGACAACGGAGAGTTCCTTAACAAGACCTACGATTTTGGAACCGTAACAACGGGAACGCCGGCCTACCGATCCTTCATTCTGAAGAACGTAGGAAACGCGAACGCTTCGGCAGTGACTGTGACTGGCTTTACCAGCGGCTCGTACTTCTACGATTCAGGTTATCCAGGTGGATCGCCAGGATCGTACGATGCGACGACGGGTCGCTACTTTTGCCCGACTTCTGGAGCGACCATTACCGTCATGCAGGAATGTGTGATTCGGGTGCGCTTCCAGAATGGTTCAAACGGATACTACACGGATCAATTGAAGCTTACCTACGTCGGCGGATACTATTCGAACATCACGATGAGCCTGTCGGGTACGACGTTTTGGGGACCAAACTTGGTCATCCAACCTTACTATGGCGGCGGTGGAGGCGGCGGTGGAACACCAACCTGGAACGTCGACGCGCATCCAACCAACCAGACTTACAGCTTTGTTTTCAAAGTGACGAACACCGGAAACGTGTCCACGGGTTCGATGACAGTGGATTCTTTTTCCGCTCCTTATTTTTCGTTTCCATCTGGATTCCCTGGCGGTTCAGGTCAGTATCCTTATGGTCCAGAATCCTACTGTCCAAGTTTGTCGACTGGGTTGAATGCAGGTCAAACCTGCGTGGTGAAAGTGGATTTCTTTACCAACGCGACCGGAAACATTCAAAGCGACCTGGTCTTGAATTACAGCGGTGGACCTAGCCCAAAAGCCGAATATCGGATGATCGTCAATTCGACCAATTTGGGAATTGTACGCGCATACGACAATTACAACGGCGGATGGAATGGTGGAACGCTGGATGTCGGAAGCTACGGAACGTCGCAAGCCTTCAACCTGATTCTTCGAAATGAAGGTGCATCAAGCCTTTCAATGTTGGGTGGTTCAGCAACTTTGCCACCGGGATTTAGCTGGGCTGAAATGGGCGGATTCCCGGGCGTAGCAAATACGACTGAAAACTTCTGGGAAGGCACGACCAGTTATTCGATCAATCGTTGTTCGGCGTCGTTAGCTCCGGGTGAACGTTGCTTGGTTCGGATTCGATTTAACCCTGCGGGTACGACGACTTTCAGCGGCGATTTTGTGTTGCCACTTTCCGGCGCAGCCGTTCCAGAATTCCGAAAACAGCTTCGCGGACAAAGCATCAGTGGTTACCAGCTTTCGATTCGCGAAGATTACAACTTTGCTCCGAACTGCCCAAACTGCAAAATTGGAATGGGTGATTACTACGGAAACCTGATCACAAGGGATCTGGTACTGGTCAACACCGGTCAAATGAGCCTTTCCGTCAATTTGGGCATGATGCCGGGTTTCAGCTTTTATTCGACCTATTACCGCTTGGATCCATTGAACGGCAGCGGATCCACAACGATTCACGGAACTTCGATTGGTCGCTGCGGCCCTGGACCTAGCATCAACTTGAGCCCCAACCAGGGTTGCGCAATTACGGTTCGCTTCCTTCCGACCGCAGCAACACTGAACACCCAGTTGGATACCTATATCAATTTCTATGTTTCCGAGACCGCAAGCTGGCATTCGACTCCATTGGCCGGTCGTCACGGGAACTCTCCGACTTTCTCAAGCCTGGGCATGAAAGCTTGTATGAATTGTACTTTGGGAATGACTTTGGATTGGGGCGCATGGGGAATCGGAATCGATCGTGATTTGATCGTTGTCAACAATGGGAATGGGGCTACGGATATTTACAACGTGAGCCTTCCTTACTTGATGAATTGGCCGGGTACGTATCCGTCGTTCCCTGGCGCGATGCCTGGAACTTCGACTCAGATCGCGGAAGGACCGACTTCCTTCAACGTCAATTACTGCAGTGGAAATGGAATCTTGAATGCGGGCGAACAGTGCGCGATTCGTGTTCGATTCACTCCGGATGGTTCAAACAATCCAATCGGCAACTGGATCTACTTGGATTCGAATTTCCAAGGTTATTATTCAAATTGGATGGTCTATGAAACGACATCGGTCGCTAAAGTCCGGGCATTTTACAACGGCGATATCTTCAACCATCGTCCGTATTATGAATCTTGGATGATGTCTGCTGCGATTCCGGTTGTGTACATGAATACAGGCGGTATGGCCGAATTCAACATGACGTATGGTGGAAGCAACTTCAGCAGTTCACTGATGGACGGGTTTGGTGCAGGCACTTCGGGCAACAACTTCTTGCCACCTTTGGGATATGTCAGTGCTTGCGGAACTGGCCAGAATCTTTCGGCGGGACAGGCTTGTTCGATTAATGTGTTTTATGGCGGTGTATCATCGATGGGGTCTTACCAAATTCGCAGCTTCGCCAACGGCAACGCCGTCGATCTACCGATCACCTTCTACTGATAAAGTGCGTCATGTCTTGACCTAAGACATTTTCACTTGCCTTTCCCTTGGGCGATGTCACGCTCATTTCATTCATTAAATTTTTAACTTTTCCAAGGGGAGTGTCATGAGTTTGAAAGCAATTCGTATTTGCGCAGTTGCCGTTTTGTTTTCCTTCGCTGCATCGCCAATGGCGATGGGTGCGGGTTTCGAAAAAACCATTAATTGGTCTGGACGCTGGAACGGCGTTGCTGGCGCAGGTACCGCAGGAGCTTCCGGTGGTGAAGCTCTTTTCTTCAACCCAGCCGGTTTATCAGCGGGAAAGAAACATGACTTCAGCGCGAACTTTTCTCCGACTCAATCTTACTTTTTCGGACAAATCAGCACTTCGACCACGGGCGCAGGCGCTTCCATCTTGGATCAAAGCAGCACCCACCAGTTTTCGCCGATTTTCGGTGCTGTTGGCAGCTACAAGCTGAATGAAAAATTAGGCATCGGCGTCGGCGCTTATGTTGGCGGCGGATCGAAGGTCCTTTTTGAAAACGTCGGTGGTCGCGATCTGATGGATTTCAAGACCGATATTTCTTTGACCGAGTTTGCAGCCGGTGTCGGCTATGAATGGATGCCCGGACTTCGCGTCGGCGCAGCTTATCGCGTTTCGATGGCGAAAGCGGCTTTGACTCAAGGTGCAGACTTGGCGCCGGCCGGTATTGCGACCGGTCTTTCGCAAGTTCGCATGGAAAACTTCAGCCAAACGACTTTCGACGGCTTCCGATTGGGCGCCCAATACGAAGGCAAGGGTTGGGGCGTTGGTGTTTCGTATCGAAGCAAGACCAAACTTGAAGGAAGCGTCGATCAAACTTTGCAAGTCAACACAGTTGGCGGCGGTGCTGTTTTGAACGGAACGTCAATTACCAAGTCGGGAACTTTGTCGACCCAGTTGCCACAACAATTGAATGTCGGCGGCTGGTTTGACGTGACTTCAACCTTGAAGACTTTCGTCGAATACAACCTGACCAACTACAAAGCGGTGAACAAAATCGGAACTGCAACCACCATGGTCGCGGCCGATGGTTCAACCCTGGGTGCAGGTGCCGGAACTGCGGTTGCAAGCGGTACAGTCACCAGCTTGAACAACGGGATCGAAACCCTTTGGAACAACCAACACGTTGCCCGTATCGGATTCGAGTACACGGGTTGCACGAACTATGCGATTCGCTTGGGTTATGCGTATACATCGCAAGTGGTTCCGGCGAATCGTGCAAAGGCAACGTTTTCAAGCCCAGGTACCGCAAACAGCTTCACGTTGGGCGTGGGACGCAATTTGGGTGAAAACATGATGGTGAACCTTGCAGGGGAACTTGCAAGGGCTGAAGGCACTGTTGCAGCATCGGACGCATCGCTTGCAGTCCCTGCGGGCCTTTACAAGACCCAGGCGGTTGCCGCACACGTCGGTCTGACCTACATGTTCTAAGGTCGTAAGGAACCTAGGGAAGGGTTTCTGATGAAGGGGTCTAAGTCGAAAGACTTAGGCCCCTTTTTTTATCCCGTTTCGGCATCGAACATAGGTCCGGTCTTTCAACAGATCTTGATACCGCGCCTGGTTTTCCTTCGAAGGTTCTAGCCGCTTGTGATCCAAGTGGTACTGAATCGCGTAACCCTTTAAGCCGATCAAAACCGCGCCGCTGTTACGGACGCGAACGAAAA
Source organism: Bdellovibrionales bacterium (assembly GCA_016786465.1). Lineage (GTDB taxonomy): Bacteria > Bdellovibrionota > UBA1018 > UBA1018 > UBA1018 > JAEUWC01. The sequence goes on along the minus strand of JAEUWC010000025.1, from coordinate 59,245 downwards.
GATCGCCGTCTTCGCCCCAGTACGCGACATAGTCTTCGTTGTATCCGTTCACTTCTAAAAGTAGCTGCGTTGATATCGAAAAATTCGATCCCAATAGGTCATCCACCCGGTCGCGTCCCAAAAGTCGGATCAGCAGTGGCGACGTAACCCGAACGGCGCGTTGGATCAGTCGCGTGTCGCCCGAAAGCCAGGACTTCAGAAGCTTCCAAGAAACCCCGCTTTGAAAATCCGCGATGTCAGCCACTGAAAGTTGGGCGGTCACGGCGGGACCCAAGTCAATTCTTCGACCCATGAAAATCACCCTGTTTTGGCCGTTTTTTGCCTGCTTTTCGTGAATCGCCAAATGATCCGAAACAAAATCGCGGTGGCAAATCACATCATGATCGATGCAAATGACCACCGGAAACTGAACCGGGTCGATCTTTGAAAAAGTGACATTATTGATCTTGGATTTTTTGTAGCCGTCGTCGGGGTGCCAATGATGATGGATAACCATTCCGCTTCGCGCGCGAAAGTCATCAATCAGCTTTCGTGTTTCTTCCGTCGATCCGTCGTCGGAAATAAAGATCTCGAAATCCAGACGCGATTGATTCCTAAGCGATTCTAGACAAAGCGCTAGAACGCGTGGGTTGTTATAGGTCGTGATGTTCAGTGCGGCCCTCATTTAGGTATCGGGCTGCCTTCGGTTGTTACTTCCCTTTTTTCGCAGGTTTCGCGCCAGCAGCTGGGGCTGCAGGTGCGGCTGCGGGTGCTGCTGCAGCGCCGCCGGCGGCCGCACCGTCAGCACTTTTCCAAACGTCGCTATAAGCTTTCTGCAAAGCGGCCTTCAACTGAGGGTTCTTCGATGCCAACGCGTCGGCTTCACGAATCATTTGATCCACACCGGCAGTATCGCCAGTTTCTTTCAGCGCGCGTGCAATGACCAACTTCACTTCAGGTTGTTCAGATTTCACGCCCTTCAGACGGGTAGCCAAGGGCTTGACCAGTTCAGGTTTTTTCAAAGCGCGGAAGTATTCCAGGGTGTTCAATCCCAGCGCAGCATCGTCAGGCGCGCGTTCCATTGCCGCCTGATAAGCTTGAATGGCAGCGTTGTCGTTCTTGTTCTTTCTGAAAAGTTCTGCGATTCGAACGAAGATCACGGGATTTTTCGGAAAAGTTTGGATGGCGTCGCGAAGAATGCTCAGCGCATCTTCATCGCGGCCTTCGGCGGCGCGAACCGCTGAAAGTCCCAGGAAAGCTTCGACGATCGTGTGACCTGCATTCAGGCAGGCTTGTGATGCCCATTCCAAGCGACCAAAGGCGCGGGCGCGGAAGTAAGCGTCGATCATCGTTGCGCAGCTGTTCACTTTGCTCAGCATCAGGTAGCGATCGCCTTCAACATTGTCGGCGGCGACGGCAGGGAAACCACGGGCCAATGATTCTTGGGCGTCAGTGGTGGCCATCGAAACGCGCACCGTCTGAATGCCGTAATAAGAACCGTATCCGATTCCCGACAGCAAGATCAGTCCAATCGCAATTTTGACCGGCATTGATTCGAAGATTCCCATTTGTTTTGCTCCTTGAGGTTTCCTTTATTCTGGGACGATTCTTGGGTAATTTCAACCACCTAAAGACTTGAACTGAGCCCAACCCAAATCTGGGTCAGACCCACAGCGTAAACAGGGTCGGTCGTCAAAGGGTCCGTCCACGATGTCGATGCGACTTCGCCCACCACCCAAAGCGGGCGCTCTTGATTCATGAACTTGATTCTGGAAATTTCCCATCCGACCCCGCCTGCGAATTCCAGATTCGAAAAGTCCAGCCCCAGGCCCACGGGGCTTCTCAGGCTCATCCGACCCCAAAAACGCAGGCGATCCCCGGAAATCGGATTACGGCGGGTGATTCCTCCACCTGCACAAAAACCGCCTAAAAATGGGGGTCCAAAAAGCGATCCCCGCGTCCACGCCCCCTGTCCAGACCACCCCACATAGGCTTCGGGAAGCCATTCATCAACGGACGACCGGTCGGTGTATCCTACACGAAGATGGCCCGAATAAATCCGAAGCGGTGATCCCGTAAAGTCAGGATCCAGCGACGTGCTGATTGGAATCGTGGTGGCCGATGCTGAAACCGAAGTTTCAAATGGGAATTTCCATGGAAAGTAGGACGCCTGAGCACGCATGGCTAGGCCAAAGGAACTGTACGTAAGTGCTGCGTCATTCTGAGAATAGGAAAAGTATTCGCTGACGATGTCGACCGCGGCACGCCAGGATTTGTAAACAGGATCACGGGTTCTAGGGTCACGATGGACGACTTCGTATATCGTGCGAGCCTGCGTTTCCGGTTTGATCACTTCGAAAGTTCCAAGCGCCGAAAGATGAGGCTGCCACGGCGGAAGACGGTAAACCCAGTAATCCGTTCCATCATCGACGTGATCCGCAAAGGTTTCTTCGCCCCAATCCAGGTTCGGGCCCTTGATGGCCGTCATCTGAATTCCGTCTGCGGTGTTCTTGCAATGAACGGAAACCAGATAATGCGGGGCTTGGCTTTCTAATTTGATCAGTTCAATTCCCAGTTTCTGACAGCTTTCGTGCACGAAGGTGTAAGCCTCGCGAAGCGTGATATCGAACTGAATGTCCTGAATCATTTTCTTTCCGTTGGCTTCGGTCAGTTCAACGGTGACTCGGTGGCTGGGGGAAGGAAGTTCGAAGACCAGTTCTTGATTCTGATCTTCCAGACTTTGCGCAGACCGACCTTCGTCATCTTTTACGATCGCGGTTTTGTATTGAGCGGGAACCTTGATGTACGTGCGAACAATGGGGTGGGGTGCGGGAAATACTAGGTCTTTGGGTTTCCACACCCAGAAGCTTTCCGTAGGCCATTCCACGCGATTCAGTTTTTCATTGGCGCTGTAGTCGACCCAGGCGGCTCGAACGGATATTCTTTCGAATCCGCGGTCTCCGTAATTCTTGGCCATCGCGTTGGATCCCGATGGTTCGTCTGCAAGGGCTGACGTCGCCAAAAGCGCCAGTGCAATGGTCCACATTTTCAGACCCAATGTTCCTTTGGCGGTTTGGGCAGGTGAATGTCGGCCATTCGAAATGCGGCGCGATCTTTCATCGTGAATTCGACGTGACCCCAGGTTTTTGCATCTTGAATCAGGTGCATGGGATTCTTTCCCTGCGACGCTAGAATTCTTAGAACTTCCTGCATGTAAACCAATGGATCGCCTTCGATTCGCATCGTCCACATCTTGAACATGATGCGAAGCCGTTCTTCTTTAAAAACGACCAAGCAAGTCACCAGATCATCGGCCAACGAAATGCTGTCGACCAATCCCGAATAAATGCAGATGTAGACCGAATACATGGGGTGATCGAAGACCCGGCGCATCGCCAACACGGACGCGTGGATTCGTGTGTCTTCTTTCAAGTGCGACGTCACCAAGTCGCGGTAATTCTGGTCCATAGTTTCGATGGTACCACACAAAAGGTGTCTGACTACTTTTTGGGATACGCCGTGACAAAAGCGACCGAAATTCGGTCACTTTTTTCTTCAAAGACCGGCGGGTTTTTGACATCAATTAGGCCATGATCTCAAGAATCGACCTTGGCCAACTGTACCTGACCCCGCGTTCCCCCTTTGCTCGTCGTGTCCGCACAACGTTGATGCGCTACGAAATTCCGTTTGGTGAAACCGAAGCGACGCCTTTTGAACCTTCGGCCGATTTTCTGAAACAGAACCCATTGGGCTTGGTTCCAGCGGTGACTTTGAAAAACGGACAGGTCTGGATCGATTCGGCAGCGATTTTGGAAAATCTGTGGGATTTGGGAATTCCGATTTGGCCCAGGGATGTTCAAGAGCGTATTGCCGTTCGTCAGGCATCCGTTCTTGCTGAAGGCCTGATGTCGTTGGGCGTTTCGTATTATCTGGAAAATAATATGCGCAAAGTCGCCGATCCTTCTTGGGTCGAAGATTACGATGCGACGGCGCTACGGACGCTTTCACGCATTCAAGAACTTTCGCCCAGCAAGTTTCCTTGGTGGGTTTCAGGGGATCTGTCGCAAGCGGGTTGGGATTTGGGCGTGGCTTTGGAATACACGACGCTGCGAATGCCTCATTTGAAGTGGGCAGAAAAGTTCCCAGATTTGAAAGCGATCCTGGATCGTTGCCTGACTTCGAAGGCGTTTTTGCACACGCGCCCGCCGGAACTCAAAATGGGGTGAAACTACGATGGGTTGTGTTTAAGTCAGAATCAAAAGGCCAAGCGCGATCAAGGCTGGGATTCCTTGAACGAAAAAGATCCGCTTGTTGACGGTGAATGCTCCGAAAATAGCCGCGACAATCACACACGCCAGAAAAAACCCGATCGTGTCTTCGGCTTGCGTCTGGTCTGGAATCATCAGGCCCCAAAAAAGCCCGGCCGATAGAAACCCATTGTAAAGCCCCTGATTTGCCGCAAGCGCCTTGGACGATTCTGCGACGGACTTGGTCGTTCGAAAAATCTTCATTCCCAGGGGCTTGGTCCAAAAGAACATTTCCAAAACCAAGAAACCCAGGTGTTCAAGCGCAACGAAGATGACGGCAATTGGAAGCAGGTGGGTGATCATGCGTAAAGGGTAGCATGCTGTTGCAGTTGTCGGAACTGTGTCGGATTTCGGTGGGACGTCGTCCTCAATACGCCCTGTGCAGTTGTCGGAACTGTGTCGGACGCCGACTTCCGACGTACTTCCGACAGCTGCACAGAGGGTCCCGCAGCGGCGCCGTCTGGCGAAGTCCGACAGACTTCCGACACCAAGGCACGCAGGCGAAAAAAAAACCCAGCCCACGGGGAACTGTGGGCTGGGTAGGATGTGGAGAGAACCAAGTGGAGGGAAAACCACTTTGGCCTCTACTTGCCGCATTCCAATCGCGTTGGCATCGCCAACCGCGCTTGCCTCTGCGGCCGAGGCAAACATTTTTGACGCCTATGCGCCAAAAGGAGCAGGCACCTTTAAAACGCTTCGTCGAAAGTGACCGCGCTTTTCTTGCTTTCGAAGCCCTTGGTGTATTCCGTGACGCGCTTCTCGAAGAAGTTGGTCAGCGGCTGAACGTCTTGAAGGACCATGAAAGGGAATGGGTTCTTGGACAAAAACTTTTTCTTGAACCCCAACTGTTGCAGACGTTGATCGGCGACGTATTCCAAGTACTCGCGCATCATCGTTTGCGACATTCCGGTCACGCCGAAAGACAGGGCATCTGCGCAGAACGCAAGTTCCACAGCCAGTGCTTCGTCAATCATCTGGTTCACGCGCGCTTCAAGCGCCGCATCGAAAAGATGCGGGTATTCGCGGCGAAGCGTCTGAATGACCGCCATGGCGCCGTCGATGTGCATGCTTTCATCGCGGAAAATCCAGTTCGTCGCTGTCGCCAAGCCGGGTAGCAGACCCTTGTTGCGCAGGAAGTAGACGTAAGCGAAAGATCCGAAGAAGAACAAGCCTTCCACGCAGCCCGCGAAGCAGATCAGGTTTTCGATGAACTGCTTGCGCTTTTCATCGGTATCCAGAATGTCCAGCTTTTCGATCGAATCCATGTACTTGAAGCAGAAGTCTGCTTTCAGTTTCACGGACGGCGTCGTTTTATAAGCATCAAACGCGGCGGTGCGTTCTTCCATGTCTGGGATGTAGTTATCGACCATCAACAAGTAGGTTTCGACGTGAAGCATTTCGTCGAAAAGCTGTTTTCCCAAAAACATGCGGTATTCCGGAGAATTCACATGTTTGTAGAAGTTCAGCACCAGGTTATGGGCGACGATGTTGTCCGCAGTTGCGAAAAACGCCACCAAGCGCTTGATCAAATGAGCTTCTTGCGGAGACACGCGGTCGCGCAGGTGCTCGAAGTCGACTGAAAAATCGATTTCGTCAGTCGTCCAGATGTTCTTGATCGAGTTCTTGTACTGCTGAAAGAACTGCGGATACTTCATCGGGCGTAGGGTTAGGTCTAATCCTTGGTCTAAAATCATGGTTAATTCCTATTCTTGGTTCAAAGGGTTAGATCACTGGCAAGCTTCGCAGGCTTCTGGATTTTCCAGACTGCAAACGATCGCTTCTTCCGCAGTGTAGGTTTTCTTAGGTTCCGTTCCGGCAGCAACCACCGCAGACGATCCCGTCACAGGCTTAGGCATTCCAGCTGCCACCGCGCCGTCGCCCAAGTTCTGGCGATCGACCGTGGTTTTTTGGATGCGGGTCTTTGCACGTGAACGCAGGTAGTAAGTCGTTTTCACGCCTTGTTTCCATGCGTACATGTACATCGACGAAAGCTTGCCGATCGTGGTTTCTTCCACGAAAAGGTTCAGCGACTGCGACTGACAGATGAAGGGGCTTCGCAGAACGGCCATGTCGATCAGGTCCTTCTGTGAAATTTCCCAAACCGTGCGGTACAGCTGACGGGTGCTTTCAGGGATTTCCAAGATGTCTTGGATGGATCCTTCGTTCGAAATGATCTTGGCGCGCATTTCGGCGGTCCAAAGTCCCAGTTCCGAAAGTTCACGAATCAAGTAGCGGTTCACTTGCAGGAATTCGCCACTTAGGGTTTCGCGCTTAAAGAAGTTCGAAACCTGAGGTTCGATGCTTTCGTAGCTGCCGACGATCGAAGCGATCGTTGCGGTAGGCGCAATCGCGATCAGAAGAGAATTGCGGATTCCGCGCTTCTGAACTTCTTTTGCGACCTTGTCCCAGTCGTAGTGCAGCTTAGGCATGACGGCTTGAAGGCCTTCGGCCAATTGCACTTGCAGTTTTCCATCCGCGTAACGCGAATCTTTGAAGGCAGGGAAAGGTCCGTGCTTGTCGGCCAATTCCATGCTGGTCTGAATCGCTTCGTAATAGATGGTTTCTTGGATGTGCGACGACATTTCTTTTGCTTCGTCGGTTCCAAAAGGAATGCGCATTTTGAAGAAGGCGTCTTGCAGACCCATGATGCCCATTCCGACGGGGCGCCACTTGTGGTTTGAATTCTTCGCTTCCTTAGTAGGATAGAAGTTTTCATCCACCACGCGATCCAAGAACTTCGCAGCCACGCGGGCCACTTTCTTCAAAAGATCAAAGTCAAAGCTGCGGTCCGCTTTCACGAACGCGGCTAGGTTGATCGAACCCAGGTTACAGACGGCCGTCTGGTCTTTCGACGTGACTTCCAGAATTTCCGTACAAAGGTTTGAACTGTGAATGACGTTTCCTTCGCGACCGGTCTGAGCCGAACGAAGGTTGGACTTGTCTTTGAAGCACATCCAGCCGTTGCCGGTTTCGGCCAAGGTCTGCATCATGCGCGCATAAAGCTGGCGGGCAGGAACGCGTTTCTTGGCCAGACCTTCTTTTTCGGCAGCCACGTACGCAGCTTCGAATTCTTCGCCAAAAAGGTTGTTCAATGAAGGAACATCGTTAGGAGAAAACAGGCTCCATTCCTGGTCCGTTTCCACACGCTTCATGAACAGGTCCGAAACCCACAAAGAAAGGTTCAGGTTGTGCGTGCGGCGTTCTTCAGCGCCGGTGTTGTTGCGAAGTTCCAAGAAGTTTTCGATGTCCGAATGCCAAGGTTCCAAGTAAACGGCTGCGGCGCCTTTGCGCTTTCCGCCTTGGTTCACGGCGTGAACAGATGAATCGAACATCTTAAGGAAAGGTACGATGCCGTTGGACAGGCCGTTCGTTCCGCGGATCAAAGCGCCGCTTGCGCGAACAGGGGTCCAGTCAATTCCGATACCGCCCGAAAACTTCGAAAGCATCGCGACGTCGGCCAAGGACTTATAGATGCCTTCCAGGCTGTCGTCGGCTACGGTCAATAGGTAGCAGCTGGACATCTGAGGGTGACGCGTTCCCGAATTAAAAAGGGTAGGCGTTGCAGGCATGTACTGGAACTGGCTGATGATTTCGTACAATTCCAAAGCTTCAGGGATCGAGTACGAAAGACCCAGCGCCACGCGCATGAACATCCACTGAGGACGCTCGATGATCTTACGTGAAGTAGGGTGACGTAGAAGGTAGCGGTCGGTGACCGTCTTTAGGCCGAAGTATTCGAAAAGGTCGTCGCGCTCGTGGCGGATGGCGAATTCGATCGATTGAAGATCGCCTTGGGCCAATTCGAAGACCCTTGAATTCAGAAGACCGACATCGACGGCCGTCTTCAGATAATCGCGGAAGGCGGTATCGCGGCCGACTTCTTTACGGATGTTGTCCGAAAGCATGCGGGCAGCGACTTTAGAATAGTTAGGTTCTTCGGACATCAGCATGACCGCGGTGGCGATGGACAGGTTGTCCAGCTCTTCCGTGGTGCTTCCGTCGTGCAAGCCGCTAATCGTGCGCTTAGCGACTTCTAGGGATTCAACACGGTCCAAGCCGCGGCAGGCGCGGTTGACGGCATGAAGAATCTTTTCGATTTTGACTGTTTCCCTTGTTCCATCCCGTTTAACGACTTCCATGGTCATAAAAACTCCCCCCGGAGTAAGTTCCGCCTGTGCCGATTCCGGCGCCGATTTTTGGGACGAGAGTGCCCCTGCCTAAGTCTCTTGTAGTTGACAAGATCCCTAAGGCTTTTCACTCCGCACCAAAAACAAACTGTTTCAGGCTTTGGATTCAACCGATCGTTTTGTATCCTACCAACGAACTCAGTCAGGTATTTTCGTTTCTTTTCTTCGCGTCCTCAAACTTTGAGTCCTACTATCTGTAGGTGTTCGAGACCGAAGACCCCCCACTTATTTACCCTTCCGAACTCGTTTTCCCTTTTTTTCCCGGTTACCCAGGTGGCAGAAAAAAACGACCGGCACATCTGTACTGCTTGAATCTGATTTAAACAGACGGACTCGAGATTTCAACTATATCTTGTGGTGTCTTAGATCGACCCCACAATAGATAGGGTGCTAATCGGTCGGGTTATTTTTGGGTGCCGGCCGGCTAACGCCAAGAATTATCCCAAAGACTTCCTGGGCTTAGTTCTTGAGAAGTTCACTCGATTCAGTTAGATCCTTTGCCACGCTAGGCTATTAGACGCAGGGTTTCCAAAACGACGACTGGGAGTTCCAAAACTGACCATGAGATTGCGCGAATGGGTGATTCTTTCAGCAAACGCTAACCGCCCTTTGGCAGAGAAAATCTGCGAAAAACTAGGCAAAACCCTGGGACAAGCCGATGTTCGCCGCTTTAGCGACGGCGAAGTCTTTATCGAAATTCGAGAAAACGTCCGCGGGCGCGATGTTTACGTGATTCAAAGCACGTGTCGCCCGGTGAATGACACTTTGATGGAACTTTTGGTGATGATCGATGCGCTGAAACGCGCTTCCGCAAAAGAAATCACCGCCGTGATCCCGTACTACGGATACGCAAGACAAGACCGCAAGGTCGCTCCACGCACGCCCATTAGCGCGAAGCTGGTTGCAGACCTTCTGGTTGCAGCCGGTGCCACCCGCGTGGTTTCGATCGATCTGCACGCCGGCCAAATTCAGGGATTTTTCGACATTCCGTTCGACAACCTTTTTGCCAGCCCCGTGATCGTCGACCACCTGAAAAAAGAAATGGCCGGTATGGGAGAGTTGGTTCTGGTCAGCCCCGATGCTGGCGGTGTCGAGCGCGCACGCGCTTACGCAAAACGCCTGGACGCAACGGTGGCCATGATCGACAAGCGCCGAACCGGTCCGAACGTCGCCAAAGCGATGAACATCGTCGGTGACGTTGAAGGCAAGGTCGCCATTATCTTGGACGACATGATCGACACGGCAGGAACTTTGACCGAAGCCGCATCCACGGTCTTGAACCACGGTGCGACCCGGGTTTTTGCAGCCGCCACCCACGGCGTTCTTTCCGGTCCTGCGATTGACCGGATCATGGCTTCAAAGATTGAAAAAGTCATCGTGACTGACACCGTTCCGCTGTCTGAAGAAGCGCGAAAATGCGGCAAATTCACGCAGCTTTCAGTCGCCGACCTTCTAGCCGAAGCGATCTTTAGGATCCATAACTATGACAGCGTCAGTAGCCTATTCATCTAGGTGCCGGAGCAACGCTCGGGCACCTACACCTTCTCCGTGCCGGAGCAACGCTCGGGCACCTACACCTTTTTTGTTTTTTCTAGCGATCGTCGTGGCTATGGGACCTTCAGCCCAGGCAGCGACTTGTTCTGAAATGATTCGTTCACAAGCCAGGCAAGACGTCTTTACAGGTGGAATGACGACCGGTGCAGCAGCAGTATCGTTCACGGCCGTCAGTCTGGCATCGACAGCAGCAGTCCTTTTGCCGCTGGTGGCAGCAGGCGGATCGTTCGTTCTGTACCGCGGTCTTCACGGCAAGTCGGTAGCCAAGCTTTTGGAACAAGCTGAAAGCTGCAAAGGTCAGAAGATCGATCGGTTCTGGAAGCTTTTTCAAAAGCGGTATCCAACTCAGTCCCAGCAATTCACCCAAGCCGACTTTTGTGACGCGATTCACCGCGCGAATCTGACGGGACTAGCCTGCTCGTCTGAAGTGGTTCCTGAAAGAATCGACGTGCTGAAATGGGTTTTTGGGAAGAAAGAAAAGTAACTTAATCCGCAATCGTCAGCGGCAGATCCCGACGGATTGTGGGCTTGGAATAGAAATGGGTCAGAAGTTCGACCTTCCAATCGCCTGTGAATTCATTTGAACCGCGTTCCTTACCCCAAATTCGAAATTGGTACGCGGGAACTTCGGCGTCAGTGCGGTAAAGGACTTCTCGGAGAACGGGAAAGAAGTCTTCCGTCGCAGCCAATGCTTCTAAAAGGGGTTTCACCTTGAAGCCTTCGGCACGTGCGTAAAGGTCTGGAAGCTTTTGACCCGGGCGCGGATAGCCCCGGTAAAACGTCAGGTCTAGAATCGGAGTCGCATCAGGGTCTTTTCTGAAAAGTGAAACGACCGTCTTCATTGTGTCGCCCAAAAAGCGTTCATGATTCTTCACCAGCTTAGGATCGGCCTTCGCTTTTGCCTGGATTTGGTGTTCGTCAAAAACAAACAGATCCCATTCCGGAATCACGTTTCCATTTTCAGCAATCCCTAAAGCCGCGCGCGCTTCCCTTTCAGTAAGAAAGCTTAAGCCACAGCTGCTTTTCCTGGGGGCCGCCAAGGACGAACCCGCATAGGCTGTGAAAAGAGCGCAGAGCACCAGTGTTGTGAAGATCTTCTTCTTCATTCCCCATGATTGTCTCATGGCCAAAATCTTCGTAAAGGGCCCAAAATTGCCTAGTTCTTGTGTTAGACTGACAAAATGACCCGCAAAATCCTTCAAGTCGCCTGGCCCCTAATCATCGCCAACAGTTTTTGGAATCTTCAGATGACGATTGACCGGATCTTTCTGGGGCAGCTGTCGACGGAATCCCTGGGGGCCGCAATGACGGTCATGGGTGTTTTTTGGGTCCCCATGGCCCTGCTTCAACAAACAGCAGCCTATGTGTCGACCTTCGTGGCGCAGTACTTTGGCGCCAAGGAAGAAGACAAGATCGGCGCCGCCGTTTGGCAATCGCTTTACGTCAGTGTGATCGGCGGGATTCTTTTTCTGGGGCTAAACGGGCTTGCTCCTGCATTTTTCAAAATGGTGGGACATTCAGAATCCATTCAGAAGCTGGAACTGGAATACTTTGTTTCGATTTCATATAGCGCGCTTCCCACGGCATTGGTGGCTGCGGTCAGCGGATTCTTTTCAGGATTAGGAAATACCCGAATCGTTCTTTGGATCAATTTTGCCGGAATGATTCTGAATGCGATCTTGGATTACGCGATGATTTTTGGAAGGTGGGGTTTTCCGGCTTTGGGAATTGCCGGCGCCGGTTATGCAACGGCGCTTGCGACTTATGGGGCAGCGTTTTTGGCCTTCGCGTTTCTTTTTACCCGGGCGCACGAAGAAAAGTTCCGGATGATTTCGGCAAGGGCGCTGAGTTCAGACCTTCTGAAAAAGTTCCTGAAATTTGGTTTGCCTAGCGGTTTTCAGTGGGCCTTGGAAGGTCTGGCATTCACGGTGTTCTTGATCATCATGGGCAAAATGGCGGGTGGTGAAGCCGCGCTTGCCGCAAGCAGCATCGCCGTGACCGTGATGATGATTTCGGTTCTGCCCAGTATGGGGGTTGCTCAGGCGATCTTGATTTTGGTGGGGCAGTACTTGGGTGAAAAGAAACCCGATCAGGCGGAAAAGGTCACCTGGGGTGGGGTTCGAATTGCGGCGATGTACATGGCCGTGGTTGCGGCGTCGTTTTTCTTTTTTCCAAGTTTTTACCTGGCCTGGTTTAAGAACCCCGACAGCGCTGCCCTTTGGAACCAAGTCGTCGAAATCGCCCCCGGGATTTTGAAGTGGGTCGCATTTTTCACGGTTCTAGACAGCATCTACCTTTGCCTGTCTTTCGCATTGAAGGGCGCGGGCGACACTCGCGCGGTTTCGATCCTGGCGCTGACAGTGCCTTGGCCGATCATGGTTCTTCCGACTTTCTTGGTTCGTGACATGCCCAACGCCGTCTTTATTTCGTGGGGATTTGTCGCCATTTATTCGATGACGATCACTTCATTGATTCTGTTTCGTTTTCGCGGTGGCAAATGGAAGTCCATGAGCGTGATTGGCGTTTGATCACTTGGTATAGATCGAAGGAAGCAGAGCCTTCAGCTGATCCGCTTCCTGAAGTTCAGTCGTGAACCCAGCTTCCGATAGACCCAAGATCAAGACACCGTCGTCTAAAAGGGTTTTCTGAAGTTCGCGAACCGTACGCCGGGCTTGATCTTCTGAAAAATAGATCAGCACGTTTCGGCAAACGACAAGGTCAAAGGACGGACGAACGGGCAACGGCACTTCGGCCAGGTTTGCCGGAAAGTAATGAATCCACTTCAAGTACTTGCCCAGGAATTGATAAGTTTTTTCGGTCTTGGATCGCGATTCATTGGCCAAAATAAAGTACTTTTCGCGCTGCTCGGGGCTGATGCCCTTCATTTCAGATTCTAGATAAGTTCCTTGCCTGGCCTGATCCAAGATTTCGGGATCCACGTCGGTGGCCAGGATTTCAACCTGGGTTGCGGTCCTGTCCAAAAGTTCGGGAACACAGTCCAAAAGGGTCATCAAAACCGACAAAGGTTCTTCGCCGCTGCTGGAAGCCGCACACCAGATCCGGATTCTTTCGCGCCAAAGACCGTCCTTCGATTTTTGCGGATCGATCAAGCGTTTGCGAAACCAGACCCGAAGAAAATCAAAATGATCGGGATCGCGAAAAAAATGGGTCGTGTGCGTCGTCACCGCGTGAACCAGCTGTTGAAATACCAGGTTGCCTCGAAAATCGGTTTCAGCCGCAAGTGAACTGACCCAATGATTCAATGAAGAAATTCCCAGGTCGTTCATCACCGAAGCCAGGCGTGAACAGAAAAGTGCCTTGTTTCGCGCCGTCAGTTCAAACGAAAGGCCCAGCTTTCCTTCCAGAAAGCGGCCCAGTCGATCGTAGCCTTCAGAATCGGCCATCAGTTCGGCCGTTGTGATCCGTTTCATCGAAGTGCGCGTTTCAATCCTTTGCGCGGTTGTACAGATTCATCGCTTGTTTCATATCGCCTGCGACGATCAGTTCGATGGCTTTGCGCACATCCAGTGCGTTCTGCGCAACACCCGCCAATTCATCATCGCTGAATCGCCCCAGAACATAATCGGCAGGTTCCATTTTCAGATTCAGCGCCCGCGGGTGTCCGATGCCCATGCGGATTCGGTGATACCCGTTGTTGGCCGAACCCAGGGCTTCGTCGATGGATTTCAATCCGTTGTGACCGCCGGTGCCGCCACCGGTTTTCAAACGGTAACTGGAAGGCTTCAAATCCAGTTCGTCGTAAATCACGATCAAGTCGCCTGGTTCACATTTATGAAATTGGAAAAACGGACCCACGCTTCGACCCGAAAGATTCATGAAAGTTTGCGGCTTGATCAAAAGCGCCTTTTCACCTGCGATCGTCGCTGACCAGACTTCGGCTTGATTTTTGGTGGTGGGGCCGGTCGCTTTCCATTCATCCACCAGCTGGTCGATGATCAAAAAACCCACGTTATGCCGGGTGGTTTCGTATTTTTGACCTGGATTTCCTAGGCCGACGATCAATTTCATAGGATGGGAGCGATCTTAGCCTAGCCCGCGATAGACGCGGCGCATAAAATCATTCAGGTTTCATGTAGGATTCAAGCGAAGTTGCCGAAAAGAAAGGGATGGTACGGATTCTTGGAATTCTGATCGGGGGTATGGCGTGGATCGCCGAAGCGCACGCCTTTGAACTGGATGCGGCCACCGCCGAATCCGTGGTCGAAGAATTTGTAGAATCCCCCGACGGCCAGGGTCTTTCGGGCGTGTACCTGGAAGCGCTGATGGCAAGCGACGATCAAAACGCCGATCCTGCAGAAAAGGCCGCGCACAAGGCGCTTGAAAAGCTTAAGAAGCAAACCGAGAAAAAGGCCCGTCGAGATGCCCGGCGCGAGCAGAAAAAGAAAGACAAAGAAGCCCGTAAAGAAGCGCGCCGGGATGGACACAAAACCTATCGCACCGATGTGCTTCTGATTGCAGAAACCGGAAACCCGGGAAGCGCGGAAGTCGAATACAAGGGAAGAAATGATTACAAGCTTTCGGGTGCAGGAAATCGTCTGAAGCAGAAAGTTCCGACGGGTCTGACGTTGACCTATGATTCTTTGAAAAATTGGGTCACTTCGACATTTACCGAAAACGCGGCGTTGAAAACATCGCCCGACGCCCTTCGCCCTTATTTGATCGAAGCGGCGATCCAAGCAGTCGCACTGAATCCGACGATGCCGGAAACCCAGATCCGAGACGCTTTGGCTGCGATGATCATCGAAGCTTCACGAACGGACGAAGAAAAGCTGCTTTTCTTAAACCTTTTCAGCGATCGCTTGGAATCCGTTTACAATCCCGCGCGAAATCCGATGGAAGACAACGCCAGAAACAATCCCAAGGGCGTTTCAGTGCCCGACGGCGACCTGACGTTGAATGGGATCCTGACTGCGGCTGCAAAGATGGATTACCTTCAAGCTGGAATGTGCAGCGACATCGCCGAACAAGTGGCCTATTTGGGGTCGAAAGTTTTTCCGAATCGCGATGTTTTGACCTTTACCCGCGCCACCCATGTCGCGGTTCTGATTTCAGATGGGAAGTCCAATCACATCATCGATTATTCAAACCAGTACACGATGAAGGGACAGCTTCTTTTGAACCCAACCCGCGAAGGGTCCCATTCGCGGGTTGGGAAGGTGATCGATGGGCGCCTTCAGGAAATCTCGGTCATTGACACCCAACTGAACCAAGCGATGAACCAATTTTTTGATACCGGGATTCCGACTTTGGGTATGACTGCAATTCCAACCGTGGTTCGCGCCGAAGCTCAGAAGGTCTGGGGATTGGAAGAATCCGGGACAAAGTCTTTCGGGGTTTCAGCGGGTACCGCACAGCTGAGCGGTTCAAACGTCCTGGTGGCGGTCCTGCGATTTAAAAACGAAGACGTTCGAAGAAAATTTTACGTGGGCATCGGGACCGCGTCTCAGAACTTTCAGGGGATCGACGAAAATAATTTTCAGATTCACCTGAAAGCCGGCTTTGAAAAGACCCTGTTTCGTTACGTGAACCCTCGCTTCCAAGTGAAGATCGCATCCGGCGCGCACTTCACCGCCGCCGCGATGACCCAACCGGGTGGGGCTGGCACCCTGGATGCCTTGCCTTATGACACGAATCTTTTATTGGAAAATCGCGCTGAAGTCAGGGCTAAAGGGAAAGGCAGTCGGCCTGCCGAAATCGAAGGCAATGTTCGTGTGGTTCACGCCTTGGGCCCTAAGAACTGGGGCGATATCGCGGGCGACTTGAAAAAGATCAGCGGCGAATCCCTTTTTCAGGCCTTCGGGGATTTGTACTTTCATCTGAATCAAATCCAGGTCGACGGAACTTTGCGTAAACCCATTTCTGACCAGGTGACATCGGTGACGCAGGCCAGCTATACAGGTAGCAACGTGGGCCAAAGGGTGGATGCGGCAACCGGGCTTGAAATCAAGGGTCCCAAAGACGTGGATATTTTGTTTTTCGTGGGGGCCGGCACCACTGAGCTTCCCGGATACCAGACCCAACACAGCCTGTTTTACGGCCCTACGGGCGGCAAGGCGGGCGTTCGGGTCAAAACCCCCAAGGGTATTGAAGCAGGCGCCGGTGTTCAGGGCGTGGGTTCTGGAAATGGCTTTTTCCAGGGCACTGTGAAGATCCCATTACGAGGAAAATCCAGAAGAAAACCCTAGTCCCCGGGCTAGCCCCTGCGATAAGCACGGCCCATGGGTTTTCAATGTGGAATCGTGGGCCTACCGAACGTGGGCAAGTCGACTATTTTCAATGCGCTGACATCCGCCAAGGCGGAAGCCGCCAACTATCCTTTTTGTACGATTGAACCGAATACGGGCATCGTGAAAGTGCCGGATCCACGGCTTCACGATATCCAAAAGTACATCCCAACGGATCGCCTGATCCCAGCGACCATGACCTTTGTGGATATCGCAGGTCTGGTCAAGGGGGCATCCAAAGGCGAAGGACTGGGCAACCAGTTCTTGGGCCACATCCGTGAAACGAACGCGATTGCTCATGTCGTCCGTTGTTTTTCGGATCCCAACGTCATCCACGTCGATGGTTCTGTCGACCCGATCCGCGACATCAACGTCATCGACATCGAACTGATGCTGGCGGATTTGGAAGCAGTCACCAAGAAATTTTCAGACACCGCCAAGCGTGCCAAGCAAGGCGATAAAAAAGCGGCCGCACAGTTTGGTGTCTTGGAACCTGTGAAAGCGGGGCTTGAAGCCGGTAAACCTGTTCGCGCATTGGGCTTAAGCGATGACGAAATGGCCCTGATCCACGACTTCCATCTGATCACTGCCAAGAAAGTCATGTACGTCGCTAACGTCGACGACAAAGACATCGGAAATCCCGAACCCAACGAATACGTGAAAAAAGTGATGGAACACGCCAAGAAAGAAGGCGCTCCGGTCATTCAAATTTGCGGAAAGATCGAATCCGAAATCGCCGAACTGGACGAAGCCGAAAAGGTCGCATTCCTGAAAGAAATGGGAATGGAAGAACCGGGCTTGAATCGAGTCATCCGCGCCGGTTACGCGCTTTTGGGATTACAGACCTATTTCACCGCAGGCCAAGTCGAAGTTCGCGCATGGACTTTCCACAAAGGTTGGAAGGCGCCCCAGGCGGCAGGCGTGATTCACACGGATTTTGAAAAAGGATTCATTAAAGCTGAAGTCTTCCATTACGACGATCTGATGAAGCTAAAAAGCGAAGCGGGAATCCGCGATGCTGGCGCTTTACGGCTGGAAGGCAAGGAATATGTCGTCCGCGACGGGGACATCATGCACTTTCGCTTTAACGTCTAGTCTTTCCAGCTTGGGAAAGAAGACGTGGATCGTCGTTCCTTGCATCAATTCAGTATCGATCTGAATGTGACCGCGAAGCTGTTGAACGATTCCGTAAACCGTTGCCAATCCTAGGCCCGTTCCTTTTCCGAATTCCTTGGTGGTGAAAAAAGGTTCGAAGGCTTGGCGTGAAGTCGCCGGATCCATTCCGCAACCGTTGTCGATCACTGAAAGGTGCCAGTAATTTCCGGCCGACAGTCCGCGATCATTCCAGGGGCACTGCGCCTGTACCGAAGTTTCTTGCAATACAAATCGAATTCGGCCGGAAATCCGATCGTCATCCGTTCGAAGTGCATCACGGGCGTTGATCCCAAGATTCAACAGGATCTGAGTAATCTGGCTTGGATCACCCAAAACCACGGCGGGTATTTCTGGGGTCACGACTTCCACCTGAACGTTCCCACCAATCAAGCGGGTCATCAGTTCGCCACTTTCGCGTACGGCTTCAGCAAGATCCATGGGCTTTGGGCGAATGGCTTGCTGGCGACTATAAGCCAAAAGCTGGTGAGTCAGACCCGAAGCCCGGTCAATCGAATTCATGATCTTATCGATTTTTTCAGCCCGGGGATCGCCCTTCATTTCCAGCGAAAGCATCGCTGCGTGTCCTGCGATGACCGCCAAAATATTATTGAAGTCGTGCGCGATACCGCCCGCTAGACGCCCGATGCTTTCCAGCTTTTGATACTGATTCAATCGATCTTCGGTTTTGCGTCTTTCATCGATGTCCTGCGTGGTTCCAAAAATTCGGACGGGTTTTCCGTTCAAATAGACGCATTCCGCGATGACTCGAACCCAGCGATTTTCACCCTTGGCCGTGCGGCTTAAAAGGACTTCGTCATAGACCGTTCCACTTTCAGCTGCGGCCCGGATTCCGTCGTCCATTTTCTTTAAGGATTCCAAATCAAAAAATCGTCGGACCGTTTCTGGTGTCGGAACAAATGTGGCTGGATCCACCTGGTGGATGTCATAAACCTGTTTGGTCCAAGTCACTTTTCCCGACGGAATATCAAACGTCCAACCGCCAGCCTTAGTCAGGTTCTGCGTTTTTTCGGCTAACGTCTGCGCATCAACAGCTTGGGTGACGTCACGTGCAAAAAGAAATAGCTGCCCGTCTGCTTCTGAAAGTGCACCTGTCCATTCCAGCCATCGGTAAGACCCATCTTTATGAAGGTACCGATTTCGGTATGGGCTAAGCTTTCCGGTGGCGTGAAGTTCTGCTGGCGCGTCTCGAAGGGTCGCGGCTCGGTCTTCAGGGTGAATGTATTCGGCAATCGGGCGAGAAAGTAGTTCTTCGCTGGGGTAACCCAGAACGGTTTCCCAGGCGCGGCTGACACGCACCCAGTTTCCATTGACGTCAAAGATCGCGACCATGTCCGGGGACAGATCAAAAAGTCGATCCAGCATCATCTGGTTCGACGCGGCTTTTTTGGCAAACTTTTCCGGCATGGTTGGTTGCCGAAACTACATTTAATGACTTGTGCCGTCAACAGCCGCGGTCGGCTGAGGTGGGCCCACCATGTTCCAGAAATAGGTCAATGACTTAGGGGCTTCCCCGACGATTCGCTTGGAATACCAATAGTAGTTCTTAATGATGGACCCCACGTATTCCCGGGTTTCTTTGTAAGGAATCAACTCGATAAAATCGAGCATCCCGCGCTTGGCCTTGCCGTCCCGTAGCCATCGGTCCAGGGCCCCCGGCCCAGCATTGTAAGAAGCCAGGGCGAAGACAATGTTGCCATTGTACTTATCCAGCATCTTTTTCAGGTACTTCGTACCCACGCGGATATTCACCGTCGGGTCCAAAAGATCGACTCTTCGAACGCCGGGTTCGGTATCAACCGCCGTAGCCGGCATCAGCTGCATCAAACCCGACGCACCGACCGTCGAACCCGCTTCCACTTGGAAAGCCGATTCCTGTTTAATCAGGCTTAAGACCAAGATCGGATCTAGTTTCTGGTCAGCGGAAGCTTTCTGAATTTCATCGTAAAAGGCGGTCGGAAAAATCAGGCGCAGGCCATATGAATTATAAACCAAGTCGCCGCCGCCCCTTTGAATCAGGTCGCCCAAAATCTGAAATGCTCCTGAATGGTTTCCGGCCTCGGTGTGCAAGGTCGCTAGGTAAATCAGAAATGAATTTGAAAGGTGATCGCGCGACCGAAATTCGCGAAGTTCCTGTTCGGCCATTGCGGTAGCGCCTTCAGAAATCAGACGTTCGGCGCGACGCAGGCGATAGACTTCCTGGGGCAGTAAAAAAGGATCGGTTGAAATCGCGTCTGGAAAGTTGGCCGCAATCAAGGATTCAGCGCTTTTTCCAGAAGCCAGTGAAGCCAGAAGTCCGTAATAAGTCAGCGGCGCATCTTGAAGTAGGTCTTCATAGGCGCGCTGGGCTTTTTCATGTTGCTGGTCTTGGCTTAGGCCTTGAGCCATCCAGTATCTGGCGCGGTAACGGTGGGTGGAACGGGGATATTCATCCAAGAAGCGGTAGAACGCCTTGATCGCGGAACTGTATTTTCCGTCTTGGTACAGCGCCATCGCAGATTCGAAAGATACCTGGTCCAGGTCTGGACCTTTATAAGTTTGGGTCGAGCGCGCGGTGTTCGGAGGCTTTCCCCGATTCGCGATTTGAGGAAAAAACTTCGCGACGGCTTTCCATTCTTCGGATCCTTTGGAATTGATCGTGGAAAACCGCTGAAGCCACGAACCGCAAAGCAGCGTCGACTTTTTGCTGCAGCCTTTGCCGTATGCTTCGATGGTTTCCGGGGCAATGTTTCCCAGCTGATTCGAATTCGCCAGGCGCTGAAAGGCGCGCTCAAAATGAAGCATGGCACCGGGTTGGTCGCCTCGTTCCAGCATCGATTCACCGATCATCAGTTCGCAGTCGGCTAGGTCTTCGGCCGATTTTTTCAAGTAGGAAGAATACGGATGCTTGCTTTGAATTTCAAAAATCAGGTCAATCGCCTTTTTTGAATTCTTGATCACTGAATCGTACTGCTTTTTTTGCAAACCATGTTCGGCTTCCTTGCGGTAGCTCATGGCCTGAATTCCATAAAAGGCGTCTGAAAAAAGTTCGTCGTTCTTCAGTCCGTTGGCCAGTGCGCGTGCCTCGGAAAAATTCTTGGATTTCAACGCACGAAATGCCGATGCGATTTTCTTTGCGGTTTTGGATTTCGCTTTTTTGGAAACCTTCTGTCGAAGCGTTTCAATGGGCTGCGGTTTTTCTTCAACGCCCGCGGAATCTTTCAGCGCTGCTTCTTTGGGGGCTGCGCTAGGGGTGGCCGTCGGCCCGCCGGCCGCGGGGGGTTGCGAAGGGCTTGGCGATTGCGAGGGCGCGTTCGACTGCGAAGGTACGGGCGACTGCGCGTAGGCCTGTGCGGACACCTGTGCGAATGTCAAAAAGGCCCAAGCGACCCATGTCAGTGGTTGACTGATCACTTGGCACCCGCCGTTTCTTTTTCTTTGAAATGCATCAGCAATTCGCCTAGGTCCGCCTTCGATTTTTCCAGCGCGATTCGTGCTTGGGCTTCAGTATAAGGAATCGCTTTTTCAATGGATTCAATCGACCTTCGCAACAGAAGTTGTGAATCTTTTCTGCGGCGAACTTCTGATTCGATGATTCGATTGAAATCATCGGCTAGGTCGTGAAAGTGGTCGGATTTTCTGAACCGGACCATTCCGACGGGCTTCCCTTCTGAAAAATCCTTAAAGACGTTTTTCAGCTTGGTCAACGGTCCAGCAATTCGGTGCGAAAGGAAGATGGAAATGAAAAGCGTGATCACCAGATAAATGATCTGAAAAAGGACCAATGCCGCGATCGAAGTCTCACGCGCTGCAGTGGCTTGCTGAAACGAAACGCCGGTGGTGTCCAGGCTTGAAATTCTGACCAAGGTGTCCAGTAGCTTTTGGATCACGAGCGGGTACACTAGACTTAGGCCGAAAATCCAGGAACTGACGTAGAAGGCGAAACGCAGTTGGAACCGCTTATCGATGAGGATCAGTTTTCTTTTATGGGACACTTTCTAATTTTACTATTTTTCGCGGTTCGCGTGCAGGAATCTTTCGCGACAACGCAAACGACTCCGCGTGCGTCAGCTGACGCAACGCCAATCATCGAATCCATTGAAGGAGACGAGTTTGTCGTCGTCCTTCAACCCAGTGGGAAAGCTTTACAGGGCAAAAAGGGGACACCGGTTCAGATCGGCGACCGAGTCAAAACCGGGAATAAGACTTCGGCCAAAATCAAGTACCCCGACGGATCGCGCCTTTTGGTGGGACGGGGAACCGAAGTCGAAGTGCAAGAAAACAAAGACGACGTTCAGTACAACAAAGTTTATTCCGGATATGTCCGGGGATTGATTCGAAAGACGGGAAAACCGGAATCTGAAACCCCGCCTAGGTTCATCATTCGAAGTCGCACGGTGGTCATGGGGGTTCGGGGAACCGATTTCACCATGAATCAGGCGGCCGTGGCATCCAACGCAGAAATTCACACCCTGGAAGGGGTCGTCGAAGTCGCTAAGTCAGACGAAGAACTGATGTCGGGAAAAGGATTCCGTGTCGAAAAAGACCAGATGATTTCTGCAGACCAAGCCAAGATCGAACCGCCCAAGCCCTTTGATCGCCGCGTGCTGGACAAAGTGATGCAAGCGTCCCAGCCCGATTTCAAAACCTTCATCGCCAAAGATCCAGAAATGCTTCAGGCCGCATACACGCATACAGGCGTGCAAAATTCGATGTCCATGGCCGGTGTGGATGGGAAAGACGGGCAGGACGAAAACAGACCGCCCCGGTGGCAGCCCGGATTCTTCCAAGCCAACGGCGTCTACAGTTTTCAGGATTCCGGGGGAACCGCATTTTCTCCGCAAGTCAGCTGGACGCCGACCTTTCGTTTGCTCAGTTTTCTGCACCTTAGGCCCGGCTTGGGATTCATCCCATTTAAAAGTCGTACGCTGGGAAAGACCTTTGTTGCGATGGAAGTGATGGGGTTGGTTTCGCTGAATGTTTTTGGGATTTTTCGCTTAGAACCCGGCGTCGTTTTCTACCGTTGGGGTTGGGGAGAAGTCGGAAGAAATTCGACCAATGGAATGGTCCAGGTGTCTTTCAACATGGATGAAAAAGGGTGGTTTGAACGAATCTTCGTCGGCTATTCCCAGTACAAGGCGTATCAGTACCGCGTTGGGTTTTCGCAGCAAGAAGACAATCCGATTCACATGATCAAAGCGGGCGTTGGGATTCGCTTTTGAACCACTGTGTGAAATTCACGATCGCCTGTTTGGACATGGCTTCACGTGCGCCGTCGCGTCGAAGCGCCGACACGCCTTCGAAATCTGAAGTTTCAAAGAGCGAAAAGTTCGCGTTCTGGGGCTGATAGTGTTTGGCGTCGCTGCTGGTGATGTAGCGATGCAGGCTTCCTAGCGCCGTATTGGGCGGTGGGGGTTGAATCGCCTGGCCCCGCGCGCGTTGCTGAATCAGAATCGCCGCCAACATTCCGCAAGCAGCCGATTCTAGGTAGCCTTCGACCCCGGTGATCTGTCCGGCCAAAAAGACATTTGGATTCGACTTTAGTGAAAGATCTTTATTCAGAACCTTGGGTCCGCAGACGTATGTGTTGCGATGAATGGATCCCATCCGAAGAAATTCGGCATTTTTCAGCGCCGGAATCATTTTGAAAATCCTGGCCTGTTCACCGTATTTCAATTTGGTTTGAAAGCCGACCAAGTTGTATGCAGTCTTGGATCGGTTTTCAGGACGAAGCTGAATCACGGCCCATGGGCGTTTGCCTGTTTTTGGATCGGTCAGACCGACAGGTTTCATGGGTCCAAAGCGCAGACTGTCTCGCCCGGTGGCAGCGATGGCTTCAATGGGCTGGCAGCCTTGAAAGAAGATTTCTTTCTCGAAGTTTTTTGGAGCAACTTTTTCTCCGGCCAAAAGAGCATCGATGAAAGCTTCGTATTCGTCTTTTTCCATCGGACAATTGATGTACGCGTCTTCCCCGCCTTTGCCATAGCGGTTGGCTAGAAAGGAACGTTCAGCGTCGATGGACGTTGCATCGACAATGGGCGCGATGGCGTCGTAAAAATACAGATCTTTTTCACCCGTCGCTTTTGCCAGCCATTCACCCATCGCCGTTGAAGTCAGTGGTCCGGTAGCAATCAACGTCAGTCCGTCTGCGAAGGGTTCAGTGATTTCGCCGTTGTAGAATTTGATGTTGGGAAGGGCGCGAAGGGTTTGGGTGATTTCAGCCGAAAATTTTTCACGATCGACCGTCAAGGCTTGGCCACCGGGAACTGAATGCTGGTCTGCGGCCTTCAGAACCAAAGAACCCACTTGGTTCATTTCGGCTTTCAGCATTCCAGGAGCCGAAACGGGGTCTTTGGACTTTAACGAATTGCTGCAAACCAGTTCCGCGCAGTTGGCGGTTTGGTGGGCTTCAGTCATTTTTTCAGGACGCATTTCGTGGACGTGGACTTCGAATCCCGCTTTGGCCAACTGAAATGCAGCTTCGGATCCGGCCAGGCCGGCACCGATGATGTGAACCCGGTTTTGCATTTTTTGGGCTGTACCATAAATCTGCGCAAACGGTACAATTGGGTCAGATGGATCCCGCTTTCGAGCCCTTGTTTCAGCAGTTTCTTCAGCACCTTCGCGTGGAAAAGCGGCTATCAGCGCATACGCTTCGCGCGTACACGGGCGATGTGAAGGATTGGGCGTCAGAACTTAAAACACAAGGATTTCATACGGTTGCAGACCTAGAAGCCGGTCTTAAACCGCATCATTTGCGATCTTTTTTGGCCAAGCGGATGCCTTCGATGGAAAAGTCCAGTTTGGCTAGGCGGCTATCCGTGGTTCGGCACTTTCTGAAGTGGCTGAAAGTGAAAGGACATTTACAAAGGGATCTAGCAGTTTGGGTTCCTTCCCCCCGGCTAGACCGAAAATTGCCTAGGTTTTTGAAGATCGATGAAATGGATTCTTTGCTTTCCGCACCGGACCCAACCACCTGGGCAGGGAAACGCGATCGCGCTTTATTGGAATTCTTGTATTCAACGGGGGTGCGCGTTTCAGAAGCAGTCGCAGCAAATTGGGAAGACCTAGATCTGGATGATGGCTGGATTCGCGTCGTGGGCAAGGGCCAAAAAGAAAGGCGAATCCCGGTTGGGCAAGTTGCAATTCAGGCGTTGAAGGAACTTCAGACAGAAAGCGAAGGGCCTGTTTTCAAAAATCGAATGGGAACGCGACTCACGACCCGCAGTGTTGCTCGCATTTTGGCCAAGTACTTGGTCAAGGCGGAAGTCGTGAAGACGCTTTCTCCTCACGGAGTGCGACATTCGTACGCGACGCACCTTTTGGCGTCAGGCGCGGATTTAAGGACGATTCAGGAACTTCTTGGCCATTCGAAATTGACCACGACCCAGCGTTACACGCACGTCGATCTGGGCGCGCTTTTGGACGAGTATCAGAACGCTCATCCCCTGAAAAATAAGTAGCCGCAAAATGAGCGACGCAGCTTGTTAGCGGAAGACCCGGCGACACAAGGGTGCTAGCATTTTAAGATCCCATGGATTTTCTGGTCGACTTCCTTTTGGATTTTTACGGGCCCTATCCTTACCTGATTATTTTCGGGATTCTTTTGGGCTGTGGTCTGGGAATTCCAATTCCCGAAGACATCACTTTGATCGCCGCCGGCGCATTGACTTATTACGGCGTCAGCGACTTGGGCTTGATGATCGTCGTATCCATGTTCGGTGTCATGATCGGCGATTCGTTCATGTATTTTTTGGGCGCGCATTATGGACGCAAACTGACTAAAAAGTGGTTCTTCCAAAAAATTCTGCCGGATGAACGGCTTGAAAAAGTTTCCAAGATGTTGAATGAACGCGGGCCAAGCCTTTTGTTCGCTGCCCGGTTCATGCCGGGGCTACGGGCGCCTATTTTCTTTTCTTCAGGCGTCCTTCACGTGCCTTACTGGAGATTCTTTGCTTACGACGGTTCGGCCGCATTGATCAGCGTTCCAGCAATTATCGTTTCCGTTTTCTACCTGGGCGAAACGATAGAAAAGTGGATTCGAAAAATTGAACACGGTATTTTGGCTTTGATCGTCGCCGTGATTCTGTTTTTTGTGATCAAACATTTCGTGAAGACGGCAAAAGAAAAAAAGGCGGCTTCTTCATGAAGCTTCGTGTTTGGGTCCTTGTCGGCGCTAGCGTTTGGGCGACGTCTTGTGCGACGGGGTCCAAAGATGACTACGATTTGGGCGATCCGCGGGCACATAATCCTTATTTGGAATCCTATTCGGCCTACGATCCTTCTTCGAAGCGAATCGATCTAGAAGAAGCTAACGAGCGTCCCGCTTCCGGGCGCGCGCAGGCCCCAAAACCCGCCGTTCAGGTTCAAACGGCGCCGATTGCCCCTGTCGCTGTTGCTTCAGCGACGCCCGCCCCGGCGTCGACGCCACTGGCTGCTGCAACGGTCACACCGTCTGCTGCATCCGCAGCAAGCGCCAAGCCCATCGCATTTGAAAGACCTAAGCCACCATTGACCGATCGTGGACTTCAAGTCAGCGGCGTTCCTGACGTCGCAGCCGAATTGAAGGTCTGGTGCAGCCAGATGCGTTCGGAAATGAAGAAGCTTCGCTGGGACATCGAACCCTGCGCCGAAGGCGTGCAGTGGAAGCTGGGTGGGATGTCGGTTCTGGGCCGTCCGTTGGTCTATACCGTTTTAGGAAATGAAAACGCCACCGAAGCGACTTTGATTCTGACGATGGTTCACGCCGATGAAATCACGCCTTTGTACATCGGGCTGGAATTGGTGAATTGGTTAAAGAATCAGAAGGACCTTTTAGAAAAATCCAAAGTGGTGATTGCACCCTTGGTGAATCCCGACGGTTTTTACAAGCGCGTGCGCACACGGACCAACGCGCGCGGCGTGGACGTGAATCGAAACTTCGCGACAAGGGATTGGGATGCCGAAGCGTTGAAACTTTGGAAGACCAAGTACGGCTCGGATCGCAGACGCTTTCCAGGCAAGGTTCCCGAATCCGAACCTGAAACTGTTTTTCAAAAAGGGCTGATCGAAGCCTACGGTCCTGAAAAAATTCTATCGATCCATTCACCCTTAAGCATGATGGACTATGACGGGCCCGACACAGGGATTCCGCTTGCCCGGTTCATGAACGATTACGGACGTGAATACTTGAAACTGAAGCACAAACTGGAAAGCCTGTCTTGGCGCTTTTATCCCGGGTCGCTTGGAAACTATGCGGGAAGGGAATTGAAGATCCCGACCATGACCTTGGAACTTCCGACCGCAGATTCAGGCAAAGCGAAAGTGTATTGGGAAAAGTTCGTCGAAGGTGCGCGTGCATTCATCGCGTTTCCGACTGAAGCATTGGCTGAAAAGGCGGCAAAAAAAGATTGAAGCTTCCTTCCTGGCTTTGGATTGCGATTCTATGGTTCGGCGTTCTTTGGCTTCACGGGTCCACCTTGGGTATCAGCGATGATGAAGCGTATTACTGGGCCTTGGCTCAGCGCCTGGACTGGGGCTATGCGTTTCATCCCCCGATGGTCGCTTGGTCGATCGCTTTTTTTCAAAAGGTCTTTTCTTGGCTAGGGTTGCCGCAAAATTCAGCAGCTTTGATTCGACTTCCTGCGGCCTTCTTTTCGGCAGTAACGTTGGGGCTTCTTCTTTTGACGGTTCAAGATTTGGCCAAGAAGAAGGTCGCGTTCTTGGGGCTGCTTTCGGCGGCTTGGATGATCACTTCGGTTTCAGGAATTTTCTGGTCATCTTGGATGATGGTTCCGGATCTTCCGCTTTTTGCGGGCGTCGCGCTGTTGATCTGGGCCAGTGTTGGAACTGGACTAGGTCAACGCCGCGAATGGGCTTTCGTTTTGGGTGCTTTTCTTTCTTTGAATTCGAAGTATTCAGGCGTGCTTGCCATTGGAAGCGCGGGGTTGTCGATTTTATTTTTAGCGCCCCCGAAAAGCCGGATTCGAAACTGCGCAGCAGTCGTCGCGGGTACCGTCGCGGCCCTGATTCCGATTTTGGTTTGGAACGCTCAACACCAATGGGGCGCCCTTCTTTTTCAGTTTCAAGAACGTCACGGCGGAAGCTTTTCTTGGACCCGCGGGCTTCGCGCCTGGGTGATTCAGTTCTTTTTAGCTGGCCCAGTGGTCGGTATCATCGCTTTTCGCGCCCTGCGGTCGGTGAAAGGGAAAGGGATTCGTGGATTGAATGTTCCGGTTCTTTTCTTGATTCCCGCGGTTTTGGTCTTTGGAATTCAGCCGTTCTTTTCCGAATTCAAAGCCCACTGGCTTTTGGTGGCTTGGATTCCAGTTGCAGTCATTTTAGGGGTTCAAGCGCTTGCCGGTTTTCGTGGTCCGGATCGGACTTTGCTTTTGACCCATGGGTTTTGGGGATCAACGCTTGCGTTACTTTCGGTCGCGCTTTTGCATTTCGTGAACTTAGGCGTTTCGGACCCGAAAAAAGATATTACCAACGATCTTCGCGGTTGGTCGCGCCTTCGCGAACACGTCGACGGTTGGGAAAAACGTCCTTGGGTGGGTTCGCGATATCAAACCGCATCCCAGGCTTCAGTCGCGCTTTTTGGATTTGCGCCAGTGACGCTTTTGCCGCGTGATCTGAAACAAAGGGATGAATGGCCCGACTTGGGCGTGACCGATTCGGTGGAACCCGGCGCAAGGCTTTTGAAGCCGGTCTATTTTGTGGCCGACAATCGATATGATGCCGGCCCAAACTTTACGGGCGCTCGGTGCAAGGAAATGACGACCCTACGGGTCGTTCGAAAAGATCAAATCACCAAGAAGATCCTGATCTGGGCGTGCGATCCCAGCTGATCTTTTCGGTTCTTTACTGATCCAACGTCACCAGGCGGACCAGGTCGTTTCGAATCCAGGCTGTGCGCGGTTCACCGCGAAGGATGTCGCGAAGTCCGGACGATTCTTCAGGCAGGATGATGCGGAACCATTCTCCGCGCCAATCCTTCACGACAAAGTTGGACGAAAGTTTTGCTTTGCCAGTGATTCCGAAAGTCAGACCAGGGCCTGAACGAAGCGTCGCCTGAGGAACCTTGATCTGAACCACCAGGGCAGCGACGGAATCGTTCACAGCAGAAGCCGCTTTCTGAGCAGTGACCGGTGTGGGCACGGATGCAGTTGCGGTTGCGGTCGCGGGCACGGGCGCTTGAACCGGGGATTGCGCTTCGACCCGCGATGGTGCCATGGCTTTTTCTTTCACCGTGTCGCTGATCGCATTGGGAACCGTTCCTGCTTGGGGAACTGCGCGCATTGAAGCTGGAATCTGAAGCGTCGACATCATCTGCTGTGCTGTCGCCTGGCTGCGGGCGCGACGCTTACTGAGCTTCGAGCTTTCCTGAACCATCATCAGACCTGAACCGATCGCGATTGCAGCGGCAAAGCCGACGCTCAGTGGGATCAGTTTTGCGCGGCTGAAGATGGGCTTACGCTGGGTAAAGGAAGTTCGGAATTCACTGCGCGATGGGCGATCTGTTCCTTCGGGGTCACTGTTTTCGCCGGGCTGTTCCGGCAATACCCATTTCAATTCCTGATTGAAGGTAGACGTAAATGCAGGTTCTTGCTTCGTGACCACCGGCGCGGGGGCCTTTGGCGTCAGTGCTTGGGGTCGCGATGGCGGATTGAAACGCGCCGGAGCCACGTAGCCGCCCACAGGTTCCAGAACGATGCTGTCGAATTCGGAACGCTGAACGGGAATTTGTACGGTGACAGGAGCTTCGGTTTTTTCACGCACGATGGCTTCAGCCAAGACGGGTGCGTTTGAAGCAGGTTTCTTTTCAATGATGGCGGTGATTTGTTCAGGGCGTGTGATTCGGGTTTCCGACGGTGCGGAAATATCTGCCTGGGGACGAACCAGTTTTTCGCCTTTGGGAGCGTCGTCAACTTTGATCAAATTCAAATCGGACTTCCGAACCAGGGCATAGCCCGAGCACTGAAAGCATTTTGAAAAAGACCAAGTATTCGAGAGCTTGTCATCAGCCACCGACAAGGCGGTTCCACAGTGTGGACAGTTCCAACGCATAGCAAATTCTCCCCTGGGAAAGGTTCCCAGAAAGAAAGGGTAGCGTCAACGGCTAGATGTGTCAGTCGCCGGGGCGACCGATGCGGGAGCGACTTCCGGCGTCAAATTTTCGACGTTGGTAGTCGCTGCGTCAGCAAATGGAATTCCATCTGCTTTTGGATCCAGGATTCGAATCACCACACGGCGGTTTTTCTGCAATCCGGATTCGCTGAATTCGCCGGATGGCGTCCGATGCGCGATTTCAGGGCGCGTATCCCCGTAACCGATGGCGGTTAAGCGTTTGGGTTCAAATCCTTTTTCAACAAATAGTCGAACCACCCGCGTCGCCCGAGCCGCAGAAAGTTCCCAGTTGGAAGGGAAAGGTCCAGAAAGAACAGGCCGGCCGTCGGTGTGACCTTCAACGACAATCTGGTATTTTTTCCCGGTTTTTTGTTCGCGATCGGAAAGCGCGGTCAGAAGCTTGTTCAAAAGTGCTTTGCCGGGATCGCTGACGTCAGCACTGAGAACGTCAAAAAAGACGGTCGATTTGAAAATGATCGCAACGCCGATTGAAGTGACTTGCAGGGTCGTTTCAGTTTCGACGCCCGCTTCCTTCAGAATCTGTGTCGCAAATTCGGCCAATTGTTTGGATTCGGATTTGTATTCGCCGCCAAATTCCTTAGCGATGGATTCTTTCACGGCTTCGTACTTGGGATCGTCCAAGCGGGCCATGCTGAACATCATGATGAAGAATCCGCAAAGAAGCGTCATCATGTCGGCATAAGAAACAAGCCAGTTGGATTCGTCGTGTGCGTCGCCCGAATGGGCCGCTTCTTCTTTGAGCGCGTAGGGCTCTTCCGGGGGCTGGTGTTTCTTTAATAGCTTCTTGATGATCATGCCGCCTGACTTTTCCTGACGACGCGTTCACGCGGAAGCAGGAAGGAATTCAACGACTCGCGAAGCGTGATCGGGTTGACCTGTTGCTTCAGCATCAGCGCGCCTTCAATGATCAGTTTACGAAGGATAATTTCTTCTCGGGTTCTTTCCGTCAGGTTTTCCGCGATCGGAATAAAAACCAAGTTGGCAAGCCCGATTCCGTAAAGGGTTCCGATCAAGCCGATGGACATCGCGGGTCCAATTAACTTTTGCGAATCCGGTTGTCCGATTTTCTGCAAAACGGCGATCATGCCCAAGGTCGTCGCCAAAAGACCGAACGCGGGTGGGAATCGTCCGATGGTTCGAAACATATTCGCTTCGTGCATGTAGCGAGATTCGATGGTTTTCAGGCGCTGATCCAAAGCGACGCGGATTTCTCGTTCCGAAAGAACACCGGCCGAAACCAACGATACGGCTTCGCGAAGAAAGTCGTGTTTGATGTTCGGAAGAACTTCGTTCAATGCGGTAACACCGGCTGCAGCTTTCTTGTTCAGTTCCAAGATCTGACTGATCGTCGCCTGGTAGTCGATTTTGTTTCGTCCCAAGACACGAAGGAAGAAGACCTTCAATAGCGAAAGGACCTGGGTGACGGGAAAGCTGATGCTGGCGGCGGCGGCGGTGCCCCCGACGACAATCAAGATTCCGTGCATGTCCAAGAAGAACTTCAGATCGCCGGTTTCTTTCAACGCGACGTACATGACACCGATTCCGAAAACGACCCCGAAGAAGGATGAAAAATTCATTTAGGCGGCCTCCTTTTTCGCGGCTTGAGTGGCCACGGATGGCTGAGTCTTGCTCATGATATCGGTCAGAATCTTCGCGTGGCCAACTGCCGTGCGCCAAAGCTGGTACTGGTTGATCACGTAGCTGTCGTCCAATTCGCGAAGTCGCGTGATCAAGTCCGCAATACAGTCGGACAAGAAGCGCTGTCGGCGATCATTGGATTGCGCCAGCCACTTCATGAATTTTTCTTTATCGATGTAATACAGGTGGCAACGGGTCAGTGCGCGAACGGTTGCGGATCGGGGACCTTCATCGACAAGCGACATTTCTCCGAAATAACTGCCCTGGTGAAGTTGTCCGATGTCGTAAACGTCGCCCGTCAGCTTATTGGTCTTTAGGATCCCTACATAGCCATCCAAAATCAGATACAAACCCCAGGACGTTTCGCCTTCGATCACCACGTTCGCGTGGGGTTCATAGATCCGCTCTTCTCCGAACCCCAAAAGATCGCGAAGTTCTGCGTCCGTCAGATGCGAAAGCAGCTTCACTTCCTTAAGCAATTGGATCGAGGGTGCTAAAGGTGTGCTCAAAATCCAGCCACCTTTCGAATGTTTGGATCTTCTGAAGCATCCGGCGGATGGGTTCCTTGGGCGGCCATCGAATCGGCGGCAAGCATTCTTTCGTTGGTTTCAACCAGATTGATCAGGCCTTCGTTCGCCATCAGCTTCATGCGATTCAGCACTTTGCGTTCGATGGTCTGATAGATTTCGCGGGTGACTTCAGGAGCCGCCACCAGTTCTTCTTCCAGTTCGATAGCCAGATCACGTGGCGACTTAGCGAAAATCGCGCCGCGAACGTGTTCGGCAGCTCCCTTCAGGAACTGAATCAGTTCTTCGTGCTTCAGGCTAAGGACGACTTCCAAAAGCTGGCCGTCACGAAGGTTTCGAAGCGTATCCAGGTTGACCAGCTTACCTTTGACGGTCCGAGCACTGTCGGGGTTGGTCAGTTCCAGATTGCGAATGACGGATCGAGCCTGTTCGGTGCTTGCGCGTTCCAACAAGGTCAACAAGACTTCCGAACCCGGCAACGCTTCCGTATTCAAGCGCGGGTTGTCGCGGCGCTTGCGCTTAAGCGCGTTTGCCACGTTGAAAATGTAGTCACGCGGCAGATAGTCGATGCGTGAAAGTTCCTGAAGAAGTTCCATTCGGCCTTTTTCTTCTAGGTTTCCAAAGATCGCCGCGCGCTTTTGCGGATCGCACTGGGTCATCACGATCGCCTTCACGGTCAGCGATTCATTGCGGACCAGTTCCAGAATCTGAACGCCATCCATTTCGGCCAAGAAATCGAAAAGGTGGGACGAACGGCTTCCCATAACGACCAGCTTTCCAGCGATCGTGCGGTTGTGAAGGGCCTTCAGAAGTTCCAGTTTTTCTTCGTCGTTCAGATCAATCGGATTCTTTGCGTAGAATTCCAGAAGTTCCGACATGTCCGACTGCAAGCTTGGGTCACGAAGCATGTCCATGACGACGTTTTCACCAAATAGGTGGATATAAGCGGCCGTCGTTTCAATTCCTTCTTCTGTAAGAATTCGCGTGAAGACGTGCTTTGCGACCTTTGGGTTTTGTGCAAAAACCGCCATCAGTTCTTCTTTCAGGCGTTCGATTTCATACCGCTGGGCCACCAACTTGGTTCGTTCTTCGTTCGTCTGCGCTTCGGCGCGAACCGGGTTGGTCATTCCGCCAGCGGGATCGGACGTAATATTCTGAATGATCCTTTGAATCGTCGATTCGCCACCTTTGCGTGGGGCGACCGAAGCGATTGCGATAAAGACCAGTAGCGCCAGTATCGAACATCCAAAAATCAAACCTGCGACTTTAAACTTTTGAAGTTCTGCTTGAACGGCGTCACCGCTTTCGACGCGTTCAATCTTTTCGATACGTTCGAACTTTTCCTGCTTCGTGTTGTTTTCGTTCGTGTTGTTTTGCGTTTGGGTGGTGTTGTTATTCGTGTCGG
Organism: Bdellovibrionales bacterium; assembly: GCA_016786465.1. Taxonomy (GTDB): domain Bacteria; phylum Bdellovibrionota; class UBA1018; order UBA1018; family UBA1018; genus JAEUWC01. The sequence goes on along the minus strand of JAEUWC010000025.1, from coordinate 26,122 downwards.
TGCGCTTGTTGTCGGTGGTGCTTTCTGAAGCCAAGCCACGCTTGGCCTTTCCGTTTGCACCCAGAACAGCCCCTTCGCCCATTTCACCGGGTCTAGGGAACTTCATGTTTCGGGCCTGCAGCGAAACATTTTTTAAGAAGTTGGTCTTCAACTTGGCCATTTCGACGATGTTGCGCCGTTCTTCAGGGGTCAGCGTATCGTCAACGACCACGGTGCCGGCAATGCTTTTGATTCGCAGGGCAACGCCGCCTTCTTGGACGATTTCGCCGGGCGTACCGTATTGGGCTTCGTCGGCATTGACGTTTTCAGTCAATAGTTCGTAGTCGGCCAGCAAGCATTGTTCGGGGCAGAACTGGCGAAACAAGTCGTCCAGTGTGGATCGGAACTGCTTGCTGATTTTATCACGAAGCTCAGCGACCTTGGTCGCTGAGCCAACCGGCAGAGGAAACCGAGTAATCTGGGTGTCCACCTTGACCGGGTAATCTAAGTTGTCCAAGAAGCGCTGAACCAGTTCCAAAAGAGTTCCTCGGGAAATTGGACCGACTTTTTCGTCGATCATCAGTTTCACGCGTCCACCGCTAGGGGCGACCGCAGTCGCGTTCTTTGGGTCAATGTCATCAAAGCCTGGAGCCAAGTCGCTGCGTGTGTCGACATCGACGTCGACCTGAACGTTCATCAATTTGCATTCTTCGCGGCAGTACTTGTCCAAAACGGGTTCGATCAGGGTTCGAATTTGATTTTCGGCTTGGCGACTGATCGCTTCGGCGTTGGTCTTCATGCTAGGCGCTGCCGCCGCATAAGACGCCAGAAAGGTCCCGATCCCGAAAAGGGTTGAAATCATCCCGATTTTATAGCGATTTCGCGTCGTAATCATTGCGATGCGATCCCCCGTTTTTGGCTTCGGCGTTCAATGAACTTTCGAAGCGCTTGATTTCCTGGTTCAAAGCGAAGTGCTTGGTTCCAGGATTTAATGGCCATGTCCGTCTTTCCAAGACGGTCCAAAAGAGTTCCGCGCATTTCGTAGATCTTGGGATCGGTTGGATAATGGCGAACCAGTTCGTCCAGTTCCAGAAGCGCAGCTTCATAGCGCGCGGACTTGTAAAGCTGTTTCACGCGATCCATCGAAGCCAGGTAGCTCATGTCGGATTCCGGGGTCGGATCTTCCGAGGGAACTAGACCCAAGCCAGTTTCGATTTCACGGCGATCGGCTTCGTCTTCCTGGCGTACTTGCGGAAGCGCGCGCGTGATTTCGCGATCGGTGATCGACGCCGGACGTCTAGAATAGTCTTCATTGTCCAGGACCTCGTTGGCCGCCATTCCCCCGGCAGATGCTGGGTTACGGCCCAAGTTTGAATCCTTGAAATGTGGACTTAAAGGAAGCTGGAAATCCGTCATGTCGGCGGTGCTGCCGGGAAGTTCGACTTCAATGCTGCGATCGCCCTTTTTTGTGCGAAGAACGATGTTATCGCGCGAAGTGGGGGTCTGTTGGTAATTTCCAAATGGGTTCGCAATCGGCGCGTGGTTCTGATTCTGCCCATCAATCGCCAGCATCGATTTCATGGTCGAACAGGACGAAAGCAGTACGGCGGAAACGGTTAGCGCCGTTTCTAGCCCGAATCTGATTTTCTGTTTCGTCGTTCTATTTTTCATTTACCTTGAACACCTAAAAAAACAGATTAATTCCCATTCCCCATTCAATTCCACCGATGGATCCTGCTGACGTCGACCCCACAAAAGCCGTCGAAGCCGGGCGGTATCCTAGGTTTGCATTCACCGCCCAATACTTGGCCAATCGCCATTCGTAACCCGTACGGATCAGTCCGCCCAGGAATCCGGATGCGTAAGTTCCACCGATTCCGGCAAACGCGCTTCCGCGAACTTGGTTGAAGTTTTCTTCGGCACCGATCAGGTTCCAGGCGTGCACGAAAAGAAGCGTCAGATTCAGACCGCTATAAAGGTCGGTTCCCGCGGCCGCCGTAGCGCCGCTGACTAGGCTAGAAGCGTTTTTAAAGTAATCGATTTCGAAACCGACTTCTTTGCGGCGATTGTCATAGCGTTCGACGCCGCGGATGCCAATTCCCAAGCAGCCCGTCGATGTGCCGAAGTTTGGCTGAAACATATAGTAAAGCGTCGCGCGGTACTGAATCGTGGGTTTGTATTCGGCTGCACGTCGGGCGTCGTCGATCTGTGAATAATCTACGCCGCGACGGAAAGCGGCCGCACGCGAAGTTTCAGAATTATAGCTTCGCGACCACACGATGCCGCCCGATTCAGGTTCAGTCACGTACATCGACAGAACCATTCCGGAAGGTTGGTACGAAAAGGCGACGTCCATGAAATGCTGAATTCCTGAAATCTTCGCGATTCGCGCCAGTTCGACCGGATTGGTTTCAGGCGAAGTGATGGTCACCTGGTCGCCGTTCAATGTCGTGCGCTTCGCGCGGCAAGGCAGGCACTGGACCAAGCGGGTTTTGGTCGTCTTCAAAATTTTCTCGGTGATTGCCAGTTCCAGATGGGTCTTGAAAGACGGAGGAATATTTTCGCTGGCCGCTAGATTGCGGATCGAAATATCCTTCAGCCCTCCGACTTGCCCATTTTTTAGATCGTATTCAAAATCGCCCAAGACATCCTCGAGTACTTCGTAAAAATTTCGTTCACTAGTTGCTTTGGTCGGAGCGCCTTCTTTGTTGGTCACGCCAGATTCTGCCGCAAACGCGTAGTGTGTAATTCCAGCCCAAAAAGCCATCGCCACTACCCAGGTTTTTTTCATCAGCAGTCTTTGTGGGACCTAAAAAGGCTCCTTCCTCATCAGGACTCATCGGTAAAGGAAGCCTTTGATTTAAGGGCTGTTTTTCAAGATTTGGGGATACGGCCCAGAAAAGCGTCAAAGTTTCGATTTTTTACTCATGAAACGTCGAGATTTTGCCGAATCGATCTATGGAGAGTCATAGGGATGACGTTGCAAAGTGGTCGGAAATCGAAAAGCGGGATTCGGAGGAGCACATTAGGTCGGGGCGTGCTTTCAGCTCGCCCGGTCCAGCTGCTAGCCCTCGTTGTCGCTGGCGCTTTGCATTCCTGTTCCAGCGCTCAGATTGAACCACTTCAAGAATTGCCTAAGCCACCTGCATATACCGAAGTTCCGCATCCGGGCGGCTTAGAATACGCAGATCTTCTTTCTATTTTCACCGATCCCAAGGCGCCGGCGCCTGAAACTTTAGCCGATTGCGACGCCGATTTTCAGAAGCTTCGCAAAGCCACGGTCAGCCGCGACGAACTTCAAGATGGTGCCCGCGAAATGGTGAAGCTGGATCCAACCAAGTACCACTGGTGCTATTACGCGAAAGTATTTCTGCTGGATAAGAAGCTGAAGGAAATGACTTATGTCGATGAAAGGCAGAAATTGATCATCGATACTTTTCTTTTTTTGACCCCACTTGCGCGCGCATTTCAGACGGAATTTCAAGATTCCCGCTACTACCGCTGGGCCGTAGGCCGTTACCGCCGTTACAGCGAAATGGCTTTCTATCGTCGTGTGGAACCCACTGCATCCGCGAATGCGGAACTGGCGGGCGCTACCAGCCCATTGGGAAACCAACGAATGGTGCCGCATGATCCAGATCGATCAGTCTTGGAAAGATACGGAATCTTGAACAAGACGCCGACTGCGCCGGTCGCAGGGATGGCGCCGGTTTCGGGAATTCCGGAAGCGCCTAAGGGTGCACCTGATCTTCCTGACGTTCCTTCTGCGCCGATTGCTGGAATTCCGGATGCTCCCACCGTCACTTTACCCGACGAACGGCCGCAGCGTTCACCGGCGTCCAGCGCGCCAGTCACTGCGCCGACAAAATGATTTGGGTGTTTTTTGCAGTGTTTTCGTATCAGTCCGCGCAAGCGGCTGGACCGAACTTGGATCCAAACGCGTGGGTGGCGGGAATGGCGTCTGCACCTTGTGGTGCAGGGACGGTTAGTCCGGCTGAAATTCCTGCAGAAGTCGAAATCTTTGAATGTGAAATGGCTTCGGACCCCGATCCAGCGCGCGCAGATAAACTGACCCAAGAACAACGCCTTCGGATTCGAGAACTTTTCGGGATGAAGAATCCAGCGACACCTTGGCGAATGCAGGCAAGTTTGGCCAATGACAACACCTTCATGGGACTGGTTCCTTCGGGTGATGACTACGGTTACACGCATGGCTTGGGCGTTGCTCTAAACAAGGTCGATCCTGAAGGCATTCGAAAGTCTTTTGGATTCACTTCCGAAGTCTTTACTAAACAGTTGGGTGGGGTCTTTAAAAAGGATTCGAATGGGGATCCCGTTTGGACCGGAAACTTCGAGCAGAAGTTTCGCGAAATTTCTCAGATACAGTATTCGCGTGACAATATGTACGCGGGCCAAGCGTATTACACGAAAGTCGGAGCAGGGATTGGCTTGGTCAATGAAAGGCAGTACATCCCGGGGTTAGCGCTTTGGCAGCAGCATCAGTGGCACAAGCTTTTAGGGATCTACAATTTCGAGCAGGACCCCAGCGGGGTCCTTTTCCCGTTCGCCCAGGTTAACGGAGCCGTCGGAGTACTGAAACCGCTGTTTCAAGGTGAAGGCGTTTGCAAAGCATTAGGGCGCGGCCATGCGGAAGCCGGCATGACGTTGAATTCGTATATGGCTGGCAGTCATGTTTACTTTTTGGTTGGAATGGAAGTGGATCTCTTCAAGTCAAAAAAGGGAAAGGAAATGCCCGGGCGTCCTTACAACGTAACTGCTTACGGAAGTTCTAAGTTATCGGCTTATTCCAACGGCGAATCTGGGATTCAGTCGACGGTCGGTGTTCGGACGACTGTCGGAGCCCGAACGTCATTGGGGATGGATATGGTCTTTCAGAATTGGGACCGAAACATTGCCCTAGAAAAATACAATAACGATCGTCCCCATGAATCGGTGATGAACATTCATTACATCTACTATTTTTTGCGCAAGGACCCGAAAAAGAACCCTAACCGCTAGTTAAGCCGCTTGATCCTTGTCGTCTGAAGCCTTTGTTGCCGGCACGATTTCGCCCGCGACTTTCGAACGGGTCGCTTTTTCAGCGGCGGCAAAAGTTCGAATGCGCAAGATGCGAAGCTCGGTTGCGGGATGGCCACCGGATACTCCGATCGATGAAAAGGGATCGACCCCATTTGAGTCCAGGTCATTCATTCGGTCCAATTTCCGAAGCGCAGAAGCATAGGCTTCCAAATCTGCGCCCAGTCGCGTGACGGTATAAATGTCTGCTTCGGTTTCGTGCAATCGCGTCTGGCTTCGAATCAGCCAAAACGGAAGGATGACCGAAAGTGCGGTGGTCAGAAGTCGAATCAAGGCCTGGCCTTCTTGGGGCAAAGCAATTGCCGCCAATGCCAACATCGAACCAAAAAGAAGGGTCGTGCCGATGATCGAAGCCAGAACTGCGCCCACTCGGCGCTTCAGGTGTTTCAAAGACCAGTGCGACACTTCGTGCTTCACCACGGCGACCAGTTCTTCGTCCGATAAGCCCTTCATTAAAGATGCGCTTAAAAGAAGGATCGGCTTAAAGATTCCCTTTGCCCCCGGAAAACCCGCGATCACGGCGTTGCTGTATTTGAAGTCCTCGGTGTCCATGATCGCCATTTGCGGCGGTTCAAAACCTGCGTCGCGAAAGCAGGCTTCTAACCGCGCCCGCAGTTCCGTTTCCTGAAAAGCATAATTGGGGATCATGTTTCGGATGTGTACCGGCGCCAGTGCCATCAGTAAAAAGGTAGCTGAAAAGATGCCGATGATTCCTGCGGCTAAAAGCAGGGCGACCCGGGTTTCTCCGCCAAAAGGCGATTTTTCCAAGAAACGATAAGCGACGGCGAAGCTTGCCCAGATCCAACCAAAGTAAACGGCAAGATTGGCCATGATCCAAGCCGTGCTTCGTAAAAGCCATTTCGCCTGGGCTGCGGGGCGCGCAGGAAGTTTTCGCAGTTTTCCTTCAAGTCCGCTTTGAATCCAGGATTGCACCATCAAAGCCGCGCAGAAGATGGCCAATGATGGAAGATAGAATTTTTCACGAATCGGGGTCGCTAGAACATAAACCGCACCTTCGCCCAAGAAAGCGACGATCGATGCCCAGCGCACGCGACGAAGTTCAGAAACCGTGTCGATTTCATCGCCCTCCTTTTTAAGGGCTTCAATCAAGCGATCGAAAAGATCCGCCCAGATCGCAAAAATCACGACCGGAACCGCGGCCATCAAGGCGATTGCGACCAACGGATGAGCATTCAGTTGAAGTGCTTCGTTTTCCACAACACTTCTTCGGCAGATTTTCTTTCTCGCGCGAGAGGCGAAATTTGCCGAGTCGAGAAGTAACGCATCGCGATGCGGATCGCTCAAAACATGAGAAAGGGTTTGACACTTCCTGAAAACCCGGCAGAATTTTCCCCATAACCACAAAGCAGTACAAATCAACTAAGGGGATTTCCCCGAGGACTCACAAATCTATGAATACGATGATTAAACACATTGTATCGGTAGCAGTAGTTGCAGTTGTTTGCGGAAGTAATGCGTTCGCATCTCGCGCACGTGTCAACGTCATGGGTACTGCAGACGCAGCAAATACCCTTCCTGCCGGTACTTCGATCTACATCGATGACTATCGTAACATGTTCTACAACCCAGCTTTGGTGAACACCCACAAGAACTGGGCCGCAATTGAAGCTTCAAACGGTTCAGCAGCAACTGCTTCTGAAGGCGGCTTCTCGAACTCGATCGCTTCGATCAATTACGCAGTATTCATGAACCGTAACGGCGGCGTCGTGGGTAACTACGCAACCGCTCCGACCCGTCCGATCGACATCATCGTCGGCGGCGACATGGGCGTGAAGTGGGGCTTGGGATTGACCATGGCCGGAAACCGCGTTTCTGAAACCGTTGAATCCAACGAAATGGTTGCTAAGGCCGGCGTTGAAGTGGCTGGCGTGAACATTTTCGCAGGCTTCATGTTGGCTGGTTCGGACAAGCAAAGCGCTACCGTCACCAACAAGAACGGCGGAATGAACTTCGGTGCAACGATGAAGATGGGCGAGTGGATGCCTTTCTTGACCTACGCAAGCACCAACGCAACCCCACAAGGCGGAACCAGCACGACTCAGAACGCTGGCTTCAACCTAGGTATGGGCCGCAACACCAAGTTCGACCAAGTGAAGTTCAACTACTCGGTCGGAATCAGCCGTATCATGCGCACGGGTGGCGCTGCTACGAACCGCAACATGATCCCAATCAACATGTCGGCTGAAACCGATGTTGCTAGCTGGATGGCAGTTCGCGCAGGTTTGGGCTACAACCTATGGGACCGCACGAACAACGTCACCAACGCAGGACAAGCAACCGGCTCGATCGGTGCATCGTTCTTGTTCGGCAAAGCAACGACGTTTGACTGGGCAGTCGGATACGCAGGCGGCGGCATCGTTTCGCCAGCGAACACCGGCATCGACCTTGCGAACAACTTCTTCTCGCAAGCAAGCTTGAACTACCGCTGGTAATTCAAACCCTGTTTTCGTAGTTTGATCATGGATGATCGGAAGGGCGCTCTGAAAAGAGCGCCCTTTTTTTTGGTGCCTGGCTACTTTTGGGGTGGTCGCGTTATTTGCTGCATCTGCGCCAAAAGGAGCAGGCACCTTTAGCTCCGGTGCGCTTTGGCTCTGAGAAAAGGGCACCATTTGCTGTCCTATTTAATTCCTAACAATATCAATGGATTATCGGATGGTACGCTTGGCCCATCCCTTGCTCAATGGACAGCACAAGTTTGAAAAATTCAGAGGAGAAATTTATGAAGCGCATTGCCGGCATTCTTTTGTTCGCATCGTTGATTGTCCCCAGCTTGGTTTCCGCGCAAGAACTGCGTTTGGCGGACAAGAAGGAAGCTGCAGGCGTGGCTTCGGTTGCGGTAGTTCGTGATTCAAAGACTCCGGACAAGGTGAAGCTGACGTTGACCATGCCATTTCAGTACAACACCTGCGTTCGTCACGAAACGCGGATGGTTTACGGTCAGGATTCTTCGTGCGGCTACGACACTCGCTACGAAAGCCGCACTTCATGTTCCAATCGCCAAGTTTGTACCGTGTATAAGGACGGTGTGTGTAAGTCCTCGAAGACCGAAAGATCCTGCCACACCACTTCGGTTCCTGTGACTGTCACCCGTTCTTGTTACCATCCTGAAACCTACTGCGCTGAATACGGAACAGTGACTTACAACGAACAGCACACGGTCAAGTTGAAGTTCGGAAAACTGGACAGTCTGAAAGCCGGCGAAGAAGAACGTTACTTGATCGAAGGCCGCCAGCGCAGCTACGGATCTTCGAACGCAGACTTCAAGGCAACCGTGATCGATTCGCTGGAACCGACCAGCACCAAGAGCAAGGCTTTCTTGGGAAGTGACACGATCGTTTTCGAACGCGCGAAATAAAGTTTCGAGGGGTTTATGAAGTTCTGGATCTTGCTTGGATGTGTATTTGCGTCGACTTCGGCCTTGGGTCAGACACAGCCCAAGGAAATCCATCTTGGTCAGTTAGGAAAAAAGGACGCGGTTCCGAATTCAGACCAGGTCATCGTCGTACGGGACCACCTGACTTCTAAAAAGGTGACGTTGTATCTGGACATCGACTATGACTATGAAGTCTGCCTTCGCGAGGGGACGCGAATGGTGTACGGGCAGGATGCTTCTTGTGGGTACGACACGCATTACGAAAGTCGTGAAACCTGCACGACGACTGAAACCTGTGACGTCTGGAAGAACGGCGAATGTCGATCGACTAAGTCGGAAACGTCGTGTAGCACCGAATCGGTTCCAGTCGAAGTGATGCGTTCTTGCTACTATCCGGAAACGTATTGCGCTGAAACCGGGACGGAAACCCAGACGATCAGTCGCAGACTTTTTCTGAAGTTCAACAAGATGCATGAATTGAGAACCGGCGAAGAAGAACGATTTCACATTTCGGGACGGCAGTCGTCTTACGATTCTTTCAGTACTACGTTTGACGTTAAGGTTCTGAACGCGGTTGAAAAGACGACCGCCAAAGTTCGTACGGCCTTTAATGATCGAATTGTCTTTAAGTCCAAGAATCGGAAAAGAAAGTAGTTGGTTTCGGATGAAATATTTAGGTTTTGCTTTAGGGTCGTTTTTGTTTTCGAGCTTGGCAGTCGCGCAAACTGTTCAGGAAGTCCAGTTGGATGGTCAGTCTGCGGCGGCACAAGCGGATCGTGTGATTGTGGTTCGCAATCACCAGACTCCTAGAAAAGTGAAACTGACTTTGCAGATCGAATTTACTTACGCGGTCTGCGTTCGTGAAGTCCTGACTCGGGTCTATGGACCCCATTATTCTTGTGGCTACGAAACCGTGTATGACGGAGAACCCGTCATGCGATCCTGCGATCATGAAGAATCCACCTGTGTCCAAACGGGTTCCGCAAAACGCATCGATCAACGGGAAGTTCGTCTGAAATTCGGAAAGCTAGGGCGTCTGGACGTGGGTGAAGAAGAACGCTACGAAATTTCCGGCAAGCAAGTCCGTTTCGATTCGCTAGCGACCTTTATTGATGCAAAGGTGCTGCAGTCGGTGGACCCAACAGAAGCTAAGTCCGGGGCGGCTACTCGCCAGCTGAGCGCCAAGCACGCTGTGCGTCTACGACCCGAGATCACTTTTAAACGTCTGAAATAAGCAACCCCCGAAAGATCCTGCGACCTTCCGGGGGTGGGCTTAAGGAGCCGGCGCGAGAATCGGTTCAAACTCGCGACGGACACTTTTTTGGCATTTTATTACAGCAGCTTCAGGGCCTGCGAAGGCGCCGAATTTGCTTGAGCCAAGACCGAGATGCCGGCCGATTGCAGAATGTTCGTGCGAACCAGTTCTGCGGTTTCGGATGCGACATCAGTATCAGCGATACGTGAACGGGCAGCTGCCAAGTTCTCACGTCCGATACTTAGGTTCTGGACAGTCGATTGCAGTTTGTTCTGGAATGCGCCCAATTTTGCGCGGTTCTCGAACACCATGCCCATCGCTTTGTCGACCTTGTCGATCGCATCGCGAGCATCGCTGCCACGTTCATAGGACATCTTCTTGATCCCAAGTTCATCAGCGCGAACGTTGAATTCCTTTGGGTTGAAGACGATACGGTCTGAATTGTCGCCTTCTTTGCGTACGCCGACTTGGAACGACAGTTCTCCGCGAGGAGCTTCACCGTTCAACAGCTGAGTGCCGTTGAAGTTGGTGACGTTCGCAATTCGGTCGACTTCCTGAAGAAGTGACTGAACTTCCTTGTCGATGAAGCCGCGTTCGCGGTCGCCGACGGTGTCGCTTGCGGCCTGGATGGCCAGTTCGCGCAAACGAATCAAGATATTGCCGATTTCGTTCAATCCACCTTCAGCGACTTGCACGAAACTAATGCCGTCGCTTGCGTTGCGTTCAGCCTGTGCCATCGAACGAATCTGCCCGCGCAGGTTTTCGCTGATAGACAATCCAGCTGCGTCGTCGCCAGCGTGGGTGATTCGGCTTCCCGAAGCCAAGCGCTGAAACGACTTTGCTTGTTGAGTGGTGGTATTTGCCAAAGCCCGCTGAGTAACTAGCGAGCCCATATTAGTAGCTATTCTTAAGCCCATAACTAACGTCCTTCAAAAGGGCTCAGGTTCATGCACTGCATCGCTTTGCGGGCAGAGCTTCGCCTGAATCATTTCGCCGTTTTCACGGAAAAATGAGTCCTTGGTTAAAACGTCTGTCTTGGACCCAAGTCTGCGTCGCGCATGGGTGGGTACACGGGCGCAGAGGGACAACCGAACAACACCGCCTACAGTAACAGCAAGGTACCTTGGCAGACGTCATCAGATGGCCCGATGGATAAGTCCATCGGCTGATAACTACCTATCGGCGGCGCGTCAAAAAGTTTTAGTGACTTAACAATGGGCAGAAAGCCCTGGAAGATCGGCTAGATAGCCGTCTATAAGAAAAGGAAGGGATATGGCGAACCTGGCGATAAAGTCAGGGGCCGTCTCCCGACGGCCCCCTTCCTTTATACTACTGGTGGTGATTACCCAATCAGCTTCAGTGCTGCGAAGGGGTTTTGGTTCGCTTGACTGAGGACCGATACGGTGGCTTGAGTCAGAATGTTATTCTTCGTCAGCTCCGAGGTCTCAGACGCGACATCCAAGTCCCGAATGCGGCTGTTAGCAGCCGACATGTTTTCTTCGTAGATCTGGGCGTTGTTCACGACCGAAACCAAGCGGTTTTGCATAGCGCCTAGTTCCGAGCGGTTTTCTGCCAACGTCTTAATCGCCATGTCGATTTTTTCCAGGTTGTTCTGAGCGTCGCCCTTTGAAAGGGTTGCGATGCTCGACAAGCCTAGGTTCGACAAAGTCGAGTTCGTTTTCTTTGGATCGAAAACGAAACGATCTTGGTCTGGACGATTGTGAACGCCGATCTGGATATCTAGCGAGTTTCCTTCACCGGTCAGAAGTTTCGTTCCAGCAAATTCGGTTGACTGCGCAATGCGATCAACTTCTTGCTTCAACTGTTGAACTTCTTTGTCGATGAATCCACGCTCAACATCGCCGATCGTGTCCGAAGCTGCCTGCATAGACAGTTCGCGGAAACGAATCAAGATGTTGCTGGTTTCGTTCATGGCGCCTTCAGCCACTTGAATCATCGAGATTCCGTCGTTCGCGTTGCGCGTGCCTTGGCGAATCGAACGAATCTGACCCTTCATGTGTTCCGAAATTGCCAGGCCTGCTGCATCGTCCGCAGAACGAACGATACGGCTGCCCGAGGCTAACTTTTCAAGTGAGCCCTTTTGATTTTGTCCATTGATGCCCAGATTTCTTTGAGCAGCAAGGGACTGAGTGTTTGTTGCAATCCTCAAACCCATATACTCCACCTCTCCGAATACCCGAGAGCAAGCGCTGTAAGCTTGTCCCGTGAACCGGCCCGAGTATCACCGAGTTGCCCATGAGATTCGCCTAGGACGCGATTGTCCACGCGAAGTCTTCCGGGTTCGGAATCCTCAAAACCGATTTTGTTTGTGCAGGAATATGCTGTACCCCTGCGGAGACCCTTCCATTAGACCCATTCTAGATAGAAGAAATCTCTTTCACTGATCTATTCGGTCAGGTACTCGGATAGCTTTAGAGTGTTTTTGTCAGGTATTATGTGTCAGAGGTGCCTGTCTATTGTGCGCCGCATTAAGTTATTGACTTACTGATGGGAAATGATTTTTGCCGCTTCGTAAGGGTCGGTCTTCCGTTCGATCAGCTGGCTTAACAGTTCCTGGCCAGAACTAGTTTCAAAAGCAGAATTCACTGTCTGACTGAGTTTTTCAGTCAAGATATCCAGGACTTCATTTTTAAAGAAACGGCGGGCCTTTTCGGTTCTTTTGCCTGTGACGGTCAAGTGGTCTTGGTGCTTACGAATGGATTCCATCAATTCGCTGACCCCTACGTCACGAACCGCTTCGGTTTTATGGACTGGCATCAGCCAAGTCTTTTCATCGTGATCGATCATGCCCACCATCGTGGTCAGTTCACGAACCATTTTGTCAGCTTCGGGCCGATCGCTTTTGTTCACCGCAAAGACGTCGGCGATTTCCATCAGGCCTGCTTTCATGACCTGAATCGAATCCCCGCTTTCCGGAACTAAAACCACAATCACGGTCTGGGCCAGTTTCAAAATATCCAATTCCGTTTGCCCGACCCCCGCCGTTTCCACCAAAATCACATCAAATTTCGCGGCATCCAGCACTAAAACAACTTCTTTGGTCGCGTGTGAAAGGCCACCATGTTTCCCGCGCGTACCCAGGCTTCGAATGTAAACGCCTTCGTCGCCTGTATGACTTTGCATGCGAATACGGTCGCCTAGGATGGCTCCGCCTGTGAACGGGCTTGAAGGATCGACGGCGACGATCGCGACGCGCTTTCCAGCTTTACGAAGTTGCGCAGCCAATCGGTCAACCAGGGTGGATTTTCCAGCCCCCGGCGGGCCGGTAATTCCCCAAACCTGCGCTTGGCCGGTGTGTGCATAAAGATCTGCGATTAGCTTTGCCAGATCCGCATCGCGGTTTTCGACTTTTGAAATCAGTCGCGCCAACGCCATACGGTTCCCGGCGCGCATCGCTTCAACCAGTTTCTTGGGATCTTTTAGGTTCGGAGGGTTCTGTTCCTGGCTCATTTTGTAATTCGCTTTAGAGCATCATTGATCACTTCAGGCAAGTCATCAAAGAAGTCGCCCTTGCGGAAGCGGACTTCTCCGGCCTTTCCGCTGGTCCCTGCTTCTCGGAAGAATTCTCGGAGTCGAATGATCGGCCCTGCCAAACGGTCAGAAACCCAAACCGTCAGCACTGTGATGGCTATCGCGGCCAATGCAAAGGGCCACTGAAGGGATTTGATCAAAAGTTTTTCTTCCAAGGCAATCAACCGAAAAAAAGGATGACTGGGGTCCAGCCCGACTTCCACAGCGGTGGATCTTAGGTGGGTCACCGCATTTCCAATCGAAAAGTAAATCGATATCAGGATTGCTCCTAGAATCACCCATTGAAAGGCGATTAAAGTCAGCTGGAATCGGGGATAGATCAGAAATCTTTTCCGTTTCATTGGAATTCCTCGTCGGGATGGCTAGCCTGAAGTTTGGTGTGTCCTTCGGGCAATTGGTTGGCAATTTCACGTATGATTAGGTGTTCTTCGCGGTAATCCGTTTTCGGAAGTGCCTTCAGCGCTTGGCCCAACACCAAAATGGATGCGTCGACATCTGTCCCAAGTTCCTGAAGGTAAAGACCTTCCAGTTTGTCACCGTCCGCAATTTTTCCAGCGTGCCGTCGGTTCATGATGATTCGGCGTAGCAGGGTCGCTTGTCTTCCACCACCTAAGGCTTCGACCATTGCTTCTTCCCCAGAACTGCGCTGCAGCTGATCGATTTCATTTTCAGTTTTCGCGGCGTCAAACAATGAAGCGGTGCCCGGCTCAGCAAGTGCCGGGGGTGGTTCATGATCCTTGATCTGGTCTAAGCGAAGATCAGGATTTTCGTTTTCAATTTTCGCGATCACTTGATTCATGGCCTGCGCCAAATTGGGCTGTGTACCAGCCGGCGGGGACACGGCTTGTACTGCTGCATTTCCAACAGATTTTTCAGGAGCCAAAATTTCTTTTACTTCTGCAATCGACGACTGCGAAGTGGCGGGCAGGTCGGGTAGGGTCGGAAGATCGGCGTCGTTTTTATGACTGATCCATAGCCAAGAACCCGTCAAACCGATGCCGGCAAAGATGATGAATTTCTCGATCGAGTTCACGGCTTTTAGTTTACTCAGGTTTCTGGATCCAGCTAGAATCTTTCTATTAGATATAGGCCGGGCGCATTCCAGCTTGGCCGCGGGTCTTGAAACCATGGAGGGTTTCAGATGAGCAGGATGCTTGCACCTTTACTTGTTCTGCTGTTTTCGTGTTCTGCTTGGGCGGCTTCAGCCCGCGATAAAGCCAAATTAATCCACGAACGAATCGCCGGAGTCCCGCCGTCAGGGTCGGTCTTGACCCAAATGGAAAACTTGGTTTCGCAGGGTAAGTCGGTCGATGCAGCTAAAGTGGCGATCAATCAAGCCAGTTTCTACAATCTGACTTTGAAGAACTGGGCAATGCCTTTTACGAACGTCGCCCGTTCGATCGATCTGGTCTTAAACGATTACGTCGCGACAATCATCGGGATGGTCCGGGATAATATTCCATTCGACCAGGTTCTTTATGGCGATCACCTATATGTTGCATCGCCGGCGTTGGTCAGCGCAGGAACCATTCCGGCGTTTTCACGCGAAAACAACGATCACTACCGAGACCTAGAAGTCCGGCGCATCGACCTAAGCAACGCGTCCAATCTGGTACGGGTCAATCAATCGACCCAGACCGGGATTGTCGACACCGCAGGGGTCATTACCACGCGGGCAGCAGGATCAGCCTTTTTCAGCGCTGGCACGAACCGCAGAATGTTTCGATTCTTGGCTGTGAACTACCTTTGCAAGGACTTGGAAGCGCTTCAGGACACTTCGCTTCCTGATACACGCGTACGACGGGATGTCGATCGAAGCCCGGGTGGGGACAGCCGAACTTTCAAGAACAAATGTGTGGGTTGTCACGCCCTTCAGGACGGTGTCGGAGGAGCATTCGCTTACTTTAACTTCAACGACAACCAAACCACTTACGATTCGTCCCGAGTCCAGAACAAGTACAATCAGAATTCAAACGTGTTTCCGGATGGCTATCGAACCACAGACGACAGTTGGGTGAATTTTATGGTCAGCGGGCGAAACGCATCGTTGGGATGGAGAAAGCCGTCGTCAGGCGGCGAGTACACTCAGGGGCGTGGTGCTCGACAACTAGGCGCCGCGCTTGCTGCAACTCAGGCCTTTTCTTCATGCATGGTGGAAAGGGTCTTTACCAAGGTTTGTTTGCGACCGCCGACCGTGTCCGAGCGCGAAGCACTTGAATCGACGGTTAGGCTTTTTGAAACATCGAACTACAACATTAAGGAAGTCTTTGCGGACGTTCCGCGATTCTGTTTGGGGACCTGATGATGAAAATTTTCGCGGGATTCTTGCTGGGGACGTTGGCGCTGTCGGGATGTACGGATCGTGTCAACTATAACGTTCGATCTTCGTCGGTTCGAACTTATGAAGCGTCCGGAAGTGGCTTTCAGCTTGGGGTAAAAAACGGGGAACAGATCTTTTCGACCTTCAGTGTGTTGACCGGCGTGCCCATGACCAATACCCAGGTTCGAGATGCTTACAACAATCTTCGCAGCCAGCTGCCCTCGGGAAACGATGCGGCTGCGTTTTCTCCTTCGAACCAGATCGCCATTGGAAAGCTGGCAGTCGAATTCTGCGATCGCTTGATCGAAGACTCGACGCTTCGAGCGGCAATTCTTACGACGGTCGACTTTTCACAGAATCCGTCAGTCGTTTTTCAGAACGATCAAAGAACTCTTTTGATCGTTCAGCAGTTGAAATCTCGGTTCTGGGGAAATGGCTTAGACCGAATTCCAGCGAGGACGGATTCTGACCAGACCTTGCTGGCGTTGACGAATGATTTAAAAGCCGGAGTCACCAACAACACGACCAATACTCGCGCGATTATCAAAGGTGTCTGTACTGCTGTGCTGGCGGCATCGCCGGTCACACTTTTATAAGTAGGGAGCGACAGATGAGCGACGAAAACAATCATGGCAAACCGGTAACAAGAAGACAGTTTCTGGCCCAAGGCGCGATGAATGGCGGGCTGATTCTGCTGGCCCCGACCTTGACGTCCTTGCTTTTTAAGAACGCTTTTGCACAGTCTTTGGGCTGCGCGGACTTGATTGTCAGTTCAGGTCGCGTTCCATTCATCTGCGTGGATTTAGCAGGCGGAAGCAATATTGCTGGATCCAACGTCATGGTGGGAAAGCAGGGCGGACAGAAAGACTTCCTGACGGATTATACCGGACTGGGACTTCCGACCACGATGCGACCTCAGACGGGCGGAATTACTTTGAACGAAGAATTCGGTCTGGCCTTTCATCCTGACAGTGGATTTCTTCGCGGCATGCTTGCGACCACGACTGCTGCGACTCGGGCCTGTGTCGATGGTGCGGTCTTTTGTGTGGCTTCGAACGATGACACCAGCAATAACCCGTTTAACCCTTCGTTTTGGATTGCGGCTTCGGGTACTCGTGGCGGGCTTTCAGCTTTGGGTGGCTCCAGGACCACGGAATCCGGGGGAAGCTCGGTGGTTCCTCCCGCATCCTATGACCCGGCTTTTCGTCCCGTTCTGGTTTCGCGCCCAAGCGACGCCGTAAACCTGGTTCAGGCAGGAAAGCTAGTGACACTTTTGAACGCGGAAAAAGCAGCAAAAGTGGGAAAGGCGATTGAAAAGCTCAGCGGCTCGCAGCTGACGGCTTTTAGTTCGATGGATCTTCCGACGCAGGTGCGCGAATTGGTTCGGTGCGGATACATCAATGCCAATTCCATCGCAGAAAAAATTACCCCCGCTGTGATCAATCCGACTTTGGATCCTGCGGTCACCCAGGTTTTCACCAACTTGGCAAACGATGGGAACCAGCAAAAGGCCGCAACTGCCGCCAAGTTGGTCTTGGACGGATACCTTGGGGCTTCAACCATTGAAATGGGCGGGTATGACTACCACAGCGGAAACCGGTCGGACGGTGAAGCGCGCGACGAAGCGGCAGGGCGGATGGTAGGACAGATGCTTGAACTGGCAAAAGCCAAGAACAAACCCCTGATGATTTACTTGTACACCGACGGTTCGGTTTACAGCGACGGAACCACTGATGATTCGGCAGCGGGTCGGGGCAAAGGCGTTTGGACTGGCGATGACGGTGAAAAGGGGGCGACCGTTCTTCTGGTTCTGCGTCCTTCCGCACCAAGAAGCACTTCCGCAATTGTGCGCGGAAATAAGCGTCAGGTCGGCTGGTTTCGCGAGGGCGGTAAAATCGGCGTAGACCGTCAGGCGACATTGGTCAGCAATGATGTGACCAGCTTGGCTCGTGCCGTGGTCGGGAATTATTTAGCGCTTCAAGGAGAAGAAGGGCGCCTTTCGCAAGTCGTCGGTGGCGACACTTTTGGATCGAGGTTGGATGAATACTTGGTTTTCAACAAGATCACCTGATTCCGCGAAGTGCTGGATCAGCTTTTCGTTTTTGGCAATGGGCACCCTTTCGGGCTGTCTTTCGCCCGACTTCACCTATTTGCCTTCAAAGAAAGCAAGAATCGCTACGGCGCAGAAAAGCTCGATCGAAGCGGCGTCCATAGTCGCTTTTGAAACCACCGTACACCCGGTTCTTCGTTCATACTGTGCGGGCTGCCATGCTTCGACCCAAAGTCCGTTCTTTGCTTCACCTGACGTCGGAACAGCTCATACAGAATTGATCCAAGCTGCTAAGGTCAATTTTCAGGACATTCCGTCGTCGCGTCTGATTCAAAGGCTTTCATTGGACCTTCACAACTGCTGGAAAGATTGCGCGGTAGCGGCTGCAGAAATGCGATCCGCTATCGAAGAATGGTCACGTCTACGCGGGGCAGAAACCGGAATGACCGGACAAACCACAGCCAAGGTCAGAATCCCAGCAGGACTTGGGACGACGGCTTTGACTTTAAACTTCCCAATAGAAACTTTATTGAATCCCGCGCTTCGCGGAGCAGTCATCGACCTTTCGGTCGTGAAGTTCGACAACTACAGTTATCGGTTCTTCAATCCCAGGATTCGGTCCACGACTGCCACGGCGGTGTACGTAAAAGGGATCAAGTTAGTGATGAACGGGATCGTCCCGACGGGGTCGACCACCTACAACGCCATTGACCAAGTGGTCACCACCAGTGCAGGCACCACAGGGACAACCCTATCCACTTCGTCCATGATTCTGGAAATGGCCCGGGGGCCCGGCAATGACGAAATTGCGTTGAACTTTGAAGCTTTAACTTACGGCAGCGGCGCAGCCCTTGCTGCGCAACGTTTTAGCACTGCAAGACAGTCGCTTCAGCAGAACTGCAATGGCTGCCACACCAACGATGCCAGCGGGCTTCGGCCGAACTTTGGAAGTCTGCAGACTGAAGCCGACTTTCGGGCCGCCGTGTGGAAGAACTCGCCTTTGATCGTGCCGGGAAACTCGGCAGCCTCGGTGCTTTACAAAGTGGTTGCGGGAACTCAGACTCCTGCGATGCCGCCGAACGCAAGTACGGCTAATCGTACGCCGATTGCCACGACCTTGCGCAACTGGATCGATGGAATGCAGTAGGAATCAGCAGTAGAAACGTATCAACAG
Source organism: Bdellovibrionales bacterium (assembly GCA_016786465.1). Taxonomy (GTDB): domain Bacteria; phylum Bdellovibrionota; class UBA1018; order UBA1018; family UBA1018; genus JAEUWC01. The sequence goes on along the minus strand of JAEUWC010000025.1, from coordinate 7,301 downwards.
GGAAAAGATCATGAGGAAATTCGTTACAGGTTGGATCACTGGATTTGCATTGATGGCGTGGGCTCAAGGTGCTGAGTCCGACGGGCCGTCATTGAAACTGAACATGATGATGACCCCGGGCGGAGCATTCGAAGCGACTTCAAGTGAAATCAAAGGTACCGCGACCGTGACGAAGACTGGTGTCACCGCGAAATCCATCGTCTTAGATCTAAAGACCCTGGACGCAGGAATGAGCCTTCGCACAAAGCATATGAAGGACAATTATCTGGAAGTGGCCAAGTTTCCGACTGCGGAAGTGATCGATGTTTCAGGCAAGGACGGAAAGTTCGAAGGCAAGCTGAAGATTCGCGACAAGACCGTCCCGATCAAGGGAACCTACGAAGTCAAAGGTAAGGTCTTGATTGCAAAGTTCCCAACCACCTTCAAGGATTGCGGAATCAAGTCGGCTAAGTACAAAAGTGTCGGCGTCGACGATGAAGTCGAAATCGAAGCCAAGGTGGCGGTCGCTCCTTAGTGAAAACTGAAACCCACTTTGGAATTGCCGGCCTTTTGTGCCTGATTCTTTCGGGTTGCGGCAATTTTTTTCAGACTCTGAATTCTTCGGCTGAAGACGAAGCCAAGTACGGAAGTGGCGACGCGATTGTAGCGTCCGCTGCCGATCCGGCAAAGTTTCGGGCTGCTCGGGAAATTCTGATTGGTCGATGTGTGCGCTGCCACAGTGAAGTTGGTACGAACACCGAAGCCGAATTCAAAGCTTCTTCTACTCTTTCCGTAGCGGCCGGCGATCCCGCAAGTTCGACCCTTTATCGTCGAATCAAGGGTGCGGGTGTGGGCGGGAACGAAAACATGCCGCCGGCGGAAGTTCTAACGTCTTCCGAACTTCAGCAGATTCGCGACTGGATTCTTACCGTTCCCTAAAACTTGAAACCCTGACAGTCATCTGCGCCGTACAAGCATTGCTTCTTGTACGACCGAATCAGGGTCGGTTCTTGATCATCGACCGTAACAATCAGTTCGATCGGGTCACTTAAAAGTTCTTCAAGCCAGCCGTGAAGTTCCGACTTTTCTTCCATGTGCTCGACAGCTGCGCAGTCTGCGCCGTAGTTCACTTCCTGAAGGAAAAGTTCTTTTCCTGACTTAAAGTGAATATTTGTTTCTCGGGCTTTAGCCTTCATCTTCCAGCCGGAAATCGGGTGAATTGTATCGACACAAGGGCTGGTGCGTTGGCCAAAACCATCGATCTTTTCCAGGCGGACGATCACGTCTGCCGCCCAAGCGTTCGCTACAAAAAGGAAGCTAGCTGCGATCCCAGTCAGAATCTTCATCGTCGTTTTCGCTTTCGTCTTCATCGTCTAGGTTCATTTCGGCATGTATGACCAGGTCTACATCGCAGACCAACGTCGTAGCGCTGCTTTCTGTCTTGCAGGTGTATTGATTGATCTGAAGTTGTTCCGAAACCGAAGTCGAACCACGCGTGGTCAGGCTGATTCCCAGCATGGAACCCAAAGCACCTGAATTGCGAAGACCCTGATCCAGTTTTGCGGCGACCAAGTTCTTTTTCGCATCCCAAGTGATGTCATTCTTTCCAACGGGCATCTTTTGAAGGGCCTGGGTTGGATCGATTTCGTGGGTATCGATGATGTCAAAGCTAGAAGGGCTTGAAGGGTCAAATCCAAAGGCGTGTGTCGTGTCTGACTCGACGGGTTGGCGGCCCATTGCTAATCCGTTGATGGTGACATCGGATTCCGAAGATTCATAAAATTTCGGCCACGAATAGGTCTTTTTGGCATCCAGACCCATGTCTAGGACTTCCGATTTGGAAAGGCTTCGATTTTCAGTCAGCTTGTAAAAGACTTTCCCTTTCACCGCCAGGGTCAGGGAAAATCCAGGAACCTGAGCTTCAGCCGAAGTCGTTGCAAGCAAAGTCAGCAGGATCGAAATCATTAAATTTTACCTTTGATTGTTTTCCAGTCGCGGATCGAAGCTTCTTCGACGGGTAGATTCCAGCAGGTGATTTCAAAGACGTCTTGCCAGACCGCGATGAGTTCTTTTAGGGTCAATTCTTCCGAATAATTCTGGCGGGTATTGGCGATCGAGTATACGGACGGGTCTGAATCCATGTACACGACGTCTGCAGAAAAAGATTCGGCTGTCATAGCTGGACGGGACGGACTTAACTGACGACGGCGGCTAGACGCTTCGTGAAGCTGGATTCTGCGTTCAACCTGTTCGTCGCGATTTTGTGAATCCTTGAAAGCGACGATTCCCAAATCCAAAGCGTCGTGCTTTCTTGGGATCTGTTGAGTAATTCGAAACCTGAAATCCACGCGGTCGACGTTATCCAGAACTTCGGAAAGTGGAACGTCCTGAGGGCAGGCGGCTGTTTCATATCCTTGCGGGGCAGGCGTGGTAGGCGCGGTCTGAGCCAACGCGGGAAGAGAAGCCAATGTGGAAACCAAAATCATCGAACTGAAAATAGGGCGCATGCCTGAATACAAAGCAGGAACCGTGCCGCCCTTTTTTAGACTTTATTCAATAAAATCAGATATCTAGGCAGTCGTCTGTGACTAAGTTTTGGACACCCGTCAAAGCGATTTCGAAAGATTCAGATCCCACGCTAAACCCAAAAGTGATTGAACAAATCCCAAGCGGGTTCCTATCGACCAAGAATCACGTCTAAGCTGCATGTCCAGCTGAGCGCCGTAACGGAAAGCGGCCTTTTCCAAAAATCGCGCGGTGCTGTTTGGGTTTGGCCAGTTGGCTACGCGGTAAATCAGCGGAATTGAAAAACCCACGGCAAGTGATTCAGACCCAGGAAAAAAGAAGAATCCAGGCCGCGCCAGAATTCCAAAAGTCCCGGAATCCTTTGAAACGTAATTGGCCGACCCCGCAAGTAGGTTTGCAGCCGATGGGCCAACTTGGCTGCTGGTGATCAGGACCTGCGATCCTAAGTCGATCTGCCCACGCCTTCCGGCGCGAAATCGAAGTCCTCCGCCTAGTCCCAGTCCGACTTGGTTGCTGTTCAGAAGCGAAACGATTCCTGGTGCTTCTTCCAGTCGAATTCTTTCAGACCAAGAAAGGTAAGATACCGACAAGTACATGGATTTCTTTTTCAGATCGGGCATGGGCGCAGCGGTTGCGCCAGATGTTCCTGAAGGAGCATCTTCGGGCGGTTCCTCTTTGATGCCTAGACAAGATTTGGGGACGGCAGCGTATGCGTCTCCTACCCAAACATAGACTTGCGAATCGCGACCCGGGATCGGTTTAACCTTTACGGACTGACCCACTGAAAATGGAAGCTGATTGCGAGATTCCCACTTTTTGTTTTTGTAGACATTGATCTTGCAGTCGGATCTTTTCACGACACTTTCTTCAGCTTGTGCCGGGACCGATGCAAACCAGGTCGTTACAGCCAGAAAAATTCCCCAACTCAAAGCCATACATGCACCTGCGCCAGTAAAGTATAGAAGTCCGTTTCCAAAGAATCCGAACCCGTCTGTCGCGTTCCCAAAAGGTCGGCACGCAATTCAAGGCGTTGCATCGGAAACCACTGAAGCGACGGGCCTGCGCGGTACGAACGGGGTCCAGTCTTTGAAAAATCAGCTGCGTACCATTCCAACGTCGCCAAAAGATTCAGGCCTCGGATCAATCGATTGGTCCATTGAAAGAAACTGTACCCGCCCAAAGGGGCGCCCTGAATCACCGGGTCTTCGCGGATGGTTCCAAACTGTGCCAAAACGGATGACCCTTCGGCAACACCCACGCGCGTGTGAACGGCAAACATCTGCCGCGAACGAAAAGTCCCCCGAGTGTAGAGCGCCGAGGCCCCCACGCGCCAATCCTTGCCGACGTCAAATTCTCCCATCAAACTTGCGCCTTTTTGGCGAAGGCTTTCTTTCTGAAAAAGATTTCCCGCCAGGACATGAAGTCCCAGGTCCATCTTTCTTCCGCCGTAATGAATCAAAAGTCCGTGCGACTGATCATTTTTGTCGATGAAAGTTTTCGAGCGCAGGTAGGCATTGTGGTCGGCAACACGAATTCCAAAAACAGTGTCCATCAATCCCGCGTACGCACCCAGTTCCTTGTTCAATCGCACGCCTACATAGTGTTCACGTGAAATCCATGTGGAAATGTTCGTCTGGCTTTTCTTGGTCTGTGGAACCGGGACATAGCCAAACGTACCCGATGCAACGAAGGTTTCTTTCGTGTTTCGAACCGTCAGCGACCCTTCCGCTTGCATGTTCAGCCATTGGCTTAGACTTTGCGAAGTTCCCACGCCCGTGACCATTTGCATGCCCCGATAAGACAGTGCGGGTCGGATCCACGAAGGCAGTTCCTTTGAACCCAAGAATCCAGCCTGGGACGAAAGATCTTCATCCGTGGTTCGCTTCGAAGCGTAAATGGGCCTAGCGGCGATTTCCGAGGCCGCCACGCCACGACCGTAGTCGGTCAAGGGCCCATTGCCATACGGATTGAAATGGCAGCTGACGCAGTTGCTATAGCCGTATCCGATGAATCCAGGGTAGGCCAGGCAGTCGGACTCGACCCCGAAAAAGGACCAAGCCAGGATAAGCATTCCAGGCGTCAAACGCATGACGAGATCTTGCTCGAGATCCCCCAAAAACTCAATGAAAGCCAGGGGCATTCCGATAGGAAAAGCAGGAGATTTCCAGGTGAAGATCCAAGTGGTCCCACAACTGAACATCCCAGGCGGAACGGTTCGCAACAAGCGAAACGAAGGCAATGGCGGAAACGGCCAGAATGCCTACGAAAATCAATTCGGGCGCAAGGATCAGGAAAGTTCCGCAGAAGATTCAAAGGACCAGGCCCAGAAACGACCGCCGGAAGGAACGCTGGCCGCGGTGGGATCGTCCGAAAGTTTTAGCGACGTCTTGGATGCGGCGTATCCCGAAAATGATTCTTATTCCGAAGACATTGCAGCCGAATTGGGCGGTCGCGGACCGGGCCTTCGGGTCAAGGTCAAGGATGGCGGAAAGGCAATCGTGCGTCAGCTTTCCGGCGACGATTTTCTAGCGCTACGCCAAGTCACTCGTCGTGCTAAATAGAAGAAGTGATCCAAGCCAACCGCGTTCGAATCATATCTGACCTGCATGTTTGGGGCGACGATGATCCGCTGTACCTCAAGCTTTTGAATTGGCTGGTCCAAGACGTTTCGGAAGGTGACGTGATTGTTTTGGCGGGCGATATCTTTGATATGTTGATTGGCAATCAACGAGTTTATCGCGAACGCTATCGCCAGTTCTTTGAAGCGCTTCGAAAGATCCAAGACCGCGCTGCCGCCATTTATTACATCGAAGGCAATCATGATTTTTGGTTGAAAGATCTTTTTCGCGCCCAGGGACTTCGCGTCCAGATCTGTCCAAAAGAAATCGCCATTCAAGTGGGATCCAGAAAACTTTACGTCGCGCATGGCGACCTGGTGGATCGATCCGACTGGGGTTATCGGATTCTTCGGGTCTTCTTACGAAGTCCATTCCTTTGGGCTTTTCAGAAATTTGCGCCAGGCTCATTTGTGGATTGGGTCGGGCAGACTTCCAGTCGGCGCAGTCGAGGAAGTCGGCCAACCATGGCGGAAATGTCTTTGATGCGATTAGAACACCTTCGAAAAGCCTATCGCAGTTTTTCTGCCGCGAAAATTCACGAAGGCTTTGACGCTGTGGTTTTGGGGCATTGTCACGACCGGGACGAAATGGAATTCAAAGTAGGCGATCGCCTGGGCCGCTACCTGAACGTTGGGTTTCCACGGACTCACGAAACCAGTATTGAATGGACTGCGACCCAAGACCTGCCCAGTCGTATTCCGTTTTAAAACGTACCTTCACTAAAATTTCTAATGCGCTTCATGCGACGGTGCTGGTGAAGGGCGCAGATTCGGCCGTCAACGGACTTGTATTTGTCCAAAATTTTGATGTCGCGTTTTCCATCTTCGCCCGCGAAGAACTCGGTTTCTCCGGCAGCTGCGGCTAAGTCGTCAAAAAGCGGAACTTCCGAAACCAATAGGGTAGTCGGCTTGACTCCTAGGCATTTTTTAATGGGAACGTGTTTCGGCCATTCTTCGTTCAACCAAAGTCCGAAACAAAGTTCGACTTTTCGTTTTTCTAAGTCCGGCAGTTCGTCAGCGTCTTTGATGTCCTTGATTCGCTTATCCAATTGCTTCAACGCGCGAACGATTTCTTTTCGGAACATTTTGATGAAGGCCTTGGAATTGTCTTTGGTCCGGACGATGTAGCTGGATGCTTGATTCAAAAGCGCTTCGTCATCAAAGCGTCCATATGAATCTGAACTACCCCAGCGATCACGAAGGGAAAGCTGATCGCTGATCTGTCGGGAAGCATAGAACATCGCCGCGATTTCACGATCTTCGCTTTTTGCGTCTTGGAAAATATTCAGTGTCGCCGTGCGGGTCAGGAAATCCATCCGGCCTGACAAGAACGAAGTTCCTTGGGAAAGCTTCGCTTCGGCATAAATTTCTCCGATCCAATCCAAAAAAGTTTCTTCCAAGGTTTTTGGCGGTGCAGTTGGCTTAGTTTGAAATGGCTTTTTCGAAGGAAAGGGCAGTCCCAATGGGCCGATTTCGGGCGCGGGTTCGGGTGAAGGAACCACGACGGGGCCCGGCTTGAATTGATCGACGGCATCCAAAATGGCCAGGATCTTGTTCACGCGCGCAATGGAATCGTTGTAAAAAGTCAGGTACGAAAGCGGAAGCCCCGGGCGCTTGGTTTCTTCGACGAACGCGTCGCGAATTCGGGTCATGGATTCGTACGGAGTGATCTTTTTCCCTTCGTCAATCATCGCCCGCGAATCTTTCAATCCCGCCATGATCACGGCCTGAGGATCGGTTTGCGTTTTTTCAGTCCGTTCTTTTTCAACGCGGATTCGGGCCAGATCCAACCAATTCATGAAGCGTGCACGTAAACTGTTGATCGAATAGTCGACGGCTGCCGAATATTCGAACGGACTGAATTGATGCCAGGCAATTCGGTTGTCTGCCTTGTCTTTGGGGGGCGACGTGATGCCGACCATCAAGTACTTGGTCGTGTCGTCATTGGGATAAATTCCGAACATGGGGTGATCGCCACCAGCGTGATTAAATAGTGCGTCGACCAAAGATTTCAAGCGGGTCCAGCGTTCCTTGTCGCTGGACAATTCGTTGTAACCGTCGCGAATCGCGTCGACGATCGTGGCGGGGATCAGGATTTCCGCCATTTTGATCTTGAAAGCCTGACTTTCAACCATCACGCGTCTTGCTGCTTCGAATGAATCTGCGGTGCTGGATTGGG
>JAEUWC010000024.1 GCA_016786465.1 Bdellovibrionales bacterium | reverse complement strand
TCGTGCGTCACCGGATATGCTGAAAACACTACCTACAGGCATGGGCGCTGTGCTTGTTGCTCATGGTGAGGACACCCCAGAGGGCGCGTCTCATGTGTTTCGAGTGAGGTTTCCAAGGTGGGTAATCTAAAAATGGCTATGATATTCAACACTTGGAGATCGAGAATGTTTGTTATATTGTATCAAGAAAGTGAGCGCCTAAGTCATGACTAAAAAAAGAAAATTCAAAGAGATTCGGCTGAAAGTTCAGGAGATTGTTAGTCGTAAACCGACCAAGGAGCAACTAGAAGATCTTCGGAATACATTTGTTGAAATTGAGCGCTCAGAAAAAGATTCTGAGCACAAGAAATCAACAGTTAATACACCCGAAAAGAAGATCGCACGCGATCCTGAATTGGGAGCTTAATGTCATCAAATCGACTCGGATTTCGCCCATTTCGAAACGCACTTGAGAAGGCACCCAAGGATACTACGCTTGTAGTCGACTCTAATATCATCATCGCGTATTTTGATGAGGCTCATTCGCTACATGAAAAAGTAGTCGAGTTTTTGGATGACTTAGATGAAATCGCTAACATCACGCTTTATACAACCGTTACAACGAAATCTGAGTTTCTTGAGTATCATCGTCGAAGATTACTGACGGAGGCGCTTGTTTCAATCGCTGATGGAGAAGTCGACGTACCCATCAGTGAAAGTTCTCGAGCTAAAATTTACACAATCAAGGGACGAAGAAACTTAAGAGAATCTCAAGAAGAAAAACGTGCTGCTGAAACTGGTGACTTAGATTTCGATATCAATGTATCTTATTTCAACGATAAAGAGATTAAAGACATTAAAAAAGCATTTCGAGCTCGCGATATTCCCAACGAAACGGGTTGGCTAAAAATTTGCGAAGTCTACCTCAAGAGTAAACTTGTAGAACTTGAAACGGAAATTGACAGTTTTTGCACTTATCTATCGCCGCATAAAGAAAGCCAAAAGAGTTTATTCGTTAAACCTGATGTTGAGTGGACAGAGGCCACTCGTCTTTGTGGGACAACCGGTACGGGCTACTCCGATGCGCTCATTTTGAATATGCTTTTACATACTAACATCAACTATCTTGTGAGTATGGACTTTGATCTTGTTTATGCCGCTGCTGTTGACGCGAAAAACAAGACGGTCATCTTACCTGATAATCGAATTGCTGCATTTAAACATACTTTAAAGGGAATAACCTGATTTCGTAATTTGAAGTTCTTAGTTTTAACTACTTTAACACTTTTCCACTTAACCCAACCACTATCGCACTCTACGACTTAAATCCTTACGGAGTGTAAAATGAAAATCTATACGCCTCTAGTGCTGATTACTGCACTAGCGTCTTCTTGCGCCACAATGAGTGAGTCCATGCAGCTTGGAGCCTCAATGGGTGGAGCTACTGGAATGGCGGCCGCGTTTGCGGGTCGTGCCGGCACAGGGAATTCAACAAGCTTTGAAGATGTTGCGATTGGTGCAGCCATCGGAACTGGGCTTGGCATCCTGACTTCATATTTTGTCCACAACTCAGTGGAAGAGCGTCGTCAATCTCTACAGAGCGATCTGACCGAAATGCATTTTGGCGATCTTCCTCCTAGCCCATTTGTACTTCCACGATCAACTCTCAACAGGAAGGGAAGTCGCTGATGAAAAAGCTACAAGTTATCTTTTCAGATGAGTCGTGGGCACAGGTTGAGAGCATCTATAATAAAGCATCAGAGGATTTTGACTCGGGTTCGATTTCATACTCGGATGTTATTAACGAGATCGTACTCACATCAAATGTCGATATCAAAACTCTGCAAAGCAAACACATCGACGTTCGGCGTTCGCTTCGTTCATTTGCATCTCAAGAAAACATAAATCTCGATGATCTTATTCGTACACTGACTGATCTTAAGGGCAAGCCAACGAAAAAACGATCTCGTGAAACTGCGGAGGTGAAACATGAGTAGCACTATCTCTATTGGTCCGCGTGGACAGCAGATTCTTTGGATGCTGTTTAATCATGGACCATTATTGCCGACTACATTGCGAGCGGTGATTGAACCGATGATGAGTAAGCGAAAGTTAAATATCGCAATCGCAAGACTAAGAAAACTTGGGTTAGTTCGAAATCGTCACAGTTCGACACCAAAATCCTCTCAGCGATATATCGAACTCACGCAAAAAGAGCCTGCGAAAGATGTTTTGGTGAAAGTGCTCAAAGTGTCTGAAGATGAACTCAAGCGTATTCCAGGTAGTACCGAAGCACTCGAGCACTGGCAGGAATGTGTGATTTGGGCAAAACACTTTAAGACGATTTTTCCAAACGCTCAGGTGTTTCATGACTTTCAAATGTGGCGCTCAGACAAAATTAGAGAAATGCTTAAGATTGATAAAAACGAGGAAATCCATACCTATCCCGATCTTTTGATCGCGTTTGAGTGCAATGTAGGAAACTATTGCACTATTGCTATCGAAGTAGAGCGAACACAAAAATCAGGTAGCAGAATCATTCGAAAACTTCGCGGTCTAGCAATTGCTTCTGAAATCGATGGTGTACTTTATATCTGTCGAGGGACTCATGTTGCTGATAATGTAAAACGCATTTATCGAACACATGTTCTTCCTCATGCGCATCGAGTGGAGCGCTACGCTGATCAGTTTTTACTGATTAGTGACGGAAGCGTGGATCGCGATCTCGGCACAATCAGAACATTCGATCTAAAAGGCTCAGGAATAAATTTAGTGTGCTGGAGTATGAATCTTCGACGCAAAAAGGATGACGAACGTGCAGTCAAATCATCCTGCATGGGGGCTAAGCATGCCCCCTAGTGGTTGCGGGCAGCGGAAAACGAAAAAAGAAGCAAAAACAAAAATTTAACTGCTCCGCCCGCCGCGTTTCTCCCTCTTAAAATTTCCTGACCACTCCCCATCTACATTACTAAAGTAATGGATTGGTAGTGGTCAGGAAATTAGGGGGTATGCGGCGGGTGGATGGAGATGGGGAGAAGTAAGGGATGGGGGAAAAAATAAGGGAAGAGGAAGGGAATAAAGAAGAAGAAATTGGCAGTGCGTTGGATGAAAAGTCTACAGAGTCTAGAAATGTCTACACAGATGAGGTAAAATCAAAACAAGCAAGTGAACCGCGGCTCAAAAAATGGACGCGTGATTCGCAAAAGTTCTTTGAAAACTTGACTTGGTTAACGTCCGACGAAGCAGCTGAATATTTACGGCTGCCTTCAGTCGGAGCGCTTAGGGTGCTCGTTTGTAGAGGTAAAGTTCCGTTTCATAAATTGGGGCGTGCTCTGCGCTTCAAACGAGTAGAATTAGACCAATTGCTTGATTCCTCAAAACGATACGGAGGCATTCAATATGGCAATTAAGGTCTATCAAAAAAGAGGTGAAACCTTTTATAAGGTTAGAGTTCACGTCACAAGTAGTCGCGTCCCTTCATTAAGACTTACCGAACAGGTTTCCAAAGTTCGTACCGAATCTGAGGCTCAGAAAATTGAGCTGAGGCTTCGTAAAGATCTAGAACGGAAACTTCAAGAAGAAGAAATTAAGCGAAGGGTCTCAGGACAAACTTGGAAAGGCGTCATTGATCACTGGTATCGCACACAATGCGATATTCGAGTGAAATTTGGGAGCATTACTCAGTCTTCATTAGAAGACTATTATTCATGTGCTCAAAAATGGATGACGGAATACGACGGTGTAGTCTGTGCAGATATTCGCCCAATTGACTTAATGGAAACGTTCAATCGAATGACTGAGCACGGTTTAAGCCTTGCCTACCGGCGTCGAATTCGAACCATTATAAAATCCATTTTCGATCATGGAATGCAACAAGGTTTGATAAACATTCCTCGTAATCCAGTTCATGATCTTGTTTTAAAAAAAGGTGATGAGAAAAAACCTGAGATCCTCACAATAGGGGAAATCAGAAAATTAGTCGAAGTTGCCTTTGCAATAAAACATGAATGGCGTCATGTGTGGGCGTTAGCACTGTTGACGGGAATGAGAAACGGCGAATTGTTCGCTCTTCAGTGGTCAGACATTGATTGGGAGAACAAGCTCATCACAGTAGCTCGATCTTTTAATGGTAGGACAAAAGAGATCGGCACAACGAAAGCTGGTTATTGGAGAGACGTGCCGATGAGCCAGGACTGCGTGAGGTTGCTACTAGAGTTAAGGCAAGAACGTGGAAATGAAAAATACATTCTGCCGAGACTCGATCGATGGGCGAATGGAATTCAAGCGGCAGTTCTGAGAACTTTCTGTCTTGAAAATGCGTTGCCATCGGTACGGTTCCACACCCTACGAGCTTGCTTTGGTACACAATTACTAAGGCAGGGAGTTCCTTCTCCAGTGGTGATGAAAATCGCAGGCTGGAAAGATCTTAAAACGATGCAGCGATATATTCGTTTAGCAGGCATTGAGGTCGCTGGAGCAACCGATAAACTCGTAATTCTACCACCGGAAGAAATCGCTGCTAATGTAGTAGCGTTTCGACCCAAGCGTGACTGAAAGAATGGTGTTTCCTTATGTTACTTAAAATTTCAGGAAAAAATCACACTTTCAGCACACAGTTAGTTAACCTGTTGAGTATTAAGGTATTCGCGCCAAAAGGCTCGAATCCACCATTTTGGAAACCTTCGGGTTAAGGCAGGTCACAGGTTGACCTGCCTTTTTATTTTTCTGGAAGCTCTGGCGGGCTCCTGCCCTCTTTGCGCCCTTCGGGCTTCGCCATCCTGGCGCAAAAGCATTCGCTTCCAGAAAAATAAAAAGCCAGTCCAACCTGTAAATCAATTTCAGTCGAAGGTTTTCAAAATGGTGGAGCAGCGGTAGCGAAACAGTCCAGTGGACTGTTTCGTACCTTACGGTGGGAGTCGAATGGCGGAAGCGTCCGGGTACCCGCTTGCGGGTGGACGCTGAGCCCGGCCTGCAGCCGAGGCGCGAGTAAGCGCCGAGAGCGGAAGGCGACGAGCGGCGGATCCACCAAATTTCCCCAGTTGAGAAATCAATCGGGATTTTTAATTTACATAAAAAGGAGCTTCATACGATTTATGAGTTCTCAGTAGCTTGGACTGCCCCGAAGCATCGCGACCTTTTTCGACTTAGCAAAGAATTGGTTGAGTTTTGACTAAGCTCATCGATTACATTAGACGCTCGAAATAGCCCTGATCGGGTTGTCTTGGATACTAAACAATTGAACCCCGCTTGTGGATGAAAGATCCAAGGTGAAGCTGATTGATTTGATTTCCCTAGTTCGTGGCTTAAAGGTCATGGCTAGGATTGCAACGGCGTGCGGGAAACTTGGGGAGTTGTTGAGAAGGCATTCAGAGGAAAATCAATCGCCTTGCATAACAATTACTAGCGTGTACATTTGCGCAAAAGGATTTATGAATGGCGAGAATTAAAACTCAAAAAATGTCGGAACAACCCACACTTAGTCCTGAAAAAGCTGTCAACTTATTAAAGCGCCAATTGCAACGCCTAGATTCCACGCTTCAACTACGCCATGATGACCCAGAATTCACTGCATGGAAAAATACTACCGTAAATGTTTTACACGGAGCTTTTGGAAGACCGAACGGAGAGGCTCATAAAAACACAACCGATTTTGAGCGGACTTTGGGTGGTGTCGTTATTGGTATGCCCGATCATAAATGGCAAGAACGACACGTCGAAAACCAAAATAGACGGAAGGCCCTTTTGGCTGCATATATAGAACAGTTGCAGGATTTAGTTCCATTTGAACCAAACAAAATTTCAGATGACAATGAAAACTCACTGAGGCAGCTATGCCGGCGACTAAGTAGGTTTCATCTCTTTGCACGAGCACTGAGGAAAAGACACAACTCTCGATCTACTCTGGAGATGGAAGATGAGTATGATGTTCAAGACGCGGTGAAGGCTCTATTGAAGTTAGACTTTGATGATGTCAGAGCAGAGGAGAGTACGCCTAGTTACGCTGGGCAGGGTAGTCGGATGGATTTTCTATTGAAAAGGGAGAATACGGTAATTGAAATTAAAAAAACTAGAAAGGGTCTGGGTGATAAAGAGCTGGGTGAGGAACTTATCCAGGACGTTGCGAGATACAAGGTCCACCCCGATTGTAAAAGACTGATCTGCTTTATTTATGACCCCGAAAATCGTATCGGGAACCCCAGCGGTCTAAAGTCTGACTTAGAGAAGTTCAGTACTTCAGAAATTATAGTTAATGTCGTTATCTCTCCCGAATAGTTCGGGTACTAGTCCCTGAAACTGATCCGATACAAAAATTCAACTATCAAGAAGTGGATGGATCGCACAATTGCCCCATCCACTTCTTACCACCACCACAAACCGCTTCAGTGAGCAGTAAGCCGCGTAATGAGAGTACCCAACGAGGTCGGCAAACTGTCGCACTTACAGCCTTTCCAAGGAAGATTTCTGATCGAATCACCATTACTTTCGACAAACCGTACTGTTACAAATCCTGGATTTTACTTTATGACCTAACCGAGAACGTCCGTATTTCTCAGTTACTGACAGGTCCAGCGTTTTGAAGGGCTGGGTAGAGGAAATGCGCCCGGCCCTTTCTGCCCAACGCCGCCGCCCCGGAGCGAGGTCAGTAGTCCGAGTATGAAGAGTCGACACGATTCGGCGTTAGACTTGGGAGTCGACTGCGGAAGCGTCCGGGTTCACCCGTGCGCGTGGACTCTAAGCCCGGCCAGGTTTCATAGTGAACACAAACTTCGTCCCTACCTCACCGCTCTTTTCGCAACCTGGGCATCCTTTGATAGAGAGCTTCAATTAGATCAGACCGCTTCTCACCAAAATGAAACTCGCGATGGCAGTTTGGACAAAGAGCGACTGCGTTGGAAATTCGATCAGACCCTCCATCAGCGAGTCTGACCAGATGATGAACCTCAAGATACGGACGGCCGCCCTCTATTTTAAAAGGAGCTGTTTTCTCGCAGTTCTCACATCTTCCCTTGGCGCCTCGTAGAACCCAACTCTTGACCTCAGCGCTTCTAGAAAATACGGAAGTCGTCACACTAGCGACAGCAGGTCTCTCAATCCCCGCGGGCTCAACGTGCTCTTGCCCATCCATGATCTTGTCAACTTTAGCCTCGAAGACAATCGGACTAATGTCAAATCCACCCTCGATTTCTGACACCATTGCCGCGATTTTCTGGATAGCCTTTGGACTTATGTGGCTTGCAGGACGTAAACCCGGAATCCAATCCCTTCCCATGCGCGCAAAAACATAAGAGATATTCTGCATTCGAAACTCAAAAGACTTTGCCGTCCTGTGGGGAAAACGCTGATGCAAGGATTCGTAAACCGCTTTTTTTGATGGCTTTTTACCCTGAAAGATTTCCGTTCTCAGATTTAAGTATGATTCGACGGCTGCCCTGAACTCTTCGTCCGTCCACTCGGATTCTGGTTCCATGGTTACCTCGTGACTTTTCTGGTGCTACCACTGCCTTGCAGACTACGTGTGATGAAGTCCCTTGCGGAACGCTCCGATTTTTCGAGAGACCGAACTGAGTCCGTCCAGTACTTCAAATGTTCACCAATTAAACCCTCTACGAAAAGTGACTTATTCATCCACCATTCTAGTGCCCGCGCATGTATGGACACATGCCAGAAAAATGTCCCCAATAGATCTCGGTAGCCGGGTTCGCCGTCGTCTAGTTCCGTATATAGAATTCGGTACTCGATTTTGTCATTGTGGTGGACAAATTGCTGCTGAAGCGCGGCTAGCTGTGCGTTCGAGTGCGGCCCAAAGTTCGACGCATGAGCAAAGTGTTGATCATTCCGTTTGAATTCGAGCTTGGACAATTCTTTTCCAGTCTTTCGAAACCATTCGCGATAGTCGCTTTCAAACTTCTTTTTCATTTTTGGGTCAGACCACGTTGAGGCCATTCCAGGGTTTTCCCTAAGGCACAGCGCATACCTAAAACATTCGATCGTCCTTCGAACATAAATACTGCTGTCACTAAGGTGTCCACCCAGTACATTCTTCACGCCTTTGACAAGATTCAGCTGGCTTGCACCAAATAGGCTCAGCATTGCCAGATTAAAATCATTGCTTGGCATTTCCTTAGATGTACTTCGCGTACGGTCTTGATAATGATTAATTAAGTCTACAAAGTGGCGCCAGTGACCATTCTTCCGCAGCAAACCCAATGAAATATTCTCGCCCTCAAAGCTGTTTCGAATGAACTGCTCCATATCAAACGAGATTAGGTTTGTTCCAAATGAGTTCAAACTTGCTTTTTCCTGTCGTTTCTACTCAAAAGCGCATTCTAAAACTCAAACCTAATCTCCGCAAAAACCGGCCCGGCAGGCGGAATTTCAATCTTCTGATTCTCGGCCACGACTTTCTTTGAAGAAGCTGCAGCAATCCCAGCAATCAAACCGATCGTTCCACCAACGATCGCGCCAATCACAATCGGAGACGGACTGCTTTCAGCCGCGCGAACATTCGCGCTGCTTGTGAAAATCATCAAGCTTAAGATCCAAACCCAATTTCTAACTTTTCCCATACTTTTCATCACGCCCCACCCCCTAATCTACTTCCCACCCGCCGCAGGCACCCTTGCCCCACCGTTTGACACGGTCGCCTGCACGGTCTTCAACCCGGTAGCCGCGTCGCCTAGGCGCTTTTGATATTCTTTCAGCGCGCTATCAAATTTGTTTTCAACTTTCACAATCGGAATCCCCTGCCCCGACTGCGCAGCAATGCTGTTACCGACGCTTCCCAACATGATCGTGGCGCCTGTTACGTTTGAAGCATCATGATTCAGGTCAATCGTCACATGCCCAAAATAAGAAGCCGAAGTTCGATCCCCGATCTTGAATTCAAGCCCTTTCAGTTCCGGCATGACGTTGTACTTCACTAGCCCACCCAGCGTGCAAAGCACCCCACCGATTTGCGTGTCACCTGACTTTGCTTTTGTGAAAACCCAGCCCGAAGCATCCAAATTCAAATACGCTTTACGGCTTTTTTCCAAATCTGAAAAAAGGACGTAGCACTTACCGGTCACGTCTTCCCCTTTGCTGACGATTCGAATGTTTCCAAAGAATCCGCCTTCACCTTGCCCAATTTTTTCAGGCTTCAAATTGCTTGACGACGTCGCGCAACCAGCCGCAGCAAGAACCGTCAAAACCCAAACACACGACCGCAGAAGTTTTTTCATAAACCCGATATCGGCGTTTTAAAGATCGGCTTTTAGACTGACTGAAATATTAATAATTGCTGAATACACCCCTGTTCCGCGGTTCCGATAAGTTTCAAAATGGCTGCAAGAAACACTTCAACCCGCGCCGACGCAAAACCCGTTCACAAATCTGAAACGGGTAGCGGCTGGGCGTCTGCAACACTTCTGGTCCTGATTCTAGCCCTAGCTGCATCCATGGCCGTGATTTACCGATTGGCTCGATCCCAAAGACGAAAAAAACCTAGCCCCCTGATTCAAACCACCGACGGAAGCCTGTTTCGCGCTCGGGTTCAGTACATCAGCGACGGAGACACTTTTTTAGTCAATCGCGGCGGCGAAGAAATCTGGATTCGACTAGCCAACGTCGATTGCCCAGAAGGCGATCAACCCTGGGGCGACATCGCGCTGGCTGGATTGATCAAGCTGATTGGCGGCAAAGACGTCTTGCTTGAAGTTCACGACCTAGACATCTACAAGCGCACGGTCGCAACCGTTTATACGGAAAACAGCGGCGATTTTATCAACGTGTGCGAACGAATGGTGATGCTGGGTCACGCGTGGGTCGAACGCCGATTCTATCACCAAGTCCCAGAACGCCGTCAGGCACAACTGGACCGCCTAGAAAGCTGGGCGAAACAAAAACGCGTGGGTCTTTGGAACTGCGAAAATCCGATTGCTCCATGGGTTTGGCGCGAACGCGAAAACGCTGATTCAACGCCTAGTTTCAGTGACCGACCCAGAATCCAACCCAAGAAAAAGATTTTCCGTAAGGCGCAGTAAACCGTTAGCAATTCTTAAAAAACGTCCTTAAACAAGTCTTCCCATTTCGCCCGATCTGAATCTTCGTTCGGCATCCTTGAGCGATTCAAGGTCATTCATAATGAAGGGTCCCCTGGACACGATCGGTTCACCCGTCGGTTCACCGCTAAGAAGTACAAACTTTCCGTTCGTACTTTCGGTAAACCGTAGATGCGTTTCAGCGCCGTCGTTATTCCATGCGATCGCCTGGTTTTGACCCAAAAGGCCGAATTCATCCGTTTGAATCGATCCCTGATAAACGTAAATCAAACCGTTTCTTCGGGGCAGAATCTGAAAATTTGCAGCCCCACCCACGAAGACATCCAGAATCTGTGGGGTTTCTGGGGCCTGGATGACCGCGTTCATATTTTCATACACGCCAGACACAACTTTGACTTGAATTTGCGGCCCCTTAAAGACCGGCGCTTCTTCCCTAGAAACGTGAAAAGCCCGAGCCGGTAACGACTTGTTCGTCTTTTTTAGATTGATAAAGATTTGAAAGCCTTCTGCTGGCACACCGCGGATCTGCGGAACTTCTTCGTGCATGATTCCACGTCCCGCCATCGTCCAATGCAAGTCACCCGGATTGATCTTCGAGACATCTCCTAAACTGTCTCGGTTATTAAAACCATTTTTCGAATGTTCCAGCATGTAAGTGATCGCCGAAAATCCCGCATGCGGATGGGGTGGAAAAGTGGGTTCGGACATGAAGAAATGCGTCAACGAAATGATCGGGTCAGTCTCGGGATCAAAATCGGAATATCTGAAATCATAGGCTGAAAATCCGTCGGTAATCTGATGTTTTTGGCGATTAAGAATTTTGCTGAACTTGATTTTTGACATGACGACCTTCTTTGATTTCAGGCAATCTACCCCAATATGAAAACATCATCCACCGTTTGGCTTAAGCGATTAAGACTGGGCTGCCTTTTTGTTCTTCTGACGGGACTGCTTCCTTCATTTGCGGTTTTTCAGATCACCCAAGAACCTTGGCGTTTCTTCTTTGATCTGCTGGCTTGGCCGCTGGATCAAAATCCCGCGACCTTTACCGATCACGAACGCCAAATCAGCGCAGTCCTGGGCGGAGTCCTTTGCGGCTGGGCCATCCTTCTGTATCGCCTGGCGCAACCCGAAGTCTTCAACCAAAAGCTTCGCGTGCTGATGATCCAATCCGTCTGGGTTTGGTTTGCGATCGACAGCCTGGGTTCGATCTTTGCCGGAATCCCACTGAACGCGGTCAGTAACATCAGCTTTTTGCTGATGCTACTGGTGCCGCTTCATCAGTTGAAATCCGCGTAAATCCTACTTCTTCAAAGTCAACATGTGGCCAATGCCAAACGCATTGTAGATTCCGCTGGTGATCTTTTCTAAATGTTCGTTGTACGCAGTGATGTGATCGCCCATCCCCATCTTGTCCACCACCGTTCGAAACGGCCGCTGACCTCGGGGTTTTGCAATCAGGTCCACGATCGCATTCGCCACATCCTTGGGATTCTGCGCAGGATTTGCGGCCAAAGCCTGTTCAAATCCTTTGAAGAATCCTTCAGGCATCTGGCTGATTTCACCATAAGACGCGCTACGTGACGCATCACTTGGCTTAACTAGATTGTCCATAAAACTAGTCGGATAGCCGCCCGGTTCAACGATGCACGATTCGATTCCAAGCTGCGAAAGTTCAACCCGATAGTTTTCAGCCAAGGCTTCAACCGCCCACTTGGTCGCCTGATAAGGACCATAAAACGGAACGGCAATTCGGCCCAAAAGGCTAGAAATCTGAATCAATAGCCCCTGCTTGCGTTCCTTCATGTGCGGCAAAACAGCGCGATTCACCCTTTGAACCCCAAAAACGTTCACTTCAAAAAGTTTTTTCCAGTCGTCTGCAGTGAAACTTTCTTGAAAACCAAGCACGCCGATCCCGGCGTTGTTGATCACGACATCAATAGACCCCAAACGCCCCACCGCCTGATCCACGCCTTTTTGCGTGCTTGCGTCCTGGGTTACATCCATTTCCACGACGTAAGCACCTAGCTTCGTCAGTTCGTCGGCAACCGCGCGATTGCGTCCCGCCGTATCCCGCATCGTTGCGACAACTTGATGTCCTGCTTTCAGAAGGGCCGCAACCGTCAGGCTTCCAAACCCACCGCTAGCGCCAGTAATTAGAATTTTGCTCATACAGATTCTCCTTTTTTTGGGTCATATTAGTGGGTATAGACCAAAATGAAAGTAGGCACCTTTTTGTGGGGTACTTACCTGCAGGAAACCAAAGGAAACTCAAGGCAACCATGAAATCAAGAACCTGTACCCCATCCCCGACTTTAGAAACTTTGGTTCAAGACCTTCTTGGCCGAATCGCAGACAAATGGACGCTGGTCGTCGTCGATGAATTGGGCGAAGAAACGCTGCGCTTTTCGCAGCTTCAAAAAAAAGTGACGGGCATCAGTCAAAAAGTGCTGACGCAGACGCTACGCGAACTTGAAAAAGACGGACTGGTTGAAAGAATGGTTTACCCCGAAGTCCCCCCACGCGTCGAATATCGCCTAACCAAAATGGGATACAGCTTAGGCGAAGCGGTCTGCGGAATTTGGAAATGGGCGTCGAAAAACTGCGACGAAATCAATAAAGCCCGCGCAAAATTTGAAATGAAACAAAAATCCAATTTGCCGCGACCGCGGGCGGAAGCCTAACAAGAATTCTACGAAAGGCGTCCCGGCGATTCGCGTTCCTGGAAATCACGCTTTCTGAATTCCCTGGGCGGCATCCCCGTGATTTTTTTGAAAGCTTTTGAAAATCCAAACGCGTCTTGGTACCCGACTGCGGAAGCGACGACTTCAACGCTGTCGCTAGTGCCGCTTAAAAGTTCCATGGCCTTTTGCATCCGAAGTTTCGTCAGGTATTGAACCGGCGTGTCGCCCATCCCCTTGCGAAACTTCAGCGCAAATCCGGCGCGTGACATTCCCAATTCTTTTGCCAAAGATTGCAATGTCCAAGGCTTGGCCCACTTGGCGTGCATCAATTCAACCGACTTTTTGATCTGATCGTCTAAAAGCGCGTGGCTCCAGGTTTCAGGTTTCGAACTGCTTTGTTCGATCACCTTTCTAAAGATCAAAGTGAAAAGAATATCCAAAACATTTCTTAAAACCCGATCCGAACCCAGACGATCTGAATTCGCTTCAACCGCAAGCATCGCAATCAGTGAATGCAGTTGATCGAAACTTTGCATCGAACTTGCCTTCATTAAAAACACATCCGGCAGTTGCGAAAAAAGCGGATGCACGGGATCGTTCCAAACCTGATAAGCCCCGCTGACCAAGGTCAGGCGCGGCGATGCGACCCCATTTTTTCGTTTTTCAAAATCACCCAGCGACAAAACCTTTGAATGAATAACCGGGTCCGTGCTGATCCAGTGGTCCTGTCCCCTTGCCGCAAAGGCGATATCGCCAGACCCTAATTCGATGGGCCGGCTTTTGCCGCCTAGATGCATGTACGCAACGCCCTGGGTGACGACGTGAAATCCAATCGACTTATTGCACGGAAACTTCACGGTCGTAGCGGCAGCAAACTTTCGATAACCCAGAAAACTGGATTTCAAGCCGCATTGCTGAAGCACATCTTGCAATAAGTCCATGGGCGCACTTTCACCTGGGTTGGTTTGAAAGTCCACCAAAATAGACTTATAGACATGTAATCTAGATGTTTAGCCATTATCAGTATACGTCAGCGCCGCTAGATTGGCCTTCATACAACGAGGTAATGAATGAAACGATTTCTAGTGATCGGTGCCAGTGGAACCGTGGGTTCCGAACTTTCAAAGAT
Organism: Bdellovibrionales bacterium; assembly: GCA_016786465.1. Taxonomy (GTDB): domain Bacteria; phylum Bdellovibrionota; class UBA1018; order UBA1018; family UBA1018; genus JAEUWC01. The sequence goes on along the minus strand of JAEUWC010000024.1, from coordinate 137,742 downwards.
TTTACAAACCATGGGACTTGAAGTCCGCAAAGCGACTTCGAAGCAAAAGACCGCAAGTGACCAAGTTCACGTCGATCTGCTGACCGGAAAAGGCGTCCCTGAAGCGCTAAACAGAATCGATGGGCTTTTTTTGATGGCACCCCCAGGGCACGTCAATCAACACGAAATCTTGAATCCAGTCATCGACCAAGCCAAGGCGGCTGGGGTTCGAAAGATCGTACTGATGACCGCAATGGGCGCAAACGCCATTGAAACCGCCCCTTTCCGACAAGTGGAAATCAAGCTTGAAAAATCGGGTGTGAATTACAACATCATCCGCCCCAATTGGTTCATGCAAAACTTCAACACGTTTTGGATCCAGGGCATCCTGTCGGCGGGCAAGATTTTTCTGCCCGTTGAGAAAGCAAAAGGAAGCTTCATCGATGCACGCGACATCGCCGCAGTTGCAGCGAAACTTTTGACCAGCGACCAAAGAAACAATCAAGACTTTGATCTGACGGGCGACGAAGCGCTGGATCACGACCAGGTTGCAGAAATTTTATCCAAAGCGACGGGCAAAAAGATCAGCTACGAAAATATTTCACCAGCCGCGATGCTGGAAGGCCTTTTGCAAGCAGGTTTGGGTCGCCCGTATTCCGAATTCTTGCTGATGATCTTGGATTTCTTTCGCCAGGGTTACGCCCAGCGAACCACCGATTCAGTCAAGGCGATCTTGGGCCGTGATCCGATTCGATTTGAAAAATACGCCCAAGATTACCGCACGGCTTGGAAGGGCTAAAAGAAAGCCTAAAAGAAGGGCGATCAGCCAGGACCGAAAAAACGGAAAGAATTATGGAATGCTGACCGACAAGACTGGGAATGTTCCCAGTCTTGTTGCGTCAGTTTATTGTCGCCACGATCCCACTCATCATTTGGGCTTCGACTTCGTTTGCATTGCCCCCTGAACGACGCCCACTGAGCTACCAAACTTTTGAGAAGGCAGCAGCGGGCCTTTCATCCCAAGAAGGCAAGCATCTTAGGGAAATTTTCGACGAATTCAAAGTTTTGGATCTTCGCGGAAGTCTGATGTACGAGCTCGAGAGTTTCCTTGAGACCGTCAACGAACGCCTAACACGCGCAGCCGAAAAACTGGGAAACGGATACCCACAGTATCGGCTTTCAATTTTGGCTTCGCCCGAAATCAAGGGTTTTGTCATCAAACATCGAACCCCGGGTCACAGCAATTACCGAGCCCACGTTTTCATTTCTGCAGGCTTGGTGAAACGATTCTTCGATGAAAAAGGCTATTCGATCCAATCTGCGACGCCCGCACAGATGGACGAAATCCTAAACCGAGTCGTCGGAGTCCTGGGGCACGAGTACGTTCATCCGAAGGAAGACGAACTGATCAAGTGGGAAGTCCGCGAAGGCCAAGATCAATCCCGCCAGAACCACGGCCAATTTGACGAAATGGCGACAGACCTAATGGCCATTCGAATTCTAAAGGACGCTGGATTTGCTCCTGAAAACGGGCTTTATGCCTTGGAATCGCTGTTTGGGTCGCGCCCACCCCAGCAAGCCCGTCTGTCTCGCGCCTTCAACGCAGCATTAAGCAGTCACCCTGAAGACGAAATCCGCTTGAACATCATTCGTGGGGCACTTTTGAAACTGCGAATGTCGGAAGGAACTGCTGCGATCAAACCCATTGCCTTTGATTCTGAAAAAATGAGGGGTGACCTTTCAGACCTTCTGATCTTTGGGTCAGTGACCGACCGAATTTCGCTTGAACTTTCGCAGGCCACCGGGAACCCGTTTCTTTATACCGTGAAATCCCTGATGACGCTTCTTTCCCAGCCCGCAAGCGGCCCTCAAAGATTTACTGAAGAAATCTTAGGTCACTTCAGATACCTTGCAAAGTTAGATCCAATCGGCTCGAGCAGAACCCCCGAAGAAATTCAGGCCTTTTCCGAACTTTCGACCTATCTGATCCATGGAGCCCGCCTTAAGCTTCGCGATAAGAATGAAAATAGCTGGCATTGGCTATTTGACCACAGCGGCTTTCCACCGGGAGAACGCGGTAGCCCCAAAGTCATTCGCGAATATCAAGAAGTTCTGAATCGAATCGGAAGCTTTCAGGACCCGCGATACAGGAAGAAACTAAAGGAATTTTTAGGACCGAATGCAACCGCTGCAATCACGGACGAGCATTCGAACTATGAATACCTTGGAAAATGGTTTCCAAGAAATATCGTCGAAGAACTTTTGATTCGTGGCCTAAAAGAAGCTGATGCCATCCCACTTGAAGATCGAGCCGACATCCTAGTGAGAATGCTTCACACTTCTGTTTCAATTGGGCTTTCGCCCGAATACCCGACACGTATTCTTAAAAAGATGATCAAGGGGTTAGAAGAAGGAAAGGCAGAAGGAAAAGACGCTTTCTTCAAGATCTACCACACCAGTATCGAAAACGTCGATCCACTTCGGTACGGTGACCCAACCCTAGCGTTTCATCCCGAATTTTTCCATGAACAGTTTGTCCGGTACAACAAGACCCACCCTCAACAGACTGCCGAACTATTGGATGCGTATGCTGCCTTATACAAGGCAATCTTTTCGGATCCAAGCCGTTCGGCGGAATGGGCTGTAAATGATTCAACCGGGTTTAAGGTTCTTTCCTGGCACTTTGACGAAACCAACATTTTGCTTCCATTTCACAAGGATTTTCCAGTCAAGACACAGAAAATGGTCGACTGGATTCGGGAAAATCTGAAAAGCAAAGAATGGAAAAAAGTATTTCAAGAGGCCTGGAAAAACCCCGAGGTGATCGACGGTTTCCGACATCCGGTAACTGCACTAGTTGGTTATCATTTTAGCCGGACAACCTACCCGTACAGTGTCGAGCAACGAATCAACCTATACCGAGACCTTCTGCAAGGCGGTACCGGAAAATACGATCGGAAGCACTTAGACTATTACATCCGGCTTTTGCACCAAACCTATCTTTATGACGAACTTTTTCCAGTCTATCTGACGCTTTTTCGAGAACTGAACGCCGCCTTAGGCGATCCATCGTTGATTGCAACATTCGAAAAGTTCACTGCAAGCTTCCGAAATCTAGATCAAATGAACCAGATGGTTGCATTTGCCCATGCCAAAGGGTCGGTCACCGACACCGAATATTACGATTACTTGGACAAAAATTATTTCCTAAAACCCAGTACGCTAGCCAGTGCTCCACTGATGACCGTCGGAAACAAGACCGCAGCTGGAATCTACCGACAACTGCGAAAAAAAGGCGTACGGGGCAAAAATCTGGTTGAAACCTTGCTTGCGCGTTTTCAAATCGAAAAATTCGACGCTGTCGCCTTTGATCGCCTTTACGGGGCGAATTCCGAACATCTTAAGTTCGAAATTGAACATGCGCGGCAACTTGGACTGCGTTACTCGCCACACTATGGACGATACTTTGGGATCATTGCTCAGCAACTCAAGGGCGAATTTGCCTATGAATTTGGCTTCAAGGCAGAAATGACACCGCAACAGTACCGCGACCACTTCATCAGGAACTTACCCGCTATTCAAACCTTCTTTGGTCTGCTTTTTAATCCCGATCAAAAAAGCCTTTCCGTCGAGACCCGACCTACGGTTGATTTCTACGGACTGAACGACCTAGCCAGTACATTCGTATCACTGATTCCAGATGACCTGCCTTTTCAAGAAATTTTCAGCTTGTGGAAGAACTTTGGATCAAAGCACGTGGGTCGATACAGCGATCAAATCTATCGCCAGTTCATCCGCCCAAAACTAGACACCATTCCGGGCGAATGGGAAGGCATTCTTGAATCGGGGCTGATCCAGTCTGATCGTTTGCGAACCGAGCTTTTTGAAAAAACCTACGAAAAGCAGTTTCAAAAACTTGCGGAAAAATCAGAAAAGCTTCGGGATTCCGAACTGGATGATTTTATCAGACAAATGTCCCGACTGGTTCCCAACGCCAGTGGCACCCGCGACGATTACCTTGAAAGAATAGCTTGGGAATTTGAACTAAACGAAAGTCAGACCCAACGTTTTATCGAACCGCTGAAAAGTTTTAATTTTAAAGCAATCGATCCAGCGATCCTAAATGTCCTTTCGGTGCTTCGTATCGCGATTGAACAGTTGTCCATCAAGGAAAAAGCTAGGTTTCTTGGATACATTCAGGATCCTCAAGGTAGCATCTATGCGGTCTTACCGACGCTGAACAAGGGGCGTCAGAAAATCATGGAACTGATTTCACGACTGACCGGATCGCGAATCGATGAAGCGATACTGAACCAGTATGTTGCGCAGCTCGAAAACTACATTCGCGATGCAAAAGAAACCGAGCGACTGGTCCTGAATGAAATGATCATCGGGACAAGAACGCAAGGTCTGTATCACCAGGGTGAAGAAGCTAGAAAAGAAATCTATGAACTGGCGGGGTTAACCCACGATAAGCTTCCACTTTTCAAAGCCTATGTTGCCGCACTTCCCGAGCATGAAAGAACTTTGATTCTTTCTTATATTCTGGCCACACGCCCCGAAGAAGGCGACGGATCGCAGCTATTGAGAATTTTCGAGTTACACAATACCGCAGGAATCAAGTTTGCCCAGATGGCTTCGATTCTTTCGATCTTCGGCGAAGAAGAATCCGAAAAGCTAGCCCATGCGAAGAATCGGTCAAATCCACCGACTCGAGCAGACGTTTTCAAGTTGATGCGTGAACGTTACAGTTCGCGGGAATATGAAAATATTAAATCCGTTAAGTCACTAGCTGGAACGGGTGGCATTAAGTACGTCGTTTTTGTCGAGTTTATCGATGGAACTACTGAGGCAGTCTACCTTCGCCGACCCTACCTAGACCAAACAATCGATGACACCTTATCCCTGGCTGCTCGGTTTGCGGCTGAGCTGCGATTGGACCCCGAATACGCTTCTGCCTATGACTATGACTATTATTTGCGTAGCTTACGTGAACAGCTTGCAACCGAAAGTCAGTTTAAGGACGAACTGGAAAAGACCAAGCGAATGAGCGCACTTTACGGATCCGTCAAGCCGATCGGAGGATGGCGATTTCAAACCGTTCCACCTTCAAGCGAACGTCCCCAACGGGACGACATCATGCATTTCAGCGCTGTTCGGGGAACTTTGCCTTTTGAATCTTTAAGTGATGAAGACAAGAAGGCCGCATCTTTATTGATCGTCGAAACCGAACTGGATTTCTTGTTTAACCGCGGAGAATTCGACGCCGACCGGCATCTTGGAAATTACCTTTTTGATCCTCACAAGAGAGTCATCTACCCTATCGATTTCTCGCAAACCTATCGACTGAAAGAGAATCGGCTGACGGAACCGGGTGGCCGCTACTTCCTGGCGCGAATGATTTATGGTCTATCCCAAGCCAGCTCGACCGATGGCGCACGAATTCTGGCTGAAACTTTATATGCCATCATTCATCGCGATCAGTCCGTCGACCCAGCCGAAGTTGAGCGTATCCAAAATTCGATTCTAGCCACGATGAGCGAAGAACTTCCTTTGAACAAAAAGATGCTGAAAGTTCTGGGGCAGCTGACGTCAATTCGCGTTTACCTTCCACCCGAATACAGCCTGGGCCTTGTGAAAGCGCTTTCAATTTTGACCCAGGAAAAATACTCGCGTTATGTTCCGGAAGACCTGATCCGTAAAAGAATCGCAGCTTTTGCTCGATCCCAGCTGATCCTTGGAGCCCGCTATCCCTTGATCAATAAGGTCAAAAAGTTCTTCACACCCGAGCCACGTATACCTACCGACTGCGAAATGAACTTTCGTCCCTAACGAGTTAACCCAGATCCATTGCGCATTGCGTTATATCGCGTTAAGCCACCATATATGAAGCATTTATGGGTTTTGGTGTTGTTGGTATCAGCGTCGCTGACGGATGCGGCATTTGCTTTTGAAGACATCGAAGAAATGCAGGCCCAGGCCGAATTAAGCGACCGCAGGATCCGAATGGGTCGCGTGGGTCGCCAGTTCCTTCGCTGCTTAAGAAAGCTAGCAAAAGAACACGAACACGTGCGCATCGAAGATCTGATGTTGGCTGCCAATCGAGAATTTTCGGATCCGACGACCACTCAATTGAGCGACGAAATTGTCCAAGATTGCCAACAAGAATTGAAACTTTCTAAAAACGGACTTCCTAGCGAACTTTCAAATCAAGCAAAGTACAGAAAGCAACGCGGCGACGATGAACGCCTGAAAATCATTCGTAAAGCAAAGGGCGACTCGCTAAGCTGTTTGGCAATTGAATTGACTGGACATGCCGGATTCGCCATCGGCGTCACCGGGGGCGTCTGGGCCGCCCATTGCAGCGGCAGACTGGGCCGAAATTCCGTAGTCGTTGGCCTAGCGAATAGTCTTCAATTTTCAGCGGGAATCGGAATTGCGGCGTCCTACTTTAAGTATGACGACTTTTCAAACGGATGGGTCGTCAAGCGCGACGAAAAAAATGAAGACTTTGGTTACGGCTTTGCGATTCTAGGCGGCCTGCGCGAAGAAGAAGGCCCAGACGGCAAAGCCCAGGGGATCACCATTGGCTTTTTCAAGGACGGCAGTTTTGGAACTTCGCGAAAGGGAATCAAGATTCTTCCCCTTCCCAACCAAAACCACAAAGTCTTTCGCGATATGATTCGCCAACCGCTTTAAACCGGCCGCTCCTCACGGTTGATTTATTCTACAAATGTGATATAACGCGGTGCATGAAAATCATGAACTCGAAGTGGCTTCTCACATTGGGCCTATTTGCTTTAAGTGCTCCATCATTGGTTTATTCACAAACCCCAACGGCGGTTCGTGAGTATTCCAATAGCGAATATCGCGAATTCACGATCGAATCAGCGGAATCCAAAGTAAAGTTGGTTGCTAAGGTGGGCTATTTGCAGGACTGCAATACCTATTCACTGACTCGATCTTCGCTGCTTGAAATCTTACCGGTCGGGGCGTCCCGAAAGGACATTAAAAAAGCCTCGAAACGATTCCTGTACCAGGTCGGCGTGACCGGCACCAGAATGATGTGTAGCTGGGGAACTTCAAAAAACGCAGAATTAGAATCAGAACCGTTCGAGATCCCGCTTCGCAAAAGCAATTACATGGATATGTGGGACGCTACTGTTCTAGTCCCCGCTAACATCCGGCTTGAATTGTCGAAATAGTCAATCACTGCGGATCAATGATCGTCATGTGCAACGTATCCGGATCGATGATGATCTGCTGATACGAAATATTGATGTGCAGCGGACGAAAGAAGAACGCAGAAAACGGATTCCAGGACATGGGAATGTCCACATTTCCGGCCCAGTTATCCGCACCTAGACCCCAAGATTTTTGGCGTTTTAAGGCTTCTTCTTTCGCGGCCGCGACGATTTTTTCATCCGACCATTCGGGGTTTTCTTTTTTTAAATGCGGCAAAACATGCCTGACAATCCCATCCAGCGCCGACCGGCTTGGAAAACGATTTTTCATGTACTGATCCAAAGAAATATTGAAATCCGCCAAACGCTTCTTGATGAAATCTTGTTCATCGGGCGTCAACATTTCGTAGTAGGCCTGTTGCAGGCAAACCCCGCGCGTATCATCCAAGATCATCTGATTCCCCACCGCCGAATGAATCTGAACGACCGAAACCCCAGGCACGGGCCTGAATTCCGAAGCCCCTTTCATCACTTCTAAACCAAAACGATCAAAGGCCTGGGTCAGAACCCCTTCAAGACCCTTGAAAACTTTTCGAACGTAACTGCCGTTTGGATTCCACTTTGGAATGATCCGATAAACCGATCCCGTGACCCCCGCCCCCAAGAAATACGCGTCGTAAAGCGGGGTGGATTTTTCGGCTACTTTTTCTCCTTCATAAATCCCAAAACGGTGGATGAAAGGTGCCGGAGCATACTGGCTTTCCACAAAAACACCGCGTGACACCCGCTTAACTAGCGGAAATCGGCGTTTCGCATCGCTGATTTTTTTGATGTGAATGCGCCCGTCGTTCGCGACGTGTTCCACAGAAATACCCAGGTTTCGACCGTGTTCAATCAGCCATCCGCGAAAAGAAAGGGTGTTCCCCGTGGAATTTCGAATCTTGAAATCTGGATTTGGGATCCACGCTTCCCCACCGATTTCCAAAAAATCCAAAATCGCATTGGCGCGAAGCGAAGGATCGGTGTGAAAGCTTGCTTCAATATTGCGATCATCAATTCGGCTAAACTTTGCCGGTACGGCAGCACTGGGTCCTTCCAAAAGATAGTTCAAATAATTTTTCTGATCGTCGTCGCTTTGCTGAACGATCTTGGGACGGCTTGAAAACCAAAGCGAACAGGTGGATTCCGAATTCACCAAAAGTTCAGTCGCGTGGGCCGCTTCAACGCCAAATAGCGAATGGATTCCGGCAGAAAAGATCAGCGCGCAAACACGAACGTTCATCCTTGAGCTGATCGGCAGAATCGCGAAATCAGCCAAGTTCACAATGTGAATCGACAACGCTTTGACGATACCGGCGGACCCTATCCCTGAACGATGACCTTACAGCCGGCCATGGAAAAGCGCTTGGTATCAAAGGGCATGTCGCTTGCGTCGCTTCCGTACTTCTTGGCGAAGTATTCGTGAACCTTCTTGTTCACTGCATTTCGGTGCGCCTTGGACTTGAAAACAATGAAAGAAAACAAAGCCGTTTCGCCCGCTTTCAGTTTGGCCATTTTCGGAAGGGGCGTTCCGCCGTAGGGCATCTGGGTGTCGTCCGCCACGCATTCGTAGTAATCCAGCGCGCCGAATTTCATCCAGGCATTACGGCCGATGATCGCCATCTTTTTATAAGCGGCTAAATTCTTCTTTTTAATTGGAATCACAAACCCATCTACGTAACGTGGCATAGTGAAACCAGGGTGCCACCGCCTGACGGAAAAGCCAACCCCCTAACCCCATTAAATGATTAGATTTTTTTCCCCAGTATTCGATTTGCGGAAATGGATTCCTCTCGATATACTACAGTGCGTCAATTTTTTAGGGGTATGAAAATGCTTAAAATCAAAATGAAATCGGCGGCCTGGGCTGCTTGCGCTTTACTGGCCTTGAACGCGTGTCGAAGCGAAGAACCGGCCGTGGTCACTTCGACCGAACGCCCCACTGTGACCCGGGTCACGGCGCTTTCAAAATCCAAGGTCGTTTTAGAAGGCAGCGGCCTATCCCAAGTCAGCCGCGCCGGAATCGTCGACAACACCACCGGTTTCACGATTTCAGACCGAACTTCAAATTCAGTCACCTTAACCCCAAACAGCCCAGTGACGTTAGTGGCCGGAACCGTTTACCGGTTTTTCGTACAAGACGCTTTGGGACAAACTTCGACTGCTGAAATTACTTTGACCGTCGACGCAAGCCAGGTCACCGGAATTCTGCCGATTGCCAAGGGCGGAACCGGATCCAATACCGCCGCCGGAGCACGGGCCACCTTAGGAATGGGCACACTAGCCACTGGAAACTTCACGGGATCGGCAAGCCAAGTTTTAAGGGGTGACGGAACCTGGGGAAGTCTTCCTTCGTCTGGAATCACGGCATGCGATTCAGGAATGACCTTGATTCCTGGATCGACCACATCCGCACCTTTTTGCATCAACACCGACGCAGCCGCTTCGGTGACCGTTCCTTATGCCACCGCCGTGATCATCTGCGCATCTAGCGGAAAGCACCTTTGTGGTCGCGAAGAACTGAAGAAAGCCTGCGATTCAGGACTTCTGACTGCAACACCATTGACGTCAAACGTTCACTGGGCTGCAGAAACTTACACGATTGTAACTTCGACGCCGACCGCAGCAGGACAAGTCGCCACTTCGTACGGAATGAAAACCATCAATGGCGGCTGCGGCGGCACCGACCAGGATTCGTTGCTAAAGGTCCTAGATGGATCCGGTCGCGTGACTTCAGAAGCAACCCATTACTTTCGCTGCTGCGCTCGGTAAACGCTAATTCACCAGGAATTCGAAAGTCTTTTCGGTCTTGATCGAATTCATGACCAGACAGGACTGACTGGTTTTTTCAAGCAAGCGAAGCGCACGTTCACGATCGGTTACGCCTTGAATCGTCGCTTTCACAGAAAAGAACTTCATCATCGGCACACCTGAATCATTTCGGTCCACGGTCAGCCGTCCGTCAGCCGAAAGGCTTTCGAATTGAAGCTTCGATTTTTCAGCAATCACTTTGAAAGTGGCAATAAAGCAGTTGATCGCCGCTAATGCGAAGAAATCTTCGGGCGAATAGCCGCCACCAGGACCGTTGAATTCAGGGGGAATCGCGGCCGTAAGCTTTCCGCTCGGCACTGAAGTGTCCCAGGGACTTCCCATGCCCGATGAAGCTTGGCCTGATACCGAAAAATGCAACGGATACTGAATCATGATTTCGCTCCTTTGGACTTAAGCAAATCCAGTTTGGTTTCAAGATCCTGAATACTTTCAAAGATCCAAAAATCGCGCCGATCCGAAGGCTTTCTCAGCTGCCTTGCTGCTGACCCTCCCGCCCAGATTTCAATTCCTGGACTGACTTTCTGATCGATCGCCTTAACGTAGTCCATTGGGGCGATCTTATCTTCACTTTCGGGTAGCGCAGAAACACCCATCACAATCGCCGTAGGTTTGATTTTCTTGGTCGCTTCGACCAACGATTCGGCCGGCAAGTTTTTTCCAATGTACTGGGTTTTATAGCCCCGGTACCGACACGCGATTGCCGCCATCATTAGACCAAAGTCATGGGGATCGCCTTCTCGGGTACAAAAAATCAATGCTTCAACGGGCTTCATCGTTCCGTCTTCGGTGCTTAGTCCGTCATATATCTGATTCATATGCCCGCGCATGATTTCTGAAAGCGCATGTTCCTGAGAAATCGAAATCTTCCCGGATTCGATCCGCTTCCCGATCAGAAACATCACCTGCGGAATCAGTTCAAAAGCAAATCGGCGCGGACTGTTTAAATATCGAAGTCGGGCCAGACTGGATCGCACCGCCGCCAGATCAAACTGATCCACCGATTTCATCAGCGCTTCCAGATTCGCCGTGCTTTCTTCATCGACCCGACTGTGTTGGGCGGAATTCTTTTCTGACTTGGATTGGTTCAATCGCGAAACTAAGTTTTCGTCGCTGAGGTTCGCGATCTTTCCAATCGTGTGGCCCATTCGAACCAATTCGCAAAGCAATCGAAGCCGGTGCACTTCTGCATCCGTGTAAACCCGTCTTCCTGTGGGTGATCGCGATGGCTTGACCGCCCCGTAACGTTTTTCCCAAGCGCGTAGATTGTCAGCGCTTAGACCCGTCTGCCGTAAGACTGCTTTCATGTTCAGTTCGCCCATAGGTCTAATCTAGCCCGAATCTGCGCTGGTGTCCATGCTTTGTCCATATATGTATTTTGTCAAAACTTGGACAAGCTGGGATACTGGACCCCATGAACGCTCAATACTCGCAAAGACTGATTCTGAAAGATTCAATCCCCGAATCCCTATCCCGCATCCCATCCCCCGATCGCATGGCCGAATTGGCGGGGTCGCTGATCTTAAAATCTGCAGGAGAAGATCTGGACCGCGAAGGTCTAGCCAGAACCCCAGAACGCTTCCAGAAAGCCATGAAGGCGCTGACCATCGGATATGACCAAACCCCTGAACAGGTGATTGGTGAAGGAATCTTTGAAGCCGAAGGCCAGGGCTTGGTTTCAGTGCGCGACGTGGAATTCTATTCGCTTTGCGAACATCACCTTCTGCCTTTTTGGGGCAAGGCTTCGGTCGCCTATTTCCCAAACGAAAAGATTCTTGGACTTTCAAAGATTCCGCGCGTGATCGACGTTTTCGCCCGACGGTTTCAGGTGCAAGAACGCCTGACCCGACAAGTGGCCGAAAGCCTTTCATCCGCACTGAAGCCGCGAGCAATCGTGGTTCGTGTCCAGGCCTGCCACCTTTGCATGATGATGAGAGGGGTCGAAAAACAAAGTTCCGATACCGTGACCGAATTTTCCATCGGAACGGATCAACTTAACCCCACCGAGCTTCAACGAATCTGGAAAGCCGTGGAGCCCGCTTAAATGGTTCCGGCAGCTTTTCGAGAATTCCTGCCCTTTGTTTCAACTTCCGCCCTGAAGGTCATTCACAAGGAAAGGGTGCTGGCCATTGCGTTAAAGTCGGCCGCCCAGACTTTGAACGACAGCAGATACTTGGAAGCCATCGACTTGATTCGAAAGCAAGTTGAAGCGTCGGCATTGAACCTACCCGTTCGTGTCGCGGTTGATCCAAAAGACGGGATTGAACTGGCGGCGCATTTACAAACAGCGACCCCGGAAAACCGAAAAGTTATCGGAGAAACGATCCTTCAACTGTACTTTCTGATGGTGGAATACCCTGTTCCGTTTTTCTTGGACCTTAGGCCGCAGAATTTTCGGTGGGAACCCCAATCAAACACTTTGATCTGGACCCCTTCGCGCCTTTGGTTTGAACGATCAGACGGTTTTCGTGAACGTGTTCGAAATCTTTATCAGGGTTTTTTTCGATGGGATTCTGAAAAAACCAGGGCCGGTCTTGAACTGTATGCGTGGGAAGCCCTGGTTTCGGATGGCTATTTTTCCCGGGTGAACGCACTGTTGAATCAGCACTTTGGCGACGCAAATTCCAAAGAGGTCGAATTTTCCATTTCCCACTTTAAATCGACGTTTACTTTATTATTTGAAGAAACCATTCGAAACCGTTCGCGTCTGCATCCCGAACTGACTTTCATCGGTACGGCACTGGCTGGGCTTTATGTCACGCTTGAAAAAATCGGAACGCCATTGAATGTCGCAAAAAGCTTTCACAGCGTCGCAAGACTATGAAAGTCGTCATCGCAGGTTCAACCGGTTTCATCGGAAAAAGCCTGATTGCTAGCCTGAATCAGGACCCAAGAATCGAAGCGATCTTTGCGTTATCCCGCAGTCCCCGCCCAGCCAATGCCAATGAACCCAAAATCGTTCCCAGAAGATCAGACCTAGCCGACCTTGAAAGTGTTCGAAAGGGGGTTCGCGGTTCGACGGCTGCGATCTATCTGGTTCATTCGATGTCACCGCAGGCCCGATTGGATCAAGGTCGCTTTGATGATTTCGATCTTCACCAAGCCGATAACTTTGCACGCGCCTGCGCATTAGAAAATGTCGAACGCATTTTTTACCTGGGCGGAATCATCCCAGCTTCTTCACAAAATGAATCCAAATGGTCTGCCCACCTTCGAAGCCGCCTAGAAGTCGAACGCGTTCTGGGAACCTATGGGGCCATCACGACTTCTTTTCGTGCGGGGTTGGTCATTGGTAACGGCGGGTCTTCCAGCGAAATGCTGATCCGGCTGGTGCGAAGGCTGCCTGTGATGCTGGCACCGACTTGGACGCAAACCCGTTCTGAACCCGTTGACCTTCAAGACGTGGTTTACGCGATACACCAGACGCTTTTTCGGCCTGATTTGCAAAATCAGTCTTGGGACCTAACGGCCGAAGAAGTCGTCAGTTACCGCTGGCTGATGCAGGAAACTGCGAAACTTTTGGGGCTTCGACGATCCATCATTCCCGTTCCGGTCTTGTCCCCAGGCGTTTCAAAACTTTGGGTCAGTACCGTCAGCGGTGCCCCGCGAGCTTTGGTTTATCCCCTGGTCAAAAGCCTAACTTACGAAATGATTTCTAGGCCAGATCGTCGAATTTTGCCTTTGCTTTCAAAGAAACCCACGTCGATTCATGAAAGCCTTCGACGTATGGCTTCAGCCCCATCCAGCGTACCCACGGCCTATCGCCCCAAGGTAGAAATCTTGGGGGCACGGACCGTACGATCGATTCAAAGAATTCCCAACATCGATTCCGAAAAACTGAAATCCATCGGATCCATCGCAGAACGGTACTTTGAATGGCTGCCCCGATTCCTTTTCAAGATCCTGACCGTTCAGAAAGACCAGGACGCTTCGAATACTCGAATCCGGTTTCTGATTCGGTTGACTTCCATTGTTCTTCTTGAACTAAAATCCCTTTCCGAATCGGGAAAAGTGAATGAAATTTTTCAGATCCAAGGCGGCCTATTGAAGAAAAAGGGAACCGGTGGAATTCTGGAATTTCGGCCCATTCCTTCTGAAAACTGTGTGCTGTCGATCGTTCAGGACTTTGTCCCCAGTCTTCCCTGGCCGGTCTACCGATGGACTCAGGCCGTGATTCATCTTTGGGTCATGAATCGATTCGGAAACTGGATTTCTCAAAGCGCTTCGATTCGGTCTGCACCCTGAAAAAGCTTTTTCACTTGGGCTTCAACCTGCCCGCGATCCCCGCCCCGAGCCACGGCGCATGCTAAACCCGCCACCAAGTCCGAACGATTCGCGGGAATATCGTGTCCTACTTTTTCGTCCAGACCCATCAAGGTCGCTGATGGGATCAATTTTGCGACCCCTAAGGCAAAGCGAAACGGGACGCCCGTGTCGCCGTGTGACCAAATCACCCAAGCGTGTTGTGGAATCTTTTTCAAAGCATCAACCCAAGCGTCACCATAGGACGATGTGACCGTCAGCGCGTGAAGCGCGCGGCTGTTTGGAAATTTCCATCGATAGGGCCCAAGGTCTGCAAGGGTACTTGCGACTTGATTGAAAAATCCTGGCCCAACCAGGCGACCAAAGGCTCCGTAATATTGCAAAGATCCTGGGTAACCCGACGGCGCCAAAAGCACCAAGCCCTTGACCCGGTCCGGATACTGCGAAGCCAGCCAGGCCGAAATCGATCCGCCCATGGAAACCCCAAGCAGGTTCACTTTTTTCAGCCCCATCGCATCCATAAATTGAATGATTCGCTTGGCTTGTTCGGGGACCGAATACGAACTTGCGGGCCAAATCGATTCTCCATATCCGGGTACGTCGATGCGAATCTTTCGACCGCATTGGACCTTGGGCCAAACCGATTCCCACGCAATCATCTGATGATTGAATCCATGAATCATTAGCGTTGCTTCGGGACCCTGGCCTTCGTCCTGGTAGCGAATCTGACCCCCGTCTAGCTGCATGACCTGGGCTTGGTCGTTCTTTTCAATGGCCGGAGCCACGGGTCCGATTCGACCCAAAATCAGGATCGCTAGCGGAATCGAAAGGACAAATACGGCGACTAATAAACCTAACGAAATCATCCACGTGACCTTCATGTTCGAATCCAGTACCATTGTTACAGACTGAATTAAACGTCTACTCGATATGGCAACTGAACTTAAACGCGACCTAGGTCTAACCGATTCAATCAGTCTAGTCGTCGGCGGAATCGTCGGGACAGGAATCTTTTTGAAAACTTCCACGATGTCGCAGGCCGTGGGAAGCCCCACCTGGGTGCTTTTGGCTTGGGTCGTGGCCGGCGCGCTTTCGCTGATGGGAGCGCTTGCGTATGCGGAACTGGGCGCCATTTTTCCAAAAGCCGGTGGCGAGTACGTCTATTTGAAGGAGGGACACGGCGAACTTTTTGCCTTCATGTACGGCTGGATGCGCTTTTGGATCGGATCGCCTGGTTCCATTGCTGCCTATGCGGTCGGCGCTGCTACTTTTCTTTCAGCGGCTTTGAATTTTGGAACCGCATACCTGCCTTACGTTGCGGTTTTTTTGATTCTTTGGTTTTCACTGGTGAACTGTTTAAGCGTCGCTTTTGGTGGAACGCTGAATTCGATCATGACCGCCGTCAAGTTCACGATCATCTTGGGCCTGGTCATCGGAATTTTTATTTTTTCAAAAACCGGAAGCTGGGCCCACCTTTCAACGCCAGCCAGCCTAACGCCGACAAAGACGCCGGAATTTTTTTCGGCATTCGGCAGTGCGGTCCTGGCCGCCCTTTGGGCGTTTGATGGCTGGAACAATCTGGCCATGGTGGCCGGAGAAATGAAAGATCCCAACCGAAACATTCCAAAGTCCTTTGGCATCGGATTGGCCTTGGTTCTTTTGATTTATGGCCTTTCCAACCTTTCGTATTTCTACGCACTGCCGTTTTCTGAAATCCTTCAGGCAAATTCGACCGCGCACCCGGATGCGTTGCCGGTTGCGACTTTGGCAGCCGTGACTTTTCTTGGAAATCAAGGAACCCAGATTCTGTCGATCGCTTTTGTTTTTTCTGCGATCGGGGCCATGAATGGATCCATCATGACCAATGCCCGTGTGCCTTTTGCGATGGCACAAGATGGACTTTTTCTAAAGGGCCTAGCCAAGCTTCATCCAAAAACCCATGTTCCTATGAATGCCGTATTGATTCAGGCCGGGGTTGCGTCGGCGCTTGCACTTTCTGGGACTTTTGACCAGCTGACGGATTACGTCGTCTTTTCGTCGTGGATCTTTTACGCCATGGTGACCAGCGTCGTATTTAAGCTCAGACGGCAGAAACCCAACCTGCCCAGGCCGTATCGGGTCTTGGGTTATCCGGTCTTGCCTGGCATTTTCATCGCCATGGGTCTTCTGCTTTTGGTCAATACGATTTACACTTCTCCGAAATCGACCCTAATCGGTCTAGTTTTTATCATGGCGGGGTTGCCCGTCTATTTCTTCTTTCGGCGAAAGGCCTAGTCACTGCCCCATGTGCTATTCCGCATTGGTCACCCAGAACGCAAAAGATCTAGGCTTGGCATTTGATGCGCGAATCCAGCTTCAACAATTTGACGACCTTTTCACAGCGCGCCTAAACGGCTATGGCGCGAAGATTCCGCGCGGGATTGAAGCATCTTTTCTTGAACGGCCGACGTCCCTGGTTGAATTGAATATTGCAAAAAACATTCGCGCCTACCATCAACTGGAACTGGCCCAATTAGAAAAAGAACTGCTTGAAAACGAAGATCGCTTGGCCGGTGCGGAACGGTCGTTGATGGCTAAGGTCACCAAAAAAGCTCAGAACGACCAACGAATTGCCCTGGGAAAAATGGAACGACTTAAGGTCAAAATCGATGTCCTACGATCAGGATCGATTTCGGAAACAGATTCTAGAATTTATCCAGGACATTACGCCAGCTTGGTTTACCAAAAAGACGGTCAACGCTGGGTTGCTCCTTTTCGATACTTGCTTCGACCCAAGGGGTTTCAAGAAGACTTCGATAAGAAATACAGCGGTTGTTACAACGCTAGACGCGACAATTTGGGCGGATCTTTTTGGAAGCCCATTTTCGGCCGTAACCACGGCGTGTTCCAAATGAAAAGCTTTTGGGAAAACGTCAAGCGGACCGTCGACGGGACTGAATCCAAAAACGTCGTTTTGCGGTTTGATCCGCAGGATTCAGATCGGATGATCGTTCCGTGCATCTTTGACCTGAACACCGAAGGAAAGTTTCCCCTTTGGTCTTTTGCCTTGATCACGGACGAACCCAATCCAGAAGTCGCGGCCGCCGGCCATGACCGAACCCCGATTATCTTAAAGCCTGAAAACCTGGAACGCTGGCTGAAGACGCCCGAAACGGATTTGAACCTTTTCCAAGCCGTTTTGGAAGACAAGAAGTCGACCTTTTTTCAGCACGTCGTTGCGGCCTAGACGCCGCCGTAATCCCCAAAAATCAGTTCGCCCAGCGAAAACTTCATTTTTCCGCTTGGACCGTCTTCTTGCAAAATGCGTCCTAAAAGTTTCAACAGATCGTCTGTGGTGACAATCCCAACCGGAGTGTGGCGTTCCGTGACCAAGAACGCAGAAACTTTTTCTTTCAGCATGCGTTCGACGATTTCAGCCACTTGAACATCCGCCCGGACCTGAAGCGCAGGAAAGCTCATGTAGTCCTTGACGCGGTGTTTGGAATCAAAGGTGTATTCCATGTCGTACTTGTTCTTCTTGGGCTTCATCGCGCGTTGAATGTCGCGATCACTGATCACACCAATCACAGCGCCAAATTCGTCTGCCACAGCCAGATGCCGAATTCGTTTATTCTGCATTTTTTCGTACGCCGCTTCCAGCGCGTCTTCGTACCCGATCGTGATCAAATGCTTGCTCATGACTTCATTTGCATTCGGATGTTCCATAGACTCCCCTTTGTTCTTTCCTTAGGCAAAGCAATCACCGTGCCTGGGTCCTTGGCCGATGGATTCGACTTGGGCCTGCGTGGTGGTCAAAAAGTCCAATCCGAACGGGTCGATTCGTCCCAAGCCGAAAATCCTATCCAAGACTTTGCTTGCGATCCGGAAGCGATCGGGTTCAATTCAGAACAAATGAAAATCCAGTCTGCAAAAGAAGCCATTTCGAAAATTCAATCCCACCAGCGCGTCTTTATTCAGGGGGCGGCTGCGACACCGGGAACCTTGATTGACGAACTGGTTTTACAGGCAGACCGCCTTTCGGATGTTGAAATCACTCATCTTCATACTTTCGGGCCGGCCAAGTACGCAGAACCTAGGTTTCAGAAGAACTTCCGGGTTTCTGCCTTTTTTGTCGGCCAGAACATGCGTTCAAAATTTCGCCCCGGTCAGGTGGACTACATCCCCTGCTTCCTATCAGAAATTCCCGCGCTGCTTCGTTCGGGCCGCTATCCCATTGACGTGGCGATGATTCATGTTTCGCCGCCTGATGCAAACGGCTTTTGTTCGCTTGGAACCAGTGTGGACATCACCCTGGCGGCCCTGGATTCAGCCCCGCTGATTATCGCGCAAATCAACCCCAAGATGCCCCGCGTTCACGGGGATGGATTCATTCACCGCGATCGGATTCACTTTGCCGTCGAAGTCGACGCGGAACTTCCAGAAAGCAAACCCAGTCAGGCCAGTGAAGAAGAAAAGTCCATAGCGCGCTTGACCGCAAACCTGATCGAAGACGGATCCACTTTGCAGATGGGCATCGGGTCGATTCCAGATGCGGTCTTGGGTGCTTTGAAAGACCGCAGACACCTGGGAATTCACACTGAAATGTGGACCAATGGTGCGCTTGAATTGATGCGCCTTGGGGTCGTCGACAATTCCAGAAAAAAGATCCATCCCGGAAAAACCGTTGCCGGCTTCATGATGGGATCAAAAGACCTTTATCGGTTTGTTGACGATAACCCGATGACCGTTTGCCTAGACATTGCGTACGTCAATAACCCAGTGAACATCGCCAGAAACCCAAAAGTGGTGGCCATCAATTCGGCAGTGGAAATTGATCTAACCGGCCAAGTCTGCGCGGATTCGATCGGCCATAAAATTATTTCGGGCGCGGGTGGGCAAATGGACTTCATTCGCGGCGCTTCTTTATCCCCGGGCGGAAAACCGATCATTGCCCTGACCAGTCGAACCCGTCACGGCACTGCGCGAATTGTTCCCACCTTGCAGGCTGGCGCCGGGGTGGTCACGACGCGCGCCCATGTTCACCACGTGATCACCGAATACGGGGCCGTGGACTTGTATGGAAAGACGTTAGAACAAAGAGCAAAGGCCCTGATTGGGATTTCGCATCCGGATGACCGCGAAATGCTAGCCCGAAGCTGGCATCAGCTTTTTCATTAAACCGAATATTCAACGGCAATTAGAAAGGTCCCCTTATGATTCAGATCCAACAAATTCATCACGTGGCTTACCGGTGTTCGGATGCCAAAAGAACGGTCGATTTTTATAAAAAGCACCTGAACATGGATCTGATGGTCTGCATTGCCGAAGACCGCGTTCCTTCAACCAAGGAACCCGATCCCTACATGCACGTGTTTTTAGATGCCGGGCATGGCAATATTCTGGCTTTTTTTGAAATCACGGGAAGCCCTCCGATGGACCGCGATCGAAACACCCCTAAGTGGGTTCAACACATCGCCTTTCAGGTCGCTGATTCCCAGGCTTTGGATCAGGCCAAAAAACAGCTTGAAGCCGACGGACTTGAAGTCGTCGGAATAACGGATCATGGAATCATACGTTCGATCTATTTCTTTGATCCGGACGGACATCGGGTTGAACTGACCTGCGCGACCGGGTCGCCTAGTCAGCTGGCGCAGCTGAAAGAAATCGCTCCGAAAATGCTTGCTGAATGGAGCGTCACAAAACGTCCACCGCGAGACGCAGCTTGGCTTCATCAATCTGAATTTCAAAAAAACCAACGTTGACCTAGTCGAATCAAGGGCAGTTCCACCCAGCGGTAATGAATTTCAGATAAAACCCCAAGCGCCAAAAACGACAGCGCCAAATTCCCATGACCTAGAATTTCGGTGACAAGCGTCCAAACCGGAATGTGCATCAGGTACAGTGAATAAGACCTTCGCCCAAGCGTCGCCCACGCACCCACAAAACGGCTCCGCATCCCGATTTCTGAATTCGCACCCAAAGTCATCAGAAGCGCGGAAACAACGGCGAAAGTCGTGAATCCAAAATAACCCAACTGATTCTTTGAAAGAAATGAAGGCGCGGTCCAAAGATAACCTAGGCAAATCAGACCCAGGCCCGGACGAAACAGGGCTGGAATTTTTGGACCCCGAAAATTCCAGATGGCCAGCAACGATCCCCACGCAATGGTTTCAGCCCGATAATGCGTCAGGTACCAAAGCGACGAAAACGAAGCGCCCTGATCGACCGCAATCCACCGCAAGGCAAAACAAGTCACGATCACTAAGGCAAAGCCGATGACCCGAAATGCAGGTCGACGAACCGCGATCAAGAAAAAAGGCAAAACGACGTACACATGTTCTTCGACAGCTAGGCTCCAGTAATAGCCCAGCTTGTCGAAACCCGTTTTGACTGAAAAGTAATTGTAATCCAAACGAAGAACGGCCAGAAATTCCTGCCAAACTTGATCGGGGTTCCCAAATCCTGCGCCACGGTTGAAAAATCCAGCCGCCAAAACCGAAAGGGCGGCCCACAAAAAAGCAGGGGGCAAGATTCGCATCATCCGTCTAAGGATGTACCGAAACGCAGCCCCCAACCGGGTGCGCCAAGTTGCGCCGGCGCCTGGGTTGTCTATCCACCCGGAAAAGGACTTCGTCACAAAATAGCCGGAAAGGACGAAGAAAAGATCCACCCCCGTCCAAGATTCACGAAGCCAACTGGGTAAAGCCCCCAGATGCAGGTGATGAATCATCACCATCGCGATGGCTACACCGCGCAGCAAATCAAATGCTTCGTTCCGTTCTTTCATGACCAGAAAAATGGTACCCTAAACCCAGATGAACATCATCGACCTATACAGTCCCATGCAAAATGGACAGATCCCCACCCTAGAAGGCTATCCCGATTTGGCCGAAAGCTGGGGAATTACGCAAAAGTCAGTAGCTCGCTGGCTGACTTCAAAGCCCGCAAAAGCCAATCAAACGACTGCCGAAAAACTTCTTCAAGAAGCTCCATCCATTTTGGCAAAAGTTGAAGGCCATTTGCAGGCGTCGTTAACGGGAACCCTGGTTCTGATGCCCAGTTTTGGGGACTTTGACGGCTTTGCGCGCTATGACCGGGGGCACCACCATGTTCTTTTGGGAATCGATTTTCCTGATGCCGATATCAATTACCTGCGGGCTTTGACCGCGCATGAACTTTCGCATGTCTACCGCGATCATGCGCCAGCGGTTTGGGGGCACTTGGGAAAACCCTTAAAAGAAGTCACGCGAAAAGAATACCTCAACGCATCCACGGCTGAAGAACACCTGGCCAGTGAAGGTTTGGCGACCTGGTTTTCTCAAAAGGTATTTCCGGAAATCGAACCTAGAATCCATCATTTTTATGAAGAAGACGAATGGGATTGGTGCCTAAAGAATCACCCGGCGATAGACACATCCCTTCGGCAATGTCTTCAAACAGATCAGGATGTTTGGTCCTTCTACAGCCCATCACGCGTCGCCCGCGGCAGTCCGTCGCGGACTCATTACTATTGGGCTGCGCACGAAATCGCGCAAATGCCCCATGCGAAATCCCTAAGCCTTCGCCAAATGCATGAACTTCCGACGGGGGCTTTTTCTTGGACCTAAAAGAACTTGGCACGGCCTTGACCGTTTTTCAGCTACATCCAGATTCCCCGCTTCCCGACTTTTCTGGAATTCGAGGATTTTTTTCCGTCACCCGAACCCCCGAAGAAGTTTCAATTGTTTGCGAAACGGATCAAGTTCCGATGGGCGACTTCAAGCGCGAAGACGGATGGAAATGCATCCAGGTGGTTGGCCCACTGGACTTTTCTTTGACCGGGGTTCTTTTTTCAATCGCAGCCCCCCTAGCCGACGGCAAGATCAGCATCTTTGCAGTTTCAACCTTCAACACCGACTATTTGCTGATCAAGCAAGGAAGCTATTCCAAAGCCAGGGATCTTTTGATCCAGGCTGGATTTCGTTTCGCCTAGCCGCGAGTCAGTTCTTCCGAAAAAACTTTTTCAGTGACTTGCCAGTACTTGTCCTTCTTGCGCGCAATCACAAACGCAGGAAGGCGGAAAAGAACTTTGTACTGGATCACGTCAAAGGGATTCTGGAAACCGGGTGCTAATTCGGGCTTTTTTAAATGCGATCGCAGAAAGTTCACGTTGAACTTCTTGATCGAAGCCGGGCTTCCAAAGAAATGGGCTTCGCTGATGTATTGCCCGTCATAATCGTAATATCGAATTTCTAGAAACGGCTTACCGTTCTTATCGGTTCGTTCTTCAAAGGTGATGCGGTCGGGGGTCATCACATGCGCGTCTTTGGACAGTCGCGCCTGTTTCAATTTCGCTTCGGCGTCAACCAGCGTCGCATGGCATTCTGTGCAAGCCTGCGCGGTCAGATCATTTTCGGCGCCACAGCTGTGACAAAGCTTCAGACGAAACCGAAATCCGCATTTCTTGATTTCCAAGGTTGCAGGATCTTCGACGGCGCCTCGGCACTTGCGTCCGAAATGTTCCAAAACTTCGCCATCTTCGTTGGTGTAACCCCAAAAAGAATTTTCAAAACCACATTGGGGACAGGGTACGAAAACGGGAACGGTGTCTTTTTTGGGGCGGCGATCGCTGATTTCTGGAGCGTAAATGTCATGTCCCATCCCCGTGTAATCCAAGACGTAACATTCCTTTTTGCCTTCGGACAAACGAAGTCCCCGGCCGATGATCTGCTGATACAAACTATTGGATTCGGTGGGTCTAAGAATTGCGATCATGTCCACGTGAGGTGCATCAAAACCGGTCGTCAAGACCGAAACGTTGACCACGTACTTGAACTTCTTTTGCTTGAAATCTTCGACCGTGCGATCCCTTTCGCTGATTTCGGTTCCACCCACCACAAGCCTGGCCTGATCTTTGGGCAAATAAGTCATGATTTCTTCAGCGTGCCGGACTGATGCGCTAAAGATCATGACACCCTGGCGATGAAAGCGTTCAGCGATATCGACGATGTTGTTGATGATCAATGGGGTTAAGCGCTTCTGGGTTTTTAAGATTTCTTCAACTTCTGCGGCCGTGTACATTCGGCCTTTTTCGGTCAGTTCTGAAAAATCGTAGCTGGTCACCGGATGATCGATTTTCACCGGCGGCGTCAGGTACCGATTCTTGATCATGTAAGAAAGCGGCAGTTCATAAACGCACTGCTTAAAGAACCTAGGCTGTTCGGTTTTCAGTTCGCCCGCTTGCGAATATTCATAGATCCAACCCAGGCCCAGGCGGTACGGGGTTGCCGTCAAACCCAGGACACAAAGGGTTGGGTTCTTTTCGCGCAGTTTTTTCATGACTTCTTGATACTGGGTTTCCCCTTCGTCGGCGACGCGATGGCATTCATCGATGATCAAAAGCGAAAAGTCTTCGAAAAATTCAGCCGGTGCACGCGCGATCGATTGCACGCTTCCGAAGATGGCTTTTTGATTCCAGTCTTTCTTCCCTAGACTTGCTGAAAAAATCCCGGCCGGCAGTCCATGGGCAACGTACTTTTGGTAATTCTGTTCCACCAATTCTTTAACGTGGGCCAGAATCAGGACTCGGCCTTTGGCAAGTCGTGCCAATTCGGCAATCACTAAACTTTTGCCAGCCCCAGTGGGCAAAACCACGACTGCGGGTTCACGCTTTCGTTTGAAATAGCGAATGACCTGTTCGGCCGCGGCTTGCTGGTAGTCGCGAAGCTGGTACATGTCCCGCGATCATGCATGGAAAATGCCGCCGACGCAATGTGTAAGCTTCGCGGAACTTGCACTGGCCACGGATGCCGCTAGGATAGCTGCATGAACAAAATCTACGCATCCGTTTGGTCCAATGACAAAGCCGCAGAAATGGCCAAGTTTTATAAATCGGTTTTCCCGGGTGCGAAGATTGGAAAGTCTGCCTATTGGGGAAGCAACCCTATGGGGGTCAAAGAAGGAAGTGTGCTGACCACGCACATCACGATCCTTGGCCAGAAAATCATGCTGCTGAACGGCTTCATCAAAATGCCGTTTAACGAATCCATTTCGTTTGTGGTGCCCTGCAAGAACCAAAAAGAAATCGATTATTACTGGAAAAAGCTGACCGCCGGCGGTGGAAAAGCCGTTCAGTGTGGATGGCTGATCGACAAGTACGGCGTGCATTGGCAGATTACGCCAGCCGAATTCGACAAATGGAACACCAGTACCAACAAGAAAAAGAAAGAAGCCGTCATGCACGCGATGTGGAAGATGGTGAAGTTGGATTATGCCCAGCTGAAGGCGGCTTTCAAAAACGCGTAGTCCTTTTAAAAAAGCGGCCTACCGGCTAAGGCCCGAAAGAAAACGGCAAACACGGTCAGCAAATAAACGCCCGCGCTAGCGAAAACCCACCGAACATCCCGAATCAGCCAGTAAGTCAAAAACGGAATGACCTGAAGCGCGTGCATCCCCATGAAATGCGCGATCCGCAGATCGCCCGCTGACCTGCTCCAGTTCACAAAAGGTAAACCGGGTCCACCATCGGGCGCACCCACTGTGTGCGCTAGACGCGAACCCATCGCAAACCCTTGAAATGCAAAAATCACAAAGATCACAAACCCCAAGCGGATCGACCAAAGGTAAGCCGGATCCAGTTGTGGAAAATCTTTTGTGAAAAAATGATACCCCAACCAAGCCCCAGCCAGTGCGGCTACCGTCGCCCCGACTGCCATCATCGAATACAAAAAAGAATGAAGCGAAGTCGCGACGTTGAAATGAGAACCTTTTCCCTGGGCGGCCTGATAGGCGATGTAAACGATTTCAAAGCCCAGCGAAAGAATGACCGCCGCGTTGAAAGCGTCAAGATTCACTCGAGATTCCAGGTAGCGTGAAAAAAAGGCCAATGTCCAAACGTAAATCCCAATGGATAAAGCAAACTTGATGGGCTTATACCAAGCGTTCACCCCCATGAATTGCGTCGGCTGAATCCAAGCCGCGATTCCAAAGGCAATCGCCAAGACAAAGTTCACCAGTCCGAAGTAAAACAAGGGCTTCATGAATGATTCCCAGGGTTAGAAACTGTATCGAAGTTCCGTAAACACTGACGAAACGTCTTGAAGTCGGCCAAAGAAGCTATCTCTTTGTCCGAAGTAGACTTCTCCGCCTGCGATCGCCTTCAAGTGATCGTTGACCGCATAAGTCGCTTTGGGGCGAAGCAATCCGCCTGGGTTGTAAAACCACTGCACATAGGCTGCTTCTACTTCCAAGGTTTCGTTAAAGAATTTGTAGCTTGGACGAAAGGAAATCCCCAATTGGTTGTTCCGAAGCTGGTTTGAAATCAGATTTTGTTGAACCGCCATCGATTGGGTGTTGGGATCTGCAATTTCCCTTACGTTTTGAAACTTGAAGACATGCTTATAAAGAAACTGAAAATTCAGATTCAGGTTTTCAAAAAGCGTTCGGTCCGCACCCAAAACACCATAGAATTCTGGGTTGAACTTTAAAGGATCCGTGCCTGCGGAATCCGCAGACGCGGTGTACGCTGCTTCGGCGCGAAATCCATAGCTTCCCAAGTTAAAGGCGATATCCCCGCCATAGACTTGAACAGTTTCAAAATTCAGTCCCACGTTCACACCTGTGGGACCTGCCGAAAGAACGGACAGATTTGGAGTTCTGGACGGGCCATTGAAAAAGCTCAGCGATCCGTCAAAATCACCCCCGGTTTGGTCCAACTTCAACCCAAACTGCCGGTAGGCGGCTTTTCCCGGATCTACATAACTTAGACTAATCCCACTGATGGGCGGGATCGGATAATTGGGCATTCTCCATTCCGGTTGCCAAATGGCGATCAACCGGTAGCGATCCAAGTTCAAAGCCAAATTCAGCGCGCCCGCACCTAAACGACTGTCTTCGTCGTCGGTGGTCAAAAGTGTGAAGTTCTTGGAACTCCATTGATCGGTCGGATTGACCTTATCTCCGCGCCCCCAAACAATCACTTGGCGTCCAATTCGAAGATCCAGACTGCCCATGGAACGTTCTAAATACGCTTCACGTGCTTCGGCAAAGTACTTTGGGGAACCTATCGTATCGTTCTTGGCAAGATACCCATCAAAGAAAAGCTTCGATGACAGGACTTCCTTTGGACGAAGCGTGAGCCAAGCCGAAGAAGCTAGGTATCCACGCCGACTGCTGTAAGACTTGTCGCGATCCCAGAAAGCCCCCCTCAAAGAAATCGAGGGCCCCAGCTTTTCCAAAATCGGGGAAGGCGCCCCTTCTTCGGATGCCTGGACCGAAAGGGCCGCCAAGGCCGCGAACGCGATTGCCCCGACAATCAGCCAATTACTGCTTTTCAAGCGTACGTGCCGTAAAGAGATCACTGCTTACTCCTGTGTTGGCTTTGTAATTTTGAAATTCAATCACAGTTCTGTGGCCCGTCTGGACGTTTTCGCTTTCGATTTCCATGGGCTGCCACTTTTGATTTTTGTCATCCACCTTCTGGATCTTTCGCGCAGCGAACTTTTTCAAAAGCGCACCATTCAGATCGAAGGCTTCGCCCCTTAAGGCAATGAAGCTTTCCTTATCGATGCAGCCCGTGCGCTTGGAATATCCCGAATTTTCGCCCACTTCTGGGCGCGCAGGGGTGGATTCTGTGACATAGCAATCGCGGCCATCCACTTTCTCTTCTTTCAAAAGTTTATGGTTCCAGTCTTCCACCCGGTGTCCAATCACGTCGCCGTATGAAAAATCAGTTCCCACGAAAGAATCCTTCTTGTTGCTTGAAACCAATCGACGAACTTTTTTCATCGCAGGAAGATAAATCCAAATGTCGTCGTCACCTTTTGAATGTTCGATCAACAAGGTCTTGGTCCCTTTGACGTCTGCTGGGGATTCAAAAATCACCAGGCGTTGGTTGTCGGTCGTTCCCGGAATCAGCTTGGTGGATCCGGTCGTCTTGCGAACCCTTTCCTGACCCGAAGCATTGATCAGACGAAACGTCGAATCGCTTTTGGAATCCGCGACTTTCGAAGCCGAAAAAGACTTCTTGGCGATTTCGACGGCGGTCAATGGTGCCCCGGCTTGTGCCGAACCGGCAAGAAACACCAAGATCAAAAGCGCGGGGACAGATTTTAGATTCTTCATGGTTTGTGTTTTCCTTTCTTCAAAGATGAATTTAGGTCGAAGTGAAAAAATCAGAGCAGGAAACAAGGTCAATGTGGTGACCGAGCTGACCAACATGGCCACTGCGATCAGGAATCCCATCCATAGGTGAATCATGAATCCCCAAGACAGCATCAGAACACCAAATCCGCCTGCCACTGCGGTTGAAACGAAAAGGGTCGCCTTACCCGCCGAACCAAAGGCACGGGCTAAAGCTTCTTTTTCGTCTGAATGCGTGCGAAGTTCCTCACGCATCCGGTAGCTCATGTAAATTCCGTAGTCGGCGCCAATTCCAACTGCCATGGCAGATACCAGTGCAGTTGCAATTTGAAGCGGGATTCCGAAAAGTCCCATGACACCAAAATTCACGGCAACTGCGGCCAAAAGTGGAACCAAGATCAGCATTCCAGCTGTCAGAGAACGGAAAACCAACGAAGTAACCACGAAAACCGCGCCCAGAATCTGAAGGATGTTCAGAACCTTTTCGCGAATCATGATTTCGTTCAAGGCAACACCCCCAAGCGATCCCCCACCCGCTTTGACATCAACATCTGCCGGGAAGTGGTCCTTGGTGTATTCCTTGACCTGATTGGCCAAGGTCGTTAGCACCGTCGAACTATCGGTTTTCAAAAATGCCGTCACCACACCTCGCTGGTAGGTGTAATCGACGTACGAATCAAAGTCGCCGGGTTCTCCGGAATTGGAATACAAAAGAAGGTACTGCGCGACCAAGTTTTGATCCGTCGGAAGCTTGAAAAATTCCTTACGATCGCTGTTCAGCGACTGATTCATTTTCTTTAGGAAATCGACCAACGAAATCGTTTTTCCCACCCAGGGCGACTTTTCAAGTTCAAGCTGCAAGCCTTCCATGGCGCGAAGGACGTCCGGACGCTTTAAGGCGTCTTCGGTCTTTCCATCGATCAGGACATAAAACGGGTTCGTGCCCGCCATTTTTGAATTCATGGCGTCGTCGTCCAGGCGTTCTGCAATCTTTCCGTAAAAATAGCCTTTCTGGCTGTTTTCAACCTTTAGGAAAAAGCCACCTAGTGAAAGCACCAGAATCAAAAGACCTGTGAAAATGTACACCTGTTTTTGCCGCTGCGAAGCCAGTCGATAAAAGCCTTCTGTGATTCGATCCCAAATGCTTCTGGACTGTTCACGATGAACTTCTTTTTCATTCGGTGGTCGAAGCATCGCCCGAAGGGCTGGGATGAAGGTCAGTTCCAAAACCAAGGCCGAAAGGACCCCTGCACCGGTAAAGATGCCGAAAGTTCGAATCGATTTGATTTCAAAAATCATCAGCGAAAAGAAGCCCAAGGAAGCGACCGTGCAGGCGACCACCATCACGGGGCCAACCTTTTCCAAAGACTTCAGTACGGCCAAACGGCTCATTTCGCCCTTGTCGCCATTGGGGCTAGCGCGAAACAAAATTCCATATTCTTCGTAATAGCGCTTCAGAATCTGAACCGCGTGCCCCGCCGCGATGGCTAAGATCAGAATCGGCGTTGAAGAATTGAAAACGTCAAAAGGTTCCTTCAAAAGACCCAAGATCCCCATCGACCAAGCCACCGCTAAAAGCGCAGTGACCAGGGGAAGAATCAAAGCCTGTAGGGTTCGAAAAGCTTCGTAATGAATCAATCCAATGATCAACAAAGCGATCGGGAACAAAAAGCCCATCCGCTGCGAATACTTTTCCAAAAGCCCCAGGAAAATCGGAAGTCCTGAAACTTGGATATCGACGCTAGCATCCAATTCCGGCTTGACCGCTTCCTTAACGATCGCGGCGATGGCTTGGAAGCCCCCGTCGATCTTTTTAAATTCAGCCACGATCTGTGTGGTTTTCAGATCTTTTGAAACCAAAAGGTTCGTATAAGCGGGATTCTTTTCAACCGCCTGCTGAAGCCGAAGCAAATCTTCGGGGGTCGTCGGAACCTTTTCCATCATCGGACGAACCGTCATCCCGTCGTCGTTTCCGGTAATGTCTTTTGCTTTGCGGGCCGAAAGGCTCATCACGTTGCTTTTAATGGAAGCGGGATCCTTCAAAATTCGGTCCGTGATTCGCGATACTTTGTTCAGGACAGACGGCTGATACACCGTGCCTTCCTTGGGGCTAACGCCGACGATCACCGTAAACTTATTGCCAAAGACATTTTCAATGATTCGGCCAGTCGCAATATACGGGTGGGTCTGGGGTAAAGCGCTATCCGGATCGATGATCACATGCAGCGAACGAAGCTGGGCCAAAAGCCCCAAAGTCACGATGAATGTCCCAAAAATGACTGATTTGCGGTGTTTTACGATCCAAGATAGGTACTTTTTCATATGTAATAGACTATTACATTTTATGTATTAGATTACAACATAAAATTTATGCTACACTGAGTCCATGAAACGAAAGGCAAAACCTGCAAGCAAAAGCTCGGAAAGTTACCACCACGGCAACTTGCGCGAAACGCTGATTCGGGGAGCGCTTAAGTTTTTGGAAAAAAACCCATTGGAAAGTCTTTCCTTAAATACGCTGGCCACGCGTGCGGGGGTCAGCCAGGCTGCTCCTTATAGGCACTTCAAAAATCGAAACGAACTTCTAGCCGCCATCAGCCAGCAAGGCTTTGAAATCAAGATGAAGTACATGATGGAATCCTTTTTGAAGAATCGTTCCAATCCTAAAGAACTTCTTCATGGCTGCGCACAAGCCTATTTCAAAATGGGACTGCTTCATCCGCAGCACTTCAAACTGATGCTGACTTCGACCGTTTGCCCAAGCCCCGAATACCCGGAACTTGAAAAAACGGCTGCCATGACTTTCGCGCTTTTAAAAAAGGTGGTCGAAGCATCCCAAAAGGCGGGCGTGATTGGGCCAGGCGATCCGTATCACAAGTCCATGCACTGCTGGGCCGTGGTCAATGGTTTCACTACCCTTTACGTCGAAGGTCGCCTGGATTGGCTTGGCGTCAACGACGACAACGCACAAACCGCGCTTCGCGTTTTTATTGATCAGTTCATTTCTGGAAATCAGTCACCCCTACCCGCCCATTCGAACTTCAAAGTGTTTTCGACGACGGAAGCTGAAGGAAGCTTAGAAAGGCTAAAGATGGCGGAAGTCGCCATCGAACAAATGATCGATGTCATTCCCTAGGATGAAACCCCACCTGATTCTAGTCAGCGGACCGCCGGGCGTCGGCAAAAGCACTTTAAGCCAGAAGCTAGCCGCAAAACTTCACGCAACCCTTTTGGACAAAGACGCGATTGACGAATCCTTTAGCCCAGGTGATCGGGGCGACCGCTATACACGGGTGGTGGAACCCAAGGTCCTTTCTGCGCTTCTGGAACTAGCAGCCCTGAATCTTCGCCCTGGACACTCCGTGATCTTAGATGTGCCTTGGACGCACATCCTTTTAAACACGCCCGTTTGGGTGACACGGATTCACGAATTAGTTCGAAGGAAAAAAGCCAAGCTCAGTATCATTGAATGCACTTTGGATGAAACCCAACATCGAGCGCGGCTGAAAAAGCGCGGCTTGAAGCGCGATCAGTTTCGACTCAGCTCGAAGGGTTGGAAGAAATTTAGAAAAACAGATCGCCTGGGCGAATTGAATCCGCTTCAGCACTTTGA
Source organism: Bdellovibrionales bacterium (assembly GCA_016786465.1). Classification (GTDB taxonomy): domain Bacteria; phylum Bdellovibrionota; class UBA1018; order UBA1018; family UBA1018; genus JAEUWC01. Next base: position 106,737 of record JAEUWC010000024.1, on the reverse strand, counting down.
AATCGACATGGCTTCTAGCCCTGCTACAGTCTTGAGAAAGGCTCTGGAGTTCCTTCGATGCTGATCGCGCTCGTTTCCATTTTTTCAGTTTCCTATTCTTTGGGTTCCACCTGCGTCGCCATCGATGGCCCCGCCAACGTTCGCGAAGCCCCAAACGGAAAAATACTTCGAGAAATCCCAAAAGGTTCAACCCTGACTTTGGACCCGGAAAAGAAGGGCGACTGGCAGCGCGTTCACGGATATTTTGAAAAGGGACGAATCGGTTGTTCGATCACGACAGACGAAGCGATCAACGAAGAAAATCAAATCCAAGGCTGGATTCATAAGAAGAATCTATTGAATCTTTCTTTTTCTGAACTTCTAAAGTGGGATCGCCTGGGAACCTTGGATGCCCAAACACAGGGTCCTAAATCCAAGTCCCATCAAACTTTGACCGTGAAGAAAAATTGCGAATGCGGAATCATGGTTCATTCTTTTCACGACTACCCGTCTGCACATCAGAAAACCATGACCGCCGGCACGCTTCTAGGAAAGGACTGCGAAGTCCACGACCAAGTCGGCAGCTGCCGGGTTCTTAGGGGATCTGGATCTGAAACAACGGTCTGTCCGGTATCAGAATGCGCATTGGAAATTCTTGAAACACCCAAACTGACTCAAGAAAAACGGCTTGAAGCGTACCAATCGGCCGCGAATCTAAGAAAAACTGAACTTGAAACAAAGATTCCCAAAGAATGGATTCAGACGGTCCAAAAGAAGTTCCCAAATTGGGTTCCCTTCATTTCCCCTAAAGCAAAACAGAACGCGGTGTACGAATTTACCGTGCTTGCCCGCCCCGATTGGATCAAGGGTCCCCAGAAGGTTTTCGTGTTCTTCAAGGACCTAAAAAGTGCAGAAGCTCAAAAACCCAGCTTTGCCTTAGAAACCCCAGCCGGAATTCGATTCAAAGACCTACCCTTTGATCTGAAGTTCAAAGATGGTGACGAAGCCAATCCAGGGCTTTGCCTTTTCAAACAAAATAGCCAGACGTTCCTGCTGGGCTGCCGCTTTCAGGATGAAGTGTCTCAAGCCATCGGCAGGGTCAGCTTAGACGGAAAATTCACACCAAGCAGCGCTGCTGAAACCCAAGCGGTCTTGGATGCGATTCCGAATTCCGCTGGTTGCTGCGCCCGCGTCCCTTTTGTGTTTACCGAATTTGAATAAGGTTCAGAAAAACAGCTTAAACGCAGGGTTCGTCAGATCCGTGTAGCTGACCGGATCGACCTTCACGCCTAGGTCCACGCCGGTGAAACGCAAAAGCGCGGGAACTTCGCCCGCGTCAATTTTGTAACCGCCTTCGATCACCAAAATGTATTCGCCCGCCGGCAATTCTCGATGGTGCGTCCATGACCCTTGCGTTCCGTTATAAAGGTTCTTCAGCGCTGGCTGTCCGGCCGCCCATTTCGTTGGGTCAAATTCAGCAAGATAGATCCTTCGCTGAATCCCGAATGCGGGGTGGCTCATGGCAAAGTAAGAATCTTTCGTCGTTTGAATTCGGTAAGCCAAATAGCGTGAATCGGGAACCAAAAACCCTTTTGGATGCAGGGCCGTGATCTGCTGACTTTCCAAGCGGTATTCTTGAAGCGGCGCTACTCCCAGCTTCTTGAAGAACGCGGGATCCTGAATCCAAGTTGGTGACCAATTCCACGATGGCTGATCCGAAATTCGATTCAGCTGAATTTGGGCGCTGTAATTCTGAGAAATCCCAGGCGTAGCCGAACCCAAAACAACCCAGTAATAGTCTTTGTTGTCGGGAACTTGAAATTCAAAGGATTCACAAGAAACCGTGTACGAAAAGACTGACGTCAAAGCAGCGCCTTCGGAAATGAAGCACTGTGATTCTGCCATTTCTGTCGCAGAAAAACGGTTGATTCGAATCACGTCTTTTTCTTGTGTGTTTAACTTATAAACTTGAAAGGGTTTGTAAACGGCGGGCCCGGTAAGCGCCGAATACCACTGCCGATAGCCGACATAGGAAACACCCGCGTCCATCGACCCTTCGACGGTGAATTCCATCGGAAGCGTCGAACGAATTCGGTAATAATCGTTTGGACCGATTTCGTCGATCTGGATGAACTGTGGGTTATGGTCGCGTTGTCCCGTATGCATCACATCAAAGCGTACCGAATAGTGCGCTAACGTTTGCGTCCGCCCCATCCTTCTGACCACGAAAAGATAACGCCCGTCTTGATAGGCTCGAAATTCGCGAACGGCGTCGGTTCGCTGCATGACCCCTTCCAAAACCAGGGGTGCCGCGGTTGGTCCAGTGCCCGTTCCTGCTGAAGGAACTCGGTACCAGCGCCCTTCCCGGGCTTGGTCAAACTGGCCAGCCGGTGGAAGCGAAAGGTGCGTATCAATCACGTCACCCTTTTTCAGTTCCATTTCAAAAGCCACCATCTGATCCCGCGCATCTTCGAAAAAGACGCGTGAAAAGAAATTCAGTTTGGCGTCTTTTTCGATTCCCGCCGGAGGATAGTAGCCCATCATTCCCACGGCGGCCACTGACACTTCTCTGAGCGTCAAAGGCGCCTGATAAGCTGCCCCATCGGTTCCATACCATTCTTCAAAGGCTTCGATTGAAATCGTGCCTGGAAATTCTCCGGGATTGTTTTCTTCCACAAAGATCTTGATCCCATTTCCATTTCCGGAAACCACGTAGCGCATCGAAGTCCAGTGGCTTGGAATTCGACCGATTTCCTTCAACTTTCTTGGATTCGAAAAGTCAGGCTGTTCGTAGGCTGTCAGTTGGATTTTGTTCAGGTCCGCTGCGGGACCTTTCTTGGTCATTCGAAGCATCCGGCCCGTTTGACTGATGTCGACTTCATAGACCTTAAAGCGATGGCGAACACTTTCGTGCCCCACCGTCCAAGCTTGATCGGGCAATGGCGCCGCGATTTTTACGGGCTTGCTGCAATTTCCTGCGACAGCTGGGGGCAAGTGTGATTTTGCCATTGAATCCACGCGCGCAACGTAATCATCCCAGGTAGGCAAATTTCCCGTCGACGAAAGAATGTTCAAGTAAACTGGGTATTCTTTGCGATTCATCGTTCGAACGCAGCCCTGGTGGTCCAAAAGCGGAAAGTACCCGTCACTGATTTCGCCGTATTCATCGACGTCATAGGTTGCGATTTCCATGGAAAGCACGCTTGCGAAAATCATGGCCTGACGGCGATAGTTTGCCGAACGCGCCGGATCTGACGTCGCAAAGGCTGCTGCCTGATCCAAAAGGTGTTTTTTCAAAATAGAACTCAGCACTGTGAAGCTTCGAGCATAGGTGTCTTGCTCGAATGAAACGGATGTTTTGTTCAGATCAATGATGTGAATGAATTCGTGCACCATCAAGCGAAGCAGATCGGCTGCGCCTCGGAATTGCTGATCGGTCGCTGTCAAATCAAAGCTAAGCAGATCACCGGGGTGCACAAAGTCGGACCGCAAGGTGACGTTTAGGGGCAAGGTCGCGCAGCCTTGCAGTGTCCCGTGAAACCAATGGTCCAGTTTTTCAGACTGATAAATCTTGCCGCGGCTTAAAAGATTAGCGACCCAGCCGCCCAGCTCTAACTCGCCGACCTTAACCAAGTAGTCGCGAACGGCTTCCATGTTCTTGTACGCAATTGAATTCGGATCATCGATGGATTCACTGTCGAAAACCACGCAGGCGTGGCCAGGATTTACCGGAAGCGTCAGACCGATCAAGGCCACGAAAAACAAGGCTTTTTTTAGCATACGGCGCTGTACCATGATTTTAAGCATGGGCCAAGGCATGACTCGAACCCATAAGAAAGCCAAAAACCTGCGCCAGAATGACTAGTTGGCCTTCTTCACGACTGAACACTTCAGGTAAATGGATCCGAATTCGCCGACCTTGCACGAAATATCGTGACCATTCACCGGTTCATCCAAAAGTCGAATCCCCTTCACTTTCGTTCCGGACTTCAAGGTGTCTTTACCGACCTTAAGATCCTTAATGGTCACTACGGTGTCCCCGTCTTGAAGCTGCACGCCGTTTGAATCTAAGAATTTTGCAGTCGCTTCTTCCAAATCGGCCGCAGGGGTCGCCCCGGCTTCTGGATTCCATTCATGAAAACATTCCGGACAAGTCCATAGGGCGCCGTCGGGATACGCATGGGTTGAATTGCACTTGGGACAGATGGGATGATTTTGCGGCATTCTGAAATCAGCTTACAATAGATCGATGAGCGAAGTCGATTTTGAAGGAACTGTGGTGCTGGAAAAACTTGCCCAGATCGATCGGCTTGACGCGTTTTTAGATGCCGTCGACGCGGATGATTTTGATCAAGCTAGGGCCCTGATGAAGCGCGCCAAGATCGATTCCAAAACCATTGCGATCGTCCTCAAAAAGATGGCCAATGCAGAAGACTAGATTAGAATGTTCCATTCACCATGTCGACACCTGGAACACTCATCTTGCTTGCGGCCTTTCTTACCCATGCTTTACCAGCGCTTGCCCAGGAAACATTAGGACACAATCTGACGCCCACGACTAGGACACTGAAAGCCGGCGAAGTGACCGCCGGATGGGGCGTTACGGGCTACGGAATCACGGATCAATGGATGGTATTTACCAGCCCGTGGATGATCATCGGCTACAGCATTCCTTTGATCGGAGCAAAATATGCTCGGGCCCTGGACCTTGGACCGATTCGTTCGGCGTCTTTCGAATTTGGATCGTTCAATACTTTGACCTTTCTTCAATGGCGGCGCTTTGCGCGTTACAGTCAAAGGTCCAACATGGCGCGGCTGACTTTTGAAAATCGAATCAATGAACGCGTGCAATTTTTCTTGGCCGCAAGCATGCAACATTTCACCGATAGCCGGGTCGCCTTTTCCTTGCGGCCTCCGCCCACGAATCGCACCCCGATTACATCATCCGTTTCCGGACTTTTGATGGCAGAAATCAGCGAAAAATTTATTTTGGGCGTTGAATCCGGAATTCTGGGTGTGAACTATCCCAACCCCTATTTCCATACCGGCGTTTCTGTGGCCTACCGGTGGAAGTCGGGTTACGCCCAATTGGGCGCATCGTATTCGATGCAGTTAACCCGCCACCTGGTTCCTTTTGACCCGAACAAAGATGCGCTGACTTATTCTGACTATCAGGTTCGTAGCGTTTTTTTTCCGGAAGTCCTTTATGTTAACGAAACGCAGATTCGTCCCGTGGGGGTCTTGCACCCCGAAATTCAGCTGCAATTCTTTTTCTAAGCCTTAGCGTGCTTCCGTGTGGCGAACTTTGCCGCCCAAGAATGCGGTCACCGAAAAAACGGTAAAGCCATGGATCGCAAAAACCAAAAGCGCCCATTGCAAAACTTTGGCTGCTTTTTTCTTTGAACGAACCGCCCATTCGTACGCAACTGAAAGCAGCGCAATCAAGATTCCGGACCTGAGCGCCCAAACGGCCGCCTGTTCGTGGGGCTCAACGAAACTTTCAAACCCTCCGCCCAAGGTCTTCAAAAAATCTTCGGCCTTTTCACCGGATTCAAACGCAACGACTGCAAAGACACCGGTCAAAACAAACAAACCCACTGCCAGGGTTCGCAGGTCGGCTGACTTTTTTCGAAGCGAAAGCCCGTAGGCAACGATTCCAAAAAGCAGTGAGAAAAGTGAAATGTGATTGACCACCAAATGGAAGTGAGCACCGTTCATTCCTTTATTGTGGGCTTGTTTAAGCGAAATTTCACTATGAATCTCAATGCCTTAGATAAAACATTGACGCATCACGTCGAATAAAGATAGGACCCAGGACAGGGTGAATCCAGGGGTAATTATGTTTGCGACTTTCATCGGCCTTTTTGTCTCGTCACATGCTCACGCCATCATGGGCGAATATGTCGATCCATCGGAACATCCTGACTACGCTTGTAAGCTGGTCGCAAGCGATGTCGTCGCCATCCGAACCCCCATCAACGCAAAGGGAAAACCCATCGGCGCGGCACAAACCGTTGCACTGCCTGATGAACCGCTATGTTCAGCGACACTGATCGGACCCCAAGAACTTCTAACCGCCAGCCACTGCTATGGACCGATTACCACTGCGGGAAGCTTTCGCGAAAACGATCAAGGGCAACTTTATCAAGTTCAAATCGCATTCGGATCTGCAATCGCTACATGTGGCGCAAAAGCCGGAGCCACAGAATCGCAGAAAATTTTTTGGAGCCAAGGATTCCCAAATCCAGACTACCTTCGCGGCGCCGAATCTTTTGATGTCAACGTTTTACGCGCACCGAAGGCCTTTAGTTTCAAACCCGTTGCTGTTTCCAAGGATTACTATCAAACGATTTCGTTGCTAAGAAATCCGAAACACTGCCGAATTTTTGGATACGGTACGGACAATAACAAACAATTTGGAACGCTACACGGCATCACGGCCGATCGATTCGACGTCCGAAACAGCTTCCTGACTTTTATCAGCGGAAAAAACAACGTCGCCCCAGGCGATTCGGGCGGGACTTTGGTCTGCGAAAACAGCAAAGGGGTTCCATATTTGGTGGGCGTCACCAGCGTCGGATCCAACGCAAACCCAAAGCTGCCGGTTGGAAAAACGCGAATCAGCGGCTTTGCGCCGACTTCTTTCAACACCAACCGTCGTTGGATTGACTTTGTTCAGACCCAGGTTCCGTTGACGGCAAAACACACCGGCGAACGCAAGATTCCCGGAAGTGCCAATCCGCCTTTGGATGAATTTGTGGCACCTTTTGAACTTTACACCGAACTTCCAGGGATGATGGGCGATCTTGCCAACTGCGTTTCAGATTACCGCCAGTTTTACAAAAAACGCGAACTGAAGGGCTACGTGAAGTTCCTAAAAGACCTGAAACCGATTCAGCTAAACATTCAGGAAGAATTTGAAAGCTACAAGCGCGGAGACGCCGTGATCAAAGGCCGAGCGCTTTACCCTGTTTCGAAGCCCGGCAAATACATTCAGGGCGATGCCGTATTTTCAATTCTAATGAAGGAAGAATTTTCGTATCCGCGTGCGCAATTCGTCCCTGCCTACACGCGCATGCGAATCGACCAAGTTCTGAAGATTCTGCGGACTGAAGCTTTTAGCTGCTTTAATCAGGGATTGGGGCACGACGGCAAGGGACACGGGGTTTTGGACCGCGCCCGCGAAAACTTTCAAAAGCTTTTGGAAGAACGCGTAGCCCAGTGGGAATAGCCCCACCGGGCCCGCCGTCGCTTTAGCCTCGGCCCAATGTCAACGCCATGGATTCCGAAATTCTTTCCCAGTTTTTTCGGAAGGACTTTTGAAGCCCAGGACTGGGCAGATTGCTTTGAACCAATTCGAAAGACGATCCACCATCGTCTTCTTGATCGAAGGTCAATGTTACCCGTGTCGTTTCTGCATCAAAAACGATCTTTTTATTTGGCACCAGTTCTAGGGCCTTGCCGATCACCAGTTTTTCTTGGCAAGTTGCAAAAAGCTTTTCGATCGGCGACGAATAAACACGCACCATACGAAGGGTCCCTTCTTGCATCTGCTTGGCCATGTCCGCAATGCCGCCATCCCAGCCGCCTTGGTGAGCCGCACGACTTTCTTCGTCTGCAAAGCCGACATGCTTCAAAAGAAGACGCGTCTGATTTCCTTCGGCCAAAAGTTCGATCGTGACGGTCGAATCGGGAATCTGATGTTCAAATGAAGTACACCAGGTGAAAACGATCTTTTTTTCCGGAACGATTTCCAGAAATTCACCCAGATTCGTCAGTCCGTAGCTTTTGAACTGTACCTTGTACTTTCCACCGACACGAAAATCCAATTCAATGGATTCGGAATCGGCCCCGCAATTCATGAACAATAGACCTTCTGAAAGCGCCTGAAAGACTTCTTTCACAGGTTTCTTGATTTGTTTTTCAGACTTCAGTTCCAAACTTCCAGCGTGACGCATACTACTTTCCTTTCGGTTTTGATTTCGTTTCTGCTTCCAAATTTTTCGCAAATAGTTCCAAACGGTGTTCCCAAAAACGGGTGTAAAACTGAATGCACTGTTCAGCCGATTTCAAGGCTGCTGCATTCAGCATGCATTCGTGGATCCGACCCTTCTTCGTTCGGGTCAAAAGGCGCGCCTTTTCCAAGATCTTCACGTGCTTTGAAACGGCGGCAAGTGACATCTTGAACGGGTCCGCTAGTTCCGTGATCGTTTTCGAGCGATCACCAATCAGACTGAGAATCTGGCGACGCGTGGGATCTGAAAGCGCGTAAAAAAGCAGGTCCAGTTCAGAAGAAAGAATGTTAACCATTTGGTTGAATATTAGGGGAATCCGGAACTATTGTCAACCGTTTGGTTGAATATTGGCGACTCGCGATTCCTTGATCTTTACATTTGAACGCAACTACTTGTATTTAAAGATTTAAATTAAATTAGTCCACTATTTATGAGGCGACTTCCCGGGACTATAATGAAGCATACCCATGGGGATTAAAAAGGGACTCAGGCACCACTGGATTTTCAGCCAAGCGGCCGCAAGGCTTTGGGTCTCCTTTTTTGTTTTGATCCCCTTCACGGCCTGCAGAAGCAAGTTGAACTGGCTGGCCTTTAGCGGAACCGCCGTGGGCACACTCACCTTTTCGTCGCTACCTGGAACGCTGCTGAAAGGTGCTTGTAGCAGTGCTTTGACCTTAACCCGCGCCATGAAGGATACTGCGCAGACATTGCCGGCCGGCTTGGTCTACCTTCAGTCGTCCAAAGGCGGGTACTTCTACACCAATGCCGACTGCACGGGCTGGCTGGACCAAGTCAGTTTCCTTGAAGGGCAAAGCAGCGTCACTTTGTATTACCAACCCTGGGGTTCGTGGAATTACGAACTTTACGGTGTCGCATCCGATTGGGACACCCTACCGGGCACGTTAAATGTCATTTCTTCGACTGTCGATTTGAACAATTCATACGTCACGATCAGTTCACCGACCGTCACCGCCGGCAATACCGTGACCTTGACGGTGTACATGCGCGATTCTAGCAATGCGCCGATCACCACTTACGAACCTTGGAACAATATGCGTGTTCGGACCCGGCAGGCCCTTTTTTCAACCGGATATTCGCGCGTGTACTTTACGAATCAGGTGGATACGGGCGGCGGCGTGTACACGGTAGACGTCGTGGGTATGGCGGCAGGCGCTGCGAACACGATTGAAGTCGTGATTGGCGGAACTGGAACCTTGCAATCCACCGCGAACATTACGGTGACTCCAAATACTTTTTCGTCGACGACTTCGACGATTCATATCAGTAATGGCCACGTGCCCTACACGGGTGCCGCGGTCGTCACACTTTATGCGCGCGACACCGGGAATAACCCCATCTCTGTTGCCGGACTCAATTGTACGGAAGGCGACACTTCGACTCCTGGAATTTCTCGAGCCACGTTCGACGCCACCCCCGTGGACCAAGGCGGCGGCGTCTACACTTTGAATGCCTATGGAACAACCCAGGGAACACCTAACACCATCGTTTGCCAGGTGCCGGGATTCCCCATCATCGCAACCCAACCTTCTTTCACCGTTTCACGCGTACAAATCACAAGCGGACCTCCGCAAACGACCTGGTGGACCACGGCCGCGGCAGGTGCTTTTCAAGTCAGCTTAAGTCTTCAAGGAACCTTGACGGGCGGAGACACTTTGGTTTGCCGTCTGAAGAAGCCTTCGGACGGTTCTACGGCTTTCACGCCATGTGATGGTTCGACGGGGATGGGAACGACCTTTACCAGGACTAACCCAGGAACATCCAACGAAGGGCTTTTCGAATTCGAAGCCGGGGTGCTTCCGTTCGCAGCTTCATCACCCATTGGTGTCATCAAGAAGGTTTATTACATGCATTCTTCTCTGGCGAACCGAGTCGGGTGCACAGCGGGCCCAAGCGATCAGCAGTTCATGGACAAGGCCAAGCAGATTTTGGGGCTACCCAATTCGACGATGGACCCAGGCACTCAGCTCAACGGTCCAATCATGAACTATACCCGCAACCGAAGCGGTTACGTTCAGTTCAGCGAAGCACGGACTTTGAGAAAGCGGATGGCACAGTCTGCGGACCGAAGCTATTTGGTGATTCGACGCACCTATTACGCGGATTCGGGTTTGGGCTGCGCGATGCGTTTTGTGACCCAAGGTTCAGGAATCAACTTGAACGGAGGGCTAGGAAACCAAATTCATCATTACAACTGCGATGCGATGGTCGTGGATTCCGACGGTCGTGCGGTTTGCTTGGATAACAGTTTGGGCTTGGTCAAAGCATTTGGTTCTTTCCGAATTGGCAACGGTTACCGTTCCGGATCCACGTTCACCTATCCTTTCAAAGTCAAAGGTACGACGACCGAAGTCTCAAACCCACTGACGATTCCTCGCAACTGGAGCGGGATCGAATTATACGACTTTTAACGGTTGTACGACCCGTCTTGAAACCCTATTCTAAAAGTAAGCCCAGGGGATTTCGGGGTCTTTGACCCCGTGGGTTTTCCGCGACAGAAAGACTGCGGTCTTCTGGCCGGAACAGCGCGACCAGTCAACGCTAAACACCCCTGGGCCCTTTTTCTTGTGGATCAAAAAACGGTTCAACGGGCGATTCAACGACTTGTCGACAAGTTTCAAGGTACTTCGGAATTTTTTCGCGAGGACGACACGGGACTATCCCTTCGTCAGCTTCATTTTCAGGCAAGAAAATTTTCACGCGAAATCGCAAAAGCGATTTCATCTGGGACTTATCTGTTTTCCCAATCGCGCGCGGTGGTTCAAAGAATATCGGGAAAAGACCGCACACTTTTTCGAATGTGCTGGAGCGACCGAATCGTTCATTCGGTTTTCGCATTCGAGCTGGCGCGTCGCCTAGAACCGCGTTTGGGTTCGCGTCTTTTTTCATACCGTAAGGGTCTTGGGCCCGAACGCGCTATTCGATCCCTGTGTCGGTTTCTTCACCGACACCGAAAATCCGTCTTGAACCCAAAAGACCGCGGCATTTTCGTATATCGCGCCGATATTTCTGCCTACGGTGAATCCATTTCGGTCCTACCTGACGCCCGGATCTGGAAAGTTTTGGCAAAAGAACTAGGAAATGAATCGATCCACTGGCTGCCCAAGCTTCAAGCAGCGGTCGACCCTTCCCTTCGATTTTTTACCAGCCCCCCAACTGATTCGCGCGTCAAGACCGGTGTTCCAACAGGGTCCGCCTTGGTTCCCGTTTTCAACAATCTGTTCCTTTTGGATCTGGATCGAAAGATTTCAGGAATTGCTGACGTCTTTTACCTTCGGTACGGCGACGACCTTTGTGTCGCTTCCACGCGCTTGGATTCTTTCAAGAAAGCCGTGAATGAATTGGAATCTGAAATTCAGCAACTGGGCCTTTCTGTTTCGGAAAAGAATTCTTACTACTGGACCGGCTGCGGTCGTGCGCCTGAAAAATCGGTGAGCGCCCAAGGGACTCAGTGGATCGAACTATTGGGTTCGCGGATTTCGTTTCAAGGAAGGATTTCTCCGACAAAGGAAAAACAAGCTCGAATGAAGCGGCTGCTGAAACGCCGCCTAACGTCGGCGTTCTTGTCAGCGCGCTTTCAAAATTTAGCGCCATTGCAGACTTTAGTATTCTTGATCAACGCCGCTAAAAATTTTCTGGATCCAACCCACCCTTTTTCAAGTCCCCAGGCCGTTTTGTGGAAGCGACCCGATCGCGACGAAATTTGGATCGCAGGTATGCGCCGATGGGTCCGAATCTGGGCTCTGTCAAAGTCCTTGGGACGCCCCTTTCGACCCAAGATCCTGGCACGCTGGCCAACGGAAGCGCCCCTGCCATGACCCCATTGCTGGAAGATTCCGTTTTATGCGGTCGATCGCTGAAGTACTTTTTTCATCGCATCCGGTACTTCTGGATCTGGTTTCCGGTGACCCAGGCGGTCCACATCGCGGAACTTTTCTTACTTTCAAACGTGATGGACCAGAAAGGCATTCTTTCATTTGCCTTTTATCAGTTTCTTTTTGACGGAATTTTGGGCTTTCACTGGGGGTCACTAGAAGTTGATCGGGCATGGACCCGGCAGAATCAAAATCACCAGCAGGAAACCCTGCACTGGGACCGTATTTTTTCTAGATCCGTCGCAAATGGAATGTTCTTGGGCGCAGGGTTCGCCGCTTTCGCGTTTTCGCAGTTTTCAAAACTGGGTGTCTGGACCGTTCAGTCCAGTTTCATTTTGGCGGTCTCGATTCGCCTGGTTTTCGAAATGCCCTTGCAGGCCTGGCAATCCAAGATTTTTTCTAGGTCTAGAATCTACCGCCCTTTGCTTTTGACCCTGGGTACGCCCATGTTTCACGGGCTTTCACTTTGGATTGGGTGGGAAGCCTTCAACATCTGGGCCTTTGCGTTTGCGCAATTGGCTTCGACCCTGTTTCGAGCGATCACCGGATATTGGATCTATCGAAGAATTCAGGCCCCCCCGGTTTTTCAGATTCGACATCTGAAGTCCGCTTTCACGGATTTCACTTTTTCCAAGCTGACCCTGGGGCTTGCTCAATTGATGATTCGAATGGCGATGCCGGCAGTTTTGGCTTTCAGCGCAACGATTCCGACGCATTCTTTCCAGTCTGCAGATCTGATGCGTCTGAGCTTTCTAATGATCCTGGCTTCACCTGCTTTGAAGGCAGCAAATTCCTGGACCCAGCTTTTTCATTTCGATTTCGCCCGCCTTCGCGACAGCAGCTGGGGGTACATTCGAAAACGTTTTGCCTTGCTGGGCTTGGCTTTTGGATTCCTACCTTCTTTTTACGCAAGCTTGGTTGCGGTTTTGTCGATTGTGATCGTTCAAAAAGAATGGCTTGGCCTAGGGTCCTGGGCGCAGGTTCTGTTGCTTTGTCTGTCGCAGGGAGTTCTTTCTTGGGTGGTGATGGTGACTTTTACGGCAAGGCAACCCCTGCGGATTCTGGGCACTGCCCTAGTGTCCGGGTACGTGATTTTTTCGCTGGCCCAGGATCCGGCAAGGTCAGATTATTTTGGAATTTTACTGGCCAGTCGGCTGATCCCAACGGTCGCATTTCTGATAACCCTGCGACGCCCTAAGCCCGAAGTCCTGGTCCAACAGGGAGGGCTTCCTTTTGCTTCATTTTACCGCCTATCTTTAGACGCATCGAAGAACGGGACTGGGAAATGGCTTCAGTGGGAAACTTCTTGGCAAACCCGTGAAGATCACCCCGCCAAAAACTTTCATGCCGGCTTAAACCGTTTGATCGATCGCCCCTGGACCAAAAATCCGGATACCAACGCCGGAACCACCTACACAGTCTTGGTCAACGACGCAGACGACGCGTCCCGGATCGTCCAAAAGCTTGCGGGCCTGATCCACACGATTCGAACAGTTCCCGTGCCAACGATTTTGCCCGCAGTTCCCATCGACCCCGATTTTCACATCGATCAAGGCAACCAGCTTCAAACTGTTTTGACGGATGACTTTGAAAGAAGACGCATTTATCGCAGTTTGGATGCAGGCGTCGAAACCCGGGTTCGTTTAAAATCCCACACCGTTTCTGCACAGCTTGAAGATGGACAAATCGTCGGATTGAAATTGATTCCGCGATCTAGCCAGGTGACGGGTTCAAGTTAGATCCGCAGGCTTTGCGTGCTTCCAGCGACGATGGGTCCAAAGCCAATAGCGTGGGTCTTCGCGAATCTGTTTTTCAACGCGTCTGTGGATTTCTTCGATGATCCACCCTTCCGGGGTTTCGCGTGGATTTGAAGTCAACATTTCATATTGGTACTGGTAATGGCCGCGTTTCAGACGTCGAATTCTGCCGAAAAGAACGGGAAGCCCGGTTTCGCGTGCGTGCTTTTCAATTCCGTAAAGCATTGCGGTATCCATTCCAAAAAACTTTCCCCAGTGGGCTTTGCGTGGGTCTGTGGGTGACTGATCCGATGCATAAACTAGAATCCCGGGCGCATCCGAAGGTTTTCTTTGGGCCAGCCAGTCTTTCGCTTCTTTCATTGGAATCATCTGAAATCCAAACCGGCAGCGGGTTTCGCGCATCTTTCCATCTAGGAACTTGTTTGAAAGTGGCTTGTAGATCCCCGTACCCTGAAAGCCGGAATGCAGCTGACTGGAAACCGCATACCATTCCCAATTGCCATAATGTCCCGCCCCTAAAAGAAAAGTCGTTCCTGGCTTTTTGAAGGGATCTAGAAAATCAATTCCGGTCGCGGCCATCCTTCTTTTGATTTCCGCACCGCTGATGGTGAACGACTTGATGCTTTCGACAATCAAGTCGCAGAAATGGCGGTAAAACCCCCACGCGATTTCCTGGATTTCAGCCTGCGACTTTTCAGGAAACGCGCGCCGTAAGTTTTCCAGAACCAGGCGATTTCGATACGGTTTCAAAAACCGAAAAAGCAGAAAAAGCCCATCCGAAAACCGATACAAAATCCACATCGGCAAAAGCGAAATCGGGATGATAACGCAGTAGTAGATCAACCGGGTGAACATGGTGCCAATGTACAGGATGTTTGGACGAAAGTAAGTCGTCCGGGTTATGACCTACTGCGTTACTAATGATCCTAAGTTAACCCATGTCCTGATCATTTCAGTTGCCAATTCAGCTACCCGGGGACTAGACCACCGTCATGAGCAAAATTCAGATCCGCGAAGTTTCGGGCAAAAAGGGCACCGATGAATTCATTGATGTCATGTGGAAGATTTACGACCAAAAGAAGTTTCCGCAGTGGGTTCCTCCGCTTCGGATGTCAGTTTACGAACTTTTAGACACGGTCAAAAACCCATTCTACAAACGCGCGACGATTCAAATGTTTATTGCCGACCTGGACGGAAAACCCGTGGGTCGAATCGCTGCTATTGAAAACCCCGCGCACAACGAATTTCACGGCGACAAGATTGGATTCTACGGATTCTACGAATGCATCGAAAATCAGGACGTCGCCAACGCCCTATTCAAAGCCGCCGAAGACTGGGTCCGTGCACGCGGTCTAAAGTCCATGATGGGTCCGATGAACCCATCCACCAACCACGAATGCGGCCTTTTGGTTCGCGGTCATAGCCAGCACCCAACGGCGATGACGACGTGGAATCCGAAATACTACGAAGAACAGCACGACAAGTATGGACTGAAACAGGCAAAGGACTTGGTTGCCTATATTATCGCCCGCGAAAAAGGCGCTGAACTTCCAGAAAAAGTGAAGAACCACGTGAAGAAACTTCGCGCCGAAAATTCGAACGTGAAGTTTCGCGACTTTGACGTGAAGAACTTCGCCGCCGAAGTCGACAAGTGCTTTGAAATTTACAATTCGGCTTGGGAAAAGAACTGGGGATTTTTCCCGATGACCCACGAAGAATTCAAATTCGCGGCCAAGGACATGAAAATGTTTTTGGACCCCAAGATGGCGTTTATGGCCGAAGTCGACGGCAAGCCGGCTGGCTTCATGCTTGCCCTTCCCGACTTTAACCACATCTTGAAGCGCATCCCCAACGGCAAGCTTTTCCCAACCGGACTTTTCAAGCTTCTTTTGGGTAAGCATCTTTTGAAATCCGTTCGCATCATCACTTTGGGCGTGAAGCCTGAATTCCGCGGCACGGGAATCTTTGCGCTTTTCACTTTTGAAGCCTTCGAACGCGCGGCGAAGTTTGGCTACCTGGCCGGCGAAGCATCTTGGATCTTGGAAGACAACGAACCGATGAACAAGCCCTGGAAAGACCTAGGCGCGCCGCTTTATCGCCGTTGGCGGATTTACGAAAAACAGCTTCAATAGTGGATCCCAGCAAAACCCATGATCCATCATTTAAAGGTAGCCATCACAAGCCTTGGAATCCTGGCGTTTTGGACGCCAGTGGCGAATGCGCAGCTACCGTTTCAAAACCTAACGGAAAAAGTGATCCGCGAATCCAATCCTTTTGCTTTCATCAAGTTTAACCCTTCGGTGGACCTGGCCCCTGAAGATTTTGTCTTGGAAAAAGGCAAATGGATTCCCGAAAGCATGCAGTGGGTTCGCGTGGGCAACGGAAAAGATGAAGCTGGGATTCTGATCCCGCGTGCGCGTTTTTTGGAAAACGGAAAAGAGCACGAAGTCGCTTTAACCCAAAGCCCGGACAATCCGGTCCGCCTTAAGTTTCGTCCTAGGGCAAGTTTGAAAAGCCATTTCTTTTTGGATTCGTCGTGTTCGCCTTACCGTGTTCGCGTAAATGAAACCCAGCTTTCGCATTCCTGGGTCATGATTACCTGCCACAGTCAAAACAACACCAACGAAGCCGGGACCAAGCCTGCGGTTCTTGTCACCGTTCTTTGGGAAAACGAAGTCGAAGGAAAGCTGATTCAAGCCACCTTTGATTCTGAAAACCGGAAACAGGTCTTCGGATCGGGCGAGCAGAAATGTGCTCGCCCCGATTGTAAAGTCAGCCAAGATTCCTTTGAAATTGAAGTCCCGATTCAACCGACTTTTCACCACCTGGGCGTATCCGCTGGCGTGGGCCCGTACGACAACCGGGGGCTAACCAAGGCTTTTGTGACCATCTACGGATCCTACTTTTTGAATGACGCTTTTAAAGTAGCGACCTTTGGAGCATTCCCGGTGCGCGGAAACCCCGAAATCGACTGGGGCATGTATCTGGTCATGGAACAATTCCGCGGGATTGATGAACGGATCAGCTTGAATCTTCTTTTAGGAGCGCATCTGCTTTCTTACGTCCCCGCCGTAGGTACACGAGCCAATTCCGTCAGTGGTCCACAGGGTGTCGAACTGATTTTTCGGGATCTTTTTTTGGACAGAATGAACTTCACCTTTGGCGGATTTTTTTATCCCAAGATCAACGAACGATCCTACGTCAATACTTGGATCCGCTATGGTTCGCCGCAGTTTTTTCTGGAATTTAATTACATTGACTGGACTGAACCTTCGCCTGCATTTCATTCGCGAAGTGTCGGGCTTTCGGTGGGGTTCCCGCTTTTTCGGGTTCTGTAAGGAAGGATCTATGAAACTGGGTTACACGCTTTTCTATGTTGATGATGTTGCCGCGGCTTTAAGTTTTTACGAAAAGGCCTTCGGCCTAAAGACCGCCTTCCTTCACGAAAGCGGTCAGTATGGCGAATTAGAAACCGGAGAAACCAAGCTGGGCTTTGTTCATCACGAAACCGCCGAATCCCACGGCTTTGAGTACGAGCGCTCGAGCGCGCAGAAAAAGCCGGCCGCCTGCGAAATTGGTTTAGTCACAAAAGATGTAGCCGGGGCCTTTGATCGCGCCATTGCTGCGGGCGCTGCGTCTGTTAGCAAACCCAAGGAAAAACCCTGGGGTCAGGTCGTATCTTACGTTCGCGACCCAAACGGATTCTTGGTCGAAATCTGTTCACCCATGGGCTGATTTTTTTAGGTCCCAAATTGTTTTTCGCTCATTCGTTTTAGCCACACGATCACAACTCCGATCACCGAGTAAACCGTGCCAACTAGGTAAATGATCCCGTTCAAGATCAGGAAGTTGACACCTGCATCTGCGTTCCCTGATGCGCTTTGAGATTTCATCAAGGCCGTATTCGCTGCCATCAAGATCAGAATTCCGATCAGGCCCGCGCCGTAGAAGTTTTCTAACCAAATGCGTGCCTGGTATTTAGGTGGCGTCGCGATGAACGAAGTCCAGAACAGAAACGTGGGAAGAAGCATCAGAAACCCAACCCCACCACCCGCGCCCATGATGTTGCCACGAGTAAGAACAAGCATCGCCGTCATAGGTCCAAAAAAGGTAAACTTGGCCAGCGCCATGAAAATCCGATGACGATGCGTTTGGATAAAGCTTCGAAAAAGCGTCAAATACTGGAGCATTTTTGAACCCTAACTTAGATATTGAATTTCTGAAAGTTACAGGCTTTGATTCTACTCACACTTAAGGAGAAATATGTTGAAGAAGATTCTACTGGGCTTGGTTGTAGTCACCATCGCTTTCATGGGCTATGTCGCCACACGTGAAAGCAAGTTTCGCTACGAGCGCAGCGGTGTCATCAACGCTCCGGCCGCAAAAATTTTTCCCTACATCAGCAACTTCAAGATGGGATCACTTTGGTCGCCGTATGAAAAAGTCGACCCAAACATGAAGAAGAACTTCGTCGGACCAGATGCCCAGGTCGGTTCGATGATGGAATTCGACGGCAATATGGAAGCAGGATCAGGCAAGTTGGAAATCACCAAGATGGTTCCCAATGAAATGGTGGAAATCCGCCTGATTATGACCAAGCCCCTGTACGCCGACAACACGATTGAATACCGCCTGAGCCCGGATGGCGCAGGAACTCGCTTCACCTGGGCGATGAGCGGTGATGGCGGCTTTATGGGCAAACTAATGACCCTACTGATCGACTGTGAAAAAATGGTCGGCGATCAGTTCACCCAAGGCATTCAAAGCCTAAAAGCTGTAGTCGAAGCCGAGAAGTAATCTGCGGCGAGCTTGCCAAGAAGCCGAGAAGTAATCTGCGGCGATTACTTGGCTTTGCGCGGATGCTTTTCGTGACCGGTTTCAACACCGTTCTTGAAAGTCTTCGTCCACTTTTTTGAGCCATTTCGACGAAAGCGAGTTGTGGTGCCTTCGCTGGGCATTCCCAAAAGATTTCCGTTTTCGTCACGGTTGATCGTCGTGGTCTCTTCGCTGTGAAGCTTGGTCTTACCGTTTCGAAATTTCTTGCTCGTTGACCCCTTAATGGTTTTCGCATCCAAAAGGCGCGCCTTCAGATCTTGATCCGACATTTCCTTGCCCTGCTTGTCGTAGATCTGGGCCAGCGAGGAAGCCGAGAAAAGCGAGAAAGCCAACGAAGCCAAAGTAGCACCCAAAATGAATCGTTTTTGCATAATTCCTTTTCGTCAAAATTCCCGATGGCCTTAAACTGGAAATGAACGGATTCCGGACGAATATGACGCGCCAAGCATCAAAAGGTGCTCAGAGCACTCTGAGCGAATACAACCGCAAACGGAAGTTTGATCAGACACCGGAACCCCAAGGGAAACTAGCGGATCGAAGCGGGAAGCTTCGGTTTGTCATCCAGCTTCATCGCGCCACGCGCCTTCACTTTGACGTGCGCCTGGAAATGGGCGGGTCGTTTAAAAGCTGGGCCGTTCCCCGTGGCCCATCGTTGAATCCGGCCGATCAGCGCCTTGCCGTTTTTGTCGAAGATCACCCGATCGCTTATGGTTCATTCGAAGGCATCATCCCCAAAGGAAATTATGGCGCTGGCACCGTCATGATCTGGGACTACGGAACTTACGAAGAACGCGGAAACAGCGATCCAGGCCTGGGTGAAAAAGCGATGTTGGAAGGCCTAGCCGAAGGCCACATGACTTTTATTCTGGAAGGACAAAAACTTCGCGGAGAGTTCGCCTTGATTCGCCTAAATCCCGGCGAAAAGGACGCCAGCAACAAGACTTGGATCCTGGTCAAAAAGCGCGATGAGCATTCCACTTACAAAATCAAACGCGGTCAAGAACCGGGATGGCCCGGCGATGTTTCCGCAGCCACGGGTCGCACGATGGCTGAAATTGCCGCTGAAGCGCAGAAAAAGGGACAGGTCTGGATTCCCAAGAAAACGACGGTCGCACCCCGGCTGGATATGGTAGCTAAATCAGAAGCCGGAAAGAAATCAAAAACAGAATCATCTGCCGACCGCAAACCGCCTAGAAACGAAAAGCCAAAAGCGGTATTGGCCACCAAAAAAGCCGATCCAAAACCCAAAGCTTCACCCATCCCAAGACGCGTCGCCCTTGAACTTCCGCTTTTGGAACGCACAAAAAAAGAATGGGACGAAAAGACCTGGCAGATCACAAAGCTATCAGGAGGACACCGCGCGGTGGCCGAAATCGATGGGTCACGAGTCGCGCTTTATTCAAAACGATTCTTAAGCTTCAAGCCCAAATTCCCCCACCTGATTGATGCGCTTTCAAAAATCCGAACGCCGATGGTTTTGGACGGAGAAATTTCGCCCGACGGAAAATCGTTTCAGGTCTTGGATCTGATCTTTTTCGATGGGATGGATTACCGAGGTCTGGCCCTTTCAGAACGCTTGGAAAAACTTTCGAAGCTTTCGATTTTTCGGAATGACGGGATCAGGCTTTCAAAAACGTTCACCCACGAAGAAGCTGCGAAAACGGGCGGTACTTTTTTAGCGCGCCACCGCGATTCGACCTATCAGGGCGGTGTTTCACGCGACTGGCATGAATTCGAACTGGAAGCGGGCGAAGATCGAGCTGTCGAAGGGAAAAAAGATTCGGGCGAACGCGGTCCCGCCTTAACCCACCTGACCAAAGTTTATTGGAAGGACGACGGGTATACCAAAGGTGACCTGATTGAATACTATCGTTCGGTTGCGGACGTGATCCTACCCCATCTTCGCGACCGACCGATGTCGTTGCATCGGTTCCCGGGCGGAATCGATCAAGGCGGTTTTTATCAAAAGGATTTCACAGGCTATAAACCCAAGTTTTTGGAAACCACACGGATCTATTCTGAATCAGCAAAAAAGTCCGTCGACTATGTGATTTGCAATAACGAATCGTCGCTTCTTTACCTGGCAAATCTAGGTTGCATCGAAATGAATCCCTGGCTTTCGCGCGTGTCGACGATTGAAAACCCGGATCACTTGGTGATCGATCTGGATCCGGATCGCCAAAGTTTTGAAGAAGTGATCGAAATCGCGAAGACGGTGCGAAAGGTTTTGGAAAAATTGGACATCGAATGTTGGGTCAAAACTTCCGGTGCCACGGGTCTTCATATCTGCGTGCCCTTGGGCGCAAAGCTGACTTACGATCAAGCGCGGATCTTCAGCGAAAGGATTTGTGCACAGGTACAATTGCTGCACCCCAAGTCCACAACACTTGAAAGAAACCCCGCCAAGCGAGGCGGGCGTCTGTATCTTGACTTCATGCAAAACCGAACGGGCCAAACTTTAGCATCGGTTTATTCGGTTCGCCCTCGCCCCGGCGCGCCCGTTTCTACTCCCCTAAAATGGTCTGAAATGGGCCGTGGTCTTGATCCTTCAGGCTTTCATATGATGAATTTACTGCGTCGCATTGAAAAACAGGGGGATCTTTGGGCACCGCTTTTGAAACCCGCGCATCCCGATAAAATCATAAAGTTTTTAGCCGAATCCGACGAAAAATCAGGACCATGGGAAAAGCAAGTGCCGCGAAAAGCGCGAAAAAAGTAGACCCCTTCAAGACTCGCAAAACGAAGGTCGAAACCACGCAGCAAAACGACACGCTGACGCCTCCGGAAGAAATCGCAAAAGCCATCGACCAATTCCGCGAATGCCAGGACCAGGCGAAACACTTTGAAGGCGAAGCCACGATCCACAAGGACGTGATATTGAATTACTCGGAACAGGAATACACAAAACGCCTTTTAAACGGCATGGGCGATTCGTTTAAGATCCTAGGCGAAGAAACCATGGTCACTTACGTCGTTATGGATGCAGGCGCTGGCCTGACGGACGAAGACGCCGAAGACTTTGCCAAGCGCTGGGGAAAGAACGCGGCAGAAGAATTGATTGTTCGCGATTATTCCAGCATCCGTTTTGACGGAAAAGTCCTAGAAGCGCACTATGACGCGGTCGTAGAAGCCCTTCAAGGGCTACCAGCCGAGGTCTTGGAGAATTTGTTCAAACCCATGCTGATGAAAGCTCGAAGTGGCGCGGCCGAAGCTGCAAAAAAGTATGCGAAAAATCCTGAGGATCTACGCGAACTTCTGAAGCAGCTTCGAATCAAGAATTACATTCGCTAACGCGGTTTTCGCGCTTGCCAGGAAGGGGCATCTTTTCTAACCCTTTCGCATATGCAAACGGCGGTCGGGGGACGCTCGATTTTCGAGCCCGTCATTTTTTCAAGAGCAGTGAGGCTCATGCCATCACGTTTTATTCGCGCGCCACATCCAAAGACTGAAATCGCACCGACGGCTGAATCGGTTGCGAAGGTTTTGGCAAAAGGATGGACGGGACAAACCAAGATCCACGGCCATCGCGTGCAGCTTCACATCCCTGCCGACGCGGACGAAGCGATTTTAGCCTATAATCGTCAGGGACAGCTTCATCAAAAGATATTGCCGCCTGCGATGGAAGCGGAAGCCCGCCGCCTTTTGTCGCCGACTGTAGGTTGGAACGTTGTCGAAGGCGAATGGATCAAACCCAAGGACCGGATTTATCTTTTTGACTTCTTAAAAAAGGACGATCGAAGCTTGGAACGCCTGAATTTTCTGGATCGTTACAAGAATTTACCACGCGCGTACCTTTCGCCGCATTTTCAAACATTGCCGCTGATCGGGACTGCGGAAAAGTGCTTAGAAGTTTTGGCTGATCCGTCCGACGAAGTCGAAGGCCTAGTCTTTAAATCGCCTAGCCCCGGGTTTTCAGACACAACGATTGTGCGCTGCCGGAAGTCTTCAGTTCAATCGTGAAACGTGCCGTCCAAATCTGGGGGCACGATGTTTTCACAGTTGAATCGCACTTCCACGGTGCAACTGCAGTTCGTAGCTGAACCCGCAGGCCCTGTCGAACACGCATGGTTGGATACCAACGGAATCCAGGCGGCGATGTTTTCCTGAGACCGAGCACAGATTGCCATAGCGTCTTGAAGGGCAAGGTTTTTGGCCCACGTGCAGACTGACTGCCGGTCTCCCCGAGCCGTGCCGTATGTGCTAGTGGCATAGTCGGCGCTAGCGACTTCACTTAGAAAAATCATCGAAATTGCGCAAATCTGAAACAAGATTGGATTCATCATGAATCCATTCATAGATTCCTTTGCGCATTTGGGTCAACGATCACGGGCATTAAACCGTTTGCTGCTTGCGAATCCCTGCGGCCACGAATAGCGTTGAATGCGATGAAAATCGGAATTCTGGCCGCACTTCAAGAAGAAATTGATGCTCTTTTGAGAGAAATGAAATCCGACCAGATTTCAGAAATTGGAAAACGTCAGTATCACGAAGGAAAACTTTGGGGCCAAGACTGTGTCTTGGTTTTTTCCAGAATCGGCAAAGTCGCTGCCGCTTCGACTGCGACGACCTTGATTCAGAATTTTAAGGTTCAAGAAGTTCTTTTCACCGGAGTTGCCGGCGGCGTCCAAGCTGGTTTGCATCCCGGCGACGTCGTCATCGGTACCGAGCTTTTTCAACATGACATGGACGCCAGCCCGATTTTTCCAAAGTACGAAGTTCCGCTTCTGGGCATTTCACGATTCAAAACGGACGCCCATCTAGCGCAGAAGCTTCAAACCGCAGCTGAAAATTTCCTAAAGGGAAAAGCCAAGGTCGTGCGCGGGAACATCGCAAGCGGTGACCGATTCATTGCAGACACCGAAACAATCCGAAGCTTTCGCCAAAGCCACCCGGATCTTCTTTGCGTGGAAATGGAAGGCGCAGCCGTCGCCCAGATCTGCCATGAATTTGGGATTCCCTTTTCCATCGTTCGTACCCTTTCTGATACTGCCGACGAACACGCCCCGATGAGCTTTCAGAAATTCATCGAAGAAGTCGCAAGCCAGTATTCCTATGGAATCATCCGCGAATACCTTTCAGACCGGTCTTGACATGGGACATTTTGAGACGCTATCATGGGTTATATTGTCCCATCATGGGGCGGCGCCCCAAGCTGATAAAATTTAAGTATCTGTAATTTAAGAATAAAAACAGTGGCTCCGCGAGCTCGAACTTGGCCCATTCCCTGCTTAATAGCCAGGTAACGAAACGGAGAAACTTATGAAAGCCATGCCTCAGATTCAAAAATTTATGACCCCTAATCCGCATACCATCGGACACGACCTACCCCTTCGTACGGCATTGTCACTGATGCGTGAGCATCGCATTCGCCACCTTCCGGTCCAAAACGGTGGAAAGCTTGTGGGAATGCTTACGGATCGCGACATCAAGCTTGCAGGATCTTTTTCGGATTCTTCAAACCTCAAGGTCGAAGAAGTGATGAGCCCAGAAGTGTTCACGGTGACTCCGGACAGCCCAGTTGACCGCGTTGTGAACGAAATGGCTTCGCGCAAGTACGGAAGCGCAGTCGTCCAGCAGGAAAATGGAAAAGTCGTCGGAATCTTTACCGCAGTCGACGGTCTTCATTTTCTTGGCGAAACCCTTCAATCCTTCTACCGGGGTCGCGAGTGAAATCCGGTCTTCTGATTCCGCTTTTGATTTTTCTGGCGTTCCCACAGTCGGCAACGGCCGCGGGGACGTCAGAAAAAAAGCCGGCACCCAAGTGGGCTGAAAAGATGCGCGAACTGGAGCGCACCTTTCAAACCCTATTGGTGGATCTAAGCAGCGATGAGCGCTTCAACGATCGCGCCAACCGAAAACGAATCGAAGACCAAGCTGAAAGGATTTCGAAACTAGCCCACGACGTCAAGGTCGCGCAAAAACCGGACACTGATCCAACGCTTGGAATCATTGCGGGGCAATTCGCTTCCGAAACCAAGCACGCCTACCGAGCCTTGATGACAGGAAGCAGGGAATACGCCAGGGAAGTGCTTCGAACGATTCCGGGTTACTGCATTTCCTGCCACACCCGAAACGGAAGCGGACCGCAGTTTTCAGTTCTTTCCAAAGCGGAAGCACCAGCAGGCCTAAAGGGCATGGCATTGGCGGACTTCTATACGTCGACCCGACAGTTCGATCGCGCACTGGAAGAATACCAGCGCCAGATTCAAGAAGGAAAAGCCGCTGAAAGTCGTCCCTTCGAATGGGAAAAGGCAATCCGAACCGCACTTTCCATTTCCATTCGAGTCAAGAAAGACCCCGAGCAGTCCCTGAAGATTGTTGAACAAGTCTTAAAGGAACCGCGAGCCCCCTTCTTCACCGTTCAAAAGGCTGAAGTCTGGAAGAAAAATATTTTAGATTGGAAGAAAGAAGGCGTCCAAACCCCAGTAACCGCAGAAGGCCTTTACGCGACCGCAGTTCGACTGACTGCTGAAGCCAAGGCACAACAACGATTCCCAGCCGATCGATCTGCTGATGTCTTGTATCTGCGTGCAAGTTCGGTCATCCATGAACTTTTAGGACAACCCAGCGATCCAACCCGAGGCGCCGAAGCCCTTTATCTGGCTGGCTTCAACTATGAAGTCCTTAGGGATTTGAATTTGGGTGAAATTCACGACTTTTACTACCTAGCCTGCATCCTGAAATCTCCCCATTCGGAAATCGCTAAAGTCTGTTTCGGGCGTTACCAAGAAAGCGTCCAGTTTGCTTTCACGGGAAGCTCGGGAACTTTGATTCCCGGTGAAGTGATGGAAAAATTGAAGCAGCTTGAAAAGCTGGCCAACCCCGAGGGCCAGTCTGAAAACCGGAAGAAAGTGAAACCATGAACGCAATACCCAAAGCCCGGATCTTGGTCGTCGACGACGACCGTGAAATGCGTTCAATGGTCGAAGACTTTTTGATCAATGAAGGATTCAAGGTCTTTGCCTATGGATCGGCAGCGGACGCCTTGAAAGACCTTTCCCCAGACGGACGCCTGGCCTTGAACGAAAAGGATGGGGATATCGATGTCATTATTTCCGACATTAAGATGCCCGGAATCGATGGGCTAGAATTCACCGAGCGCCTTCAGACTTTGCGCCCCGAAGTCCCGGTCATTTTGATCACCGCATTTGGAAGCATCGAAACAGCCATCGAAGCCATGCGCAAGGGCGCGTTTCATTATGTTGTAAAGCCTTTCAAGCTGGTTGAAATGTCCGTGAATCTGGATCGTGCGATGGAACACCGTCGGCTCAAGCGAGACAATTCAGTGCTTCGCCAGGAAATTCAGAAGTCCTGGAACCAGATGGGCATGATTGGAAAAAGCCAGGCCATGACCCAGATTTACGACCTGGTTCGTCGCGTCGCACAGACCCAGGCCAACGTCTTGATCACCGGTGAAAGCGGCACGGGAAAGGAAATGGTCGCGCGAGGCATTCACGAATCGGGACCCAGGGCCAAAAAGCCGTTTGTCGCAATCAATTGTTCGGCGATTCCGGATGGCCTGCTGGAATCTGAATTATTTGGACACGCCAAAGGGTCCTTCACCGGGGCCACCCAGAAAAAGAAGGGTCTTTTTGAAGAAGCTGCCGGAGGAACCCTTTTCTTAGACGAAATCGGCGACATGAATATCCAGCTTCAAGCGAAACTTCTTCGGGTGATTCAGGAACGGAAGATCCGTCCTGTCGGCGAAACCCAAAGCAAAGACATCGATCTGCGAATCATTGCCGCCACACACAAAGATCTAAAGACCGCCGTTCAAGCGGGGCATTTTCGCGAAGACCTTTTTTACCGGCTCAGCGTGATTCCCGTCGTGATTCCTCCACTTAGGCAACGAAAAGAAGACATCCCCCTACTAGCAGAAAACTTTATCAAGAAGTTTTCTGCAGCAAACCAATTGCAACCGCGCGCACTGACCCAACGGGCGATGAGAAAACTTTTGGACCATTCTTGGCACGGGAACGTCCGCGAACTTGAGAACGTCATTGAACGCGCAGTGGTGCTGTCATCTTCGACTACCATCGATGAAAAGGACATTCCCCTGCAGGAACCCATCCCTGCCGAAGTCACGAACCAAGAAACTCCCAACGAATTGATGACGATCATGGAGCTTGAAAAGCGATACATCCGAAACGTTTTGGAAAAAACGGGCGGACGCAAAGATCAAGCGGCCCAGATTCTTGGGATCAATCGCCGAACTTTGTATCGAAAAGAACGCGAATACGGCTGGGTCGAAGACGACGGCCGGGACTAAGCGCCCCGCAAAAACGACAAATAGTCCCGCTAGAAACGCTTTCTTGGCTTAATACGCAAATTAACCCATCTACGCACCCGGCACAGTGCCTGCAATTCATGGCTTCAAGGAGAAACCCATGAATATTCTTAAACCGTTTGTCGCTGTACAGGCCGTCGGTAGCGTCGGATTCTTTATTTGGGCGCTAAGCCAGCAAAATGGAATGGCAGGCTTGGGCATCGTATTGATGATGACCGCTGCAGTCAGTTACCTGGCAACGCTTCCTGTTTGGGAAGCGAAAACACGAACCGAGTCTGGGGCGATTCCAAATCCAAAAGCAGCCGCCCACCGTGATTTTCAATAATCGCTGTCGATACGCTCAGTCCCAGGCCTGACCCTTTACCCGCAGGCTTCGTGGTGAAGAATGGGACCATGATCCGTTCGCGGATTTCGGGTCGAATCCCTTTTCCGCTGTCTGTGACTGAAATTTCGACCCGATTCCCCAGGTCTTTTACGTCAACCTGAATCCAGCGCTTGCCTTCAGGCTGTTCTAAAGCCGCGTCTCGAGCGTTGTTGATCAGGTTGACAAAGACCTGGCTGATCTGGGTTTCCTGACACCGAATCTGAATGGATTCGTCGATCAGTCCACGCCGAACTTCGATTCCGTTTCGCTTCAAGGGTTCGGACGCAAATTCCAAAACGTCTTTCAGGATTCGACCCAGCGGTGCCGACTGAAATGGGTCCCCGGTTCCATCTCGAGAAAGGGCCTTCATTCCTCGGATGATCGCTGCCATTCGATCCGCCAAATTCTTTAGAATTTCCGTCGTTTTTAAGACTTCAGATACTCCGACTTTTCCAGAACGAATTTGATTTTCGACCAATTCAACCCGTCCGCGAAGCGCTGCCAAAGGGTTTCCCAGTTCGTGCCCAATCCCTGCAGCCAATTCGCCCAGGCTTGCCATTTTTTCCGCATGCACTAGGGCGGCTCTTTGGTTTTCGGCTTGTTCTTGATCTTTTTTAAACGACGTGATGTCCGTACGAATCGCCACGTATCTTTCAGGCAAGCCATCCGAACCCCTGAACGGCACGATCGTGGTCAAAACCCAATATTCGGATCCATCCTTTGCACGGTTCTTGACTTCGCCTTTCCAAACCCTTCCCGACGAAATCGTCTTCCAAAGGTCCGAAAAAAATGAACGCGGATGATGGCCAGAATTGATCAGCTGGTGTGTCTTTCCCAAAAGTTCTTCGCGCGAATACTTTGAAATTTCACAAAAGCGGTCGTTCACATAGGTAATGACGCCCCGAGCGTCGGTAAACGCGACGATCGAAGACTGATCCAGCGCCATTTGTAAGTCTTCAACCTGCTTCTGTAAGTTCCTAGGGCTTGGATTCGACATGGGAAAAACCCTATCGTAAGATCGGTTTTCGCGAAAGGGATTCATGGCCGCAGAACTTCATCACCGAGACCCTAAATGGATCCAAGCAATCGTCGGCATTTTTCCGATTCTGAGAGCCATCTGGAGGGTTGAAATTCACGGGCTAGAAAACATACCTGAAGGCCCCGTCGTATTGATTTCAAACCACAACATCGGTGCCCCGGTCGAAATTTTCGCATTGGCCTATGCGTGGGAAAAGCGCTTTAGGTTTAAGTTTGACCACCCCGTCTATGGGCTTGGACATCGCTTTGCGTTTCGAACACCAGGCCTGGCGACCTTGGTCAAAAAGCTTGGAACGGTTCCGGCCGAATATGCGTCGGCGAAGAAAGTTTTGGAATCGGGGTTTCCCTTGATTATTTTTCCCGGAGGAAATTCTGAAGTCTGCCGCCCCTACAAAGATCGGCACCACGTCGAATTTTCAGGAAGACGTGGATGGGTCAAGATCGCCCAAGGGGCAAAAAAGCGCGTCCTTCCGATTGCCGTTGTCGGCAGTCATGGAATCAACCCGGTCCTTTTTCGAAGTCGCTGGTTGTCCAAATTCCTTTTTCTAGAAAGGGCGTTCGGCCTGAAGTGGTTTCCTATCACCGTGAGCCAGATTTTTTGGATCACCGTATTTCTTTGGCAAACTTGGGGGCAGATCCATCCTAGTTTCAGCGCATCTGCAACGATCGCGATTTTGCTTTTGACCCCATTGAATCCGATTTTTCCCGCCAAAGTCCGAATCTTTTTCATGAAGCCTTTTGATGTATCCGAACTTTCCGAGGACGAAGTTTACAAGAAAACGGTTTCGCTGATCGATTCGAAACTCAAGGAATTCGCTTGAATTGACTAAGAACTAGGCACTTTTTTGTCTAGTTTTTGGTCAAAAATGACGCTTCCGTCATTTGGCCTTAACAATTTCATAAATGCCCGGAAACTGCCGAAAATAAGGGGTAAACTAAAAGTTGGGGTTAACTTTTGGAGGGCGGATGAAGACTCCTATTTTGTGGATCGCAGGCGTCCTGGCGCTAGCCAGCTCGTGCACCCGCCCCTACTTGATCAACCCCCAAGAGGCGATCAAGCTTTCGACCCCGTCTGACTTCGTTTACGACATCGACCCCATCGTTTTCACCCGCGGAATCTATTCTTCGGGCGCGACACCGGTGATCACATTGGACCCGGGAATGACTTGGACGGTCGCATCGGGGACTTTGCCAACAGGCCTAACGTTGAACTCTACGACCGGAGTCATCAGTGGAACTCCCACTGTGATTTCAGCAAGCGCCAGTTACACCATCAACGTACTTTTGAACGGTGTTACGGAATCCGCAACGATCAACATTACGGTCAACGATCAACCGCCAGCGAACCTGACTTACACGGATCCACTGATTTTGACGATTAACCAGGCCATGACGCCAAGCTCTCCGTCATCCACAGGCGGTGCCGTCGTCAGTTATTCCGTCAGCCCTGCGCTTCCTGCGGGGCTTGCGCTGTCTTCATCAACCGGTGTGATCAGCGGCACACCAACAGCGATTTCGGCTTTGACGGCCTACGTGATCACTGCGACCAATACCGGTGGATCAACGACGTTCACGCAAAACATTCAAGTGAATGACATTCCGCCGGCATTCACTTACACGACCAATCCTTTGAACGCGCAGCGGACTGTTGCGATCACGCCGGATGTTCCGATCAATACTGGGGGCACGCCCACAAGCTATTCAGTCAGTCCTTCCCTTCCCACCGGACTAAGCCTAGACACCGGCACCGGCATTGTCAGTGGAACGCCGACAGCAATCACAGCCACCGCGAACTACACCGTCACGGCGACCAATTCTGGGGGATCAGCTAACCGCATTCTGACCATCACGGTCTTTGATGCTCCACCTGCATTCAACTATACGACGAACCCCGTGACTTACACTCGGGGCACCGCCATCACGGCCAACAACGTCATCAGCACCGGTG
Organism: Bdellovibrionales bacterium; assembly: GCA_016786465.1. GTDB lineage: Bacteria > Bdellovibrionota > UBA1018 > UBA1018 > UBA1018 > JAEUWC01. The sequence continues at coordinate 76,620 of JAEUWC010000024.1, read as the reverse complement.
GCGCGATCAGTTCGTTTAGTGTTTCGCCTTCGCTTCCTGCGGGTCTAAGTTTAAACGTGGTCACCGGACAGATCACTGGAACGCCCACAGCCGTTTCACCCACGGCGACTTATACGGTCACTGGAACCAACAGTGGTGGCACGGGTAGCGTGGGACTAGTCATCACGGTCAATGACCAGGCTCCGGCATTCACGTACACTTCGACCCCGGTCACCTACACGGTCGGGGTTGCGATTTCTGCAAACAACCCGATCAACACTGGTGGAACGGTCATCAGTTATTCGGTTAGCCCTTTGCTGCCTTCGGGCCTGTCCCTGAACACTTCTACCGGCGTGATCAGCGGGACACCCACTGCAGTTGCGCCCACTGCGAACTATACTGTCACGGCAACGAATTCAGGGGGCAGCGCAACGGCGACCGTGAATATCACGGTCAATGATCAACCACCGGTTTTCAGCTACACGACCAATCCAGCCGTTTATGTGAAAGATTCAGCAATCACCAACAACAGCCCGATCAACACCGGTGGTTCAGTCGTATCGTATTCGGTCAGCCCTGCTTTACCGGCAGGACTTTCGCTAAACACATCCACGGGCGTGATCAGCGGAACGCCCACCACCGTGACGGCGGCCGCAAACTATACAGTCACGGCCACGAATACGGGCGGATCCGCAAACGTTGCGGTGAACATCACTATCAACGATATTCCTGGAAGCTTTTATTATCCGACCAACCCTGGAATCTACACGATCAATTCAGCGATTCCGAATAACGACCCGGTGAACACGGGCGGTACGCCGATCAGCTATTCTGTCAGCCCATCGCTTCCAACGGGCTTAAGTCTAAATACTTCGACTGGACGAATTTCGGGTACGCCCACTGCAATCACGGCTTCAGCCAGCTATACAGTCACCTTGAATACGGCGGGTGGATCAACCACCACGAACGTCACCATTGCCGTAAACGACGTCACGCCTGCGTTTAGTTACTTGGTCAATCCTGCGACTTATACCAAAGGTTCGGCAATCACTGCGAATACGGTCAACAGCACAGGTGGAACGATTGTTTCATTTAGTGTGACCCCACCCCTTCCAACGGGCCTAAGTCTGAATCCATCTAACGGCACGATCACGGGAACGCCCACCGCTGTTTCACCCACAGCCACGTACACGGTCACTGGAACCAATAGCGGTGGAAGCGCGACCGTTGGATTATCGATCACTGTGAACGACGCTGCGCCTGCGTTTAGCTATGCCGTCAACCCCGCCACGTATACTTTGGGAACGGCGATTGCGGCCAACACCGTCACCAGCACTGGTGGCGCTATTCTTTCCTTTAGCGTTAGCCCCGCACTTCCTGCCGGGCTTAGCCTAAACACTTCTACGGGTACCGTTACGGGTACGCCTTCAGCCATCACGGGCATGGCGACTTATACGGTGACCGCAACCAACACCGGCGGATCGACCAACGTGGGGCTGGTCATTACGGTTAATGATGTGGCTCCGGCTTTCACTTATTCGCTGAATCCCGCGATTTATGTCAAAGGTTCGGCCATCACCGCGAACACCGTGACTAGCACAGGCGGAACCATCGTTTCTTTCAGCGTCAGCCCAGCGCTACCCACGGGCCTTTCACTGAACACGACGACCGGCGCGGTGACGGGTACACCGACAGTCGTTGCAGGTACCGCCACTTATACAGTTACGGCGACCAACACGGGGGGTACCGCAAACGTTGGCCTAGTCATTACCGTCAACGACATTGCGCCCGTCTTTACCTATACGGATGCATCACCGACTTACACTCGCACGGTTGCGATCAGCCCATCGAACTTGCCGATCAACACCGGTGGTACGCCGACATCTTATTCAGTTAGCCCATCTTTCCCTGCCGGCGTTTTGTTGAATACTTCGACGGGTGCCATTTCAGGAACCCCAAGCGCAGTGACCGCATCAGCTTCTTACACCGTGACTGCCACCAACAGCGGCGGATCAGCGACCACGACAGTCACCTTGACGGTCGTCGACGTCGCGCCTGCATTGAGCTACAATTTTACCGCACCGACTTACACGCGCGGCAGTGCGATTGCGAACAATGACCCGATCAACACCGGGGGTACGATTGTCAGCTATTCGATTAGCCCTGCACTTTCTGCGGGCCTAAGCCTAAACCCTTCAACGGGCCGAATTTCTGGAACACCCACGGTGATCCAAGGATTGACGACTTACACGGTCACCGGAACCAACACCGGCGGATCTTCCACTGCAACCGTCAACATTACCGTCAACGACATCCCACCTTCTAGTCTGACGTATTCAACCAACCCTGCAACTTACACTAAGGGAAGCGCGATCACCGCAAACAATCCGTCGGCTAGCGGTGGCCCAATCGTCAGTTATTCCGTCAGTCCTCCATTGCCCACAGGACTGAGTCTGAACACTTCGACTGGTGTGATCACAGGAACTCCAACGGTTGTCGCAGCTAATGCGACTTACACGGTGACTGCAACCAACACGGGCGGTAGCACGACCGTCGGCGTGCAGATCACGGTGAACGATATTCCGCCAACTACCTTGACCTATTCCAGCAACCCAGCGACCTACAATAAGAACATCGCAATTGCTTCGAATACTCCGTCCAGTTCCGGCGGCACGGTTACGGGCTATTCGGTCAGCCCTTCGCTTCCAACAGGGCTTTCGATTCACCCCACCACCGGCGTGATCACGGGCACGGCAACGGCCATTACGGCAACAGCAACCTATACGGTCACTGCAACCAACAGCGGTGGATCAACGACCGTGGGCGTTTCGATCACGGTCCTAGAAGAACCGCCAGCGAACTTGAATTATTCCAACGTTTCGATCACCTATCCGATTAACGTTGCGATCATCAACAACATCCCCAGCTATACCGGCGGCGCGGTCACGGGTTATTCCATCAGTCCGTCCCTTCCTAGCGGCCTTTCGATCAACGCCACCACCGGAATCATCAGCGGCACCCCTGTTGTCGGATCATCATCCACGAATTACACCGTCACCGCATCGAACGCGGGCGGATCGACGACAAAGGTCCTGACCATTGCTGTGTCGGCCTTGCCGCCTTCCGTGTCGTCGATTTTCCCCAAAGGTGGATCCACCGCCGGTGGAACGCCCATCACGATCACTGGAAACTATTTTCAACCTGGCGCAACAGTGACCATCGGCGGGGTGGCCTGCACGTCGCCTAACGTCGTATCAGGTACGCAGCTGACTTGTACCAGCGGCGCAAATACTTCGGGAATGAAGAGCATCGTCGTCACCAACGTGGATTCGCAGGCAGGCACGCTGACGAATGCTTACTTGTATTCGACCATGCTTTGGCTAGGTGGCGCAGCCCAGTCCGCTAACGCCTGGTACAATTCCGGACTTCCAGCAACGGGTTCAGGTGACGGAATGCTAGCCAGCACGCTTTCAAACTATATGTCGCCCGACGGGTACTTGTACGTGGTCGACAACACTGGACATCGCGTGGCGAAATTTGATGCAACAGCGGGTACCTTTATCGGTTGGATCGGCGCTGTAAACCTTTCACCCACAGGCGGCGCAGCGGGATGTGATACGGCTGGAAACGGAACCGCGACACCAGGATGGTGCACGGGTGGAAGTTCACAAGCGGGATCTGGCGATGCGATGTTCAATAACCCGAACGAATCCACGACTGACACCAACGGCTACTTGTATGTGGCTGACGTCAACGGCCACCGTATCCATAAGTTCAATGCTTCAACCGGCGCTTACATCGGTTGGATTGGTCGATTGAATTCGGTCACGGGCGCAAGCTGTGCGGCGGCTGGCACCGGAAACTTTACCGGCGGCTGGTGCACAGGCGGCACTTCACAATCGGGTACAGGTGACGGAATGTTTGCGGGCGCGCGGGCCGTTCGCGTAGACCCTGCGACCAACATTTTGTACGCCGCTGACCGCGACAACAACCGCATTCAAAAATTCAATGCCACCACGGGCGCGTTCTTGGGTTGGATTGGTCGCGTGGCCACCCTGCCCACCAGCTGTCAAAGCGGTACTGCAGTCGTAGGTTCGCCTACCCCTTCTTGGTGCACGGGCGGCACTGCCGACACCACCAGTTCGATGAACGGCGACGGAACGATGAATTCTCCGCGCGGCCTTTCAATCGACGGAACGTCGACCTACCTTTACGAAATGGAGACCAATGGTTTCAAAGTCGGCCGCTACGAACTTGCAACTGGCGCTTTTGCAGGATGGATCGGTCGCTTGAATTCAGTGACGGGCGCAAGCTGTTCGGCGGCGGGCAGCGGAAACTTTACCGGCGGATGGTGCACCGGCGGGACTTCACAAACGGGTAACGGCGACGGCTTTATCAGTGGCGCTTCCCGAGGCGTTTTGGCCGACAGCATCGGAAACAATCTTTTCATCGGCGACTACACGAATGCTCGAATCGAAAGATTTAATCTGACCACCGGCGCATTCACGGGTTGGATTGGATTTGTCGGTACGACACCGACCGGCGGCGATGCAGGTTGCACGACTGCAGCGGTTGGGACAATGACGCCGGGATGGTGCACAGGCGGAATGTCACAATCGGGTACCGGAATCGGGCAATTGGGGCGCGCGGCTCAGCTTTCGATGGATACAGGTCGCGTCTATTTGTACGTTTCTGACGATAGCAACGGCCGAATTAACCGCTATTTCCTAAGCACAGGTCAGCCTAACGGTTCGCTGGGCGCTGTTCGAAACGTTTCGCCAACCTGGATCGCAAACGGCGTTCCGATTACGGGTAATGGTGACGGAGTGTTTGGAAACCCCGCCCAAATGGTCACGGATGGAACCTATATGTGGGTCACCGATACGACCAATCACCGAATCCAAAAATTCGACGTATCAACCGGCGCGTACTTGGGTTGGATCGGAAACGTGAATGCGCAACCCACTGGTGGCGCTGCGGGCTGTTCGACTACGACGGCTGGAAACTTTACACCCGGATGGTGCACGGGCGGAACTGCTCAAGCCTTGGCGTCAAGCGGAGGCGGCGGGATGAACACTCCGACCGGCATTGCCCTGTATACTTCAGCCGGAACACCTTATTTGTACGTGGCGGATACGTTGAATAACCGGATTGCTCAATACAACGGAACGACAGGTGCTTTTGTCGGCTGGATTGGAAACGTTCAGACAACGGGTGGGACCTGCTCGGCAACTGGCGTGACTTCCGGATGGTGTTCGGGTGGCGCTCCGACTTCGACGACGGGTGCTTTCACGACACCATCGGGCCGCATGACGGGCCCACGCGGAATCGCCGTCGACCCAGGCGGAACTTACCTTTATGTCACCGATACCACCAACGGTCGCGTCTACCGCTTCAACCGTTCGACTGGGGCTTTTTCGGCATTCATCGGTCGCCTGAACGTCACCACAGGAGCAAGCTGCGCGGCTGCGGGAAGCGGAAACTTTACCGGCGCATGGTGTACGGGCACGGGTTCAACCACGACCCAAACCGGAACCGCTGGCGATGGTTCAATGACCACGCCGTACGGAATTGCGGTCGATTCAAGCGGAAACCTATTGGTGACGGACACCACCCTTCACCGCGTCAGCTGGTACAATTCCAGCGGCGCGTTCCAGGGCTGGATTGGCCGAATCAACGCCACCGGCGGCGGCTGTACTGCTGGCGCTGGCCTTTTCACGGGATCCTTCTGTTCAGGCGGGACTTCGCAGTCCAGCGTCGGCGCGACTAGCTTTGATGGCGTCTTGAACACGCCCCAAGGCGTCGCCTTTGACAGCACGGGCGGCTATTTCTATGTGGCCGACACGACGAACCATCGCGTTTCGAAGTACCGATTTGCACCCGGCCTTTATGGAAATTTCTTGGGCTGGCAAGGCAGCATTGTCACATCGCCTACGGGCGGTGGTGCAGGCTGCGCAGGCGCGCAGTCGGGAACCGTGACCCCAACTTGGTGTACGGGCGGAACGTCCGGAACCAGTAACGGCAACGGCGCATTCAATAATCCAGCGATGATCACAACGACTTCGACCGCCGTTTACACGGGCGATTATTCTAACTACCGGATCAATCGAATTGATCCGTAATGGATCCAGCCCTTACAGGCCGATCGTCGTTAGGAATCGTTCAAAAACCGTCGCGTAGCTATCGGAAACATCCGCTTCCGTCAGTTCAAACGCCAGGTCAGGCTTCACGCCGACGTTTTCAACCGTTCTTCCGCCCGGACGAACCATCAAGCTGGTGGTCAGGCTGAAATTGAAAGGGAAGATTCCGCCGTGTTCAAACTGTTCGACCGTTCCGCCTGCGCCAGCGGTGTTCACGCCGACCAGCTTCACGCGTCCGTAGTCTTGCAAAAGCGCTGGGGTTGCGTCGCCGCCTGAAAAATCCAGTTCGTCGATCATCATGTACACAGGCTTGGTGTAAACCTGCCCGCGGGTAAATGCCTTGCCACCATGAACAGGGTAAAGGCCGTTCAAGACCGCGCCCAAAAGCTTACGCTTATTGCCGTCTTCAATCTTCATGAAGGCCGAAGCGATCAAATCGCGAGTGTATTCGCTGATCGTCGAAAGAGCCACAGGTTGAGACAGGAATTCCCCCTTGGTATACGCGGCGTAAACACGCTCGTATTCAGCAAAGGCGTCTTGGATGTAGCTATCGCGCAAGAAAAGCTCGCTGGCTTTAGGCATTTTGGATTGCCCAGATTTTGCGATCAATTCCTTCATCGTCACCTTGACCAATTCACCTGCGATGCTGGCGTAATTGTTCATCCAGTCGCCGCGAGGGCGGATCGAAAACTTCATGTGCTTTGAAGAATCCAAGTCGCCAACCAGAATCGACGTCAACCAGTCTGAATAAACCACGGCGCCGCCTGGGTTATGGGTTTGGTCGATGATCAATAGATCCGTTTGCTTTTCCAGCTGACCAAAAAGTGCTCGAAGGCTTAGGTCCGTGAAAATGATTCCTGCGCCACCTAGGTTCGGAATGTAAGAAGGAATGCGAACAAAACCGATCTTCTGATTTCCGCGCTTAAAGACGCCAGCATAGACGCCCGAAATTCGATTGAACGGTTTTCCGATGATCGGAAGGCTTTGCCAACCGTTGTTCTTGCGTTTGAAGTTCCTCGGAAGTGCGAAGAACGGCTTCTTCTGCCCGATCTTCAATAACTTGCCATCGGCAGCTTCTGCGTCGACTTCAGTTTCCAAAGCCAGTTCTTCTTCAAATTCAGGCAAAACGGGGTGAATCATCCGGTCTTGGGCGTTCAAGATCCGGGCGGCGGATTTCAAAAGGGCTTTGCCTTCTTTCGAAAGCGCCAGCTGGTTAATTTCTTGGTCGGCGTCCGCGACGCGATTTGCGTTAGCTTTCTTCGACATCGTCTGCTTTTCCAAGAACTTCAGAAGTTCAGCACGTGCGGCTGCGGCCACCACTGCTGAAGAAGCCGAAGGATCAATTGGGAATTCCAAGACCGGAGACCCGGTTAGAACGCCTGGCACGTCACAGTCAAAGCGCGCCTGAGAGGCCTGTGATCTAAAGGTGAAGGTGGCTGGGATCAAAGATCCTGTCAGCTTCTTGCGACGAATCAGTTGGTTGCGCGCGTTCCACTTGGAAAGCTGATAGGCCTGTAAAGCCTGGGTGCTGCGCGCGTTACCTACATTCACAAATTTGGACATCGAAGCATAGATGTCAGCAATCGGGGTTCCGTCGATCGCGATCAGTTCGTCGCCAATGGCCCAAATGCAATTCAATTTTGCGTATCCCTTACCAATGAAGTTCAACAACGTCTTGTTTGCAACAGCGCGGAACTGGATGCCGAATTGGATGGCCTGTGTTTCAGGAACGATCGTCGACACGTGCGCATCTTGAAGGGACGCAAAAAGCTTTTGAATCGTTTCGTAGACTTCGCGAGAATTCTTCGCAGATTTCATTTCTTGAATGAAGGCGGCCTTGCGAGTCGCCCAGTCCAAGCCGACAGTGGTCTTTTTCAGATCCAGCGGTCCGTAATTGATTTCAATGACATTTGCGATTTCCAGCGCCTCTTGTTCGATCGGTAGGACCGCCCAAACTTGGGTACTTGAAGCCAAAAAAACCAATGAAACCAATACTTTAAACATAGATACCCCTAGCGCTACGACCGACCCAGCCGAAATGCGCAGGGCCCGGTAATGGTGAATGATAGGGAATCCTTCTGTCAGTTAACGCTAAAAGTCAAAACTTTACTGCCGGGTGCGTTAAGTTTTAAAGCCCCAGCCTGATTTCTTCGAAATCACCAGGCGCATCTTCCGCTTCTTTAAACGCTCGAAGAAGGATTTCGACGGCACACAGATTTCCGGCGCCAACGCACCCTTTAAAGTGATTTCTCCGTCAGCCAGCATTTGGGCTGCGACGGCTGGTGGTGAACCCGTATCGATGTCCAGGCCAATCCCCCATTCAGGCATCCCCTGGGTATGGCATTCCATCACATAGGTGATTTTCTGCTTGGTCTTGGATTTTCCCTTAGGCTTTGCCGTCCCCTTCACAATCGTTCGGACGACTTCATATTGTTTCAGCTTTCCAATCAGCTTCGCCTGAGGCTGCGACATTGCGACCTTGTTGACCACGTCGATCGGCTTCACTTTTCCACCTTCGACTTCGAGCGGTTCGTGCGACGCCATTCCTAGGTCGCGAAGAAATTTCACCGACGCCACGAAATGCGGATCAAACGCGATCTTGAAACTGCATTCTTTGCAGCCGCGATCCTTGTAACTTAAAGGCAGCGTGGCCACTTCGGAATGAATCGTGAACATCGGCTTCTGAACGCCGACGGGTTTTGGAAACGCGTGCGGATAATCGCCCGACATCGGCTTCACGAAAGTGAATTCGCCTTTGGTGTACACAGCGGGTTCGAAGGAAAATTCTTCAAGAATCGTTTTCAGTGAATAGGAAACGGCAAGCGCAGGTACCGGAGCATACTTGCTTTGATCCATGGATCCGACTCGGCAGTGAATTTCCGTGACCTGATCCATTTCGTTGGCTGCATACTGTGCCAGAAGATTTGTAATTCCCGGCGCTGCACCCATCCCAAGAACCGCCGTGCGTCCGATGGCTTTGAATTTTCCATCCAATTCCATTTGCTTTCTTGTGACGTGAAACAATCCACCCAGATCCACGTAATTGCATTTTGCGCGAAGCGCAGCTTCCATCACGTCAATGTTTCGCTGGTACTGAACTGCGTTCACGACGGTGTGGGCTTGATTCAAAACCTTGTCCATCGCTGCGGCGCTTGTCACATCGACAAATTCCGCACGAACCTGGGTTTTGGCCACAGGCTTCAGCGCATCCACTAGGGCTTGCGCCTTCTTTAAATCAAAATCCGCGATGACGACTTCGTCTTCGGCCTTTCCCGTGCGGACCAAGTCCGTCACGGTGATTCGACCCATTGCGCCTGCTCCACCCATCACGACAAAACGATTTCCCATGGTTGTCCTTTACTGTAAAAATCAGTGCCCTACGTTGCGGTTCTTGTACGGATACCAATACGATTTCTTTTCCATCACATAATCGATGTGCACGTGCTTGGGTTCGCGGAAAGCATCCAGGCCTTCTTCACCCAATTCACGCCCCACACCTGACCAGCGCATTCCGCCGAAAGGTCCAGCTTCGTTGTCGGTCAAAGGATCGTTCACCCAGAAAGTTCCTGCCTTGATGTTTTCCATCGCCTTCATCGAAAGTTCTAGGCTCTTGGTGTAAATGCATGCGCCCAATCCGTACTTCGAATCGTTGGCTAGCCTGATCGCTTCGTCGGCGTCCTTCACGGTGATCAAAGAAATCACCGGTCCGAAAATTTCTTCGGTCGTTGGAAGCGAACCGTGACGAACGTTCGTCAAAATGGTGGGTTCATAATAATAACCCTTCAAGCCATTCGGACTGCAACGCTTCCCACCGATCGCAAGCTTTGCGCCTTCTCCAATGGCGGCTTTGACCTGCTTTTCGACTTTTTCCAATGCCTGCTGCGAAATCAAAGGTCCGATGTCGGTGTCCGCCTTGGACGGATCACCTAGTTTCAATGTCTTCACCAATTCAATCGCACGCGTGGTGAATTCTTCCGCAATTTCCTTCACCAGGTAAATACGCTTTGAAGAAGTACAAACCTGACCCGTGTTCAGAAGGCGGGCCCAAACGACGCCCGGAACAGCCACATCCAAATCCGCATCGCCAAAGACGATGAAAGGATCGATACCGCCCAATTCCAAGTTCACTTTTTTCAACATGGACCCAGCAGTCGAAGCGATGTGCTTTCCGGTTTCAGTCGATCCCGTGAACGCGATCAAATCCACATCGGGGTGACGAATCAAGGCTTCACCCGTTTCCACTGCGCCCGTCACGATATTGACTACTCCCGGTGGCAAGTGACTGAAAAGTTCACCTAGCATCAGATTCGATAGCGGATTTTGGTGCGGTGGCTTGCAGACCACCGTGTTGCCCGCCGCAATTGCAGGCGCGACCTTCCAGGTCATCAAAAGAAGCGGGAAATTGAACGGAGCGATCGCAGCGACAACGCCGTAAGGTTCTTTAATCGTGAAATTGACCTGGTGAGGCGCCACCGGAGGGATAGAATTTCCGCGCGATGAGCGCGCGACTTCCGAATAATATTCGTAACACGCTGCGATCCATTCCATGCAATCCATGGATTCGCAGAAGGCTTTTCCGGTTTCGAGCGTCAGAAGCTGAGCCAGTTCTTTTTCGCGCGCGCGGATCTTTGTCCCGACTTCGCGAAGAAGTTTTGCTTTTTCGGCGCCAGGAATTTTCCACCATTGAATCTGCGCAGATTTCGCGGCTTTTACCGCTGCATCAACGTCTTTTTCGTCACAATCAGGAACGCGTCCGACGACTTCCAACGTGGCAGGATTCAGGATGTCCCGCGCTGTTTTTGAATGCGATGCAACCCACTGTCCGCCGATCAGAATCCGCTTTTGATCCATTGATTTCCCCTTGAATTCATCATTAAATAAGGACTCAACCCTCACGTCAATAGGTCGCCCAACATGACTCCACGCTTCTCTCTCGGACTTTCACTGGCTCTTGGCTTTGCAGTGATTTCAACTTTCGCGACTTCACAGTCGGCTGCTGCGGCGGTTCCCAAATCGACCGACGTCGTGATCGTGGGCGCCGGCCTGAGCGGTTTGGCAGCTGCTTACGAACTGAAAAAAGCCGGCCTAAAGTACCATATTTTGGAATTGACCCCCCGGGTCGGCGGGCGTGTTCGAACCGTGAAGTACGACTTCCCTGGTGAACCTGCGACCTTTGCCGACAGCGGAATGGAAGAATACTGGGAATCCAATCCTGCCGTTCAAGTCCTAAAGGAACTGAAGCTTCCCACTTTGCATGACGTCGCGATTTCAAGCCTGGCGCTGGGTGGAAAGATTTACGAACTAGGTGACGAAGATCAGGCGCAATTCTACGGCCGAATTTTTTCAAAATCGGAACTTGAAAAGTTAGAAGGCTTCAAAAAAGAAGTCGCGCCGATGATCGAAAAAATGATGAACGCTTGGAAGAAAATGCCGGAAGAAGCGATGCCGGCTGATCTTCTAAAATTGAAAGATATTTCGTTCGCCGACTGGGTGAAGAAAAAATCCATGCCTGAAAAAGTGGCCCAGTGGATTCGCGTTTCAGTCGAATGCGAAATCGGAACCGCCTGGGACCGCATTTCCGCACTGGATGGCTTGGCAGAATTCCATATTTTTGCTGCAAACGGCGGAAAAGGTGAAGAAGCCTATCGCGTGGTCGCTGGCAACGAAAAGTTCGTGAATACCTTTGCCGATGCGATCGGTCGCGGAAATATTTCGTTGAATTCCAGGGTTCAGCGCGTGGTTTCAAGGAAAGGCAAGGTTTCAGTTTTTTACGTCGATCAAGCCATCCATAAGGCTGGCCAAATCGACGCAGCCCACGTGATCACCACGATCCCTCCATTTCGTGCCGTAATCGAAATGCAGTTTGACCCGCCTTTGTCCGCGAAAAAACTGGCGGCGATTCAGTCGCAGACTTGGGGTTCGTATTTCAAAGCCCACATCTTCTTGCCGCTTTCGGCACAAAAATTTTGGACGCGCGGAAAGAATTCGATACTTCCTATACTTTCTGATTCCGAATTGGGCGTGATTTACGACGGGAACCGTGGCCAGGAAAACGCAAAGACCAAGATCATTTCGCTTTTGATCACCGGCGATCACGCCGAACGCTACAATCTGATGCCGATGGATGTGACGCGCGCGCAGCTGACAGCGAAACTGGATCAACTTTGGCCAGGGGTTTCGAAAGAAATCAAAGGAATGGAATTTTTTCGACTGCACCCTCGAGCCATTGGCGCTTGGCCCGTGGGGCGTTCGCGCTTTGATGAAATGTCCAATGAACTTCGCCGCCCAGAAGGTGGAATCCACTTGGCAGGTGACTTTACGGAAACATCCCATTCAGACGGGGCATTCCTATCTGCCAAACGGGCCGTACGTCAGATTTTACAGGCTCGAAAGACCAAATAGAACCGACACCGAAAGGACCTCATGACTGCTGCATCGATGTGGACTTGGATGACCCCGGCGCTTTTCACCTTGGTTCTTTACGGAATCGGCCAAGGGCTGGTTAAGAAATACATTTCTGAAGTCCCACCTGCGCGGTTCTGCCTTTACTTTGTCGTCGCCAAAGCGTTCGTCAATCTTTGGTACTTTGCAACGACCGCACACCCGGATCCGTTTGCAGCCGGGGGTCGTGATTTTCTAATGGTTGGAACCGGTGCCTACATCCTGGACGGGATCGGTTGGATTCTTTATTTTCAATCCATCGTCGCAGGTCCAATCGCTATCGTCGGAACCCTGTCCGCCGCCTACCCTGCACTGACGGTTTTGTTTGCGAAATTCTTTTTGGGCGAACAGCTTTCTTGGATCCAGTACTTGGGCGTTTTTCTGGTCATCGCCGGATGCTTGGGGCTTTCGTATACGCCACCGGAAAAAGCGACGAAGAAGACCAAGGCGTCCTGGGTTCCGATGGCCTTTGGCGCGCTTTTAATCTGGGGCGCTTCACAAACCTTAGTGAAGTATTCGTACAAAATGCCTGAAGCCAACGACGCGAATCTGGCCCTTTTCAACACCATTGGCGGCTTTTTAACTTTAGGGCTTTTTGGCTTGATTCGTGGCCTTCCCGGCAAGCACACGATGCACGGTTGGGCGATTTCCTTTTTCCCGATGGCGATGATGGCCGCAGGCGACTTGGGCGTCATTCTGGCGCTTCGAACAGGACCGGCATCGATTGTCACCCCGCTAACCGGCGCTTACCCGCTGGTCACTTTGGGATTTGCTTACGTCGCTTTGAAAGAAAAAGTATCCAAGCTTCAGTGGGTATCCGTGATTTTGATTTTGGCCGGGATCGTGATGAGCCCCGGGGCTAGCTAAGAAAGGAATGGATGACCAGGACAGCCGAAGGCGGTCCGAGATTGTCCGAAGGACTGTAATGAAAAAGTACGAAATGCTGATCAATGGAAAATGGGTTAAAGCCAAAAGCGGAAAAACCCGCGAGATCATCGACCCAGGAAATGGCGAAGTTTTAGCTGTCGTTCAAGAAGGTGGGAAAGAAGACGCGATTGCTGCCATTGAAGCAGCCCGCGCTGCTTTCGACCACGGCCCTTGGCGTAAAACCATGGCTATTGACCGCGGCAAACTTCTTTTCAAACTGGGCGACGCCCTGCGCGCCAAAGCCAAAGAAATGGCCGAACTTGAAACACGCAATAACGGAAAGCCTTTGGCCGAAGCCGAATTCGACGTCGCCGATGCGGCGAATTGTTTTGAATTTTACGGCGGTCTAGCTACCAAGATTCATGGCGAAACGATGTCGGTGCCGGCCAATTCACTTTCATTTGTGGTCCGCGAACCCATTGGCGTTTGCACCCAGATCATTCCATGGAACTTCCCGCTTCTAATGGCGGCTTGGAAGCTGGCGCCAGCGCTGGCGGCCGGCAACACTTTGGTACTGAAGCCATCTGAATTTACGCCACTGACTGCACTTGAACTGGCCAAGATGTGTGAAGAAGTCGGATTCCCTGCCGGCGTCGTCAACGTGATCACCGGGCCCGGCGCAGGTTGCGGCGAAGAAATGGCCGTGAACCACAAGGTCGATAAAGTCGCGTTTACTGGCGGAACCGCAACGGGGCGACGAATCGCCATTGCCGCGACTGAAAACCTGAAGCGCGTGACCCTGGAACTGGGTGGAAAAAACCCCAACATCGTTTTCGCCGACGCGGATTTCGAATCGGCCGTCGACGGCGCCCTTTTCGGAGCATTCGCCAACCAAGGCGAAGTCTGTTCTGCGGGATCACGTTTGCTGGTCGAACGTTCCATTCATAAACCACTGGTCGAAGCCATCTTGAAGAAGATCCCCAATATCAAGCTAGGACATGGGCTGGGTGCAGGCGTGAAAATGGGGCCTTTGGTTTCAAAGGCCCACCGCGAAAAGGTCGAAAGCTACATCGAAATCGGAAAGAAAGAAGGCAAGCTTCTTTGCGGCGGAAAGCGCCCAAGCGGCGCACAGTTTGAAAAAGGCTGGTTCCTAGAACCTACGATTTTTGACGACGTCAAACCGACGGCTCGAATTGCTAAGGAAGAAATCTTTGGCCCAGTGTTGACGATTATTCCTTTTGATACTGAAGAAGAAGCGATTCGGATTGCCAACGACACCGAATACGGATTGGCCGCAGGCGTTTGGTCCAAGAACATCCAAAAGGCCCTTAGGGTGGTCCGCGAAATTCGCGCCGGGATCACCTGGATCAATCATTACCACCCGACGTTCAATGAAATGCCTTGGGGGGGATACAAACAATCCGGAACAGGCCGTGAACTAGGTCTGCACGGAATTGAAGGCTACTTAGAAATTAAACAAATTAACGTGAACTTGGACGAAGCTCCGATCGGTTGGTACTGATGATGAAAACAATTCAGCTGAAAACATCCATTCCCGGCCCAAAAAGCCAAGCCTTGATGAAAGAACGTGAAAAGCACGTCGCGCCTGCCGGCCACGCGGCTCCGGTGTTCGTCGTGCGTTCCGAAGGAAGCATGCTTGAAGACGTCGACGGAAACCACTTGCTTGATTTCGCAGCCGGTATCGGTGTGATGAATCTGGGGCATGCTCAACCATCCATCCAGGAAGCTGCAAAAGAACAGCTCAAGAACGCGACGCATTTGCAGTGGAACGTGACACCGTACGAAGGTTACGTGAAGCTGGCAGCGAAGCTAAACCAGATCACTCCGGGAAAGTTCCCAAAAAAGACTTTCTTGGCAAATTCTGGCGCAGAAGTCGTCGAAAACGCGATCAAGATTGCGCGCCAAGTGACCCATCGCCAAGCCATCATCTGCTTTGATCAGGCCTTCCATGGTCGTACCTATATGGCTTTGACCCTAACGACGAAGAACAAGCCGTATCGCTATGGTTTTGCGCCCTACAATCCCGAAGTGTATCGCGCCCCGTTCCCCTATCCTTACCGGGGAATGGATGCAGACACCGCGTTCGCCCGCTTTGAAGAAATCGTGAACACCCAAGTGATCCCAACGAACGTCGCCGCAGTCATTATTGAACCCGTGACGGGCGAAGGCGGATTTCTTCCCGCTTCCAAAGAATTCATGCAAAAGCTTCAGGCCTTTTGCAAAACCCACGGGATTCTTTTGATCGCAGACGAAATCCAAAGTGGTTTTGGCCGGACGGGAACACTTTTCGCCTGCGAACAGTACGGCATTGAACCCGACATGCTGACGCTAGCCAAAGGAATGGGCGGCGGAATGCCCATTTCGGCTTTGGTCGCAAAGGCCGAAATCATGGATCAAGTCATGCCAGGCAGTATCGGCGGGACTTACGGCGGGAATCCTGTGGCCTGCGCCCAAGCGCTAGCGGTCATCGATCTTTTTGAAAATGGCCCTGCACTTGCGAATGC
Source organism: Bdellovibrionales bacterium (assembly GCA_016786465.1). Lineage (GTDB taxonomy): Bacteria > Bdellovibrionota > UBA1018 > UBA1018 > UBA1018 > JAEUWC01. The sequence continues at coordinate 60,668 of JAEUWC010000024.1, read as the reverse complement.
TAAGAAACTGGGACAGATGATCGAAGAACGCATGAAACAGTGGCGCGAAAAGTACCGCTGTGTGGGTGACGTTCGTGGCATGGGACCGATGCGCGCATTTGAATTGGTCAAAGATCAGGCTTCAAAGACCCCTGATCCAGACGGAACCAAGAAGCTGATTCAGTTTTGTTACGAAAAAGGCTTGGTCATGTTGTCTGCAGGAACTTATGCCAACGTGATCCGCCTTTTGATGCCTTTAACGACGACCGCAGACCAATTGGATGAAGGAATGTCGATCATCGAAGAAGGTCTGAAAAAACTTTAGGACATCACGAATGAAACACCTTCTTTTCATCGACGGGCAGTGGCAGGAATCAAAAACGACGGCTAAGATCCTGTCCCCTTTCACGGGCGATACGGCGGCTGAATCCTGTCAAGCCGACGATTCGCAGATTGAAAAGGCGATCGCAGCCTGCGTGAATGCGACCCACCCCTTTTCAAAAACCAGTCGCTTCCTGCGTTCGAAACTTTTGATGGCAATTGCACAAGGGCTTCAAGAATCGCGCGCGGAAATCGTCAACAGCATGATCCAAGAAGCTGGAAAGCCCTGGTTGCTTTCGGATACCGAAGTCACCCGCGCGATTCAGACCTTTACCTGGGCTGCCGAAGAAGTGAAGCGCTTTGGCGGCGAAGTCGTTCCGATGGATGTCGACGCCGGTGGACGCCCCTTTAGCGAAGCCACCTGCCTTTTTAAACCGCGCGGACCGATCCTTGGAATCACGCCTTTTAATTTTCCGTTGAATCTGGTCGCTCACAAGGTCGCGCCTGCCCTGGCTGTGGGTTGTCCGATTCTAATCAAATCCGCGCCGCAAGCCCCTGGGGGCGCCGCTTTGCTTGCAAAAATTTTTGAAAAAGCTGCGAAATCCGTCAATGCAGAACACGGCGCAGGTCGCGAAGCGATTCCGATGGCTGCGCTTCAAGTTCTTGCCTGTTCAAACCCACAGGCCGAAATCTTGGTGAAAGATCCGCGCCTTCCAACCGTCAGCTTTACGGGAAGTCCGGGCGTCGGTTTTCGAATTCAAGGATCGGCCATCGGTAAGAAAGTCATATTGGAACTGGGTGGAAACGCCGGGGTCATTGTCCATGAAGATGCTGATCTTTCGCGTGCGGCCGCCCGCTGCGCTTTCGGTGGGATGAGCTACGCAGGACAAACCTGCATTTCGGTTCAGCGCATTTTTGTTCACGAAAAAGTGGCCGCGGAATTTGAAAAACTTCTGACAGCCGAAGTTGGAAAAGTGAAACACGGGGACCCTTCGCAAAAAGATGTGATCGTCGGCCCCGTGATCGATTCCAAAGCAGCCGAACGAATCGAAGCCTGGATCCAAGAAGCAAAACAGGACCCGCGCACAAAAGTTCTGGCCGGCGGAACTCGAAACAAGAACGTAGTCGCTCCGACCTTGCTTTTAAATCCGCCTTCGCAAAGTAAGATTTCCTGCGAAGAAGTCTTTGGACCCGTGATCACGCTTTCGACATATAAGACGTTTCAAGAAGCGATCGTCCAAGTAAACGATTCAAAATTTGGGCTTCAGGCCGGCGTCTTCACGCGCGATTCAGACCGCATCCATCAAGCATTTGAAAATCTGGAAGTCGGCGGTGTTTTGGTCAATGAAGTCCCCACCTTTCGCGCGGATCACATGCCTTACGGCGGCGTCAAGCAATCGGGGCTAGGCCGTGAAGGCTTGAAGTACGCGATGGAAGAATTTTGCGAACGCAGAATCTTGGTTCAGTATCGGGGATAACTAAAGTTTCTGAAAACAACTGAAGATCGAAACCGCGTCGGGATACGTCGGTGTGATTTTCTGACAAAGGACTGATTCGTCGTTGGTGCGGGCTTCTTCGAATCCCGTACCGACCAAATCACCGATGGTCAGCGTGAAATGATTCTGAGAAGCGATCGTGTTGAAAACGCCTTCAGCCTGGCCGCCCATCATGCCCAACTTCCAGCACTTGTAGCTGTAAACGGGATTCGGAACGCTTGGTCCCGTTTTTCGGCATAAAGTATCGGTCGACTGTTTTTGAAAATGCGAAGCGCCGATCAGTCCGTCAAAGGTCACACTGTATTCGGCTTGGGTCATGGAATCATACAAAGCCTTGGGATCGACCTTTTGGGCAGATTTCAAACTGACCGATGCCGTTGGAATTCCGCAGGCAGAAAATGCGCCCAAAGAACCCAAGGCCAATATGATCCGAAACCCATTCGACTTCATACCCATGAAAAAGCACCAATCGTGCCATACCCGTTTGGAAAACTCGGTCCAGTTCGACCTAAAAACGCTCAGAATTCGGTACAGAAACTTTCTATGAAGTGACCCCCTACCCCCAACACAACTGTCTAAACTTTAGACAGTGCGAATTCTACAAAGCTGGGTAGACTGACCGGCATGAACACCCTTGTGATGGAAGCCATTGGTTGGTCATCGACTGCGATTTTCCTGGTTTCGATCCTGGTTAAAGAACGAATTTTCCTTCACCAACTGGGCATTCTGGCTTCACTGACCACGGGAATCTACGCTTACCACCACGGCGCCACCGCAATCTGGGTGAAGTGGCTGATTGCTTTGTTTTTTCACGCTTATATGTGGTGGAAACTGGCCGGGCTAAGCCCGAAAAAGCGCTTGGAAGCCGACCGAACTGGGGTCTAGAATACCTGACTAATTTACTTTACTACTGGGAAGCCGGCTGATAAGTTGCCGCACATGAAAAACCTGATCCTTTTGACTGCCAGCCTTGTAGCTTCCAGCTCGGCCTTTGCGCAATCCCAATACCTTTCTGACCCGGGTCGCTTTTCGATCGGCGCCGCCCACCAGATGTACAATTTTAAAAGCGGTCCGAACAATCACACTGTGAACTTGAAATTCGACGGAGCGATCTTGGAGCGCCCACGAAACAGCGATGACGAAGCCGTCGTTCAATACCTTCCTTTCGCATTTTCAATGAACATTCCGATCCAAAACGGCGACGACGTGAACGCAAAGAAGGACGCCTGGATGCAGGAACTGAAAGTGTCGCTTGCGCGCGTCTATACGGAAGCCGACTGGGGCGAATCTTCCCTTCACCTAGATGCTTCAGCCTTGGGCTACGAACAGACCGGTATCCCGGCTGTGGGCAAGACTTGGCGCCTGACGAATTTGAAAATCGTCGACGTCGACGTCCAGTTTGAAACCGAAGTGGGCAAGGACATCGTTGTCTTTGTTCGCGGCAAGGCGTCGGTGGGTGCGCAGTACATGGCAAACCGCAAAGAATTCGACGCCGCCATGTCTGACAACCCTCACTATGACGGAATTTTTCAAAAGCCCGTTCGCGTCCGCCCCGAATTTTATGCAGGTCTAGTTATCGCCGACGGAATTCGAGTCAGCCTGGGCTACAAACCATGGAACTTTCGCCACGGCCCAGAAGGTTCCGGCTTTGATTATGACAGCGAGCAAATCAAGGTCGTTTACCAAGGGCTAGAAGCCGAAGTCAGCATGAACGTCGGCGATCTTTTTAAGAACGACGGTTGGCGTGGTCTAACCGTTTACGGCCGCTACAACCACACGATGTTTCGCGTTCGCTACACGCAGGATCATTCCGAAATGGATCGTTACACCAAAGAAATGGTGGACACTTCCGTGAATCAGTTTGAAGTCGGCGTGCGCTACAAATTCAATACTCGCAAGCGGCGGTAAATCAACGAGCCAGACAAAGCACATCAATCAGTCGCTGGCCGCGCGAAAGATCGTAAAAGTTTCCGCTAAAAGTCGAAGGATCCTGGCTGGAACGCCAGACGCGGATCACCAGCTTCGAGCTGCTGCCATCGCGAACGGTTCCTTCAATCAAACCTGACTTTTCGGAAATGCATGAGCGTCCTGGGGACTGCTCGTAACTTAAGATTTCTCCGTAACGATCTGTCCGGGTCACTGTAATCGGACTTAAAAAACGCTTTTGATCCAGGTCGACAGAAAACTGAAGCTGGTAAGATTCACTGCCGTCGCAGACCACCTGCAAAGGTAAAGCAAGCGCATTTGAAGACACCGCAAGCCCTGCCAACGAAATCAAAATCAATAGGTTCATCAGCAAGGCATAGCCTGGTCCTGAGCCATGGACAAGACGTCGACCTTGAATCAGCGTTTGCTGATTGCAAATCCAAGGCATTTTCTAGACTTGGGTGCTAAGGCGCGCAATACCCCGTGCTTTGCAGCGACTGCAGATAGAATTCAACAGTCGTTCTTGGCATCATCGGAATGTCTTGCATCCATCCCTGAACACTGCTGACGACGACAAACCCCACACCGGGTGGCGTTGCCGATTCAATCACGCAAGTCGGAGTCGGCGTTTCGCGAACGCAGAGCCCCGCTGCTTCCAAAGGGGTCAGGATATCCAGGCTCAGTTTCGATGATCGAGCGCCCATCCCCATCATATCGCTTCCTTCGATTGCGACGTAAAATCCCTGGCTCTGACCTGAAAGTTGATTCGTGCGGTAACGAAGCTGGCAGCGCTCGGGTGCTCCGATCATGCAGTTTCCGGCCTTGGCGGCCGCTTTCAGTTGCGCAATTCCGGTTGCGACGTCGGTCGCAGGTGTCGAGCTTAACAGACGACGACCCGAAAGCACGTTGTACCCCGATTGCGATCCGGCTGAAGCGCCGAAGTAACGAAGGCGGCAAACGCCATCGTCAGCAACCGCTGCCATCACAGTCACCTGATCCGTGACAGGAATCGCACTTAGGCTTCCGTGCGGAGGAATGGTCGTTGGCTTCGTCGGAGTCGGCGACGGAGTGGGAGTGACGGTCACCGTCGGACTTGGCGTTGGAGTCGGGCTGGGTGTCACTGTTACGGTCGGTGAAGGTGTAGGCTTTACAGATCCGGTCGGACTTGGAGACGGAGACACCGTTACAGTCGGTGACGGGTTGGGTGACGTGGAAGGTCGCGGCGAAATCGAAGGGGTAGAACTTACAGATGGGCTAGCGGGAACTTGGGATTTTGGCGCGAACTGAACTTTGTTGGTGATGAAGTATTCAGATTTTTCTTCTTTCGAAAATTCACAATCATCCGCGAAACGATTCAAAACACCTTCATCAAACTTCGCTTCCGGCCAGGAAACTTTCTTTCCCGTTCTTTGCAAAAGGGGTTGAACCTTGTCTTCAAAACACTTCTTCTTTTCATCCAAAGATTTCTGGGAACAAGAAGCGAAAACCAAAGAAAATGCCGCGAAAGCAAGGATTCGACGAATCATGACGCGTTGCTAGCATGCGCTAACGCCAAGGGTCAAGAAGTGGCTGACGCCCCATTCCAGAGCGTTTTAGTCCGTCGCCGATGTCGCCGATTCGACCTGCGTCTTGAGCTTTTCCAGACTTCTTTCAAACGGGCCGCCCAGGATCCAATCCATAAAAAACGCCACCCATCGGACAACGGGATTGCCGCCCGAAACCCCGGAATCCGTCCAAATGACTTGGGTTCCGCCGTCTACGGCCTGGAATTTCAAATGCCCCTGGATGTGAAAGCCCGTATCCATCATCGTCAGTTCGAAATCGATTCCGGTTTTGGGTTCGGCGTATGTGATTCGCTGCCGCCCATTACCCATCGACTTCGAAATCCAGGTTCGTTCCGAACCCGAACCCGTCGCGTTGCCTGAATAGGTATAGCGGATTTGCGGGTCGGCAGTGTCGAACTCGCTCCATTTTGCCCACGCCTTAAAATCCGAAACCCAGGGATAGATTCTTTCAGGGGGTGCCTGAATGATGATCGAGCGTTCGACCTTCCAATGTGACGGAAGAAGATAGCTGATCGCAGCCATGAGCCCGACAAGCCCCACCAGAATTCCTAGTAAGGCTAGGATCTTTTTCATTAGCGAAGAAAGCGCACCAATTCTTTGCTGCAATCGTTCGCCTTCGCGATCTTCCTTGCCGTGCTCTTACCCATCTTGATCGATTTTGTGGCGCCTAAGTCGACCAAAACTTTTGCCAGTTCTAAATCACAGTTGCTGGCTGCGTGGCCTAGTGCCGTGTATCCCCAATAGTTTTCCTTTGCATCCACCTGCGCGCCGGCTTGAATCAACGCCTTAACGATGTTGATGTTCTTTTTCTGAGTCAGAACATAAAGGTGGGCCAACATGGTACCGCGGCTTGAAGAAGACACTTGCGTGTTTGGATTTGCTTGACCGACTTTCAGAAGCAGATTGAACTGATTTTCCGGGATCGGATTCGCGTTTTGCAGGAAATACGCAAATACTGTGTCGGTCGATTGCGAAGCATTTGCACGCTTTTGATTTGGATTTCCGCCCAAACGCAGGATCTTTTCCAAAAGGTTTAAATCCATTTTGTCGGCGTAAATCAAAAGCGCTTCCAAAGCGCCCACGGATGATGAAGAAGTGGCATTCATCGACACCTTCTGCGAGCCAAGCACATCCAAAATCGCAGCCGCTTTCACAGGATCAGTGACCTTCACGACCGTGGCGGCCGCCAAGGTCATATTCGGTGTATAGGTCTTTGTGGTGCGCGTAGAATATTCGACAAAAGTAGCGCCCGAACGCAAAAGCAAAGCCACTGAATCAACTGATCCATTACGAACTGCAAAATTCAACGGGTAAAGTTCTGCATCCACGAAGCCTGAAATCGAGTTGGCTACTTTTTGGTTAGGGCTAACACCCAATTCCAAAAGCGCCTGGATGACGGCAACGCGGTCTTCTTTCATGGCTGCACCCATGACGGTCAGACGTTCGCTTCCAAACGTACGGAGCGGATCGGCGCCCGAACGGACCAGTTCTCGAACCATATCTTCGCGACCCATCTGCGCGCAGACGTGAATCGGGGAAACCGAAGAAGAAACATGCGTGCTTCCGGCATAGGTCAATACATGAAGCGCAACACGACGGTCTTCCGACTTGCATGAAGTGGCCAATAGATCGGCCCACTGATCACGGGTGTAGCTTGCAATCACGGGGTGAGCAGCAAAAAGAAACTCGAGAACCTCAAGTCGGTTTCCGCTGGCCGCTAGGTAGGGCGCTGAATAAAGGCCGTCAAACTGAGTCGGATTGGGCCCGACGTTTTCAAAAATCGTGACCATGTCACCAAACAACCAAAGGTAGTCCAAAAGGGAATACTGACTGAAAGCGGGATAAACCGTCGCAAAAGAAACTTTCGCCGTCGATAGAAGTGAAACTTTGAAGTTTGAATTCTGAAGTTCGTTGAAAAGGTCGCGCCTTCCAGTACGAAGAGCAAAAAATGCGGGCGGTTCGCAAAATGCGTTCACAGCCTGCAAGGGAACCACTTTGGACTTTAGGAAAACCTGGATGTCAGCAGGCTGGGTCTTGGGATTCGCAATGAGATCGAAAAGTGCGCCTGGATTCCCGGTCGGTACCGTGCAGCTCTTGTTCGGTACGACGCTGCCAAAACTTTGCGAAGCCGAAAGAAGGAAAACGACCCATCCCCATGCGAATGCTTTTTTCATAGGGGTCAGATAATGCTGTGCACCTAAATTATCAATGAATTTGTCGCGGGGCGTTGTCCGACCGCAGCAATCAGGATTACATTCGATCGATGTACGCCTTCAAAAGCGCCACGTCGTCGGCTGAAGGAACGCCACGGGCGCGGGCACGCGGAGGTGGCATCATTTGATCAACAATCGATTGGTAGAAACTGGATTCATCCGCCCGACCCGGCACGATGAAGTTCCGGATCGAGTGCTCGTCGACCCAAGTTTTGTGACAGCGCAGGCAGTACGGATCGATCAGTTTGGCCTTCACGTTTTCGAAGGTCGGTTCAAGTGCGTCGACTTCCTGCCCCTGCCCCAACGCTTGCTGACCTGAAGTGCGAACAAATTGGGCCCCATCTTCGGTCCCCTGACCGTAGCAGCCGGACAAAAGTAAAACCGGGACTAGAATCGATCGAAGAATCTTCATAGTGATCTGACCTTTCAAATCCTTCCAAACGCCTGAAGCGTGAACAAGTTCTGAACCATTCCGCCTCCAAATGCATCCATCCATTTCCATTGAGCCACGAAAGTCATCTCTTTCACGACCCGAAAATACAAGTCCGGTCCATGGACCAAACGTTGTGAAAAATAGGGGGTTCCAATCGCTAGCTTTTCGCCTACGTAACCGATTTCGACCCAGTCTTTCGGAAAGTAAAAAGCGCGGGAATAAAAGCTACCTTGTTGGGCTTGGGTTCCTTGAATCATACGCCGCGCGCCTTGGATGGATGCCAGAACCCCCACCTGAGACGTAAAGGCATGACGAACGCCGACGTCCGCATGAAGTCGCTGATCCACAGAATGGACACCGCTGGGGCTAACGCCTTTTCCGAAAAGTCCAAGCGCAACAACAGAGGTCATTTTTGAAAGGCGCCATTCATCACGCGCAAATAATCCCGCTTCGCGGTTTTTTAGACTTTCTTCAAAGCTAGGAAGGTATCCACCAACCATCCACTGACGATCTGATGCGGTTTTTTCATACCTGACCTGGGTGGGATAGTCCGTCACACCTTGTCGCGAATACAAGCGGATGAATGTGGTGTGATCGTCCATACGAATGGCCATCGGAAGGTGCTCACGACCCATCACGACACGGGTCTTTTGGATGTCGTCAAAACTGTATTGAAACGTCGCCTTTCGAAGCAGGAAGGACTTTCCCAAAATTCCGCTAGGTGCCGAAGGGCTATTCTGTACAACTTCCGGGACCCAACCGATGGCGATTGATGCCACAGCCCTTGGATTCACTTGGGCGGTCAACATCCCGTCGGCTTGCATCAGAAATGAATCGCGAATTCCGCCCTGATCCAGAAAAAGGTACCGACCGAAAACCGATGCATTCAAACGCGAAAGAAGACTGCTCGGACTTTCATCGTTCAAATGATCTTCGTCTTCGTTTTCGGCGCGCGAAAAAAAAGCGTTCGCATCCGCGAATGCTTTTCCGTAGTCCGTCAATTGGGCCCCGCCCAAGGTCGACACGTGGCAAGAATTGCAGTCGATGTAACCTAGGCGAATGGAATTGGGATAGGCCCAAGCCGAAACCGACGCCAATGACAGCGCAAAGATCAAGAAAGTTTGAAGCAAGATCACGTCGCAGTTGTACACGCTGTTGCGTCATTTGGGGAGTCCATAAACGGAATAGAAGGTATTCCAAATCCTAATAAGCCGGCTATTCTAGTTGGACCCATGAATCTGATTCCCATTGAACGAAACGGCGAAACGATCATCCTAAAAAAAATCCTGAACCCACTTGAAGCCGATGTTTGCCGCGCAAACGCAGCGATGTACGAACGTCTGGGATTTCAAAAGCCATGGATTGCGTACCTGGCTGCCGTCGATCAAATGATCATCGGGACATGCGCATTTAAAGGCCCCCCAAAGAACGGGGCTATTGAAATTTCTTATTTCACGTTTCCAAAGTTTGAATCGATGGGCTTTGCGTCTCAAATGGCGTCACTCTTGATTACCATTGCGCGGCAAAGTGGCCCGGATCTAGAAATCGTCGCTCATACCCTTCCAAAAGAAACCGCATCGACTAAGATTCTAAAGAAGAAGGGGTTTGTGAATCTGGGAGAAATACAGAACCCGGATTCCGACCCCAATGTTCCAACCGTCTGGAAATGGGGCCTTCAACCGCCCAAAAAGGCAAAATGAAATTCAAGCTGGGAATTGATCGACTGATTTCAGATTCAAACTTGCGAAAGGGCCTAAACGGAAAGCGCGTCGCGCTGATTGGGCACCCTGCTTCGATGACTTCCCCGGAATTCGGATTCATTCATTCTTTGGATGCATTGGCCAAAACTTCGGGAATTCGACTTTCATCCGCATTTGGGCCCCAACACGGTATGCGCGGAGACAAGCAAGACAACATGATCGAGTCCGATGACTTTCGCGATCCGGTTTTGCAAATTCCGATCTTCAGTCTTTACGGAAAGGTTCGGCGCCCGACACCCGAAATGATCGACAGCTTTGATGTACTGCTTTTTGACATCCAAGACGTCGGTTGCCGGATCTATACTTTCCTAACCACTTTGCTTTACTGCATGGAAGCCTGTGCAAAAGCCGGAAAGTCGATCTGGGTTTTGGATCGTCCAAATCCTGCGGGCCGCCCAATCGAAGGCATGGCTTTGCAACCCGGATGGCAAAGTTTTGTGGGTGCTGCCGCAAAGATTCCGATGCGTCATGGATTGACGCTGGGAGAAGCGGCCAAGTGGTTCAAGAAAGAAAAGAAGTTGGACGTCGATCTGAATGTCATTGAAATGGAAGGTTACCGTCCCGACGAAGGTCCAGGATTCGGCTGGCCCCTGCATACTTTGCCTTGGGTGAACCCCAGTCCCAACGCGGCTTCACTTTCCATGGCGCGTGCTTACGCGGGAACCGTCATGATCGAAGGGACCACCCTTTCCGAAGGCCGCGGAACCACGCGGCCTTTAGAAATGCAGGGCGCACCCGACTTGCGCCACGATGAAATCTTGAAATGGATGCGCGCAAAAGCTCCGGAATGGATGAAGGGTTGCCTGATTCGCCCCTGTTTTTTTGATCCGACTTTCCATAAGCATCAAAAAACTTTGAATTCCGGATTTCAAATTCACGTTGACCATAGCGGATACGATCATGGGGCGTTCAAACCCTACCGGCTGATCTCGCTTTGGTTCAAAGCCATTCGTGAAATTCAAGGAACCCAATATCCGATCTGGCGCGACTTTGCGTACGAATACGAAACCACGCGATTGGCGATTGACCTGATCAACGGAAACGAAAAGCTTCGTCAGTGGGTGGATGATTCTTCGGCAAAGATCCAAGACTTCGAAAAACTTTGCGCGCCCGATGAAAAAGCGTGGGCAGATGAAGTGCGTCCGCTTCTCATCTACTCATAACGCTAGATGCGTGTCAGTGAACTGACGGTTTTTCGCTGAAATTTCGCTTGGAATACCGGGCATTCCCCTTAAACTGAAATGAAACCAATCATTAAATTTCGAGGGGACTTCAATGAAAAAAATGCAGCTTGCCTTGCTTAGCCTGGCTTTAGTTTCAACCTTTGCTTTCAGTTCGTCGGCAAATGCCGGAAACCGTTCGGCGCATAAAATGGGGATCAGCGTCGGTCTTCTGACCGATCCATTTCCAAGCATGTACGGCGGTACGTTCAACTACAACATCACCGAATGGCTTCGTGGTCGCGTGGGTATCGGCTTTGTCAGCCTATCCGATTCGACGCTTCAGCTAAGCGCAACCACCATCAGCGGTGAAGCCATGCTTTCGATTCCGGACTGGGGTTTTTCACCGGTCGCAACGATCGGGTTTAGCAACGTATCGATGACCATCACAGGTACCGGAAGCCTAAGCGGTGTCGGCGGCTTGACCGGAAGCGGATCCGCACTTCATGGCGGGTTTGGTTTTGACTGGCAGACCAGCGGTGGATTCAACCTGGGTCTTGCGTACAAGATCCTTTTCCAGACCGGCGACGGCGCGCCTGGTATTTACCTAGGCTGGTATTTCTAAATACCGCTTAAGGTCTTGCGACCTTTTGTAGCGTGATTTCAAAATACCCCGTCAGACTTCCTGGATCTAATCCGGCGGCTGACGGGGTGAAATCCACGATCAAAGCGTTTCTTTCCGCCCCCTGCAAAGCATTCAAGATCAAGTCATCGTCGTTCAGCTTTTCTCCTTTAAAATACATTTGCGTGACCAGCTCGCGATACCCCAGCGCCGACACACGAAAATGAATGTGTGGCGGTCGAATCCACCCGGTGTCTGCCGGGTATGCGCCTGGGATAATGGACTTGAACGAATATTCTCCGTTTTTGTCCGTAAAAGTTTCAGCCCAGTAGCGAAAATGCGGATCTGCCTTTGCGGGATTGGGATCGTTTCGATGATTGTACTTTCCGCTTGCGCATGCCTGCCAAATTTCCACGTTCGCGCCTTCAATGGGCTTGCATTGGGCGTCCAAGATCTTGCCGGTCACATAGATCACCTGCCCTGCAGCTGACTGCGTTGCGCCTGGAAGCAAGGTTAAATCGGTTTCTGTTCCGAACGCCGTACCGCCTGGATAAAACGGTCCGCGCGTTTGCGCAGGCGTCAGGCCGCAACTTGCAGCAAGCGCTTTTCCCATGGGCAGCGCCGCAATGGCCGAAAGGCCCCAAGCCATAAACTTTCTTCGACTGGAATCATGCGTGGTAACTTCATTTTTGTTCGTGTTCATGAACCCAAACTAAGTCGCCCAATGACATTTTAAAATTAAAAGGTATGTGGGTTTGCTATTCGAAAAATAAATACCACCTAAAGCGGGATCTGAATCGAAGGCGTAATCGTGTGAATCGAACAGTCTTCAGAAGATCCGTCTTCGTAAACCACACAGGCAAAGTCGGTGTCTTGATCCAAAGCAATCAGCGGATGATGCCAGACGCCAGGATGGTAAGTGATCCCCTGGTTGGATTTTGCCAAAAAAGCCTTCATCGTGGAAAGATCCGGCGCATTTCCTTCTGCGTTCCCCATCGCAACGATGACCAAGTAATGCTTTGGGCAATTCATCGGAATCATCATCTGGGTGGTCTTCGGGTGATGCTCAAGAAGTTTCACTTCAAACGTTGAACCTTTGAACGCATCCGCGCGAAATACGCAGACATTCACCTGCGCTTTTCCGGGACGAAGATTGACCAGTTCCGCGACTTGATCGTGACGCCTAGCGGTACCCTGATTGGCAGGTTTTCCTTCTTCGTGACCGCGCGCCGCAATAACATCGCCAAAAGGGCGGTACGCATCTGAATTTAAAGGCAAAGGGGCTGGTGCCAGCTTCACTTTCATATGCTTCAGTCTAATAGGTCTGTGCTAGCTTTTGGTAAAAATAACGAAATCAGAGGCTAGCTCAATGGAATGGTACTTTTCAGAGTGGGCGCACTATGTCGTGCGCTGGACCCACCTGATCACAGGCATCGCGTGGATTGGAAGTTCGTTCTACTTCATGTGGTTGGATGCTGCGCTGGAAAAACCCAAGGCGCAAACCAAACCCGACGTCGAAGGCGAACTTTGGATGGTTCATAGCGGCGGCTTTTACGAAGTCGAACGAAAACGGATCACCCCCGCCACCATGCCCGCCAAGCTTCACTGGTTTAAGTACGAAGCCCTTTTCACTTGGATCAGCGGGATTTGTCTTTTGGTCTTGGCCTACTATCTGAACGCGTCGGCCATGATGATTGATTCGGGCAAGACCCAACTGACTGCCGAACAATCCATTTATTTAAGTGTCGGAACTTTAATCATCACCTGGTTTTTGTATGACGGCCTTTGGCAATCGACGATTGGAAAAAAACTTCCCGGACTGGCCCTAGCGATTTCACTTTCGATTGTGGCCAGTGCTGCGTTTCTTTTTGCCCATTATTTCAGTGGCAGGGCTGCTGCCATCCATTTAGGCGCGATGATGGGAACTTGGATGGTCGCAAACGTTTGGGTCCGAATTCTTCCGGCCCAAAGTAAAATGGTCGACGCCACCCGCGAAGGTCGCACGCCGGACTACGCTCTGTCGGGTCACGCAAAAAAACGTTCTGTTCACAACACGTATATGACGTTTCCGGTTTTGTTCATGATGCTGTCGAATCATTTTCCCCATACGTTTGGAAATTCGATGAACGCCGTGATTTTACTTTTGATGATCGTATTTGGCGCCGGCGTTCGCCACGTCATGGTCGCAAAAGACCGTTCTCGCTACTGGATCCTAGTGCCTACGGCTGCGTCAGCTTTGGCACTGGTCTTTACAGCCGCAACCCAGAAGGAATCCGATGGCGCTGGGACATCCAAAATCGATCGCAATCAGGTTGTGAAATTTTCAGTCATTCAAGACATCGTCCAGCGACGATGTGTGACCTGTCATGCCGACAAGCCTGCGATTTCGACCTTCGGACCGTCCCCTGGCGGAGTCAAATTGGATCTGACCCAAGGTCTTGCTGAAAGACTGAAGTCTTTGACCGACAAAATTCAGCTTCGCGTGATTCAGACACGAACCATGCCGCCTGCGAATATTTCGCACCTTCAAGACGACGAACGCGAACTGATTGGCCTTTGGCTGTCGCAAGGGGCGAAACCGGAATGAATTATTGCTTTCGAAGTTCCCAAGTTTTGCTTCAACACAGCCCTGGCCCTATGCCTGCCCTGGTCGTTGTGAAGGACGGAAAGTTTGGCGCGATCGAACCTTACGATGCTAAGCCCCCTTTTCGACTGGTGGACATGGGCGACACCTTAATCTTGCCGGGGATCGTGGACACTCATGCCCACATCAACGAACCAGGACGAACGGAATGGGAAGGCTTTCAGACTGCAACCCGTGCTGCCGCTGCTGGCGGAATCACCACGGTGGTCGATATGCCGCTGAATTCGATCCCGGCGACCGTGTCTTTAGAAGCCTTGCGCACCAAGGCTGCGGCCGCTGAAGGCCAGTGCACAATTGATTACGGCTTTTGGGGCGGAGTCATTCCGGGAAATTCCGGCGAACTTGCCCAGATGGTCGATCACGGTGCTCTTGGCTTTAAATGTTTTCTGATCGATTCCGGTGTTTCAGAATTCCCGATGTCTGTTGAAGCGGACCTTCGCAAAGCCATGCCGATTCTGAAAGCCAAAGGTGTTCCGCTTTTGGTGCATGCCGAATTGGAAAGCCCGGTTCCGGATTTAGCGAAATCGGATCCCAAGGCGTACGAAACTTTTTTGAAGTCTCGCCCAGAAAAGTGGGAAGTCGACGCGATTCAGATGGTCATTGGACTGTCGCAAGAAACCGGCTGCCCCGTGCACATCGTTCATCTGTCAGCAGCTTCAGCCCTTCCCTGGATCCGTGAAGCGCAGGAAAAAGGAATCGCAATCACGACTGAAACGTGCCCCCATTACCTGCACTTTCAGGCTGAAAAGATTCCCGAAGGCGCTACAGATTTTAAGTGCTGCCCACCGATTCGTGGGGCTGAAAACCAAGAAAAGCTTTGGAAAGCCGTCAAGAACGGAACCATTTCCATGCTGGTTTCAGACCATAGCCCCTGCACCCCGAATCTCAAGAAACTTGAAACCGGGGATTTCATGCAAGCTTGGGGCGGCATTGCAGGCCTTCAATTCAGTCTTTCAGTGATTTGGACCCAAATGCGTGCCAGGAAGTTTACCCTGGCTGAACTTTCTAACCGGATGTCCGTTCAAACTGCACAATTGGCTGGATTGTCATTACGTAAAGGTGCGATCGCTGAAGGCCTAGACGCCGATTTCATCGCGTTTGACCCAGACGCCGAAGTTCAGGTCGACCTTACATCCATTCAACACAAACACAAGCTGACGCCTTATTTGGGTGAAAGGCTTTACGGGCGCGTTTTGCACACTTACCTACGCGGTGAAGAAATCTATTCTCACGTGGGTTCTGAAGTTCAGTTTCCTGGCAAACCCCGCGGAAAAATTCTACGAAAGGCAAATTCATGAACATCACTTTTCCTCCAAGAATTGCGCGCGTTTCATTTCAAGAAAAATTGGACCTGGCTTCCGAAAAAGTCGGCGGAAAAACTTTAGAAACCAATGACGAATTTTTTGCGCCGATGGAAAACCTTTTGAAAGTCGCCCCAGCGATTTTCATCGCCGATAAATATGTTCCAACCGGAAAATGGATGGACGGCTGGGAAAGCCGTCGAAAAAGAAACTTGGGACCCGGAAACGACCATGATTGGTGCATCATCCGCTTGGGAATTCCAGGAATCATCGAAGGGGTAAACGTCGACACCGCTTTTTTCACCGGAAACTTTCCGGAATATTGCGCGCTGGATGCCTTAGAATCCACAGACGGAAAAGACCCGAGCCCGGCATCGGCTTGGACCGAAATTCTACCCAAATCCAAACTTTTGGGTGGAACCGAAAACCTTTTTCCCATCCTGAGCACCAAGCGCTTCACACACGTTCGGCTTCGAATTTTTCCTGACGGCGGCGTTGCGCGCCTACGGGTTCACGGGCGCGTGGTTGCAGATGAAAAGACGCTGGCATCTTCTGATGGAAAAACGGATTTTGCGGCAGCTGCGAATGGTGGCGTGGTCGTAGCCAGCAATGACAGCTACTTTGGACACCACGATCAACTGATTTATCCCGGTCGGGCAGCCAACATGGGAGAAGGCTGGGAAACCAAACGAAAACGCGGCCCAGGTTTTGATTGGATCGTGGTTCGCTTGGCCGCAACCGGAGCAATTCAAAAAATTGAAGTCGACACCCATTTTTACAAAGGAAATTTTCCGGACATGGCGTCCATTGAAGTCCTAACCCACCCTTCACGCGATCTTTCGCCATGGGATTGCCGCGATCGAACCGATCTGAAGTGGACCGAAATTTTAGGAAAGACGAAATTGAAGGCGGATCATAACCATGTCTTTGAAGCGGAACTGAAACGGGACCTGGCGACAAAGGTCGATTACGTTCGTCTGAATATTTACCCCGATGGCGGGATCAGCCGCCTTCGTGTTTACTGCAAAGGATCCAAGTGACTCAAGCCGCGACGATTAAATACACTCTGAAGCAGCTAAACCAACTTCCTGACGATGAAGCCCGCGAAGCTTTTTTTGCGTGTTGTGGCGTAAAGGCTTGGGCAGCATCGATGTCGCGCTCACGCCCCTTTCAGACGATGACGGCGATGGTCAAAACCGCGGACGAAATCTGGAACCGTCTGTCGCCTGAACAAAAGCGCGACGCGTTTGCCCATCACCCAAGAATTGGTGAAAAAACGGGCGGTGAAACCGAACAATCCGAACAAAAGGGCGCGTCCAATGCCAGCGATGATGTGAAAGCTAAGCTGATCCAAGGCAACCGCGATTACGAAACGAAGTTTGATCACGTATTTTTGATCTGCGCGACGGGCAAATCCGGCGAAGAAATGCTGGAAGCGCTTCAACGCCGTCTTTCAAACGATCCAGAAACCGAACTTCAGATTGCATTTAAGGAACAATCCAAAATCACAAGACTTCGCTTGGAGAAATTTTTCAAATGAGCAAATCAAGGTCCCCGATCACCACGCATATTTTGGATTTGAATCAAGGAAAGCCCGCGATCGGCGTAGCCGTCGTGCTTGAAAAGTCGTCCGGGAAATCCAACTGGTCGGAACTGGCTAGCGGAAAAACGAATGAAGACGGCCGAATCGAAGACCTTTTAGAAGTGGGGTCCAAAGCGGAAGCAGGGATCTATCGTCTGCGCTTTGATACCGCAGCCTATTTCAAGTCGATGAAATCGACGACCTTCTTTCCAGAAGTCACAATCTGTTTTGAAATCACAAACCCTGCGGCGCACCACCATGTTCCGCTACTTTTGAATTCACATGGGTTTTCGACTTACCGAGGAACTTAGGCCGTGGCCTTGCAACCCAAGGAACTGACGCCCGTTGCTCGCTACAGCATGGAACTGGCCGTGATGGAAGTCGGTTTAGGAAGTGCGCTTCATGCGATGCACGTCCCTTTTCGCGGACAGTTCTTGTCGATGAACCAGGGCTTTTTGCTTTCGCGTGCTTCTTTTGTCGCAGCCAGTGGTCGCCGCGATGCAACTCGGCTGTCTTCCCAAATCAGTTTGATCACTGCCTGCCTAAAATCCCTTTCACCCCTGGGACGAAGGTTAACGCCGATGCTTGCGATCACGGTTCAAGGTCTTCTTTTTTCGCTGGGGCAAGCCCTGGGCGGAGTTTCAATTTTGGGCCACACCTTGGGAATCACTTTGGTTTCAACTTGGGCGGTGCTTCAACCGATTCTGATCGGTACTTTGGTCGGAGGAATGGCGTTTCTTCAGGGCCTTGAAACCTTGATGAAAATCATGACGCCGACAAGTTACCCTAACCTGGGCTGGGTATTTTTAGGTTCGGTGCTGGGTTTGATCTGGGCCTTGGGTTTTGCGGCAGTGCTTCTTTCAAAAAAAATGACGGACGATCAATGGGCGAAACTTCAGCAGCGACTGAAACGCGAACCGCCTAGCCCAGGAAAGTCGAAATTATTAAAGCTTCCTTTTCACCCGCTTTGGCTATTTTCCTTGGTCATCAGCTACGGATTTCTGGTCTTTGGCGAAAAAGTTCCCACCACCACGATTTGGGAATGGATGCGTCCCATCGGCGGATTTTTGGCGGCCCTTTTGGTATTGGAACTATTTAAGCGAACCCATGCGACTGAACGAATCATCCAAAAGACCGAATCCCGCTTCCCTGAATTTTCAAGGAATCTAGCAACCGTGAATCATTGGGTTTTTGGAAAGTAAGTGGCAGTTTCGTATCAAGCTTTCGATAAAAAACTCCGAAAAGCGGTCATGAACTACCCCAAGTCGCTTCGCCTTTTCCTGGTTCCCACGGCTTTATTTCTGACCCTTGGATTCACCGAAACCTTTGCTCAAAAAGCAACCCAGGGGAAGAATCAACCCCATTCCCAACAAGTCACTACGGAAACCGATTTGAATGCGGCGTTTGAAAATTGCAAAAAGAAAACGGCTACTTCCGAACAGCTGGTGAAAGCTTCGAACTTAGCAGAAAGCGCTTACAGAAAAGAAAAGTCAGCCGGGCTCTTAATCGGCTGGCACATGGCAATTCTAAAGGCCATGATGGCAAATAATGAAGCTCAGTCCGCGTGCCTCAAAACCCAAATCATCGCTGGCGACGTTTATTCAAAAAACCTATCAATAAGTGAGTTATTTAGTAAGGGGTGCATCGGGAAAGGATTCAACCCTCATAATGCAATGAGACAAGGGGACAAATACCTAGTCGCACGCGCTATCGCTTGCGAAGGTGAAAACGGAAAGTCTTTGCCCACGTTCCAATTTCAAGGCCACACTTATAACACCTTCACGGGTCGCAAGATCAAGTAAGCACGCGCTGCTTGGATCGAACCTGAATGAGTTCGGCCACAATCGAAAACGCGATTTCTGATGGTGAATTTGAATTTCCAATTTCAATTCCCATCGGGCAACGAACCTGGGAAACCAACCAATCGGAATGACCGCGGTCACGAAGATCTTTTCGGATCTTGATCGCTTTCACATCGCTTCCGATGACGCCTAAATAAGGCGGAATGCCGATTTTCAAAACGCGATCCAAAACCGGAAGGTCTGAATCATGCCCTTTGGTCGTGCAAATGATGAAGGGGTCGGACTGACCCGGCGAAAAAAGGGATTCAGCGGTCTTGGGGTAATCGTCACTTCGAATCACCGTCAGACGGGCTTCGCCCTGGGGCAAACGCGATAACCATTCGGGCCTAGAATCCACGCAAGTGACTTGCGCATCCAGCATCAAGCACTGACGTACCAGCATCTGCGCGACGTGACCTGCGCCAAAAATGACAATCTTCCACGAAACAGGCACAAAGACTTCAAAAAAGAACGAAACTTCACCACCGCAGCTCATGCCCACGTCTTTTTGTAGGTTCCAGGTCAGGTTCTGGACCCGAACCGATTCTTTCGTCGAAGCCGCCGCCTTCAACATTTCCTGGGCATAAGTGATTGCCTTGGCTTCGACTTTTCCGCCACCCACGGTTCCCGCGCAAAGTCCGGTCGCATCGACTAGAATTTTCGCGCCCGGATCTTGGGGTGCGTGTCCACGACTTCCGGTCATTGTGACGATTGCAAAAGGGGCACCGCCCTTCATTTTTTCAGAAGCCTGTTCAAAAACGGTGGCGGCGATGTTCATGCGTTCCCGCCTTCCCAGGCTGCAAATTCTTCGGGTTTCAAGGCCCGAAGGACACGTTCACTGGTGGCCGGAATCTTAATATTTGGATACGGTTTTCCATTCCCCTGCCTGACCGCATCCCCGATCGCCGTCCAAGCCGAAAGGCAAAGCAAAAGCGGCGGTTCACCCACGGCTTTGGTTCCGCGCACGTTTGTGGTGTTCCCCAGATTGGGTAAAAGTTCGACATTGAAGATTCGTGGAATGTCTTGGACCGACGGAATCTTATAAGTGCTTGGAGAATGTGAAAGCAGCTTTCCATCTTTGGAATAGAAAAGATTTTCGGTGGTCACCCAACCCAGGCCCTGAATGTAGGCCCCCGTCACCTGCCCTAAATCCAAGCCTTCGTTGATCGGCCTTCCCAGGTCCATTAAAAGGTCTGTCCGAAGGACTTTTACTTCGCCCGTCAGCGGATCGACCGACACTTCAGTCACGCAAGTGCCGTTGGTGTAATACATGAACGCACGGCCCTGACCGGTCAGCTTATTGAAATCCAAACCTTCGATCCGGTAATGGCCGTAATCGGATAGCGAAACACGATTCAAGTACGCTTCGTTGGTTAGTTCAGAAAATGAAATCGACCAAGATGGGTTTTTGCGGCTGGTCACTTTTCCATCTTTGAAAATGTAATCACGGTTTTCGTCCACCTTCGCGTCCGAATGTGGTTCGGGGAACTGGATTTGCGCTTCTTTTTCAGTTCCTAGGCCCGCAGTCTTTGAAGCCCAACGATCCCTTGGAAGATTTTCGCAAAAGCGTGCAACAACGGCTAGGCGTTCACGAATCTTCTTAGCCGCAATCACAGCCGCCGATCCGTTTAAATCCGTTCCGCTGGAAGCCGCCGTCGGCGAAGTGTTGGCGTTCTTGTCGGTCGCCGTTGGCATCACACGAACCTGGTTTTCGGGCAGGCCCAAAATTTCCTGAACCAACATTCGAATTCTTGTATTCACACCCTGGCCCATTTCAGTCGCGCCGGTTGAAATCGCACAAGAACCGTCCCGATAAACGATGACCAACGCGTTACCCTGATTCAAGAACCGGGTGGTGAACGAAATTCCGAATTTGACGGCAGTCATGGACATACCGCGAAGAAGCCCTGAATCCTGACCCTTGAAACGACCCGAAAGAACCTTTTGATTGTGGGCTTGAATTTCTTGCCGTCGTTCACGGTAGCGACTTGATTTCTCAAGGCGATCAAAAAGTTCGGGAAGAACGTTGTTTTCAACCGTCTGTCCGTACGGGGTGACGTTGCGATCGCCTTCATAGCAGTTTCTGCGACGAACATCATAGGCATCGATCTTGAGATAGTCGGCGATCTGTTCCATCGCGCGTTCAATCATCGCTACACCCTTTGGACCACCAAAGCCGCGGAAAGCCGTGTGCGGGTGCATGTGGGTCTTACAAACCGTGCCTTGAATCTTGGCATTTGGAATGAAGTAAGCGTTATCGGAATGCAGCATCGCCCGTTCCATGATGGATGTCGAAAGATCCGCATAAGCCCCGCCATCAGAAAAATGTTGAACGTTCAAAGCTTGAATCATTCCCTGGTCATCAAACCCGACTTCGTAATCGATCAAAAACGGATTTCGTTTTCCGGTCATGATCATGTCGTCGTCTTTGTTCAGGATCACGCGCGCTGGCCGATTCAAACGCCTAGCGACCAAGGCGGCGTACGCTGCTATCGGTGCAGATTGCGATTCTTTCCCGCCAAATCCGCCGCCCATTCGTTTCACGATGCAAATCACATCTTTAGACTGCATTCCCAGGCCGTGCGCGACGACATGCTGAACTTCGGTTGGGTGCTGAGCCGACGAATGAACTTCGATCGCGCCGTTATCCAATGGAATCGCCTGCGCCGCGTGGGATTCTAGGTAAAAGTGATCGGCTCCTTGAATTTCCAAAGTTCCGGAAATCCGATGCCTAGCCCACTTCATCGCACCTTCTGCATCCCCACGGGCAATGGTCCGCGTGGATCCGATGAACATCTTCCGATCGCGCGCTTCACGGATCGAAAGTACAGGCGGAAGAACTTCGGTTTTAATCCGGATTTTTTTTCGCCCCAAGGCCAATGCTTCTTTGTTTTCGGCTGCCACCAGGCAAATCGCTTCGCCCACATACTGAATTTCGTCTTTCGCCAAAAGGGGTTGATCTTGAAAGATCGTCCCCCACATCAAGTGGTCAAAGTCGTTCGCCGTATAAACGGCGACAACACCGGGGACTTTCAAGGCTTCCGAAGAATCGACCGCTAAAAGTCGTGCGTGTGCGACTTCCGAAAAAACGATTCCGACATGAAGTTCGCCCGCCAGAAACGGGCGATCGTCGATGTATTCACTAAGTCCCGTCACATGGGTCGGTGCTGAATCAAGATGTGGGGATTTCATTTAGGATCTTTCGTAAAATCCCTTCCGCAAGAATTCGGCGATAAGCCGTTGATCCGCGAAGGTCCGTAACGGGTTGAATCTGGTCTTGAAGCGTCTTCATCGCCGACTGCAGTTGCGGCAATGACCACGTTTTCTGCCCTTTTTTTAGGGCCAATTCCTTTTCGATAGCCTTTGCGCGATAAGGCGTGGCGGCTACCCCGCCGAATGCGATTCGAACGGCTGACCGATCTGCCTTGGACCAGACTGCGCAGCTGACGCATGAAATATCCAAATCCTTGCGCTGCGAATTCTTAAAAAACTGAAAGTATTCACCCTTTTTCGGAAGCGGAATCCGGGTCTTCAAAAGCACGTCCCCTGGCTTCAGGGCAGTTTTGCGATAACCCAGGAAAAACCGATCCAACGGAATCCATTCCTGCTTTCCGGTCTTTGAACGCAGGACCAAAACGTCAGCACCCATCGCCAAAAGCACAGGCGGAGTATCCCCAATCGGCGACGCGTTTGCGATATTGCCAGAAAGTGTCGCTGAATTCTTGATCTGAGGTGATGCGAAAAGATCAAGGGACTGCGCCAAGGCATTCGCGCCTTCTTTTTCAAAGGCACGGCGAAGATCCGAAAGCGTGACGCGCGCGCCCACGGCTAATCCTTTTGGGGTCTTTTTGACCGCATAAAGTTCTTGGATCAGGTGAAGTGAAACCAAATGGCGAAGGTCCCGCTTCCCTTTATTAAAGACCACCCCTAGGTCGGTCGAAGCCCCTAGAATGGTCGAATTCGGATACTTTTTTCGAACCCAAGCCAATTCCTTCAGGGTTGTTGGCGCGTAAAAATAACGCAAGCCCAGGCCCAGTGGATCTTCTTTCAGGACGATCTGGACGGGTTTTTTGACCGCCTTTTCTAATTCTTTTTTCTGGGTACCTGGCAGGTATCGCTTCAAGGTGGTCTGCGATTCAAACGCTTTTGGATCTTGGTCACGAAGCTTTCCGGCCTGTAGACCCGCTTCGACAATCGGTTGATAGCCCGTGCAGCGGCAAAGATTCCCGGTCGTGTGATTTTTCACAGCCCTTTCGTCAACCAGTTTCCCTTTTTCCAGCATCCACGTCATCGCGACGACGAATCCCGGGGTACAGTAACCGCATTGGCTTCCATGCGACTTCATCATGGATTCTTGGACAGGGTTCATCCGATCCAGGGTGCCCAGGCCTTCGATGGTTACCAGCGCCGAACCGTCCATTTGTCCAACCAATGCAATACACGAATTGATCGCTTCAAACCGCGGCTTGGCTGAACCCAAACCCACGGGCGAACGCAGAACGGTGCAAGCGCCGCAGTCGCCTTCGGCGCAAACGACCTTCGTTCCCGTCAAGCGGCGTTCATAACGAAGGTAATCTGAAAGCGTTTTGAAGATCCATTCGCCGCGAACTTCCTTGACCACGCCGTTCAATGTGAATGTCACCCAGTCACGTGTCTTCATGCGCTCACCGAAATGAAATCAAATTTTTGAACATCGACTAGTCCACGGTCCGTCAGCTTCAGCGAAGGAATGACCGGAAGACTTAAAAACGCCAACTGTAAAAACGGTTCGGCTAGTTCACAGCCCACTGAACGACTGGCCGCCCGAAGCGCCTTTAGGCCCTGAATGATTTCTGACGAAGATCGATCCGACATCAATCCGCCAAAAGGAAGCGGCAGATCTGCCAGAACCTTTTCGCCCTGTACGACGACAAAGCCGCCTTGCGAAGAAATCAAATGCGAAAGCGCGACTTGCATTTCCTTTGGATCAGAACCCACGACGATCAAGTTGTGGCTATCGTGACCGACACTGGACGCGATCGCGCCGCGAAAACCCGAACCAAATCCGCTGACATAGGCGTTTGCGGGCTTTAGGCCTTTTCCGTGGCGTTCCAAAACACTTAAACGCGCAACGCCCGATGCATCTGAACGATCAATCCTTCGACCCGTTAGAATTTTTCCTGGGATCACTTCCATGACGTGAACGTTTCCCGAAGGGCCGGTCAAATCGGTGACAGATGGGACCGATGCGTGAACCGTTTTTTCAAATTTTTCATTCTGACCGGCACGCGAAAGGGATGGATCAAAAGCCAGTTCAGACACCGGAACGCCTTTTTTATAAACCTGAGAAATCGCGCAGGTGAATTCGTCATCCAGCACGATCAGATCCGCAACGTAGCCAGGTGCCAGTGCGCCGACCTTTTCCAAATTCGATGCCGTGATTCGATCCAAGCCATAGTGACGGGCCACACTGAATGATGCCGCACGGTATGCAACTTCGGGCGCGACGCCCGCTTTTAGGCTTTCACGAACCAAAAAATCCAGATGCCCTTCTTCTTGGATATCCAGCGGGTTGCGGTCATCCGTGCAAAACCCCACCGTCAGCGAACGCGACGGATTCAAAAGCGGAATCAGGCGGTGAAGATCTTTTGCGACGGAACCTTCACGAATCCAAACGGCCACACCTTTTTGAAGTTTTTCTTCGGCTTCAAGTAGTTCAGATGATTCATGGCAAGAAGTGATCCCAGCGCAAGCGTAAGCGGAAAGTTCGCGACCCGAAAGCATCGGTGCGTGGCCATCAATGGGGCGACCGTAGAAAGACGAAAGCTTTTCGTGAATGGATGGGTCGTGATTCAAAACGCCAGGCACGTTCATCATTTCAGCTAACCCCAAAGCACGGGGGTGCCGACTTAGATCCGAAAGCACCGAAGCTTCCAAACTTCCCCCACCATTGGTTTCTAGGTGGGTCGCCGGAACGCAAGATGACATCATGATGTGAAGATCCATCTGCGTTCTTTCAGCAGCATCTAGGAAGAACTGAATCCCGGGACGTCCCAAGACGTTGGCCAATTCGTGCGGGTCGCAGATTGCGCGCGTCGTCCCTTTAGGAAGTACCGCCTTTTCAAAAGTGCCCGGCACCATGGCCGAACTTTCAATGTGGACGTGAGCATCAATGAAACCCGGAACGACGGCTTTACCTTTCAAGTCGACTTCGCGCTTGCCCTGGTAACCGCGGTCCAATCCGACGATGACGCCCTGGTGAATCGCTAGGTCCGTCTTTACAAAGCGCGCCGAAAAAACATCAAAGACGCGACCGTTCTTCAGAAGCAGATCGCAGGGAATGCGACCCATCGAAGCGTCCATACGCGCTTGTAAGTTTGAAGAAAATTTCGAGCTTTTCACTTGGCCAAAAGCCTAACATGGCCCCTGGCGTGATGCTAGCGGCGGACCAGGCTGACGCGGATGCGTTCGCTGGGCACGATCACTTGGCGACGGACAGCCGCCTTTGGGGCGACTTGGGCCGGGACCAATGGAATCGTTATCACACCCGTCGTCGGCGGAACCGCTTCCGGGTTGGACGCCTTGGGGGCACCGGCTGGAACAATCCGGCCCTTGGGATGCTTTGCCTTTAAGGCAGATGCTTTCTGGACTGGCGCACCTTTTTCGGCTTTCAAAACTTCTTGCTTGGCTACCCCTTCAGAACCCTTAGGGATCTGCGACCCGGTCTTTTTCAGAAGCGCTACGATGTCTCGCCATTCCAAGCGCTCTTCAGGAACCAAAAAAGTCACGGCTTCACCGCTTGCGCCTGCGCGTCCGGTGCGACCAATTCGATGGATGTAGTCTTCAGGAACTTGCGGAAGATCGTAATTGATGACCGTCTGAATTCCCGCGACGTCGATACCGCGGGCGGCAATATCGGTTGCGACCATGACCCGCGATTCGCCGGTGCTGAACGCTTTCAATGCAGCTTTTCGCTGACCCTGGGTCCGACCGCCGTGTAGGCAAGCGGACTTCACGCCATAAGATTCCAAGTAGCGAGCCAAGCGATCCGTTCGCTTCTGCGTACGTGCAAAAATCAAAACCTGTCCGCGAAGGCGACCCACTTCTTCTAAAAGCGTTTCGTTTTTCTTCTGTTGCGAAGTCGTGATGGTACGGCTTGAAATCGTCGGCGCGACCTTTGAAACCGTGCCCACTGCGATTCGCTTAGGTTCGCGAAGGTATTCTTTGGACAAGGAATCCATTTCTGGGCTCCAGGTCGCGGAAAAAAGTAAGGTCTGTCGCGACTTGGGAAGTTCATCGCGTATCGCCGTCAATTGCGGGCGAAACCCCATATCCAACATGCGATCGGCTTCATCCAAAACCAGAATCGATGTCGACTTCATCAAACGAACCGTGCGACGGCGGATATGATCCAATAGCCGCCCTGGGGTAGCGATGATGATTCTAGGTTGCTTACGAAGCATGCGATCTTGCGCCTGCATCGAAACGCCACCAATTAAGCATGCGGATGGAAATCCGCGAGCAAACAAAGTCAGTTGTTTCCAAAATTCGTCGATTTGAAGCGCAAGTTCACGGGTCGGTGCCAGAACAAGCGCTGTCGAGGCTGGGTTCTCAATCAGGCGGCTGATGATCGGCACGCAAAAGGCTGCCGTTTTTCCCGAACCCGTTTGCGCAGAAGCAATCAGATCCGTTCCTGCAAACACGTCAGCAAAAACTGCGGTTTGAATTTCTGTTGGATTTTGAAATCCTAGCTGATCGATCGCCTTCATTACGAACGGCGGAAGGTCTAGGTCTTGAAAGGTCATTGAGTCGCTTCGCGTTTCGCCTGTGCTTCACAAGGCTTGCATAAAAAGACCTGCATGGCCTTGTAGTTCACCCACGAGCCGTCTTTCGTCGGAAACTGCTTGCGACACTTATAGCAAGGCAGCCCGTTCTTTCCGGGGCGGGTTCGAAAAGTCATAGAAGGCTTTCGGTTCTTTTCAGGATTCATCCCGCCACACTAACACGGCAGGTCAAGTACCGTGAAATCAAATATTTAGCCCAAATCCACTATAGACGATTTGGCATGATTTAGGGGGCCCAGCCGCTTTGAAAGAAGGTTCGGCACGAGGACCAAAGTTCTTCCGCCCGACGGCTAAATCCCTGGGCTTGCCGCTTCTGGTGGACCTGTACGCTGATTTTAGTGTCCATTTCGGTCGCCAAGGCCTGCCCGACCCAGCCAGGGCTAGAGATCATCGCCCGTAGGGCCTGAGTCAGTGGGTCGTCTTCGTATTCGCTGATTTTGGGGATCAGCTTTTCGATGATGGTTTTTGCCCCGGGCGCATTGAAGCTTTCGGGGTCTTGGAAGAGCTGAACCAGACGTTCGCGAAGGTAAGGCGAATGCCGAGCTCGAAGCGACATCGAAACTAAATCGTCGACCATGTTGGGATTTCTCCAACTAAAGCTAGCCCCCATGAAATCCAGAATGCTTCGCCCGCTGACCTCGCGACTCAAAATGGGACGGAAACGATCCAGCTGATCCAGGGCTCCCATATCCCCTAGGTAAAGCGCAAACGCAGTCAATCGCGATCGCGGGGTGGTCATTCCTTTCGTTTGGTCGACCGTTTCGACATCCAAAAAGATGGGCTGATCGGCATTCCTGCGATGATATTCCAGACGCATCTGCTGAAGTTCCAACTGCAAAACCGCGACTTCGGCACTTTCGGGTTCACGGTTTGCGCGAAGTTCGTAGGGCACATCCCCCAATCCGTCCCCCTTCAGGGTTCGTCTACCCACAACGTACTTCAATCCGACCTGCTGGTAGTGCTCGGGCCCGTCGCTAAACGTGGGCGTGTACGTATAAACCTGACGGCTGATTTGCACAGCTAAGTCGTGGGCAGTGATTGGTCTTCCGCCGCGATTGAAATTTTCTAAGATTTTCTTTGCCGCGGTTTTCTGACCAGAATTCAAAAGTGAAAGTGGCGGAGCATTGTCCGGGTCTCCGCCTAAAAGGCCATCGCCCAATTCCCAGTACTGCCAGTAGTCGGCCAAAAAATGGGCGAACTGCCTTCCACTATCGAAGGATGAAGCAAATCCCATATTGAGATGTGCCGAATTGTCCTTCGAACTTTCATCGCGTTCGTGGCTCAGGCCTTCTTTTTTTGCAAAGTCGTAAAGGTAAGTTTGAATGTCCGCCCGATAGCGCTTCCAGTCTTCTAATACAAATGGCCCCACCTGAACTTCAACGGTTGCCGGATCGGTTGAAAGATTGAATTGAAATCCTGATTCGAACTGAAAACGCCATTCCGTCAATCCGAATTTTCCCACGTGCTCGGTCCTTTGGCACAGGGGTTGGCACTTCCGAAAAAGAGCTTCGGCAAACTTCCGAGTTTCGGCACCTTCGCCGGTTTCCGTCGGTGTCTGGGTGTTTGACTCGCGCATTCGCGCGGCCCAAATGTTCTGTAGCTTTTTCGATCGCAGATTCAGTTCCAGCCCGAAAGTGGGCGGCCACGCATAGGAAAGCGCGGGCAAAAGCGCCAGCGTAAGCGACAGCACGACGTTAAAAAAATGCGGCTTAAGCTGCCTTTTTGCCTTTTGCACTGATCTTCCGGACGATTTCGTAAGACTTTGAATCCAAGAAACAGCGGAAAAGATTCTGATCCAGCTTCTGGGCCTTCACGTCCATTTCGATGA
Source organism: Bdellovibrionales bacterium (assembly GCA_016786465.1). Classification (GTDB taxonomy): domain Bacteria; phylum Bdellovibrionota; class UBA1018; order UBA1018; family UBA1018; genus JAEUWC01. Next base: position 32,174 of record JAEUWC010000024.1, on the reverse strand, counting down.
TTTCGATGGCGCGCTGGTGACTGAGCGCCCGTTTATAGGGACGATCGTCTGCTGTCAAAGCGTCGTAAATATCGCAAATCGCCATCAGTCGACCCTGCATAGGAATTTCGTCCAGTCGCAGGCGCTGCGGATACCCGCTTCCATCCATACGTTCGTGGTGACAGTAAGCGATCTTAGGAACGTCTCGAAGACCGCGCGACCAGGGGATCTTCCTTAGGATTTCATAAGTGAAAGTCACGTGTTTTTCGATTTCACGGCGTTCAGCATCCGTCAGCGAACCACGCTTGATCGAAAGGCGTTTGATTTCGTCTTCAGTCAAAAGCGGAAGAGTTTCCGATTCGGTCAATTGAAGTTGGAATTTTCCCAGTTCCGATAGCGCCACAGAAACGTCTTCTGGAAGCACGGTCGGTTCGTTAGCGATATTGATTTCGGTCCAAGCCTTTTCCAGTCGCACCAGCTGACGACGAATGTCGATGGAAGATGCCTGGGTATCCGCGTACCTAAGCTGAGATTTAATCAGTTCCAGGCGCAGGCGAATTTGATCCAGTTCGTGCGCGTACAGCTTCTTTTCCTTGTTTAGAACCGATTCGTTAACCGAAACCTTGCCGATGTCGTGAAGCATCGCTGAATACTGGATTTCGCGAAGCTGTTCGTCGCTAAATTTGATCGCCGCCAACGCACCTGTGGTTTCACGGTTAACCGCATACGCCAGTTCCATACTTAGATCAGCGACACGCTTTGAATGTCCAGACGTGACCGGGTCCCGCGCTTCGACTGCCGTCACGAAGGCGTCCACAAATCCCTGAAGCAGGCCTTCTTGTTCTTGAAGCAGGAAACTGTTTTCAATGGCCAAAGCAGCGTGTCCCGCGACGCTTCGGAAAAGGCTTTCATCATGGGCGTCGAATTCCACAGTCTGTTCTGGCTTGCCGGGGACTGCGCCCTTATTGATCAATTGGACAACTCCAACCAATTCTCCACGCGGAGTCAAAAGAGGCCCGGAAAGCAGGTTCCGGGTTTTGTAATCCAAGACTTCAATATGATCGGTGAAAGTTTGGTTCACGAATCGACGAGTCTTTGCGGTCTTGCCGACGATGGTGAATTCGTCGACCTTGAATTCCATCCGCTGGACCTTTTTGGGCACACTTTGCAGGCCCTTACTGCGAGTCACCATCGCTTCAAAGGTCAGGACCTGCGTCCCGTTTGGCTTTTGACGAAGGACGTACACCGCCCCCCCATCGCACCGACACAAGTCGATCAGCGAGTTCAAAATCGTCGTTAGTAACTCCTGCAAGTTGGGAGTCATCCCCGTCAGATCGGCAAATCATTGGAAAAAATGAAGGAAAAGGTGCCAGTAGCCTGAAGCGCAGGCCTGTCATTTTACGCGCATGCGCCTAAGGCAATCGGCACTTATTCCGAGCCCCAGTTTGGGAATCCGTCAGGACCCACTTTTAAGCGCTTTTCGCGGTCGGCTTCCGACATCAGCGCTGCCGCGCACTTGATTTTGACCAAGCGGTAATACCGTTTGATCTGTTTCCATTCGATTCTTGCCAGATTCACGATTCCGGCCCCGATCAAGCTTTTGATAATCACGTCACCAAAGTTCATTTCAAGGGTTTGAGCAACCCCTGCCAATGTCGCTACGGCCGCAGCGATGGTGCCCCAAAAGTAGGTGCGTTTTAGGATTTTGAACTTGAGGTCTTCAGATGCAGCCGGTGACCCTTCGATTCGCGCTAAATCCATGCTGAGCGTGTAATCCAGAACCCCATTGCCTGCGGTAATTCCAGCGGCCGTTGCGCCCGCAACCAAGAAGTAATCAGCTAATGATCGGTAATCATGGACGCCCGTCCATTGTGAAACCGCACCCACTGCAGCGAAGTAACCAAAAGCCACTACGCCCCATTTCAGAAGTCCTTCGAAAAGCTTTAGGCTACCGCGGATCAGCGACTTTTTCTTTTCCATGAAGCGATCGACCAGTGATGCTTTCACGTTAAAAAATCGGGCTAATTCCGGAGAAAAATAGCTCCATGAACCGGACATCAGCGCTGCCGTTGAAGCAACAGCCAAGCTTGCGTCCATGGGCATCCCTTCACCAACGACCAGGATTGCTCCGGTGCTGATCCCATCCACCACGCCGGCTGCGACTGCGTAACCGATACGTGTTCGGTTGGTGCGATCTTCAAGCCACCCCTTGAAGTGCTGAGCGATCTTTCGCGTCGGAGCAACAACCGCCGCCTTTAGGCCCGCCTTCACCGAATCGACTAACTTGCGCCCGGACGCAAAGTTCAGGGCCTGGGGCGCGCGGCCTGCGGCATAGTGCTCAGGGGTCAGGACGACCACTTCAATGTACGGCTGTTTAGCCAGGTCTTTCTTCAGTTTCGCGACTAGGTTGGGAACTTCGTTTTCAGAAACAAACCCAAACTGCAAATCGAAGCGTTCGCCGGGCAAACCCTTGCCCGGGGGCGGCTTGATCTGGGTTTCCAAAATCAAGGTGTCGCCGTGTTCGACGGGATCTGCACTGGACAAAGCAAGTGCCGGGCTTGAAGCCAGACACTGCAGCAGCCAAAGTATTGACACTCCTAGGGACCGATTCATCAACACTGACGGTTCGGATGAATCGGTCCTAGGGTTTAGGTGACTTGATATCTGCCAGTCTTATTCGTGGCTGTGGTCAGGGCCGTCAGTTTCCAAGGTCAGATCGCTTTCGGTGATCTGTCCTGCGTCGATTTCAGCCTGAATCGCTTCCGCAGTTGCTTGATGCGCTGCGCGGCGAGCCACGTTGGTTTCCGTAAATTCTGTCAGCTTTTCAAGAAAAGCCGATCCAGCTAACTGGGTTTCAGCATCGGTTGGAACTGGGATGGTTCCCAATTCGGTCAACGCGTTGGTGTAATCCATCGAGCTAGAAACGTGCTTTGCACGGCCAGGCATGAAGAACGAAGCCAAGTCGTACGAGCGCGAAATGCGGGTATCGTGTTCGGGGTGCGTGCTCAGCATTCTTTCCAAAGAGGTCAGCTTCTTATCGCCGCTTTTCATTTTGAAAACTTCGAACATCGAAGCGATGCCCCAAGGTTCAAAACCTGCGCGATAGGAATACTGCGTTCCCAGAGTGTCTGCTTCCAGTTCCGCGCCGCGAGACTTTTGAAGCAAGTGCAAGATTCCGCCGACCATCATCATTTGGCTGAGCAAAGGACGGATCGCTTCCAAAACCATTTTATAGTCTTTTGCTTTTCCCGTGCGGGTAAAGATCGCAAGACCGATGTCGAAAAGGTTCACGCCGACGATCGTACGAATCGCGCGCGACATGTTTTCAGCACCGTGGCGTCCAACAACGTGCGCCCATTCGTGACCCAGGACGGCCGCGACTTCAGATTCGCTACGTGACGCTTCAAGAAGTCCGCGGAACACATAAACATATCCACCCGGAAGAGCGAATGCGTTCATGACGTTTGCATTGATCACATAAACTTCTGGCTTGTCGCCCGAAAGGTCAGACTGACTGACGATACGGTCCATCAGGTTTTGAGCATACAAAGAAACTTTGTGCGACTTGGGCAAAATCAGGTTCGCGTGCTTACTGTTAAAGTCCGTGACGAATTCCTGGCCCATCGCCTTTTCGGCATCCAAGCTGAAAAGGTTTTTGAACATGCCCTGTCTTCCGCGAATATTGCGGGAACCGATCTTTTCAGGATCCAACGCTGCGGAACCCTTGGTGCTGCATGCTGAAAGCAAAATGGGCTGAACGTCGACGACGACTTTGTCGCCCGTGTGGCCAGTCTTCACCAAAGCGTTGCAAGTGACTGCTTTTGCTTTTTTCTGAAGAAGTGGCGAAGTGATCGAAACCGAAACGTCTTTCAAGCGGCTTCTTTTAATCGCGCCCTTTTTTGCTGCCTTGAAACGAACCCAAGCATCCACCTTTGCGACGTTCGGCGCCGCAGGAGGAAGGTTGGTGTCCGAGCGATAGTCCAGCTGAAGAACGAAATCGGTTTTCGAAGCATCGCCTAGATCAATGTCTTGGGTCGACTGTTTCAAAACTGGAAAAGATTTACCGTCGGCGACGATTGCTCCGCTTGCGGGCGTCGCTTGATTCACCGTCACGATAACGGCGTGGGCCGATTGGGCCGCGAAAGAAGCCAAAACTGCACTGATTACGAAATTGGATTTCATCATATGGGTCATCCTTTTAATCTACTGCACTGCATCAAGCAAGAAGAAAGCCAACCCATCAAATGATTAATAGTGTAATAATATCAATAAATTAGGCCCGTTAAACTGTTGAAAGTTTTGACACCAGGGGGCCGAATTGACACCACGGGTTTTGGCCAAAAAAGGAAAGGGACTTATCCTAATAGAACAGCAATTGAATCATGGAGGATTCAGAATGTTCAAACCCCGTCAGGCACTGGCCCTAAGTGTATTTTTGATTTCCGCTTTTACCGCAAAAGGGGCTTGGGCAGCGGGACCGAAGGAACTTGAAGTCGGTGTCGTGGGTTACGATCTAAAGCCTGCCATCGGAATCCCTTTGGCTGGTTACGGCGACACTCTTCGCCGATTGAAGCCAATTGATATCAAAAACAAATACCCGCATTCGTTTTTCTTCAAACCGTCTGAAGGCGTCCATACTGCGATTCGATCCAAAGTCATGCTTTTGAAAAAGGATGGACGAAAGCTGGTTTTTGTCAGCATCGATTCCATCGGCGTCGAATTTCGATTCATTGATGCCATTGCAAAGAAAGTGGCAAAACTTGGAATCCGGCATGAAGACCTGATCGTTTCAGGTACCCACACCCACAGTGGTCCCGGTACCCTATCCCGTCGTCTTCCGCTGGAACTGGTCGCAGTAGACCTTTTCATCAAAAAGAACTTCGACGCCGTGGTCGATGGAACAGTTCGAAGCATCGAACTGGCCGACCAAACGGCGGTGCCTGCTGAACTTTTCAACACCAGCTTCATCGCAAGCGGGATGCAAAAGAATAAGTTTCAGCGAGGCGCTGAATGGTTCAATCCTGAAGCCCAGTTCTTGGTTGCGCGATCAAAAGCGACCCGGGAATGGATGGGAGGAATGGTGAACTTCGCCGTGCATGGGGGTGGAATGCCCATCGAACTGATGCTTTTCAGTTCAGATTTCCCCGGCCAAATCGAAATCAACATCGAAAAGCTGCTTAAGCAACTGAACGGACCACAGTCCAAGCAAGACGTAGCGATCCTTTTCATGAACGGTGCCGAAGGTGATGTCGCTGTACCCGGGCGCGGAGTTCAGTTGATTGAAGACCTGGGAGCCGAATTCGCACGCCAGGCAGCGCCTGCATTTACACCCGCGCGCTTAAAGCCTGTCGCACCTGAATTTTCAGTTCAGCAAAAGAAGATCTGGCTGGGAATTCCTGCAAGCCCCCTGAAGTACTGCGGCGAAGGGATTCTGAAAAAGTCCCCGATTCCGCTGCGCATTTCGCTGGTTCCGTTTATGGCTCAACGTGCGAAGATCAGTTTGGTCAAGGTCGGAGAAATCGCAATGATGACCTGGCCAGGCGAGGCTTCCACGACTCTAGGTTATGAACTGCAAGGAGTCGCCAAAAGCCGCGGCTACAAGACGTCGTGGGTCTTGGGTCTGACCAACGACTACATGACCTACTTCACTACAAAAAAGGAATACCATCAGGGAGCCTACGATTCGTGCAGCTCGCTTTTCAATTTCCGCGGCGCAGAACGCATCATTAAGCACTATAAGTCGATGCTTTAGTCATCACGACTTGATGCGGGAACGGGATCTCGATCTTTTCTCGATCAAAGGCCTCTTTTACTCGAAGGCGCAGTTCACGCTCGGCTTCCGCCTGAAACGGAACTCGAACCTTGATCATTAGCCGAAGGCCGACGCTTGAACTATCCAGCGAAAGAATTCCCTGCGCCTGCGGTTTTTCCATGACCCATTGCGGATAGTCTTCGACGTATTTATCCCCGACCTTCTGTAAAACTTGTAGCGACTTTCGGGCGTCGTCACCGTAACCGATGCCGACATTGACAACGGCGGCAAACCATTCGCGACTATCGTTTGCGACGGTTGCGATGTTTCCGTTGGGAATGTACCAAAGTCGGCCATTGAAACTGCGAATTTGGGTCATCCGAAGCCCAACGGAAATCACTTCCCCGTCGACTTCGGCAATCTTCACGATATCGCCGACTTGAATGACGCCGTCGAAAATCAAAAAGAATCCGCTGAAAAGGTCTTTCACAAAGGTTTGGGCGCCAAAGCCCACTGCCAAGCCCAGAACCCCGGCACCTGCTAGAACCGTCTTGATATCGATTCCCACTTCGGAAAGCGCCGTGATCGATCCTGCGCCCAAAATCATGAACTTGACCAAGCCACCGATCACTGGCGCGATCGTCTTGGTATTGCGGCCTGAAAGGACTTTCAAAACCATTCGAACCAAAACCAACGACGCCCCCCACGCAACCAGTAAGATCAGGGCAGCGACGACTAGCTTGGATAAAAGAATCGGCGCCTGCGTGATGATGTAATCCGTCAAATGCTTGACCAGTTTTGCTTGCCTAGAAATTTCGGTTCCGTCCATACGGTGAAGTCTAAACTGCGACCAAAAATCCGCTAGGAAAATGATGCCTAAATTCTTGGACTTTTTTTTCGGATAAACTGTCAAGATGGCCCGGACTAGCCGGCTTTCCAAACCTTTGACCCTAGCCTTGATTGTTTCTTTGGGCTTCCAAGTCTTAAGCGTTCGTCCCGCACACGCTATTGGCGCTGGGCTTGCGGGAACTTTAAGTTTGGTACCGGGTTTGGGTCAGATCGCTTCGGGCCAAACCTGGGAAGGTCTGTCGTGGTTTGCCGGAATTGCCGGCGGCATGGCCCTTTTGTACACCCATGACAACGTCTATCGTTTTCGAACGCCAGGTGACCAAGAAGGAACAAGCTTCCCGATCTTTCCCCAAGCTGTGTTCAATCTTTGGATGTACAACATCTACGACGCTTACCGACACGCGAAACCCGTGTCGCGCAAAGTTTCTGAAACTTGGTTGCTGGGACATATGGCGGCAAACATCAATCCCTTGAATCTGATCGACCCTATTGGTGCACCGATTGTCGCCGGGGGCTTGGGTGCGACTGTTTACTACAAGTTTTCGCCTTTGAAGGATTGGACCCGACCGGTCTTCTTTTCATTCGTCGGCTTGGGTGAAGAAGCACTTTTCCGAGGGTTTCTGTTCCCTGCTTTTTCAGATCTTTTCGGAGGTGGAACAGCAGCCGATTGGACGGGCGCCATCTTATCTTCAGCAATGTTTTCCGCTGCACATGGGGTCAACGGCCCAGAAGCCCTAAAGCCAGGTCCCCTTGCCTTCCGCTTTGGATTTGGAATGCTTTTCTGCTGGCAGGTTCACCGCAACAAGTACAACTTGAACAAGAATATTTTTGCTCACACTTGGTACGATGTTCTGGTGACGCCGATTCCAGGACGCGAATCATCCATTGATGGCGGCAGTCTTCAGTTTAAGTTTCACTTTTAAAGAGTGACGTTGAGGCTGATGTAAATCGAAGAAGCGCGAGTGCTGTAAAGCGCGAAGTTAAAGTCCTGGCCGTTCAAACTAAGGAGATTGTCCGCGATCTGGTGACCCAATCCCACTTGAAGCGCTTCCGAGATTTGAAAATCCACTTCCTGCGAGGTTCCGTAGCTTGAAGTGACGTGACCGTTGTAGGTCCATCCCGTCGATACGCCTGCTGTGAAAAAAAGCGACCAACGCTTCGTCAAGTCGTAACCGAAAATTGCAGATTGTTTGATCTTGACCGGAACCAAGCTTCTTCCGTCGACCGAAGTGTCGTATCGGTGGAACTGCTTGGCGATCGCTAGGTCGTAAAAGCCACCAAACCCCTTTAGGCCATAGGGAGTCGTATCAAACGTCAAACGCGCGCTGGCACTTAGACCGAACATGAAGTTTTCGTTGACGATGGAATCATAGTTCGCGGGAAGCTGAACTGAAGGTCCCAAAAGAATTCCAAACGCCTTGCGTTCTTTCGCTTTTCCCGGACCGTCGCCATCGGGATCTGAATAGGATTTTCCAAACTCTCCGGCGCGACGATAAAGGCGAACGTCCGGATTGGCGATTCTAGTTCTGCCATCCCCGTTCAACTGCTTGGTGATTTCCAAAAGGGCAACCACCGACCAGCGATCTGCCAGCTTGTAGTTCAAGAAGCCAAAGCTAGAAAGTTCAGACGAATTTCGTGAATCCCCGAGCGGATAGGCATTACTGGATGCTCGGTTAAACAAGGTCGCTGAGAATCTGGGCTTGGGCTTCTCCCCGTCCGCCAGAGCGGACGAGGAGGCAACCACCATTATCGTAAGGCTGAATCGGAGGATTGATCTCAGATGTAGCATTCAGTTCCCGAAACCCGGCGATTAGCTGGCGTAGCTTTGAAGGATCTTCAAGATCATGTCTTGTTGATCTTCCAAATCCTTGCGATCCAATTCGACCTTTTCGATCGTCTTGACCGCATCGGCCTGACACTTCTTCATGGTTTCGTCCAGTTTCGTGAACGATTCCTGAACCAAGGTGTAAGGATCCGTGATCTGGCTAGCAGATCCGAAAGCCACTAGATCCGTTTTCATCAACGCATCCACCTTTGCCTGGTCATCGCCAGCGGCTTGCATTGCTGCATCCAAGGCTGCGAACCAAGGATCCATGCCGCCGATAGCTGCACCGTACGCATTCAAGAAGCACTGAGCTGCTGGGCCTGCTTTTTCAGCCATTCCGCCGAAAGAGTCGACCGCCTGGGTCATGTCGCCCACGGTTGGGATCGCAGTCGATCCAGGCTGCAAGCTTGCGGCTTTTGGAAGGGTGTTTACCCAAGCCACGACTTCTTTAGTCTGGTCATCGCTGATCGGTTGAGCCGACAACAACTGAGTTGCGTTATTGTAGGCTTCGATCAGACCGATGGTGACTTCCGCACCTTGGTCACGAGCGATGTAGGCCACGCGTCCGTTGATTTCCAGAACCGCAGGAGCGCCTTTGATGTTTTCGCCCTGGCGTGGGACGTAAACATCCAACGGTCCAAGGTTTTCCATCGTCTTGCGCATATTCAAGCCAGTCAGATCCTTGTTCGGAACCAACATAGCCGAGTAGTACAAGTCCGACATCGTCTTCAGAAGATCTTGTTCGTAAGTGAACAAAGGCTGGAATTTTGGTTTTCCAATGATCTGCTGAGCAACGACACCGTTGATCAAGCGGTTGAAGGTCTTCGCATAGATGTCTTCGCGGAAGGTCGGTTCATCCAAGAAGTTCGGTGCGAAAGCTTCCCAAACGTTGCGGAACTGACCTAGGTCGCGATCCGTCAACATCAAGTAAGAAACCAACTTTTCATCCGAATTTCCGATGATATCCATCGCGAAAACGTCTTCTAGAAGTGGGCTACGGTCGTAACGAAGAGTATTCGCCTGACGTCCGACTTCAAGAGCGATAGTCGTTCCGGTTGCCTTGTCTTTGTAGGTCAGAGGCATGAAATCCTTGCCCATGACTTCTGCAAGATAAGGAGCCACGTTCGCTGCCGTCAAATCCAAGCAGCTGCGGACGATCACCGAACCGCGCGAACGGTCGAAGATCAGGTCGTGCAACTTCTGGAATTCCACGTAACGGGTGCCGATATCCGAACGCTTGGTGTGTTGGATTGCGCACATGTGGTTATCCGTGAAGGCCGTGTTTCTGAAGTATTCGTACGCTTTAACTGCCGCTGGACGGTAAAGCTTGAACTTCTCGCCGAAGTCCTTGTCAGCTTCCATCTTCTTCAGAAGTTCTTCGTACGAAGTCGAATCGTAGTTTTCTAGGTACTTGCCCTGGCGTTGCAGATAGTCCGCCAAGATAAAGCGCCATTCTTCGTAGATTCGCTTCAATGGATCGTAAGTACGTCCGTAAGCGCGATCCACAGGATTGTACATCGCATTACGGTCACGACGGAAGTGCGTCAGGTGATAGACGTTCTCGGTACTTGCGATCGCCGTTTCGACGATTTCAAGAGGAGTTACACCGGCATCGTGCAGACGGCACAAGGCGTCGTATCCCAAGAAAGTGTCTTCATCCGTACAGAACTGGTACGCCGCGATGTTGCCGACGCTTCCCTTGGTAGAACCTTGGGTCAGTCCGAACTGTGCGTCCAAGCTTTTCTTGGTGTCCACTTTCAAGACTTTTCCGTCTTCCATCTTTACGCGATCGGCATATCCGAAACGGATTGCTGCGATATCGTAAGGACCAGCTTCGGTCAGGCGGTCTTCTTCAAGAGAAGTGTATTCCATGATCGAAGACGAACGAACTTTGCGTACTTCTTTCGTTCCGTCTGGAAGGCGGAATTCGATTTCAGGGAAGTTATCCTTGTCGACCGAACCCTTGAAGTTGTGGCGAAGTCCCAGGTTGTGACCCATTTCGTGGATCAGGGTCGCCAACGCTTTTTCATAGATCAAGCGTGATGCGCAGGTGTCGATCGGGCGAGGGTCCAATCCGCTGAATTGAACGCGTCCGTTCTTAACCGACGAAACCGCTTGTCCCAAGACGGTCGTCATTTCCGTCGAGCAAAGCTTTTCGATGTCCTTTTGAAGATTGTTCAAGCTGATTTGCGCCGACGATGAACATCTCCAGTGATTTGGACCGAATTCGGCTGCAATCGCTTTCGCTTTAGCAGCGCGATCGATCGCCTGGAACGATGCTTTCATCTTTTTCAGGTCAGCCACTGACTTCTTCAAAGAAGCCAATTCAGAAACAATCGAAGACGAAGAAGATCCCTGAAGAAGTCCGCCGCTGATTCCAGGCTTGGACTTGTTCTGAGACATCATGTCGTTCAACATTTCTTCGAATTCTTCAGCCGAAGCAGGAGCTTTCACGCCCGGAGCCAATTCCAGGAACTTTTCCTGAAGCGCTTTCATGCGAGAAGCCATTTTCAAAGTTTGAAGCTTTGAAACTGCCGATTTGGCTGCAGAAGCCACAGGCTTCGAAACCGAAGTTCCGCCAGCCGATGCAATCGACTGAACGCCGCTACCAACCGTTGTCGAAGCCGAAGCCAAAACCGGAGGCTTCTTGGTCTTCAGCAGTTCGCTGTACAAAGGTGCTTCCAAGCGGCCTTCAACCGACTGGACGATGTATTCACGGATCGCCGAAGTCACGGCGTCGCGAACGCTTTCGATGTGAACGTTGCTGGTTGCCGAAATGATTTCGCCGGTTAACGGGTCGGTCACCGAAGGACCGAAACCGAACAAGCGTGATTCACCGATTTCGTCAATCAGGTTAATGACGTTGTAGCGAATGTCGCCCAATTCGACATCTTTTTCGACGCCGTTTTCAGTACCCACGCGCACAGCGACTTTTTCGCCAGTGCCTTCGTAAGCTGCTTTGAAAGCGCGGTCCCAAGCTGCGACTGCGTCGCGGCCGATTTTGCGCAACCATTCTGGGGTTCCTTTGGTGAAGTGAAAGGTAATTCCTTTTTCACCTTGGGTTCCGGGCAAAGCTTTCATGTCATGGCGAGAAAGCTGAATGCGCTTTTCGACGTCTTCTTGAGTGTAGATCTCGAAGTTCTGAATGAAAGGTTTCGCAGTGGTGAAGAAGCCGAAACGAGCGCGGTCTTCTTTAAAGTGACGCTTCGAAACGAATTTCGAGTTTGTGTCGACGCGAACGAACGAGTAAGCCACCTTGATCTTCGCTCCGTTTGGAAGCGTGCGAATGATCGTGTAATTCAGGTGGTTAGGTCCGACCAAGATTTCGTTCAGAACGCTGGTTGCGCTTCCGGTTTGACCGCTGTCAGCACCTTCGCCTTCCAGGTCTTCCGAATCTGCGGTCCAGTCCGAAGTCAGTTTCTTCGCGGTAGCAACTTTCTTAGAAAGCTTCGAAAGTTCACCGTTCATCGACGCATCGCTGATCGAGACCGAGTTTCCGAGTCCCAACTGGACCAATTTCTTATTCTTCCAGTTGATGCGGTTGTCTTCTTCAGAAGCCAGTTCGTCGGTTGCAGAAACACGAGGCTGGCGTGAAATTGCAGGAATCGTCACGATATCCATCGTCTTGACGTCTTTCAGAACGTCAGACTGGTCGACGGCGACTTTAATTTTCTTTTTAGGGTCTGCTGGATCCGGGCACATTCCCTGATCATCTGGAAGCGTTCCGTCGTGGCAGCGCTTACGCTTGTAAACGCGCTCGTCCTGAGAAACGGAAACCACTTTAACCGTGTTTTGGTCGATCTTGAAACGAACGCGTGAAGCCAAGTCCAAGAAGGAATCGCCCACCACGTTCAAGGTTTGTCCGATCGCATCGCTTGCGCCGACTGAAGTTTCCACGATGGTTTCAGCAAAGTACCATTCGCCGTCCAAGTGAGATTTCGGGAAAACGTCAACCATCTTCAGGGCTGCGAATTGCTTTCCTGAAGTACGCGAAATTTTCGCCAGGGTTGCTTCTGCTCGAGGAGCAGGAACCTGAATCACGATATTGCTTTGTTCGTCGAACTCGTTCTTACGCTTTTCATCGCGGTAGTAATCGACCTGGTAACCCGCCATAGGGACCGCTACGCGGCCGTCTTCAAAAGTGATATTTGGGTTGATGTAGGGGCGCTCAACCGCTGGGATGTCCGAACGCTTGGCGACTTTATAAAGCATGACGTACTTGTCAGTGGCTTTGTAATAAAGACTGTAAACGCCCTGAGTATTGGGGCGGCCTCGGAATGCTACGTCACCTGGGATGTGCGGCAAGTTGCCTGTCGAAGGAATCGAAATGTTCACAACCGGCATCGAATCCAATTCGTCGGTGCCTTCATCGACCGTTCTTGAAAGTTCAGCCGAGCTCACTAAGCCCTGACCGATCGCAGGCCCCGTGGTGATCGGGTACTCTTTGCTATCGATGCTTGAAATGCTGACTATGTCCGTCCAGTTTCCCTGATCATTCTGTTCAGGGCGCTTACCAACGCACGCTGTCATGGCTCCGGTAGCGAAGACGCATAGAGTTAGGAGGGAAACAGAGGACTTCACAAGACGACTATTTTTAATCACGGGCTTACCTCAAAGGTTAGTGCTGAAGCGGTATTTAGCAAAATGTGGGCCCATGCGTCAACCCGTTGACATAAATTGATATTTCTCATTTTATGACAAATTGTGTCACTTGAACTGCTCTCTTTTTTACAGGCGGTGTCAAAATGCTCGACACCCCCCTTCATCTGGATTTATTCACTGCATTATAAGGTACAGATCATGCTATGGTGCACCGCGATGAAGCGGCGTCACCTTTTTCATACCCTGGGTCAGTGGACCTTGGGCATCAGCATGGTCACTAGCCTTGCTTCGGCATGGGCAGGGCCGCTTGCAGTGCCTCAGGTGGTTACTGATCCCGCAGACGTTCACGAAGCCTTAGATCTGATTGATGCCCAGGGCGCGCTTTTGGATCGCGACCAAGCCATTCAGGCAGGCAAAACGACAGACCTAAGCCTTTTGAATCCAGATCCAAGCGATAGCTGGCAAAACCAAAAATGGCGCCCCGAAGACTTAGTCACCGAACCTTTCCCTGCGACAGAAGTCGAAGTTGAATCGATCCCTGAAAAACAACCACGGGCCATCGCTTTGATGCGCGTTCAATCGCGCGATCCAAAAACGGGAATCTTGATCCCCTACCAATTCATTCTGACGGCAAATCTTCATGCATCGCTCGCCCGCTCGGAACTTTTGCGAAGACTCGGGTATCCGATCCCGGCTCCCCGACATTACAAGACATTAAAGATCACGTTTGCTGACGAAGCCATGCTTCAGCAGTTTTTCGGTTTGATCACGTTGAAAACCGGAACGGATTCATCGATCTGGATCGCTGAAAGAAGCAAGGAAGGTCAGACTCCAGTTTGGGCCAAGGTTCGCGACGTAGCCCTTGAATCCCCGCAACTTTTGGTTCCTCAATTTCACTGGGGCCTTCTGGACGCAAAGGACATCCAAGGCCGCAGAAATCTTTTGGCGCTTCCGATCGCTTTATCGCTTTTGGAAATCCCTGAAAGCGTGAATATTTTTTCTTGGGACGCAGCACGCGTACTGAACCAACACGTCTTATTGGACACGCCTTCACCCGAAGCCTTTCTTCCAACAAAGGAAGCGATCCTAAATCTGCCTAGCATTTCGGATTTGAAGTGGCTGGTTCGCCGCGTCGCCGCTCTGGACGCCGATGACTGGAAGGAAATCGCAAAAGCAGGTGCGTTTCCTGATGATGTCACACAGCTGGTTGAACAAAAGTTGATTTCCCGTCGCAACAGCTTGATTGCGGTCTTTGGCCTTAAGGCATCCGACTATCCAAAGCTTCAACCGAAGACCGATCTGACCATCGGCGCTGTGAAAAAGGGCAAACTGACCCAAGCTTTTTACGACGGCTATCCCATCCGCCTGGCTTACGACCCAGTGCCGTCCCCGCTTCGGCTTAGCCAAATCAGCCGCTTTCTTGGGATCGAGGCGATTGGACAAGGAATCGGTGCTGCCCTGGATTTCGTCAGCAAAAAGTTTTTGACCGGAAATTCGACGGACGACATTTTGAAACAGCGTCGCCAAGACGTTTTTAACGCCATGGAAAAACACTTTCGCGAACATCCCGGCGTTCCGTTTCAACAATCCGTAGAATCGTTTGGAGCACCCGTTGCTGGCTTTCAAGTTTCAGCGGGACGAGATTTGGTGTCGGGGGCGTATTACGGAAGTGATTCTCCGGTGCAATTGGTGGATCGAATCGGCGTTGCGGCCAATCTGGGCTATTTCATGGGAATTGATGGTGTACCAGGTATGATCCCCGGAGTTCAGGGAAACGTATCGGTTTCCAGGAACTACGTCCACGTAAGGCCCTTGGGAACCATGAAGGAAGCTTTGAAGGCCAACCCACTGGACATCTTCGTTCCAGGGGTCATGACTAGGCTTTCCAAGTTCATTTCCACCGAGGAAAAACAAACGGACGCGCAGAAGCTTGCTGACATCAACGATATCTTTTCCGAGCTTCGCGAAAACGAAATGCTGATTGTGACGGATTCGTTGAATTATGGAATTCGCGCCGAAGTTCAGATCCCCATTCAAGCCGCCCTGGCATTCTTACCGCCCCAGATTTCACCCAGCCTGGGCGTCGCAGCAGGTGTACAGCCGCAGATTTTTCACCGCACGACGATCGTCCGCACGGCAGAAGGCCTTCAAGTCTATGTTCAGGGTGCAAACCTAAAAAACATGGACTTTGAAGTGAACTTTAAATGGTTCATCAAATTGTTGATGGCTGGCGTTCAGCACCGAAGCGGAGAAGCACAAGCCAAGGCCGTTTTGCTTCGAAAAGATCAGCTGGCTGAACTGGATACGACAAAGCTGAATGATCTATCGATTTCCTTGCGATCTCTACTTCGCTTTAACCAACCCGCACCCCTGCTTTCGAAGTTTCCAAGCTATGAATTCAATCACGACCTTTCAGCGACCGCAGCGCGTTTTCAGTTTCTGATCTGGAAAAGCCGAAACACTCGCGAATCCCATTTCATGACTGCAACCCCACCCAGCGGACGAGGGACGCGGACCTTTTTCAGCGTTCGAAACACCCGGATTCATGGGACTAGCCCGTGGGGCTTAGTCGGCGATGTCGCTGCCGGAGTCACCGGGGGCTTAGCCAAGCTGGGCGGAAGCGGCGGACCTGATCCGTCATCTGAATTCTTTGGAAAGTCATTTAAGACCCAGATTCGCACCGAAGCTGAAACCACTGAAGGAACCCAAATCGCCCCCGTCAGTTTGATGGAAGAAACTTATGCGGGATGGAGCATCAAGAAGAAGAAAGTCATCAAGATCCTAGAAGGAATTGAAGCATCCGTCCGATCGTTAAGTCTAGATCGCGGAATTTTCCGCAAAGAGATTTTCAACGACACCAAGAAGGTTCAGCTTTATCAGATTTCATCCAGCTTTACAGTTTATCCCGAAGGCATCCATCGGATCGAAAGTCGCATCCTGACAGCAAAGGACCCCCTGGCCTTGAAACTTCGCCTGGTTTCAATTTCGGGATTGGATCACTATCAATCGGCTTGCGCCGACCACGATGAACGCAACGACTTTTGGTTTCGCGAATCCAAGAAAAGTTACAATTTAGGATGCGTCGAACCCTGGATGCGTGAAGCCTACAACTTCAGAAAGAAGAATCTTTCCGGACAAGGACTGAATTCGAAAGACCGAATTTCGTCTTCGCACGATCTGGTTCGGGCGCTTTTTTATGGAATTGAACGCCCCACCTTTTTCAGCTGGGTCGGACGCGACCAGATTTTCTTTCAAGCCAAAGTAACTGGCTTTCGAACCAACGACGAAAACGAAGATGCCGACGTTTATCTGGATACGATCGGGACACAGACGCGCAAAGGCGGACTAGGCCCGTTCCGAGATCTGGTCGAACGCTATGGTTTAAGCCCGGCTGAAGTCAACGGCCAGTACCTAAGCGAGGGATATTGATGAAGACCCTGCGCTTATCCCATCGGTTTCCATTTTTGATTCTAGCGGTGCTCGGAATTGCCATGGCCAAGGCAAAACCATCGAAGCCTGTGAGCCCGGCACCCGTTCCCAAATCCGCACCGGTGACCCAAGTGGATTTACACCTTCACCACGAATCAAAACTGCCCCTGTTTGAAAAAGAAGTTTTGCCTTTAGACAGAGCAGGAGAAACGATTCAAAGTCGTTGGATCCTGACGCCAAAACCGGGCGCGAACCTTAGCGATTTTCTAGACGAAGTGGGCGCACTAGAAAAATCGGCCGTGATTCGTTCTGTGGAACCGCTTTTTCAAGAGTCGGATCGAAAGTGGATCGCTGAGAAAGACCCCACCCATCGCCTAGAAAATTCGATCATCGCCGATCTGCCTTCCCAACGGGTTCCAAAATCAGGATCAATCCTTTTTGAACGTGCTTCAAGCACGGTGGACTTGGAAGCTGACGTCGAAGTTGAGAAAGTCTTTGCTTTGCCGTCGCTGGCCCCTTCCGTTGTAAAGGATCCAGCAGCACTTCAATGGGGAATGAACAATGACGGAAGTGGTGTCCGAATCGAGCTGGACGGCTATCGAAGCGTTCCGGTTTCAGGCAAGGTTCAGGAAGATTCAGCCGCCCTTCGGACTTCAAAGCCAGAAAGTTCGTCAGGACCCGGAATTTTGATCGCAGTCCTGGATACTGGGATCGACTGGGACCATCCAGCGCTGGCTGGAAAGATCCGCGAAACCCCATCTGAATGTGCAGCGCTGAAACTGCTGCAAGATTGCCTGAAAGCCCCAAAAGCCGACGCCGCCGCTTGCCAATCAAAGTTTGGAAACGTCGACACCGATCAAAACGGGTATCCGCTGGATTGCCGCGGTTTTAATATCACTGCGGGATTAAACAGAACCTTTGGGGTCTATGGAAACTACGATACGCGGGATGATTTGGGCCATGGAACCCATGTTTCCGGCATCATCGCGGCTGCCACCCATTCACTGGGTTTCCGCGGGGTCATCCAAAACGCCAAGATTCTTCCTGTACGGGTGGTGTCCCGAGCTCCCAATGCTCCACAACGCCCACAGTCGACCAGTGCCCCTGCACTTCCGTCGCCGTCTGAAAAAACGCTTCGGATTGGCCAAAGCTTCACTGAACAAATTGGCCGCGGAATGCTTTACGCCCTTCGCAACGGCGCGCAGGTCATCAATCTTTCCATGGCTTGGCCAAAATCTGCGGATTCCGGGTTCATGCGCCAGATGACTGCTTTGGCCGGAAGCTTGGGCGTTGCAGTGATTGCGTCGGCTGGAAACGATTCGACCGACGCAAGGGTGATGCCGTGCCAGTATGATTCGGTGATTTGCGTGGCATCGCACGGACCGGATGGCCGACTTTCCCATTTTTCAAACCACGGATCTTTCGTCGACTTGGCGGCCCCTGGAACCGCGATTCTAAGCACTTGGCCGCTTTCGATTCGTTCGAAAAAGTTTGTCGCGGTCCCCGGCTATGAATTCAAGAACGGAACGTCAATGGCGTCGCCCTTTGTTGCCGGCGCTGTTGCGCGACTTTTGAACGAAGGGATTCCAACCAGTGAAATTCGACCCAGACTTTTGCTGGGATCCCGCCCAGCGGTTTTGGCCGAAACGGGAACCAGCGGGACGCGAAAGCAAATCCGATTTGGGAATCTGGATTTAGAAGGAGCGTTTTCAGTCACGCCCCAACCCTGGATCGAAAGCCTAAACAAAACCGCGATCACTGTTTCTTGGGACCGTAAAGCAGGAAGCTACGCGTTTTCATTTGAATTGGTGAATCGCTGGGTCGACGCCGCTTCGGTAGCCATTGAAGCCAGCCTGGAAAGTCCTGAAAAACCAGGCGCTGCAGTGGACGGTTTGTCGCTGGGTCAGGACCGCTGGACTGAAACCCAGTGGCAGGGGTTTGAAAGCCGAAAGTTCTTTTCGTCGTTGGTTGTTTCGGATCCTTTGGTTCAGGGTCGCGCGGTGATTCGATTGAAGATCGTTCCCGATCAGGGCCGATCCCACACGATCTTCATCCCGGTCGATTTTTCCATGGAAGTACGCCAACACCCTGTGGGCCCAAAAACGATTCCACAACCCGGCGTTACCGTAAAACCCATCTTTGCCAAAGAAGACCCATCGCTTGGACAAGTGGCGCTAAACCCTGGCGCTGTCCTTCGTTCGATCAAGTCGGTCGATGCCAAGGTTCAGCCCCGCGGAACTTGGTTGATCCAAGAAGGCGGAATCAATCAGGACCTGGGCCTGCTTCGGGAAGAAGCCGATACCATTGAATGGTCGCAGTGGTCTTACCATTTCCCCAAAGGTGCCGAAGTCCTTCAGTACCTAGAATTGGATGTAACGGGTGACGGAAAAACGGAATTCGCATTCTTGGTGAAAATTCCGCCATCAACGCCAAGCGAACTGACCCGGATTCAGTTTGAAATCGTCGACGAAAGCGGAAACTGGATCGCAAGCCTTGCGGTTTCCGAACTGGGTGTCGTCTTGGACCCGAAGTACACCTGGACCGAAATTCCAAAGAATCTTCGTGATGCGAAATCGCCTTTGACCCGTGCGCCGATTTGGATTTTCGATGGCGCCCTACCCGAACTGAATCAAAAGCTTGGAATTGCTTCGTCAAAACCCCCAAAGAAGGAAGCTTGGGAAGACGAATGGAATCCGAAAGTCGACGCGCCTTTAATTGATCGGCGCGTTTACTTAGCGGGAACCTTGGGAATATTGGCGCTACCGACTGAAGATCTGGGAATTCCGGTTGAAGTCTTAGAGCGCGGGAATTTTTCGGATGCTCCATCCATTCTTTTTGCACACGCCCAAGAAGGAAGTTCCGACCTTAATTACCGAATTGCAAAAGTCGCAGCAGCGACCCCTGGATTTTCTGGCGCCACGGATTTGGTACTGCCGTTTCACAGAACCCTTTTAGGAGTCGCTGATCAATCTGCGGTTTTGCCTTGGGACCTTTCCCGTCCGGATTTTGGAAAGGTCTTTTCAACACCTGCACCCAACGGTTCTGCCCGACTGACTTTGATTGAAGGAAGCCAGGGCTTTCAAGATCATCTTTTGCCTGCACCTTATCTTTTGTCGATGATCAAACGAGTAGTGGCAGTTTTCCAGGGCGGATCCCATTCGTGGGCGCTGGGCCACACGGATCATGATCTGGTTTTCAGAAATCTTTCAACCGGCGTTACTTCTGTGACCAGCTTGGATCGATTTAGCTTCATGCCGCAGTTGGCAGCTATGCGACTATTGACCCCGGTCTTGGCCGAAGGGCGACCTTCGATTTTTGTGCCTTCGTCGATTGCGACTTCAGATACGTCCGAAGTGATTCAAGCGACTTCGGCCGGGATTTCTCGCCCTGCCCGTTTGCGTTTCAAATCGGGTCAGGGCTGCCAACCGATGGGTGACCCGATTCCCGCGTCGGCATCTTCGCCTGCTCAGATCGCTTTCGTGTGCGAAGACCAGATCGTGCTGATTGATCTTTAGTGGTCTGAAGCTTGTCGGACTTTACGACACCACTGAAATGGTGGCACCCTGTCCCCAGTGCCCACTATAATGATGCTGTGCGGCAGCATTTCTTGCCCAAAACCCACACTATTTAGCTGTAATTATTGAACAATTTATTTCCTACCCAGTTGGCATCTTGGCCTTCTATTTGCTGAAGTGGGTGCCAGTAACCGAATTCTTTGACCTCGAAAGGACCAAAAGGAACTGGCTATGACTCAAACTAAAAGCAAATGGGCAAGAACCCTCACTCTATCGCTCGTAGGCCTTACGATTTTAGTCGTGGCCTCGGGCTGCGGACGCCGCCGCCGCAATCACGTGGACTATCCACAGACTTATAAAGATCCCTGGTATGACGTTTACGGACGCGTTTGCCACTATGGGCAACCCACATCGGGCTGCAACTTCTATAAAGATGGCGCCAAGATCTCGATGTACGAAGATCCACAGTACAATGGCAATCCGTACTTCGAATATGGCCTTTGGGATTACTACGATTCTTATGGGTATCGAACCAGCTACACCGGTTGGGCATGGCTATCGAACACCGGCATTCTGTATGACGAATACGGCTATGCTTTGAACGAAGAAGAATCCGAATCCAATTCACGCGACTTGCTGGGTAATTCCGCAGAAAAAGAAGAAGGCAAGATCACGGCAGCAGGAAAAGACTTGGCTTCTCGCTTTGCACTAGCTGAAGAAACGGGTCTTGAAATCGCAAGAACCTTGAACAGCATGGCCACCTTGCCCAAGCGCTTAAGCCGCGCTCGGACGGATCAAGATTTGGCCGCATTCAGCAAAAAACTTTACGGAGTGGATTTGACCGACGCAGTCACGGCAGTCACCCACGCCGCAGAAGGCGACCTGACCGATCTGAAAATCCTGAATCACCAAGTGGCGCAGCACTGGGGTACTTCAGCAGAAAATTCAGAACAGATCTTGAAATCCTTCTACAAAGACTTCGCGCAGACTCAGTAGTTCAGAGTCTGGCGAATTTATGGACCCCTCGGCTGATCCGCCAACAGCCGGGGGGTTCGTCGTTTTATTTCGGCGCTGCGGGCAAGCGCATTTCGGCTCGCCCTGGCGCCTTAAGTTTAATTTCGGCGCTGCGGGCAAGCGCAATTCAGTTCTTAGCCGGCAGGGCGCGAGCGAAATATTCCATATTCTTCGCCGTAACCGGCTGGACCACAGGCGAAGCCATGATCCCACCTGTAGCGTGGTCAAACGTATTGGAATCGACGGTTAAATCCTTCAGCATTCGATTTCGATACTGCATCATCAGAACGTGACCCAATTCATGACTGATGACCCGTGGATCTTTTGCAGCGTCATCGATCGTCACAATATTCGTTGTCCCCCCCTGAAGCCCCGTATTCGACGTCCGTCGGATCAAAACTGGAAAACGATACATCTTCACCCCAGAAGCGCCCGTTTCCTTTGCGTCTCGGAACGAAGACCGAAAAAACCAATTCAAATCGGCTGTGGTGAAGTCGCGGTCCACTCGAAGGGGTACGACCCGAAAATCAAAGGAAACTTCCTGGGTCGCAGAACCCAGCGTGACTTTGTGGATTCCAGCAGCACGCGGTGCTGCGTTGTAATTTGAATTCAATTCCTGCGAAATATCGCCCACGCTGCTATCAGTAAAAGTCGAAACGCCCGAAGTCGGCGCAATCAGGACATAGATATCGATCTGATTGATGATGGTCTTGGCTGTTTCAATCCGGACCAGACCATCACGGGTATCGCCGCATCCGTCGCTGTACGTTCTTCGGCGCACCGGAAGCGACGTCAGATCAAAAAGCCTTTTTCCAGAAGGCGTTCCTGGACGAAGCGCCTGAAGATCCATCAGCAGCCCTACGACCTTCTTGTTCCACTTCAACAATTGGTCTTTCGAAACCGATTCTTTCTGGGCGATTTCTTCTAGGGTTTGCCCTGATTGAGCGACTACCCAACGTTCCTGGCCCTTGCCCAGATCAATCTTCAGCCGAACACCTGAAAAATCCACGCCGAGCTTTTTCAGTTTCCCCACAATGGAAGTCAGATTTGAATTCCAACGAATGATATCCAGATCACTGGTTCCGTACGGGCGCTTTGAAAGATCGTTGGCAAAAGCGTCCAAACTTTTGGCTTCAAAATAATCCCAAGTGACCGTCGGATCCTTGCAGGACCGATCAAAAATAAACCCATGCGCAGCCTGGGTGATTAAAACAAAAGCCGGAATCAGCTTTCGGAAAGCCGAAAAAATGGCAGAAGTCGAAAACCCGCGAGACTGAAGACCTCGCATCGCACGCGCCTTTTTTTCGCGGGATTCGTGATAGTCCGGGTACTTTCGTTGGATCAATTCCTGGACCGCCTGATCTTCTTCTAGACCCGTATGGGCCCGGGTCACTTCGTCGATCTGGGAACGCTCGATCTGAATTCCCTTCTGACGAAGCTTTTGCTGAATGAACGCCGCACCTTTTCCGCGCCCGGCATAATGGCGCATCCAAGCACGGGCCGTTCGTTCATCCGAAATCCACCCATCTTGAACCAGTTCCTGAATCACTTGGTCGACCGCTTCTGCGTGGTTATGCAGCAGGTCCGAATCCGCCAGGCGACACCACTTTTCTAGTCGTGGACGCATTTGGGCTTGGGTCAGTTCCTTACCCGTCAGGCATTTCAACGCAAAGTTTCGAAGCCGAGTTTGGAAATCTAGATCGCCCATAGTTGCTTCAAGGCTGCAAAAACCGAATCACCCCAAGCCTGCCCCGCAGGAGTCATTTTCTTGGATGAATAATGAATTCCGTCTTTGATTCCCGCCGGATAAACGGTCACCTTTGAACTTTGAAAAACTTCGCAGTCCTTTGAAACTTCGGCCACCAAAAAGGATTCAAGCGATGGAAGTTCTTTCGCAAATTTCGCCATCGAAGGCGGCAAAATCCAATAGCAACGTGCACCCAAGCTTTTGACCTGATCCAAAAGAAGGCGGATTTCTTTTGCAGCGACCTTCCAATCTGGAAGTAAAGCAACGTTCGTTCCTAAATTGATCACAACCCAATCGGGTTTACTTTTTGACCAATTGGCCATGTCCGGGCTTACGGCCTTTAAAACGTCACTGGTTGTTCCATCCGCTAGCTTTTCAAAGTACCCACAGCTGGTTTGAACCGGCGAATAAAACGCATCCGCGCGCGCGCCGCAAACCGCAAAGGTTTCGACCGACTGAATCGAAGCGTTTGCGCGAAGATTTTCATCCAATCGCCGCCCCATCGGACCCACCAGATGTGAATCGCCAAGCACGACCACTTTAAGACCTGAACCCGTTGAAACAGGGGCCGAGCTGGCACAAGCCAGCGAAATGAACCCAAGCACCCCGAAAATCCACGTGAAATTCATCGAACCCGACGTCCTGTCTTGGTCACGTATTTTTTGTCCCGATAGAAGAAATAGGCCTGATTCGCCAAGCAAGCGTCCGCACGAGCCATGACGTATTCATCGCCCATGTTCATCAATTTTTTGTGGTCAAAGCCAGATGCCTTGCAGTTGCCGTCTTTGACCTTTGCGTACCAAATTTTATCCCACACGGCGGCTTGGCGATCTTCGTAATTTTCACAAACCGAATCGGCCTGCGCCCGAAGTGCCGGATTCTTTACCCGATCCATTTTCAGTTTTTTGCATTTCTTCTGAAGCGTCAGAAGCAGGGCATCGGTTGTGACGACTTGTGACTGAGCTTGAACCTGAGTGATTGTGTAGGCGGCGATTATCCATCCGAAAATTTGAAGCATATGCAGATCAGACCGCCCAAAGCGCCGAGTGTCAATTGTTTAGACAGCGACCCTAGTTCTTGGGCGGTTTTGGATCCGGACCCGGTTATAACCATTTGTAATTAAAAGCTAATTTCAGCACCATCGCGGCACATGTCTTGAAGTGTTCAAGGGCAGAGAGAAATGAAGGAGTTGGTTTGCCTATGAAAAGACTGAACTGGGTTTTTGCCATTTTTGGCGCGTTTACGTTGGCGCTGATTTCTACAAAACCGGCTGCGGCCTGCGGTTGGGGCAACTGTTACCCGATGAGCGGCGGCAACCCCTTTGTGGGTTCATCCTTTGGCGGCGATCCTTACATGGACGGCGAAATGGTTGGCCAGTGGCCCATGCAAGACGATTTCACAAACTGGGATGGCGGCTGGGAAGACGAATACAGTTATCAGCGCCCCAACTATAAGCAGATGGTTTACTTTCTAAACAACAACGGATCGATGCCCATGGGCGCATCCACGATGCCGCCAATCGGTGCTTCTGCGATCTACAATTATCAGATTTACAAGCAGGTCCGCGACCAGATGGAATACCAGATGTATTCCACACCGGGCTACTGATCGAACCTGGACTTAAACAAAGTCTGCAGAAATTTCGATATGAAACTTTCCAGCTGAAGTTTCAAACGGCAACACGACCGAAAGACTGCGCGACATGTGGTGAATGTTGATGTTCTTACCGCGGACCACCGTCGGGATGGCTCGCTCAATCACATAACCCTTGTTCTGGTTCAGTTCGGCCTTGGCTTGTCCGAAAATGATGTTCAAAAGTTCGCCCGCAGCGTCTTCGATTTCCGGAGTAATTACGGTGTGACGTTCGCCCAGCATGTTGGAATACATGGCCAGAAAAGTTTCCTGTGGGAAACAAAGAGCGATTGCGCCCGTAAAGACGTTTGAAGTCAAACTGATCACGCCCGCAATGTCGGTTTCAAAAACTTCTCCCGGTTGCTTCAAACGAAGCCGTCCGGCGTTGACTTGCGTATTTGCCTGGGTCTGAATCGTCTTTTGGGTACTTTGAATAAACGGGTTGATAAAGTTGGCATCCAAGGTGGGCTTTGCAACCTTAACCCCGGCGCCAGCCATAGCCGCCGAAAGATCGGTCTTCACATTGAAGACGTCATCCAAGCCCGCCATCTTGATTTGGCGTTCGATGTCTTTGCTGACATTGATCGAAAACAAAAAGGATTCGACCTTTTTCAGCGAGCGATTCAAAGTTGCCATGGGCTTGAAGGTCACGTTTGAAACGCTTCCCGCTTCCTGAAAATCAAAAACGTAGATTTTCGAAGGCTTCTTCAACCATTCGGCCGAAAGATTTTCAATTTCGTCAGCCGCCGATTGTCCAAATTCCTTTAGACACTTAATGATGGTGACTTGTTCTTTTTGGGTAATTTCGAAATTTGGAGATGCCATTTATTTTCCTGGAAAGCGGCGCTGATACGCGGCCATCAGTTTTTCTTGAAAGGACTGAGGGGTGAAGGGCTTCACCAGATAATTGTCGACGCCACTTGCGACGGCTTCTTTGACCTGGTCCATTTCGGATTCTGCAGTGACCAGCAAGAACGCGACGGTCTTGTAAGTCGGATGAGCACGGGCTTTCTTCAAAAGATCGATGCCCTTCATTTCAGGCATGTTCCAATCGCTGACAATGAACTGGAATGGTTTATTCAGCTTGGCCGCTTCTTCCATCTTGTTCCAAGCGACCGTCCCATCGTTGGCTTCTTCAATGGTCACGACACCCATCGCGCGAAGCTGCTGCGAGACGATTTTTCGCATCGTCATCATGTCGTCCACCACCAAAAATTTCAGTTCCGTCATTGCCATGGTTTTCAGATCTCCCCTGCTGTGATCCCTTAAGTTTGAAGGACTTGAGCGGTTCTGACAAGCCCTCAAAACTACTCTTCAATTTGGGCTGCGCGTTGAAAGCGGCCAAAGAAATTGAAGACTACAGGCACCACGAACAAGGTCAGAATCGTCGAGACAATGACCCCTCCAAGGACCGCCAATGCCATTGGAACTCGGCTCTCGGCACCCGGACCGATTGCAAGTGCCGGAGGAATGGCCCCGGCGATCGTAGCAATCGATGTCATCAAAATGGCACGAAGGCGGAGCGGGCCGGCCTGCAGCATCGCTTCTTTCGGAGAAACTTCTTTTTTGTCGGCACGCGCATCGTCACGAATCTTTTGCGCGAAGTCGACCAAGAGAATCGAGTTCTTTTTCACGATTCCCATCAGAAGAATCAGACCGATCATCGAATAAATGTTCATCGACTGTCCTCCCATCCAGAGCGCCAGGAAGGCACCGGAAATAGAAAATGGAAGTGCGACCAGGACTGTGACTGGGTGAATGAAACTGTTGAATTGCGAAGCCAGGACCATATACGAGACAACAAGTCCCAATCCCAATGCGAAGATCAGACTTTGGAAGGATTCCTTGAAGGTTTGCGCGCTACCGCTGGGAATCAGGCGGTATCCAGCCGGAAGTTTTTCGGCGCCTGTTTTTAAAATCCAATCCATCAGTTCCGCCTGCGACGCTTTAGGCGGAACGTTGGATGTAATGGTGATCGACCTTTCGCGGTCCTTTCTGAAAATGGCCTGAGCCGTTTTGGTTTCAGTGACTTTCGTTACTTCTGAAATCGGGATCAATTCGCCGCGGTTGTTTCTGACCTGAATACGTCGAATGTCGTCGGCCTTGGATCGTTCTTCTTTTTCCAGGCGGACGCGAATATCATAACGGCGCCCCCCTTTGGAAAAGCGGCCGGCGACCGTGCCACCCACCATCGCATTGATGGTTTCATCAATTTCAGAAATGCTGATTCCGCGCATCCGCGCTCGGTCCCGATCAGGTAGAACTTGAACTTCGGGCATGCCTTCGCGGTAATTCGAATCCACGTCAGCAAACTTTTTGGATTCATTCATCGCATTCACGATGTCTTTGGAATATTCGATCAGCTTTTCCCAGTCTGGTCCTCGAATGGTGAATTCAATCGGAAAGCCCCGGCCCCCGCTAAAACCGGACAGCGAAAGATCTTGAATGACCACGCGAAGGTCTTTCAGTTTGACTAAGTTTTCACGAAGCTTGACCTGAAATTCCTGCTGGGTCAGGCGTTTCTTTTTGACTGGGTCCACCGGACGGTGATGCGGTTCTTTCAAAGTCAGGAACATAACCGCAGTGTCAACGTCGCCACCCCCAAAACCGCCGATGGCGCCGAAATATCCACTAATTTCGCCAAATTTCGCGATTTCGGCTTCGACTTCTTTGAAGCGGCGATCCGTGTAATCGATCGAAGAACCGACTGGCGCTTGAATGCGAACCATCAGCTGCCCTTGATCCTGCGCGGGAACCATTTCTTTTTTCAAAAATGAATTGATGAAAAGGCTTAATACGAAAAACAAAACGGATCCGAAAAACACGCGATTGGGATGCGCTAGGACCCACTTCAAAACCTGTGCGTACAATTCTTCAGCGCCCTTAAAGAATCCTTCGACAAACCTACCTAATTTCGACGTCCGATGAACCACGTCCAGACTTTGCGACGCGCGCATCGGTGTCAGCGTCACCGCTTCTAGATAGGAAAGCGCGACGGCGACTGAAAGAGTAATCCCAAACTGGAACAGAAATTTGCCGACAACACCCTTCATGAATGCGACCGGAAGAAAGATCGCCATGATCGCAATCGTCGCTGCTAAAGCCGCGAAAGTGATTTCATTGGCGCCATCCAGTGCAGCTCGGAAACGGGATTTTCCCATTTCGCGGTGACGAACCATGTTTTCCAAAACCATGATCGCATCATCAACGACGATTCCCACAGCCAGGGACAATCCTAAAATGGTGAAAGTATTGATCGTGAATCCCAATGTCCCTAAAACGATGAAGGATCCGATGACGGATGTTGGAATGGCCAAGACCACGTTTAAAGTCGCCGACCACGACCCCAGAAAAAGCCACATCACGACTGCGGTCAGAAGCACCGAAAGAATCAGCGTAAAGATCATTTCCGAATTGGCTTCTTCGATAAACTTGGTCTGATCCGCTCGAACCGCCATGGTAATTCCAGGCGGAAGCTGCTTTTGAACTTCAGCCATTTTCTTTTTCACAGCCTTGGCAACATCCACTGCGTTTGAACCACGTTGCTTGCGAATCCCAAGCCCGACTGCGGGCTTTCCGTTGGATTTGGATCGACGCCGCACGTCCGCCAGTCCGTCTTCGACACGAGCCACTTCACTGATCGAAATCGGCTTGAAATTCGGCGCGCCACCTCGGCGATTGATTGAAATTTTTCCGAATTCTTCAGGCGTCAAGGCTTCGCCCATCGTGCGGACGTTAAATTCCCGATCCGAAGTTTCGATTCGTCCCGAAGGCCTTTCAGAATGTTCCTGCGCGATGGCTCCGATCACGTCCTGAATCGTCAAAGCGTACCGATTCAGTTTTTCAGACGAAACCCAGACGCGAAGGTTGGGATCGACGTACCCCCCCATGAAGACTTCGGCGACACCGCTGATCGTAGTAAATCGATCGATCAGTTGATCCCGCACGTAAGTCATCAGTTCGCGATCACCCCAAGTTTCCGAGCTGACGGCAACCCAAATGATCGGTTGATCTTCCGGATTGGTTTTTTGCACCGACACAGGGTCCATGTCGCGTGGAAGCATGCGCTGGATGCGCGAAACGGCGTTTTGAATTTCTTGAACAGCAAGATCAATGTCTTTATCTAGCCCGAATTCAACCGTGATATTCGCCGACCCCTGGCGCGCGTTGGCCGTCACGCCGGTCACACCTTGAACCGTCATGATCGCGCCTTCGATTGGGTCAATGACGTTCGCTTCGATCACTTGGGGTGAAGCACCGCTTAAGCTTGCGTTGATGTTGACGACAGGAAAATCGACGTCGGGAAGAAGACTGACCCCCATGCGCGAAAACGCCACACTACCAAAGATGATCAGTGCGGCCATCAGCATCCACGCAAAGACCGGGCGTCGGACGGAAATATCAGCTAGCGAGCTCATAGGACCTTTTTTATGGCAGAATCCCCAATATGGGTCCAATCCTAATCCTAGAACCTAGGTTGCGTGTCGCACAGCGCAATTCATTGCGGAATCGGATCATTGCGAAAGTTTGTGGAATCCTTTGGGCCGCAATCGGGATCCAAGGATGTGCGACGCCCTACCTGCCATCGTCTCCGATGCTGACGCCTGAAGCGCTTGGGCCCAATCGGCGCGGACAAATCGACCTTTCGGCGCAGGCAGGATCTTCATTTTGGGAAGAAACCACGCGCGACGCAGATGGAAATGAAGTTCTTTCGATGGCTGCCCCAAGATTCACTTTGGGCTATTCGATTCCTTTAAGCGAATCGTCTGATCTTTTTATCCATCTGGCCACGTATTCGCCGCCCATGGTCGGCTACAAGTATCAATTTGAAGGTCGTGCGTCCGACCAGGTCGATCGTCGACAGTTTGCGGGCGCTTTTGCGATTTCAGCTGGCGGCATCTGGGGGAAACTGTCGGGGCCTTCCGGCACAACGGACGACTATTCGTATTTTCTGGCTCAAATCGCGGTGCCACTGGGGTACCGCGTATGGCGCTACCACCAGTTCGGCGTGAATCCGTTCTTACGCCTAGGAAGCTTATCGGGCACTTCGCAGTTTGAAACGGGAAGCTTCACCCAGTACGGGGCCAGCCTTTCCTACCAATATGAAAACGAATCGATGTTTTGGAGAATCGAACCTGCGTACGTCGCAGGTAGCTTCGGGTCGAATCAACTGCCGATGATCCAAGGCGGAATCTTATTGGGCTTTCGAATCGACCGATAACCGGACTTATAAAGGGGCAGGCACCTTTATAGCGCCGTACCGTAGCGAGCGTTGTAGTACTGCATCAGCACGTCACGTTCGGCATCGGTGACCTTGCGCCCGTAGAACAAGACTTCGGCGATGTCACCATTGTAGAACTGGCTGCCGTTCGTGCGACGTCCTAAGTTAATGGCCGCCGAGTTCGTGGCGTTGGTCGCGTTCGCTGCAAAGGTCAAGGTCGTGTTCGTCGCTTCAGCAACACCGGACGACTTCACCAGCATTTCGTCAGCGCCTGCGGCGTTTGCGAAGTTCGCGCGAGTCACATGCGCAAAATTCGAACCATAAAGCACAGTAGGACCGACAGCTGGGGTGATCGACGCGCCTGCACCGTTGTCATCGGTGTCCGATTGAAGCGCATTCTGACATCCGGTTGCTCCGGCATCTGAAATTGCGCGGAAGTTCAAGCGATAAGTACCCGTTCCACCCGTAGCGCCGTTTGCCGAAATGCCCAAGAAGGTCT
This sequence comes from Bdellovibrionales bacterium, assembly GCA_016786465.1. Taxonomy (GTDB): domain Bacteria; phylum Bdellovibrionota; class UBA1018; order UBA1018; family UBA1018; genus JAEUWC01. The sequence continues at coordinate 2,110 of JAEUWC010000024.1, read as the reverse complement.
GAGTGGTCGAAGCTGGAACTGAACCGTGACGCTGAGCCATCGCGACAGTCGCACCTGCGATGTTGTTGGCCATTCCCAATCCTGCCAAGGTCAAGAAGTCAGAACTTCCGTCAAACGAAATCGCATCCGAATTGTTCGTACCGAAACCGGTCGTCACAATTGGACGATCGGCTGCAGTCGCTTGAGTCGCATCGTTCGCGTTACCCGATTGGTCGGCCCAGGTAGAAACCTTGCTTGCAGTCAAAGTCACGCCCGCATCTGCACGCAGCCAAAGTGACGGAGCACCTAGGTAATAGAATCCGCTGGCCAAGGTACCCGTTGCCGTCGGACCGGCATTGGTGACTTTGATATCGGCCACGCTGACAACTGCAGCGCCACCTGGGTTTGCCGGAGTCGTGCACGTAATGGTCGTTGGGTTCACAACCGTGATGCTTGCGCAGGCCGAAGGCGTTGCCGAAACTTCTAGGTTCACACTAGCGCCCGCATAGAAACCGGTACCGGTGATGGTGATTGCTGTACCGCCAGCGGACAGACCCATTTTTGGGCTAACCGAAGTCACCGTCGGAGTCGGATAATCCACCGTACGATCGAAGGTGTAATCGGAATACAATCCACCCTGAGCCGTCGCACGAATCGTCATCGATGCCGTTGCATCCGTAGCAGTTGGCGTACCTGAAAGTGCGCATGAATTTCCTGACACCGCCAGGGTCACGCCGGCAGGCAAGCTGCCCGCTTGAACCGCACAACTGACAATCGTGCCGCCCGTATTCGCCGGAGCCACGTTGACCGCGTTTCCGACCGTCCAAGTGTAAGACGCCGCATAGACCATCGAAGGTGCCAAGTCTTGGATCAATAAACCAACGATCGTGCTTCCGCTTTCACCATCCGCGTTGTTAAAACTGACGTTATATGGCGTCAGCGGAGAATAAGTCGTTGCAGTACCGCTGATCGCACAGGTCGTTCCATCGACTGACAATCCGGCCGGCGTTCCCGTCATCGCACAACCGCTTAAGGTTGTATTGGCCGTACCGGTAATGTTTGCTCCCAAGGTTACGTTCACAGCAGTACCGACACGAATCGTGTACGGGCTAGATGAAGGTGCACTGTAGGTGAATGTCGGAAGTGCGGCGTTCACTTTAAAAGTGATGTCCGCATCGGCATAAGACCCTTCAGCAAAGCCGCCCGCAGATTCAGCACGAATTCGAACGACGCCGTTCGCAGCGGTTCGGGTGGTCGGACTTCCAGTAATGGCGCAGGTCAAAGGATTGACCGAAAGTCCTGCGGGTAAGGAATCGGGGTTCGCGATTGCCGTACAATTGGTGATGGTTCCACCACCCGTGGTCGCTGATGCGTTCGTCACGGCTGTACCGACGCGCCACAACTGACCACCGGTGAAAGGCGCGTTCGAGAAACTGAGCGTAGGCGGAGTATTGCGCACCAAAAGCTGAATCGTACTGGTACCAGTCAAACCGCCCAGTGCAGTAGCCGTAATCGTATGTGTAACGGCAGGGACTTGAATTGCCGTTGGCGTTCCGGTGATCACGCAAGTCGAGCTATTGATCGACATTCCGGCTGGCAAAGTCGGTGAAGCCGTACAGGTGACTGGCGTTCCACCCGTCAGCGAAGCGGGGCTGATTGGCAGACCGGCGCCACTGTTTACCAAAAGCGTCGTATTCGCATAAGCACCCAAAACCGGTGCCACGTTGTCGATCTTCAGCGTCAGTGTCACGTTCTGGGTTAAGCCACCCGTTGAAGTCGCTACCAAAAGATAAGGTGTTGACGGAATCGCAGTCGTTGCTGTGCCGGTGACTGAACAGTCGCTGTTCAAAGTCAGACCCGTGTCGGCAGTCAACGTCGCATTGGTACAGCTGATGACCGTTCCCCCACCCGCTGTTGGGGTGATGGCTGCAATTGCGCCCACGGTTCTAGTGTACGAAGGCGAAAAGCTGATGGCCGGTGCCATGTCGTTTACGCGAATGTTCACGGTCAGGCCCGCCTGGGTTGCGCCACCCAAGCTGCTTGGGGTCACTGAAAAAGCCGTTCCTGGAACATGGTTCACCGTAGGCGTACCCGAAATCGAACAATCGCTGTTTAGGGTTAGACCCGTTTG
>JAEUWC010000015.1 GCA_016786465.1 Bdellovibrionales bacterium | reverse complement strand
CCCAGAAAAAGATCAGTTTTGGCCCCCAAACCTTTTCCCATGAACTGGCAAGACCCGTATTGGCCGAACAAATCTACCGCGCGATGAGCGTTCTAAAAGGTCACCCCTATCATAACGAAGGGTGACTCGTTATACTTTGGGCATGCTCGGCATCCCTAAGATCCAGTCACCCCAAGGAAAAAACAAACTGTCTTCAATTGCGATTCTGACCAGTGGCGGTGATGCGCCCGGAATGAACGCCGCGATTCGCGCTGTGGTCCGAACCGCGCTTGCAAATAACGTCAAAGTTTTCGGAGTCTACAAAGGCTACAGCGGACTTTTGGAAGGACAGATCTTTCCGATGACCGCATCCAGCGTCGGCAACATCATTCAACGCGGTGGAACTGTTTTGAAGACCGATCGCTGCGAAGCCTTCTTTCAAAAATCCGTGCGTCGTGAAGCAGCACACATCCTGACCCGAAAAGGCATCGGCGGTTTGATCGTCATCGGCGGAGACGGATCGTTCACAGGTGCGCACCTTTTAGAAAAAGAAACCGGATTTCCGTGCATCGGGGTTCCAGGAACCATCGACAACGATATCGCGGGAACCGACGACACCATTGGTTTTGATACTGCCGTCAACACCGCGATCGAAGCCATCGACCGCATCCGCGACACCGCCAGTTCCCATGACCGAATTTTTCTAGTCGAAGTCATGGGTGCGCAAAGCGGTTTCATCGCGCTTTATACAGGCGTCGGCGGTGGCGCTGAAATCGTTTACGTTCCGGAAGCTCCGTTGACGCTAGACCAGATGAAAAAAGTGATTGAACGCGGAATGAAGCGCGGCAAGGGCAGCAGCATCATTGTCGTCGCAGAAGGCCCAAAACCCGGACTGGCACAAGATCTTTCCAAGGGGCTTTCCAAGTCCGGCTATCGACCGAAAGTTTGTATTTTGGGACACACCCAACGCGGTGGAACACCCTCAGCTCACGACCGCCTTTTGGCCAGCGCCCTGGGATCGGCTGCGGTGGGTTATCTTCTGCAAGGAAAATCCAATGCCATGGTTGGCGTACAAGCCAACGAAGTTCGGCTGATTCCTTTTTCAAAGGTCATTGGCAAGAAGAAGGTCCTGTCGCCCAATTTGAAAGACCTGGTTCAAACGCTTTCGTCCTAGTTGGCCCGCTTTGGCTATGCGCAGTTTTTGCACCCCAGTTGGGAATGTGGAATACCTGCCTGATTTGCCGCGAACCCACTTCATTCGAAGCCATCTGTGCTTACTGCGAACCCGTCTGGGCAAAACCGCCCAGGCTGTGTGGATGTGGTGTCGCGCATCTTCACAGAAAAAAGGACGCCACTTCACACTGCGAAAAGATTTTTCGCGCAATCCAGGCAACCGCGCTTTCCACGGGCAGGACCCATGAACTGATCAAGGCGTGGAAAACGTATCGGGGCATTCGGATGGAAGCCGCTGTGTTTCGAAAAGTGATCCCTGACTTTCAAAGCTTTCTACTTGAAAACCGAATTCACGACGCCCTGATCTGTCCCGTCCCACAAAACCCGCTTCGACAGTGGGGTTCGGGAAAGTTTGCGGTTTTGGATTTGGTCCGCGCACTTTCAAAACGATTTCAATTGCCGATTTGGGCGGGGATGGGTCCGATGGTTGCGCTTGAAAATGCAAAAAAGCAGGCCTTGATGAACGCAGTGGATCGAAAGCTACAAACGGATGAACGATTTCGATTTGTCGCGGATCACCCAATCAACAAAAATAAGCAAAGCGATCTGGGTCCGGTGATTCTGGTCGATGACTTTCTGACCACTGGAAACACCCTAAAGACCGCAGCGAAAGTCCTTCGCCCCTTTTTAGGACAACGCGACTTGTTCGCTTACTGTGTCGGTTACCGACCCAGCATCCAAGACCAGCCCCACCGAAGCCGCAACTTCCAAGCCGGCCTGAACCGACCAAGCCGCGACTTGCGCACAGGACGCTTCGAAACCGTAGCCGTCTCCGACCACTGAAAGGCCTGCTGCGCCGGAAATCTTCAGCGGTTGCCGGACGACTTCGCCCTGGCTGTTTACGACGGCTTCTTCAAAACGAAGACTTTCGGCAATCACCGACTTTTCAAACGAAACGGGATGAGATTCTTGGAAAACTTTTTCAAGCGCCTGCTTCATGCGCTTCAACTTGCGACCGACTTGGTGGTTGTCTGATGATTCGTCGGCGGAAAGAAGAACGCTCCAAACCGACTTGCGACCTGAATCGACCAGGTAGCCCCAAACATGCCTTTCAATTTCTTCGCCTGGATCGCGGTGCAAGGCCGTGAAAAGTCCTTCGGCGATTTCAGCATTCATCGCAGGTTCGTGGGTAAACACGACTTGAAGCAGACCAACAGGTTCCCGCTTGCGGTTCAAAGATGCAAACTTGGGCAATCCAGACATTCCCGAAAGGGTCGCCCAGCGATCGGCAAAAACCACTTCACTTGAAGGAATCACTGCACCGCCACCGATTTCAACACCCGTGACCTGCCCCGCTTCAACGCGGAAGCCTGAAACCAAGCCACTTTCCCAGCGGATCAAGCCTAGGCCTTCGGATGATTCTTGGGAATCAAAAGCCTGGATCAATTCAGCGCGGATCGTTTCTTCGATTTCAAAAAGATTCTTTGAAAAGACGGCTTCCGAAATGACCGGGAAACGACTTTCGGCGTCCCAAAAATCTTCGACTTGTCCGGACTTTAACCAGGGTGCTGGACGAAAACTTTTATTTCGAAATTCGCGAAGCCCGTTTCCAGTTGCGACCGGCCCCAAAACTTCGGCGTCGATAAAGTGCGATGCCAGTGACTTAAACCATTCATTGCCGGTGCCGATTTCCATTCCAGGGAACGGAGAATTGAAACGCGTCGCCGACTGCGGAAGCCAAACGATCGGATCAAACTGAAGCCCCTGCATCAGGGCTTTCTTTCGTGCCAAAACTAAGACAGCGACTGCCATCCAGGCAGCCTGCCCGTCGCCAATCACGACCTTTTTGGGTTCAGGTGAAAGCGCCAATTCGCGAACCGGTTTCGGAGCCTGTGACTTCGATTTCTGATTCTTTGAGGAAGGTTTCTTTGACATACCGTGATCATACTGAAGACCGACGGTTTTCCTAGAGCTTTCTAGGACCCCGCTTCAAGTCCCCAGGAACCGCTTGTGGAGCGCCTGAACAGCTTCTTGAGCATGGGTTCGGGGAACCGCTACGGTTGCGGAAAGCGAAGAAGCGTTACCCAACTGAGCGGAAACGCCGGCGCTAGCCAGGGTGTCGAAAATTTCGCCCAAAGCCTGACCATCCTGACTGAATCGATGACCCACTACAGAAACGGGAATCCACGAATCATCAAACTGGTAACTTTCGACAAAACCGTCACGTCCTAGTTTTTCTAGTTCCGCCTTCCAATCGCCCTTGGCTTCAACTTCGGCAAAGAAATTTAAAACCCCTTGCTGAAACTGGGGGGCCACAATTGAAAGTCCCCTTTTTGCCGAAGCATCCCACACCGAATTCAAAACACTGGGTCGAGCCAGTTTCACCTGAAGCCAGCCCTTGGTTAAATCAGATGCCACCGCAACGACTGAAAACTTTTCCATATCCATTTCCTTATCTGAAGTGATCAGGGTTCCCGAATCTTCTTCACCTAAAGGCTTCAAACTGTTCTTCACCCAAAGCGGAACCGACTTTTGTGCCGCCAGTTGAACGCTTCGCGGGTGAAGCACAGCCGCGCCCAAGACCGCCATTTCTGTCATTAAGGGTGCCGGAAGCTTGGGCCAAAATCGGGGTTTCGCAACCACCCGGGGGTCTGCGGAATAGACTCCATCAACATCCGTGTAGATATCGCAACGGGCAGCACCCAAAACCGCCGCAAGCGCGACGGCTGAAGTGTCCGATCCACCGCGCCCGAGCGTGGTCACTTCTTTGGCTTCGCTGACCCCTTGAAAGCCTGCGACAATGGCGACCTTTCCTTGTGAAAGAGAATCGCGAACCCGGTCCCCCAAAATTCTTAAGATCTTCGCGCGACGATGGGCCCCATCGGTAATGATTCCGCTTTGGGACCCCGTAAAGGACACTGCCGCGATTTTTAGGTCAGATAGCGCCATGCTGGTCAGGGCCATCGAAATTCTTTCACCCGCAGTCAAAAGCATGTCCATTTCACGATGCGATGGCTGCTTTGAAACCTGATTGGCCAGTTCGATCAGGTCGTCCGTCGTATCGCCCATCGCCGAAACGACCACGACGACTTGGGATCCGCGCGAAACTTCGGAAGCAATCCGTTGAGCGACCTTTTTGATCCGCTCGGGATTTCCTACCGAAGAACCGCCGAATTTCTGAACCACTAGCATTTTACGTTCCGCGACCAGCCACTTGGGCTGATCTTTTCCTTAGGTTCTGCCGCGCGAGTGTCTGGACCTTGCTGCTTCACGACGCTTGGTTGTGACCTGATATGAAGACGAATGCTTTCGTGAAGAAGTGCGGCGAACGCGCCGAGCCCGGCGACGGCGGACTTCGGGTGGATCGATGACTTCAAGTGAAGCCAAGGTCCGTGAACGATCGTTGGGCAACGGCAGAGAAATTCTACCGCCCACACGCAGTGGCGCTTTCGGATTCACGCGATTTAATTCCGTCAAACCGTCTGCCTTGATTCCGTAACGTCGGGCGATCTTCGCCAAGGTTTCGCCTGGGCGAACTTTATAAGACAGAAATTCCACGCGACGCGGGAAAGCTTCGTGATTGTAGGTCGCAAGAAACTTGTCTTTGACCGAAACCGGAAGCTTGATCCGGTACATCCGCTTGCTGGGTGGTGTGCACCAACGAAGAAGTTCTGGGTTCAGCGACTTTACAGTTGCGTAGGAAAGCCCAGCAGCGCGAGCAATCTTCAAAAGATCGGCAGGCCCCTGCACTTCGAATTCAGAAAGGTATTCACCCGTCAGGTCGCCCTTCTTGCTGACCTTAGGGGTCGCAACCGGACGTGCTTGCGCAACGGGGTCGTTAGAAACTTCGGCTGCTCCGTCCTGGCGCGCAACAGAAATAGCCTGAGAACTAGGCGAATCCAAACCCAGGTCTTCAGGAGCATCTTCGTATTCATTATAGTCGTCTGCGGAAAGAAGCGCTTTAAGGCTAGTTTGGGTATTTCCGGATGAAGCCAAAGGTTCGCTTTCTTTCACGACCTTGACCAATTCGCCGCTTGGGCTGATGGCTTCGTCATCGGACGGCTTGATCGTCGAAGCGGGAAATCCGAAAAGATGGCGGTTTTTGGCCAAAAGTGCCGCCGCGATGATCTTGGGCACGTAATCGCGGGTTTCCGGACGAAGAAAACGATGGCGGGTCAAGACCCAAAAATCCTTGGTTCCGTAGCGCCGAATCGCGCGAGCTACTTTGGCTTCACCTGCGTTGTAAGAAGAAGCGGCCAGTTCCCAGCTATTAAAAATCGAATACAGATCGCGAAGGTATTCGACAGCAGCCAATGTCGATTTGCGGGTGTCGCGTCTTTCGTCCACCCACCAATTCACCGCCAGACCGTAACGCTTTCCGGTTGCGGGCATGAACTGCCATGGCCCGACGGCCTTCGCTGACGAACGTGCGTGGTTGTTGAAACCCGATTCGATCATCGAAAGATAAACCAAATCTTCAGGAAGTCCGTTTTGCTTCAAAAGCGGGACTATATAAGGAATGAAAAGTTCCGAGCGTTCCAAGTACCGAGAAAAGTGCTTACGTCCGCGCCCAGTGAAGTAATCCACCCAATATTCAACGCGCGAATTAATGGTGATCGGAAAATCGAACTGAGTGTTTTCGAGTTTGACTCCACCGACGACCAATTCGCCATGATCCACCATCCGCGTGCTACTGCGCGTGGGCGTGCCGCGATCATCTGAATCTTCGGAACTGTTTTTGGGGGCCGATGAACATGCTTGAATCAGCAATAAAGTCGCGGCGAAAGTGGATCGCCTCAGTGATTGGAACCCCGTCATGAATAGAATCCTTCCTAACTGACTTACAAAAAACCGTTGAACCCCTCCGTCCTGGCGTGGGGTAGAAGTAGTCTATCTGAAACGACCGTTTTCACAACAACGCCGGGCGGCATTTTTGCAAAAAAAGCGTCATCGGGATGTCACTCGGCGATTTCCTCGATGATCAACTCGCTGCCTTGAGAAGAACTGGAAGCAGGCGCCCGATCGGTCGCTACTTTTGGAATTCGAATGGATTCAAGACTGACCAGATCCGAAGGAATCTGATCAAAAGAAAGCGTTTGGCGGCCTTCAAACCCAAAATCGCCGATCCACTGAAGTTCGTCCCAGCCCCGTGGGGATCGCCCGATTTCTCCTTCGAAAATTCGCTTCGCCAAGTAGGCTTCTTCGTATGTCGTCGCTTGAATTTTGCTTTGCTGAGCGGCCGAAGCTTCGCTTTCCAGCGCAAACTGTTCAACCCAACGCGGAATTTTGAATTCTGCTTCGCCTTCTAGGTTATCCCAGTCGACGTCGCGCGTTCCGGCACGAAATTCTAGCCTGGAATTCAAGACGGGTTCACGAATTCCTACTGCTGAAACGACTGCTTTTCCGTCTGAATCTTTCTGAATCTCGAAGCGGTAATAGCCGCGGAACACTCCCCGATCAACCATCCGAATCATCGCGTCCTGAGCCAACATCTGATCCGGGGCGCGGGTCAGTTTGCGAATCGCGCGTTCGGCCAACGCCTTAAGATAGGTTTCGCGCGGGCTAGGAATTTGGAAATTTGCCGTCACTTGATAGTGTTGATCAATTGAAATTCGGTCCTGAACTTTACCGTGAACTTCGGAAACTGCGGTGACCATCAATGAATCCGACGATGCTTCGGTCACACGAATTTCGTAAACGGCGCTGATTTTTCGAGGAACCCAAACGCCGATGCGGTTCAAGAACTGAGTGTAGCGCCCGTAAATATCGCGGTAGTAATGTTGGTGGCGAACGATTCGATCTAAAAGTTCAACCAATTCTTGCCGCTGCCCGGCATCCGAATCGGCCCCGTAGGGAACGGGCACAGAAACCCAAGGTCGAAAGACGCGATCTTTGACGCAGAAGGATGCAAGCATCCAAAGCGAGACCATTCCCAGAAGAATCCATTTTCCGCGCAATTGAAGAGAGTTCGACGACAGCATTACGTCCCCCGAAGGCAGTTCAATACGGTGCAAAAAGGAGAACGAAACTGTTAAGAATCGATCGATTATTTCGAGAAAGATATTCAGGACTTATGACAGACGGCGCCATCTCTTTTTTTCAGGCTGTGGCAGAGTTGGATATCTTTTTTTCAGCGTCAAAGGCTTAGGCAAATGTAATTGTTTCAGGACTGAGTGCGTCAATTTGAATACTTTTTACTCGAATTCGACCCCCGAGAAAGAAATTGCCGTACAGCGTCATCAAAACTACCAAATATCCCTTTCATATCAAATAGTTAAACCTGGCACACGCCCTGCACTAGGTGCCGCCGTGAGCAGAATGTCAGGGATTTGGCATGTCCTCACAACAGAGAGTTTGGGACAACAGCACGCAGTACCAACCGAGTCCAAGGAAGTGATCGTTAAGATCCGCAGACGGACTCAAGCAAGGAGAAGAGATGAAGCTGACTCGTGGGGGAGTGGGTTTGAGGGGACTGAAAAATACGGCTGCGATGGCGGGACTGACTGGAGTCCTTGGAACTTGGGGAATCGCACCTGCATACGGCAACTTCGGGTCACTGATTCAGGATCCTTTGACTGAAGCACGCGAAGCTGAAGTGCTGATGCAGAATCACTTTGCAAGAAAAGTGGCAAACAAGATGCGGAAGGGATCGTCTTCCTTCACCGCTTTCTCGAGAACGGCATCGCCAGAAGTCTCGACGACTAAGTTCAAACAGTTTTATCAAGACCTAGAAGTTCACGGCGCTGTGGGCTTTGTTCACAAGTCAGCACATGAAACCGTCGTTCGCGATCGTTTCGCCGAACTGGATATTTCGACCGAACCTCGCCTGGGCTACTTCGAAGCAGCTCAGATCGCACGCTCGGCAGGTGGCGACCTGGTGGTCGCGGAAGCTCCTGAATTGAAAATCTATCCGGATCGCCGAAATGGTGTGACCCGCTTGGCTTACTTCATCGACCTAGAAGGAAATGAAGAAGAAGCTGGAAGCCGCGTGATCGTGGATGCAAACACCGGCGAAATCGTTTCGCAGGTTTCGCATCACCAGGAAATTTCGGCTTTTGGTCGTCCGAAAGTAAAGGCGCCGAAGAAGAAAGCCGGCACCCCTGCCCTTGCACCGATTCAGGTCTACCAAACCAATTCCAGCTGTCAGCTTCTCAGCAGCACTGGTGCTCCGATGTGGTTGGATGCAAAACGCTGTGACCTGGTAGTGACCAATCAGACCGCTACGGCAACTGCATCCGCTTCTGCAAAGCAAGCGGCAGCAAACAGCCAGCTGGTTTTGCAGTACTACCAAACGGCTCACGGCCGCTCGAGCTTTGACAACAAAGGATCGACCGCAGTCAGCGTCGTGAACGTCGGGAAGAATTTTTCGAACGCCTTCTGGGACAGCCGCGGAAAAATCATGGGCTACGGTGCTGGCGACGGCATCAAGATGGGCGACTTCACCTTGGCTGTTGACGTTGCTGCACACGAAATGACCCACGGAGTGACTTCGGAAACGGCTCAGCTGGAATACGAAGACGAATCCGGTGCATTGAACGAAGCTTTTTCGGATTACTTCGGTGTCGTGATCGCTAGCCAGACTCAAAACTGGGTGGTGGGTAAGAAGGTTTTCTTGGACCCAAAATCCCCTGGCATTCGTAACCTGGCGAATCCTTCGTCTTTGGGAATCAGCTACCGTAACGCTACCGGCGCGGTCGTGAAAGCAGCTTACCCTGCAAAGTACACGGATCGCCTGACGGTTGCCCCTGGTACCAAGTGTGACCGAACGAACGATCAATGCTGGGTTCACGTCAACTCGACGATCTTTGGACACTTCGGCTACCGCCTTTTCACGGCCATTGGACAAGCTCAGTCGGACCGCTTGATGTACACGGTTTTGACTCAGTACCTGAATCCAATGTCGGACATGAAAGACGCCGCATCGGCTGTACGTACTGCGTGTAAGGCGCTGTACAACGCTGCCACCTGTGGTCAGGTCGACGGCGCCTTGGTCGCAGTCGGTCTGTAACGGCTAAACGCTAGAAGCAAAAAAGCCCCGTTCGAAAGAACGGGGCTTTTTTTATGTCCGAAGATCGGTCGATTTTAACACGCCGAGCATCAAAAAGTGCTCAGACACCTTTTAGTGAAGCTGCTTCACATCGAAGCGCTTGATCACGTCGACGATGTGTTTTTCCAGGTTCGCGTCTTCTTCGAAGACTTCTTCAATCTTAGAGGATCGCATCAAGTAACCCACCAAAGATTCCGCAACCGTCTTTACAGGCTTTTGAAAGTAGAAACCGTTCAGTTCATCATCCCCGAAAGAAGACTTCACCACGGCCTTGGCAGCGCGGAATTGGTCGCTGTCTGAGAATTCCGAATTCTGAAGCATTTCCGGGCGAGCGCCCATTTTTTGAATCGTCTTTTCGCGAAGATCTTCGTCAGTCCAGATGTAAGGGCCGACCAGATCAAACATTTCGTCTTGGATCACCTGGCGAAGCCTAGGTGGGAAGGCGATCGAACCGTCGTTCTCTAAACGGTTCAGAATCGATTTGCACAACAACCGCACGCTTTCCCTCTTGGTGTAGCTACTTGCTTTTCCGGTCGTTTCGCTCATGGGACTCGCCCTCTCTTTATGAGTCCAAGGCTAACTGATTTTTCCTACCCGCTCACCCTCTTTTTCAGTTTTCTAGAAAAAAGGTCGATCACGGCCAGGTTCTCCTGGATTTTAAATACCTTTGAAAAAAGGAATACAAACGCAATCCCTTCTAGAATCACCAGCCCCACCCTAAATCCTCGAACCATAACGGCGCCGAATGTTCCCATCGATTCACGGGCCCAGGTTTCGGCAAAGAATCCTTGGACCCACTGGTAGGAAAACCAGCAAAGCCACCCCATGGCCATCGCAAGCGTCCCGTGCACGAGGGCCGCCTTAAAGATTGGGAAAATTCGCCATTCTCCGCCGACTTGATGAATTCGGCGCTTTAAAAAGATCAGCAGAAAAAGGCAATTGAACGTCGCCGCCAGCGAAGTTCCTAGGGCAAGTCCCATAAATCCCAGGGGCTGAATCAGCGTTAGGTTGAATGCCAAGGTCAGCGCCACCGAAAGGATGCTGGAAATCACGGCGATCCGAGTCACACCCACCGCATAGCAGGCAGGAACCAAGACCTTAACTGCCGAATAAGCCCCCAAGCCCACCGAATAAGCGGCCAAAGCCTTGGCCGTCGACGCTGTATCTTCGGGGTAGAAATTCCCGTACTGAAACAAAAGTTGGATGATGGGGTACCCCAAAAAGGCCAGTCCTGCCGCCGCGGGAAAATTCACCGCAAAGACCTGCTTCAAGGTCGTATCCAGAAGATTTGAAAGTCCCTTAAAATCGCGATCGACCCAAAAAGCGGATGCCCTGGGCAAGGTCGCCGCCGCGAACGAAACTCCAAAAAGACCGATGGGAAATTGCATCAGCCGAAACGCATAGTTCAGCCAGGAAACCGCGCCCGTTCCTTGGGATGTGGCAAGCACGCTGTTGACCAGTACGTTGATCTGGGTGGCGGCAAGGCCAATGGTCCCAGGAATCATCAGGGCCATCATCGAACGAAGGGCAGGGTCCTTGGACCAAGCTGGGTCTTCGCTTTGTCGCGCCATAAAGCGATAGCCTGACGAATACAGCGACGGCAGCTGGCAAAAGGCCTGAACGGCTCCGCCAAGGACCACACCGATAGCCATCCCGACAATGGGTTGAATCCCAAAAGCAGGAAGAAGCCAGGCGCATAAGACACCCACGATGATGGAAGTCAGATTGAAGAGTGCGCTTGCAAAGGCGGGAATAAAGAACCGACCCACCGCATTCAAAATTCCCATATAGGCCGCTGCCAAAGCGACCAGCGGAAAAAATGGAAAAAGAATTCGCGTCAATTCGACGGTCATTTCAAACTTTCCGGGCACATTCTTGAAGTGGGACGCGTACAAAGCGACTAGGTTTTCGGCAAAAAGGCCGCCCGCGACGGCCAGCAGCGAAACCAGAACGAACAAAACTCGAAAGACTCGGCCGGCGACCTGCCAGGCTCGACGGTCTCCTTCTTTTTTTCGGACTTGGGTAAAGGTGGGAACCAAAGCCGAACTCATGGCGCCTTCGGCAAAAAGGTCGCGAAGAAGATTGGGAATCCGAAACGCGATATTGAACGCGTCGGTAACGTTTTGGGCGCCAAACAAAACGGCGAAAACCTGCTCGCGCACCAATCCCAAGATTCGGCTTAAGAAGGTGCCCGCGCTCATCGCGCCAGCAGACTTCAGAACTGAATTCACGTCAGCTTGCTTCCCGGGAAATGCTTCGAAAGCCAGTGTTCAATTCCGCTATCGATCTTGCCTTTAAAGGCCGAAGCCAAAAGGCTTAAGCTTCCGTCCAAGACGACTTTGGAATCTTCGCATTTCAACTTTGCGTTGAACATGGCGCTTTTGATTTCGATGCAGCGAGCAGCGGCGTCGCGCTTGACTTCAAAATTTCCCATCGCGGCCTTGTTCAAAAAGCGCTCGATATCGCCACTGATGAAATCAAAAAGTTCTTGTGCTGGTTTTCCGTCGATCTTCACTTCGCGATAGTAACTGGGCATGACTTCAGTCCATCAGGGATCTTCTAAAAGTGCAAGGGGCTGGCCGAATTCGACGAAGTCGCCGGTTGAAACCAACCATTTTTTTAGGCGTACGGTTCGAGCGACCGCTTGCCCGATCAAGGTCCCCTGCACTTCGATCAAGCAACCCTGTTCATGTGCCGGAAGTGCGGCGCCTTCCTGAAAAAAGATCGACTTCACGATGCCCTGCGTAGTCGAACGCATCTGAAGTGGATCCTGAGCGCGCCGCGGTGAAACGGCTCGCAAAGTCAGCGACCAACTTTTCCATTGAACCTGCCAAAGGTCTGGCTGAATTGGACTGGCGCGAAACTTTGCCCCCAGGACAAATCCTTCTTGTGCGGAGTCCATTCGGACTTCCATCGCCTGCGCAGGTTCCTGCAAAGTCCGGTGACCTAGGCGAATCTTCACCGTTGGGTCTTTGAAAAGCTTTCTTCCAATCCAATAAAAAGCGTTCTGTTCCTGCGCGTCGGGTAATGTTTGCGGAATAAATTCTTCGTCCAAGAATCCCGCATGAACCATTCCTTCGCGAACCCAGGGGTGCGCGACCAGCTGATTCAGAAAATTCAGATTTGTTTGTAGCGACCCTGAAATTTCGGACGCAGCAAGTTCTGCTTGAAGCCGCAATAAAGCTTGTTCATGGGTTTCACCGCGGCACCAAATCGTACCGACCGCGGGACTGGAATGACTGGGGACAGACTGGCCCGACCGATATTCCGAAAGGGTCTGGGTTTCGTCCGTGATTTTTGAAAGCAGGAAATGAGTGATCTTGCCTGGCCTGGGCAATTGCAAAACAGAATCTTCAGCCAGAACGTGTGCCATCGCTTGCGGATCCAGGCGTTTTTTCTTCCACTTTTGGAATTCCGTCGAATCGGGAAGTTCGCTCCAAAGAGCCTGCGCCTGAAGATCCAAGATTTCTGACCCTAGAAAAAACCCGTCTTCTTGAAGTCCGGGGTGCCCACTGATCAAGTAAACCTTGTGAGAATCCAGCATGAATTCGAAAGTCCCTAACCCCACAAAATGCGCTTTGTCGGCCAATTCCATGGTCCATTCGACCATCCTTTTTTCAACCTTGGGGTCAACATTGGGGGCGGGAAAAACTTCGACTAGGGGAAAGCCTCGCGACTGAAGCGTTCGATCCATCGGGGGCATGACCCAACAACGCCCGTTTCGGTCGCGAACGAAAATCATTCGAATCATTCGCGCGCCTTCGACGTAGCGTTCAACAAAGGCGATGGCTTCACCTAAGCGAATCCGCAAGCGTTCCAACCAAAGCGGAAATTCGCGGTCCAGGTCCTTGGGATCGCTTAGAACCAAGAAAGACAGACCTTCGCGGGGTCGCGAAGATTTCAGCACAATCGGAAGCTTGACCCGCGCCAATATTCGATCCAGTTCGCGCCGCCCATGAATCAAGTCAAAGCTTAAGGCCAGGTTTGCGACCCCTACCCGTTCCGCACGATGAAGAAGTGTCAGTGAATGCTGAAAAAGGGTTAGGGTGCGAACACTGGGTGACCAGGTTTGAAAACCGGCTTCCTGACAAGCGACGATCCATTCAGGATGCACACCCCAACGTGAATTTCCGGGATGAACCCCATCGAACCCCTTCAACTTAAGTTCCTGAAGGTTCTTTCGAAGTGCTTCGATCGCACCGGGTTCGTTGGGTTCCGTAGTGGGCAGGACTTCGGCGCCAAACCCCGCGCGATTCAGTTCGGCTGCGATCCGGTCAGAAAAGCTTTGACCCGTGGTTCGGCCCATCACCCAGGTTTTCTTGGGCGCGGAAACGGTCCACTCTGCTTTGCGCAATGCGGGTTTAGGGGCCTGTTGCTTGGACATTGATGCTTAAGGGTAGCTTTCAAGCCCCCAAAATCGTATCTTTTTTTCATGCGCGTCCCCGTCGCCCTAGCCGAAAGCATGGGCCAGGATTTTCAAAACTTGATCGCTCGGTTCTGTCATGAACAGGAACTGATTCAGGACCCATCTGAATTGACTTCAAACCGATTCATCGAGCGATCGGTCGTCCCCCATGTTCGAAAATTGTCGGACTTATTTAATCGAAAAAAAGGGGATGCCCAGAAAGACGAACAAAAAGCCATCACGCAGGTGCGTTACTGGAAAGATTCGACTAACCCAAAGAACCTGCGCCTGGCCTATTTTATTTATTTCATGCCCGCCAACGCTTTTCGAATCGCGGGAATCTGGTCAGAACTTCACCGACTGGGGTTTCGATTTTCCAGCGAATCCAAGTTCAAGGCCATTGAATTGGGCGCTGGCCCTGCGACCGGTGCGTGTGGGGTTGCGCTTGGGGAAAAGTTTTCACCGCTTGGACTTTCTGCGACCACCGATTGGGCTTTAATCGAACGCGACCGCGCGATGCTTCAACTGGGTGAAGCCTGGACCCAGCAGTTTTTCCCGTTTTCGTCTTTTGATCAGTGGACCCATCGGGGTTTTCATCGCGAAATCGATTTTGCCGAAGAACTGGTTCCCAAGGGTTCCCCTAAATTCAATCTTTGGATTTCAAGCTACTTTTTGAATGAACTAGAAAACGACCCAGCCGCCCAAGCGGATCGCTTGCTGAAAACCTGGGATCGTCACCTGGAACGCGATGGTTTGGTCATTCTTTCTGAACCGGCGCTAAAGGATCAAAGTCGAAGACTTTTGGAACTGAGGCGCGAATTGATCGATGGAATCAAAAAGAAGAAGTGTCCGGGTCTTCAGATTTTGCTTCCCTGTCTGGGGATGCAGAATTGCGGAGCACTAGCAGCCGCCGAAGACTGGTGCCACGAAGAAGTCAGTTGGTGGCGACCGCCCTACACCAAATTAATCGACGAAAAGGCAGGACTGGACCGTAAAACTTTGCCTTTTTCGTACTTGGTTTTGACCCGGTCTAGCAGGGCTTTGGAAGAAATCCTTCCAGGCCTGAAAGCCGGAGCATCTGCTTCGCGGCACCGATTGGTCAGTCCTTCGCATTACGAAGGTCGTGATTCAGAATTCTTTATCTGCGGACAAGACGGAAAACGCCGTGCACGACTGCGCTTGCAGGACGATCAAGAAGTCGAACGCGGTTCAATTTTGGAAGGCGTTGAATACCGAGGCGACACCAAGGCGACTCGAATCGATCGACTGGATCGAATCGTCTAACTTTACGCATTGGGTTTGGATTCCGCAGACCAAACTGAAATCACAATCGGATGCGGTGATGGGTGCAGCCCCCCTTCGATCACTTGACTGAAAACACGTGAATAACTGGGATGCGCCTTCGCCATTTCGTTTCGGAAAAGTTCGGCTTCGGTTTGCGTGAAATTTGCGACAATCCAGACCGGCGCCTGAACCGACTTCAAGGTTTCCGATGGATTAAAATCCCGTGCAGAAAGTCCCCACTTTTTGTGAGCCGATAAGGTCACAAACGGAAAAAACCAAAAAATCCCTGATGCAGTCATGGGCTGACTTCGAACGTCCTTGGCATGGTAACGAAACCTTTTTTGGGGATAAACCCGCGAAAGATCCGAAAGATGAAAGTCGGCCCGTTTCTTTGGCGTTGAAAGATCTTTGAAGAACTTCGTGCCCGTCACTTCGATTCCTTCCAACCCATCCCAGACCATGCTTTTGCTTTCCAAATAAATCGACAGCGACCAGGCGTAAGCAAAGTCACGCGATCCCACATCCACCCAAGGGCCCTTGCTTCCCGCCCTAACCAAAGCTTCCTTGGGGATTTGATCCAAAAGGTCTAGATACGAAATCCCGTCACGAAAAGTCTTGGCAGAAATTCGACCCTTCAACTTTTCCAAATCATACTTTTTGAAAAGTTCTCTTCCGCGTTCGGTGACCGGCCTTAGGTCAGTATCCGGCTTTTCGGAATAGTTCCTAAAGAGAAAAATCATGCAAAGACGTCCAGAAGAAGCGAAAGAAGCGGAACCGTCAAAAGGGAAATCGGGGTCCCCACGGCGATCATCAGATTGCAAAGTTCGGGTTCACAATCGTATTCGGCGGCGACCAGGGCTGCTGAAATCATCGGCGCCATCCCTGCTTCCAAAACCCCGATGTCCACAAAAGGTCCGCGAAGTCCAAAAGCCCCTTTCAAAACCAAAACCAGAACTAAGGGGGCCAAAACCAATTTGTACGAAAGCCCCGCAATCAGCGGACCCCGATACTTTCTAAAAACCGCTGCCCCAGAAAATTTCAGATAAGCCCCTACCGAAACCAAAGCCGTAGGAATCATCGCAGCCGAAAGTGCGTCCAGGATTTGTTGAAGTGCCGCCGGAAAATTCCAGCCCGCCGTAAAGAGCGCGACCACCAATGCGATGAAAGGCGGAAAGGTCGTGACGCGAAAAACCGTTTCCTTGAAACGCGCACGCTTAGAACCCATAACCGCAGCAATGATCACCCCACCGGTTGAAAGCGGTAAGAAGGCGCCAAACTGATCGGCCAATATCGCCACGGGAATGGATTCTTCACCGCGAAGCCAGGTCAAAATCGGAAAGCCAATGAACGAAGTGTTTCCAAGCCCAGCTGAAAGAATCACCGCACCCTGAAGGGCCGCTGACCATTTTAAGCGACGCCCGATCCACAAAAAAGCAGCGGCAGACCCCAAGAATAGCGCCCAGCCTGCCAAAGCGGGGATCCAAGAAGGGATCGTTCCCCCCATTTGATGAACTTGCGAAAGAACGACTGCGGGCAAAAAGACATAGGTCACCGTCGTGCCCAAAGCGCGAGCCCCTTGATCCCCCAAACGCCCCGTCTGCCGCAGCGCAAAGCCCGCCACAAGACAAAGAAAAAGCAGAATAAAAGCAGTCATGTGGAAAGCATATCGTGGGCACCGAATTTCTTCCAATCGTGACTTGACCAGCAGGTGTTCCATCAAGACACTGGTTTCGAAATGAATCTGAATCGTTTGAACAGCCGACAAAAAGAAGCCGTCCTATTTGGCGATGGCCCCCTTTTGGTCCTAGCCGGTGCCGGAAGCGGAAAGACCAGCACCATGACCTATCGCATCGCGCACTTGATTGCGGAACGAAAGGTTCCAGCGACTGCGATCCTGGGCTTGTCGTTTACGCGTAAGGCGGCCGAAGAACTTCGGGAACGGGTCAAGGATCTGGTGACGAAGGTTTCGGGTCAGAAGGCAGCACAAGGTTTGACGATCGCGACTTTTCACGGGCTTTGCGTTCGAATCCTTCGCCAGTACGCGGGTCAGATCGGGTTTCCGAATCACTTCACGATCATCGATCGCAACGACCAGGTCGACATCATCCGCGGTATTCTGAAGAATCTGAAAATCGACGACAAGAAGTTCGATCCAGACACCATTCTTTTTGAAATCGGTCAGGCGAAGAATCGCTTTCTAAGCCACGAAACCGCGGAACGGTATTTCTTGGATCGAAAGGCGCTTGCGGGGGATTACGCGATCATCACCGCGAATGCGTATGTGAAGTATCAGGACCAGCTGAAGCTTCAGGCTTCGATGGACTTTGACGACCTGCTTTTTCACGCAGTCAGCTTGGTCGAACAAAATGAAGAAGTTCGGCGCGAACTGAACGCTCGATTTCGCTACATTTTGGTCGACGAATACCAGGACACAAACCCAGCGCAAAGCCGCCTTTTAAAGGCGCTGACTGAAAAAACGCAGAACATCTGCGTGGTTGGCGACGATGATCAATCCATTTACGCATGGAGAGGCGCAGACCCCACCCACATCCTGCATTTCAATCAACATTTCACGGGCGCAAAAACGATCACTTTGGATCAGAACTATCGAAGCACTTCGACGATTCTGAACGCGGCAAACCAAGTCATTTCAAAGAATCGAATTCGACACCCGAAATCCCTTTGGTCGGATCGAGGTCAAGGCGAACCCTTGGAAATGATTCTTTGCGAAGACGACCGCGGTGAAGCGGATGTCGTGGGCGACGAAATCTTTCGATTGGCAAAAACCGCCGTCCAAGGAAACTTTCAGCAAATTCGCCCATGGAAGGATTTCGCGATTCTTTATCGATCGAATCCTCAGTCGCGACTTTTTGAAGAAGCGCTTCGAATGCGCAACATTCCTTACAAGATGGTCGGGACGCTTTCGTTTTTGGACCGAAAAGAAATCAAGGATCTGCTGTCTTACTGGCGCCTGATTGTGAACATTCAAGACGATGCTTCTTTCCGTCGCATTGTGAACTGGCCGACCCGTGGCATTGGACGAACGACTTTGGAAAACCTGGGGGCAATCGCTTTGCAAGAAGGATCCTGCCTTTTTCAGGTTCTTGAAAAAATCTGTACCCAACCGGGTTCATATCCCGAATCTTTCACCGACAAAGCGCGAGCAGCGCTTTTGGTCTTTTACCAACTGATCCGTGGGCTTCAGGAAGCCTTGGAAAAAGCCCCCGTCACTGCCGAAGCGGCATCCCTTTGGGCAAAAGAAAGCCTTTCGAAAATCGGAATCAAGCAGGCTTTGGAAGAAGATTCCGAAGACGTCGTTGCGGCGGCCAAGAAGTGGGAAAACTGCGACGAAATGGCAAGCGCTTTGGGACAAATGAAAGAATCCGAAGTTCGTTCAGCAAAAACCGCTTTTGATCTTCTTCGCGACTTTCTGGCGCTGATGACCCTTGAAGCGACAGACGACAAAGACGAAAAAGAAAACAACGAACCCCGCGACGAAGTGACTTTGATGACTTTGCATGGGGCCAAGGGCCTGGAATTCCCAGTCGTTTTCTTGGTGGGCATGGAAGAAGGCCTACTGCCCCACCGGCGCACTTTAGAAGGCGACGGAGACCTGTCAGAAGAAAGACGCCTTTGTTACGTCGGGATTACTCGGGCCAAAGACCGACTGATTCTGACCCGTACCCGAAATCGGATCCGTTATGGAAAGGACGTCCCCCGCAACCCCAGCCGATTCTTGGACGAAATTCCAAGTGATCTGATGCTGATACGCAACGAGTCTAAAACCCCAGATCTTTCGACTGCCGAAAAACAAGCCGAACACGAAGGCAAGGTGAAGGATTTCCTTGCCGCAATTCGCAATCAGATTTCTAATCGTTAGTCATGATGATGAAATCAGCATTGACGCTAGGGGTCCTGTTTTACGCAATTGTTCCTTCTTCGATTTGGGCATCCAGCGATCAAGAATGGGTCGAAGTCGCGAAATCCGACGTCGTCACCGTTTATCGAAAAGAAATTCCGGGAAGTTCAGTTTACGCGTATCGGGGCGAAGCCAAGATTGCGGCACCGCTAGAAATCGTCCTAAGCATCGTTTTTGATACCGAGCGCAGGACCGAATGGGCCGAAAGGGTTCGTTACGCAAAGCTGATCAAAAAAACTTCGCCATTTGAAAAATGGGAACACTTCATCACCCGTGTACCCTGGCCTTTGAAAGATCGTGACTTCGTGACGCACACGACGATTACTCCGAACAAGGAAAAGAAAACGGTCACGCTTTTTGTCGAATCTGTTACGCTACCCGATTATCCTGAAAATCCAGACCTAGTTCGCGGCGACATCAAATTCGCGAAATTTGAAATGAAGTCCATCGATGGCGGAAAAGGAACTGAAATCCTTGCCGAATCCCACGCAGACCCCAAGGGGAACATTCCTGCCTTCATCGTCAACATCATTCAAAAAACTTTTCCGCAGAAAACGATCACCAACATCCTGAAGCAGGCTTCAAAACCGGATATCGTTCCACACCCCGTGGTTGCGCAATACGGTCTTAAAGACGGACCTTCTTCAGCCACCCCTGTTGCCGCGCAGCCACCCAAAGAACAAAAAGAAGCTGAAGTCCGCAAACAGTAAAGACCGGGCCGCGACCGCCGCTGGCGAAACCATACGAATGTTTTCCTTCGCCCAGCACGAAATTGACGCCGTACCACGCCATCACGACCAACATGAAGGAAACGACGCTTGAAGCGGCGAATCCGAATTGCTGAATCCAACCCACGTACCGTGCGTGAAGGATCGCGATGTAGCCTAAAAGAGCGATCAGTGCCCAGACTTCCTTAGGATCCCATCCCCAAAAACGACCCCAAGAAGCGTCCGCCCAGATTCCGCCCAAAATCGTTCCGGCAGCCAGCAAAACCACTCCGAATTGCATTGCACGATAGGAAAGCTGATTGAGTCCGGCAATTTTAGAAGCGTTCGCTTTTTTCAGAAAGTTCCAAAGCGTGACGTTTGAAATCCCCAGGCTAAGGGCGAATGCCGCGTAACCCAAAGTGATCGTCAAGACGTGGATCGTCAGCCAATAGTTGCTGCGAAGGACTGGAACCAAAGGATGAATTCCAGGATCCATCATCGCGGGTGCAGCATCGGCTGCGATCAAACCAAAACAGGCCAATACACAAGAAACAGCCAAAAGAACGGCCTGGCGCTGAGTTGCATAAATGATGGCGCCGAAGGCCATCACGCCAAGCGCCACCCAGACAATCGATTCGTACATGTTTGAAACCGGAGGGCGACCCGCGATGTAGCAGCGAAGGGTGATGCCGGTAATATGCGCTAGTAAACCCATTCCGGTGGCCGACAAAGCCAGCGTATTGAAAACCGCTTTCGCTTTTGGGTTTTGAACCAGCACAAAGATCCAAAGAATTGCACCCAGCAGATACAGAATCCAACCCCACATAAAGGGGTGCAAGCGGTTGTAAAAAACTTCAGAACCCAGTGTCTTCACTTCGCGCTTCAGATCTTCAGTCATGGACTTGGGGTCTTCCAGCTTCATGGCTTTCAAGACCGCCTGTCGAACATGAAGGCTTCCGCCACGAAAAGTTTTTTCGTCTTCGTTTCGATATGCCTGAAGCATTCCGGCAAAGTGTGCGCGAATTTCAGTGGCTTCAGGTCCTTTCTGATTCTTGTCCGAAAGCGGGCTCCAGGGATGCCCGCCCGTCGCTGGAATCAGGGTCCAGGCGTCGCCATTGGCCAGACTTCTAAACAAAAGAAGCCGTTCCAGGATCTTCTTGATTTCTTGTTCGCGTGGATCAGCCTTGGCAACACCCCCCGAAAGATTGGGAACCATGGATTTTGAATCCGAACCTAAACGCTGAGCGTACTGGCCCAGGTAGGAATCCCGAATCAATTCAACTGCCGAAAAATGGCTTCGCTTTTCTTCTAAACCCAACTGCCTTTTCACATCCAAAAGCGAAACGGAAATGATGGGCATCGTTTCCCAGTCGGCTGGATGGGCGGCCAATGAAAGCACGAAATCAACCGGGTCCCAACCCTTGTAACTTCGTGAAGACGTCAGCTGAAGCACGACTTCACGAGCAAAGGTGTCCAAAGGCTTTAGGCGCCCCCCCACATGCGTCGGCGTCTGGGCGAATTCTGAAAAGTCCCATTTCTTTTTTGGGATTTCGGGCAGGGCCAAATCAGATGCCGACGCCCAAGACGAAACGAAGATCAGTCCCAAAAGCGCATTTCGAATTTTCATGCCTTGCTCCTTCTGACGTACTTTTTCACGAAAAGCAGAATCGTGCCTAAAACCAAAATTAAGGAACCCCAATACTTCAGCCACCGTCCCGGGTCGCGGTTCACCGACAGAATCGAAGTGACCGGTCTTGGAAATCCTTCTTCATAGCTGGCCTGATAAAATGTAATGCCATTGTGTTGAAGCGGTTCGTTCATGCGAATGTGAATGGGGTCTGTATACTTGCCCTGGCCCTGACTGACATGAACAAACGAAGAATATTCTTTCGGATCCCGACTTCCGTCATAACGATCGATTCGAAATTCTTTCAGTTTCAAAGAAAAAGGCAGCTGAACCCTTTGAGTCGTAAATCCCATGGCGACTTCACGATCACGAATCTTGAATACTGCCCTTTCACCCAACCCTAGCCATACGGCTTTTCCCGATCGAACTGCCTGCTGATCCGTGGTTTGCGGATCTAGGTCTTGCGCTGCAATCCGAATGGCAGAGCTAGGCGCGGAATTTCCGTACTGAATCTGCGAAGGACGATAGGTCGCAACTGCCGTCGCGTGCGGAACGATTGCAAGAAAACTGACCGTGACGTTCCCCTTCCATCCCGTTTCATAAACTTTTTCGGCGTTGGGTTCGGCGGTGATCTGAACTTTCTTTCCTTCGCGCGAAACGGCTTCGGCTTCGATCTTTCCGCCCTTTAGGCGAATTCGAAGTTCGGGGCCCTTGCCCGTTCCAAAAAGCGGCGAAGCCGAATGGGCCGCTTGAACCGCTTTGGGATCGCTTAAGCGTTTGGGATCGACTTTCAGATCTTCTTTTTCCAGCGGAAATTTTTCGGTGATCAGTTTGATCTGCGCAGGCCCGGCTTGGCGCCTTGCAAAGTTCACGTCGCCGCCCCAAAGCCAGTAATCCTGAACGATTCTCATCGGACCGCCTTGCACGCGGATCTTCACCGCAGGTTGCGATGTCTGGTCCCCGGAATCCATGAAATCGTAATCGCCTTCAGCGTGCGTGATCCAACGGTCGACCACCAATCCATAGTCGTCCATTCGAACTTTTGAAAAATGGGCCGAAGGCGGGGTCCACTGAATCGGAAAGGTCTTTACTTCGGGACCATCCGCGACCACCACCATCAAATCTGAAAGTTCCACCAGCGAAGAAGCTTCGCCTTCGGTGAAGCGCAGGTTTCCATCCAGGCCGTAACGCTGCGTGATCCAGGAACCGATCAAAATCATCATGATTCCTAAGTGGGCCAGAAGAAATGCGGTGTGGTGCTTTTTCCAAGGCCAGCGACTGATGGCGACAAAAAGAATGTTTAAACCTAAGCAAAGCAGAACCAGGTAAAACCAAAACGACCGATAGACCCAGTACTGAGCCGTCGGTGTGTCGTAGATCGATTCCAAAAAAGTCGCTGTGATCAAGGAAACCAAAAGAATCCCGATCGTGATGACCGCGAGCTTAAGCGAAATCAGGATTTCGTAGATCCGCTCGAAGAATTTTCCGGCGGTTTCCGAAAACTTCATCAGAGCCTGGCCATGGGCGGCAGATCCAGTGCAATCGACTGGCCTAGATCCGGACCGGTTTCCCCTTTTTGAGCAATCGTGATTCCGACCAGTTCCAGTACTTTTCTTTGAACCAGACGTTCACGATCCAGAAGATCTGAAGGAAGGTCAGCCATCTTTTTTTCATCGACGATGCGATTGTAGATGGATTTGCGAAAAAGTCCGGCGTTTCTGCCCACGGCGAACTTGGCCATGCGACGAAGTTTGCGGGCATAGAACCAGCCTTGCCGGCTGCGGGGGCTGGTGAAATCCACCAGTAAGTCCACTTTACCGGGCGCCTTCGGACCAATGGCTTGTCCCGTGGTGGTCAGAAAAAACACCGTCGCATCCGGATAGGTCATGACGATTTTTTGTTTCAAGGCGTCGGTATCGAAAACAACGCCTTTGGATGAAAGCACGGCAAGAACGGTGCGAACCGAAGGAAGTTTGTTCTTCCGAATCGCTTCTTGTTCTTCCAAAAGTTTCAGTAAGTTTTCAGTCTGTGCATCGGCCTGATTTGGGCTGTCGTGAATGATCGACTGGGTTTGATTTTTTGAATATTCGGGTTGCTTCATAACCCAGAATGTAAACCCAAAAAGACCCGAGCAGAATTCAATTCTCCTCAGTTTTTTGACTACCCGCATATAACTGATAGGTCAGGACCCGGCACTCGATGGGGCCGTTCCAAACCGGGATCTTGGCCGACGGCTTCAGTCCGATGGACTTCGCCAAGTCAGTGGCTTCGGTGATCACCGCTGCATTCCACCCTTCGCAAGACTTCTTCATGAAGTCGCCAAAGCTTCTGTAAAGCCTTTGCAACGCCTGCGTTTCACCGATTCGAAGACCGTAAGGGGGATTGGTCACAATCCAACCTGAACGCCCTGAAGGAACGGCTCCTTGCCCCAGTTCCTTTTTTTCGAAATGGACCTGAATGGAAGATGCGTTTTTCTGAAAATCGGGAATTCCAGACGCGTGAAGATTGGAAAGCGCGGCCTTGATGGCTTCCGCATCTTGGTCAAAGCCGACTATGCGCTGCAGCGTACGTGGACCTTTTCCGCCCCGAAGGGCTTCAATTCGGGCCTGAACCCGACCTTGCGCTTCTTCATAAATCGACTGAATTTTCGCGTCGTCCCGCCCTAGCCACCTTTCAAAACCAAAGGCTGCAGTCGACATGGGTTTCTTCCAGCGCAAAAGCCCGGGTGCAAAATCCAAGGCCATGAAGGCGCCTTCTAGGACAATGGTTCCGGAACCACAAAAAGGATCCATCAATGGAACGCCGGTCTTTGATTTTTCAGCCCAGCCCGATAACCAAAGAATTCCCGCCGCAAGATTTTCTTTCAACGGCGCCATCACCGTTTCGGTTCGATAGCCCCGAATATGCAAACTGTCGCCCGAAAGGTCGATCGCCACGGCCGCTTGATTTTTCTTGTCCAAGTGAACCGAAACGCGAACGTCTGGCTTTTTGGTGTCGATCGAAGGACGTTGACCCTTTAAGGTACGAAGCTGATCGCAAATCGCGTCCTTGGTTTTCAAAGCCCCGAACTGAGTATTTTTGATCGCCGAATTCACACCATGAAAATCCACCACCATCGTTCCGTCCGGGGCGATATGGTTGGTCCAATGAATGGATCGAATTCCTGTGTAAAGCTGGTCGGCGGTCCTACATTCAAAGGTTTTCAGTTCCCAAAGAACCCGTCCCGCGACCCTTGAAAAAAAACAGATCCGGTAGGCGGCTTCAATCAGCTTCGCTTCTTCGTTTTCAAACGGAAGGATTCGGACGCCACCGCGTTCGCGGTGAATCTTAGCGACTAGTTCACCGATTCCACAGGCCTGTTTCAATTCGTCGGCAAGTGCCCCTTCAAAGCCTTTGGCGCTGGTAACGAAAAGAGAGGTCACTTAGATCGTCGCCAAGTCAGCGATCACCTGTTCAACGTGACCTTCGACTTTCACTTTAGGATAGACCTTCTTGATTTTGCCGTCTTTACCGATCAAGAACGTCATGCGTTCGATGCCCATGTACTTGCGTCCGTACATCGATTTTTCTTTCCAGACGCCGTAATCTTCGCAGGTCTTACCCGTAGGATCTGAAAGAAGTGGAAAATTCAGGCTGAACTTTTCACGAAATTTTTTGTGACTTTCGACGCTGTCTTTGCTGATTCCGTAAATCACAGCGTCGGATTTCGTCACGCGGTTCAAGGAATCGCGAAAGTCGCAAGATTCCTTGGTGCATCCCGGGGTGTCGTCCTTGGGATAGAAATACAAAACGACTTTCTTTCCGGCTAGCGAAGCCAGGCTGACCGTTTTTCCTTCATCGGTCTGCAGCGAAAATCCGGGGGCCTTATCGCCGGCCTTTAATTTTTCTGCGGTTTCGGGTTCGGGCTTGTCCGACACAATATTTAGGTGCGGGCGCGGAGTGCTCAGCGGATGGGTCAGGGCCATCGCGACTTCAGGCGGTACCGTTTTTGCCGACGAAGTCCCTTTGCGCTTTGCGGATGATTCTTTCTTCCCAGCAGCTTTCTTTGCAGGCGCTTTCTTCTTAGCGGGTGCTTTCTTTTTCGCAACTTTCTTAACAGCCGCCTTTTTTGGTGCTTTTTTCTTCACGACCGCTTTTTTCTTTGCTTTAGCCACGAGTGCCTCCGATGGAATGAACGACGCCGAACCAGGCTTTCAAATATCGACCTTCAGGAAATTCGGCTAGTACTGGATGATCTACCGAGTGCCCGCCGCGGTCCAGCCATCGAACCGATTTTTTATTACGGCGCGCTGCTTTAGCCAGTGTCGCCAAGAAATCTTCTTCGTCCAAAAGGGCCGAACAACTGCAGCAGGCGACCATTGCGCCTTCGCCTGCCAGGCGCATGACCTGGGTGTGAAGCTGAAGGTAAGCATGGGTCCCCTGGGGCATGTCCTTTCGCCCTTTGATCAGCGCCGGGGGGTCAGAAATCACCAAGTCGTAGGGACCAAAAGGACCGCTTCCCCCGGGTAAAACCGGTACGGAACCTAAATCGTGGACCACATCCGCTTTCAGTTTTTTCACGTGCGGCGTCCACTTGCGTACATTGGTTTCGGCCAAATCCAAGGCCGCTTGGCTAGAATCGACCAACGTCACTTCGACATCGGCCTGTTCCACCGTCATGGCTTGCGCCACTTGGGTCGACCATTGGCCCACATAGGTGCAAAGATCCAAAATCTTGATCCGGGTTCTTTCTTTCTTCCCTAGCGCAGTGGTCTGTCTTTCTTTCGCGCGCACTTTTGATTGAAGAAACTGAATCAGGCGCCCGATGTTTCCTGACTGATCCAAGAAAAAGCCAGTTTTCTGTCCTTCCCAAAGATCGCAGTTCATTTCGATGAATTCTCCGATTCGGCCGCTTTGGGAAAGGATGCGAATCCTGGATTTCTTCAGCATGGCTTCGGACATGAAAACAGGGCGAACCAACTGGGGCTTTTCTTCTTCAAGTCCTTCTAGCTTGCGAACACCGACATCGTTTCGGATCAAAATCGCGGTTTGGCTGGCCGGAGTATTTTCGAAAATCGCGGGATTGCCTTTCACGACATCCAAGATCAGTTCGGGAAGTTCAGAAATCCATTTTTGTGCGCCTGCCGTTTGCGCCTGAATCACAATCACCTGGCTGGCTTCGGTGCCCCAATTGTCCGACATCCGATAACGATCGATGATCAGGCCTGGCAGAAAATCCGATTCGCCAAAAATCCAGCGAAAGCTGACCGAAGACAACCCCACTTCGGCCCGAAGTCTTGCGGCCGTTTCAAGACGGCGACGGACACCCGCAAACCCGCACGCATCTTCTTCGCCTTCATCGCGCGAAACGGCGCGAAACGAAATCAACGAATGCGGGTTTCCATAACCCCAAGCCAAAAAACGATCCTGGGCATCGATCAAACGAATCGGTGTTCCGGGCAAAATCCCTTTTGGGGAAGTTTCCAATTCATTGGAGTAAAGCCAGGGGTGACCGGCATTGAAACGTCGATCTGACCCCGAGCGGACTTTCCAGGTCACCGTTTCCTTTGGAGTTGGCATAGACAAGAAGTAACATGGATTCAGCCATGAAACTAGCGATCCTGAATTGGAAAGAATGGGCAAGACTGGTCCAAACGATCCGTCAGGCGTTTTCGCACGGGAACTGGCACGTCGATAAAGTCATTGTCCCTGAAAACCAGACCCACCTTTCGCACTACCGAAAATCAGAATGGTGCATTCGTCTGACCAGCCGCAAAGACGAAGCCTACATCCAGTTTCGCATCCGGCCTCAGGGCAATTATCTTTTCGCCGACTTGGGCAAGGGACCCAAGGCTTGTGCCAGTGCCACACAAAGTCCGTTCGGACTAGCGATGGCCAAGCATTTGAAATCGCGTAAATGGCTTGGGATCGAAGTACCAGAACAGGAACGGGTAATCACGGTCTGGTTTTCGGGGGACGGACGCGACGACAAAATCGGGCTTCGACTTTCGATGATTCCGGCCCTTCCTGAAGCGTTATTGATTTCAGATCGGGGCCAGATCCTTGCCGATTCTCGAGCCCATAAACGAGAATCCCAGGCCCCAAAAAAAGCGCCCACAAAAAGCGAAGGTCCTAGGAAAGTTCCGGACGCCGAAATTCGATACCCCGAAGAACTTTCGAACCTAAAGCTTTGGGCAGATCACGTTCAAAAAGCCTTGGTCGAAGAAGACCTGGAAGACCGAAAGAACGCGGCCGAAAGGTCGCTGAAGGCGATGCTTTCAGAAATCGAAAAACGAATTCGCCAAGCGCAAAAAACCTTGGATGAAGCCTCTGCAGAACCCGACTGGTCCGCCGAAGGCGAAGCGCTGAAAGGAAAAATTCTTTCGGTCGGAGAAAACTTGGATTCCAAGGAAATGGATCGACTTTTCCAAAAAGCCAAACGCAAGAAGCGCCGGCTTGAGGAATCCCAAAGCCAGATTCAGTTTCTGAAAAAACGCGCTGAACAACTGGCGCGTCTGAAAGATTTTGAAGAAATCGAAAAAGCCTTGGGCGCGGGATTACGCACAACCCCGCAAGGCACGGAATCCAAATCCAAGCCTTCGAAAAACCAGTGGATGGGTCGAAGCTACATTTCAAAAGAAGGCCTGGGCATCTGGGTTGGAAAATCGCGGGATGAAAACCTAGAACTGACGTTCAAGCATGCGCGCGGTAACGACCTTTGGATGCACGTCCGCGGTCGACCGGGGGCGCACGTGCTGATTCCCCTGCACAGTGGTAAGTCGGCATCGCTTGAAACGCTTTTGGATGCCGCCCAGCTTTGCATCTTTCACAGCGGCGGTGAAAACTGGGGAACCACCGAAGTGGACTACACTTTCAAAAAGCATGTGAAACGAATCAAGGATTCGACCGAAGCTTCGTACACCCACAACAAGACCTTACTGGTGAAGCCTGACCCCGAAAGATTGAAGCGATTATTGGGGGCTTCAACGCCAGCACTAGCTACGAAGCCGAAGGGTCATCGCTAAATCCGCGATCTTTTCACCTCGCATCCGGTACGCGTCGTCGCGGCGGAAAACTTCTTGGAAACCCGCTTCCCGGTAAAGATGAATCGCGGCATGGTTGTGCTGAAAAACGTAAAGATCCAACCAAGCCAAACTGGGTTGCGCCTTGGCCCATTCGACCGCGTGGTTCAAAAGCTTTCGCCCAATCCCTTTTCCCCGGTTGGGATTCAAGATCGCCATGCCCAAATAAGTTCGATGAAGTTCGGTGGTCATCCGGCCTGAATTCAAATCCACATGACCCAACATCTGGCCCTGATCCATCATGGCCCAAACCCGTTCCCACCCTTTTTCATGAAGCGGACGGTTCCACGATTCACGGCACTTCTTTTCAATGACTTCGACGCTTCGAACTTCTTCTTTTAGGAAGGGAGCATAAACCGAAAGCGCCGGGTCGGTGTTTTCAAGAAGGCATTGATGAAGGTGCTTGGAAAATGCCGGAATGTCTTCGGCCCCTAACAACTGAATTTTCACACGGTTCCCTTCTTGGCGTAATGCTCGATGATGTAACTTTGAGCTTCTTCTTTAGTCTTTAACTTTTTTTCCAAAACCAGATCTTCGACGTTCTTCATCATTTCTGAAAACTGTGGTCCAGGTGAAAAACCTAGTTCAATCAGATCTTCGCCGCTGATCAGTTTCAAATCATGGGCTTCGGGATTGCGCCGATAGTCTTCGAAACGGCTTTTTAGGAATTCGACCTGCGCCAGATTCCCGTCCGTGATCGTCGAATCGGCCTTGAAAAGGCTCATCTGCCAGTCAAAGTGCGGTGCACGAATCAGCCTTTGAATGGTGGCTTCCCGCATCTGGAAGACGCCGCGAAAATTCAGCTGTTCTTCAAGAATCTTTCGGATCAGTTCGGATTCACTTTTGGAAAGATGAAGGCGCTCGGCGATCTGAATGGAAATCCGCGCGCTTTCTTGCGGGAATCCATTGAAACTTTTCCCGGCGTTCTTTTTGGCTGCCGTCGGAATTCCGGTGCGCGACAAAAGTGCCGCCCACATCAATACTGCTGGCCGAACCGGGTTTTGCCGCCTTACGGCTTCCAAAAGCCTTAAAGTGAACTTCCAAAAATCGCCTTCGCTGGGAAACGCCGGGTGCTTCACCCCGCGAAGGCGTGAAAGTTCGGGAAGAACCTGATCCAAGATCCCCAGTTCCGACAAAAGCGAAAATGCATTCGCGGGGTCCGGCCCTTCAAGCATATGATTCAACTCGTCTCGAATCCTTTCACCGCTGATTCTTGCGATCAGTTTGGCTTTGGCCTTAGCCGCTTCAGCCGTTGCTTCATCCAGCGTAAACCGAAGGGCTGTCGTGAAACGCACTGCACGAAGCAAGCGAAGCGCGTCTTCCTTAAAGCGGTCCGCTGGCACCCCGATGGCGCGAACCCGTTTGGATTCCAGATCCTTGATCCCTTCGCAGCAATCCAAGATGCGATTGGTCTTTGGATCATAGAACAAAGCGTTGATCGTAAAGTCGCGCCTTTTGGCGTCTTGAACTGGGTCCGCCCACGCAACCCCCGTGGGATGGCGGCCGTCTTTGTATTCTAGGTCTTTTCTAAAAGTCGCGATTTCCAGAAACTGCGCGTGCGGCGATTCTTCGTACGTCAGGGGGATCTTGATCACTCCGAACTGCTTTCCGACCAGAACCGCGTGGGGGAAAAGTTTTTCCAGTTCGTCAGGCGTTGCCGATGTTGCGATGTCATGGTCCTTGGTTTCGCGCTTTAAAAGAAAATCGCGCACACTTCCGCCGACTAGATAGGCCACATGGCCTGCTTCGCCTAATATTTGAAGGGCTTCACGAACGTACGAAGGAATCGGAAATCCCGATTCAATCCGGATCCACTTCGAGCTGCTCGCCGTTAAGCTTGTAGAGGCTTTTTTGGACGAGGTTTTTTTCGTCGAACCGGTTGATGGCTTGTGTCCCATCCGCTTCTCTTTCTCGATAGCGCTTGATGACCGGCGCTACGGGCTCTTCTGAACCGCCTTGTTCAGCCACCGGGGCCGGCGCGGCGGGTACTGGTTCGGCAGGCTGAGCCGCAGCTTCTTGAGCTTGCGCCGAACCATCGAATCCGAACCCCAGAAGTACTGCGAACACTAAGTTCAAAGACATGACTTGTTTAGTCTAAACTTAATACACTGCCCCAAGCAACTTTCTTGGATCCAAGTAGATCTGTTTGGCTTTTTCGAGCTGGTCATCCGAAACAGCACCGAGCATGTCGCAGCGCTCGGGGGCTTGGGTGGAAACTTGAAAATGCAGATGGGGGAAATCCCAGCCCCCGTTTTCGTCGGGCCGACCGATCCAACCCAAGACTTCCCCAGCTTGAAAACTTTGTCCCACTTTGCGCACCTGGATCGAAGCTTTCGCCAAATGTCCCCAAAGCACATACAGCGTTTGACCATCCCAAAGGTGCTGGGTGATCAAGGTGTAGCCATAATCCCCAGATGCCGAATTGTAATCCTGAAGGAAGATCTTTCCTGGGGCAAACGCCAGAACCTCGGTTCCAGCGGGCGCAAACAGATCGATTCCCATGTGAATATTGCGATTGCCTTCTTGGGATTGAAAAAGCGCGGTTTCGTAAACGCCCGGGCGCTTTTCCAAGTACTTGCCAATGGCGTAGGTCGGAATGGACTTCAGCGGACCACGCGACATGTCCAAAACCACCGCATCTTTAGGAAATCCAGAAACTGGAAAAACGGCTTTACTCGTCAATCAAGGTCCTATTCCATGGGTATAAATGAAAGACAACTTCTTTCCCATAATCGCCGCTGGGGTTTTGATTCTGGCTTCTTCGTGCTCGGACGAAAAGCAAAAACAGGTTCGATTGGATTTTCGTCCGCACTGGAGAGTTTGTTCTCACGGCGAGATGATTACCAATCCCGAAGACACGGTCGACGGAGAATTGGATCCGTCATTGGAACTTTCCGAATGCACTTTCGTTCCTCAAAAGATCATCGACGAAATTCAAAAGGCCAAGGCACAAGAAGAATGTAAACCAGGCACTTGGACCCAAGCTCAGGCCTTTATGCCCAAGCACAAAGGCTGCAAGCGCTATGAAAAACTTCGAGGGCTTAGCGTTGAAACCATGAAACACCTTCGAACCTTGGAATGTGGCAACGAAGGCTTTTGGCCCGATCTGTTTCGAAAAATTTCGGGAAAGCGCCGCTGCCAGATTTTTTACAAAACCGTTCAAGACGCCGGACAAATGATGTTTCCAGGAATCAAAACCGAAGAAGACCAAGAATAGCTAGTCGGGTAATTTCAGACCGATAAAGTCATTCACGACCACGCGGCGCTGATTTTCGATATAGGGTCCAGAAACCCTTTTCAGCCCCACGTGAAATCCTTCCGCCCCTTTTTCAAATTTCCAGTAGGAAGGGTCGTCCGGAAAATACGGATCTAAAACTTTGACCCAGTCTTTTTTGGGGTCGTAGATTCCAACGACTGCATGAGCAAAATCGGTGACCTTTCCGGATTCCAAACGATGCACAAACGAAAACATAAAGATGTCGATGTCCAGGTTCCGGATGTCGGCCGGAACGATGTCGCGGAAACTGTGACGGATAGCTTCTGACCCTTGATCCAGTTCTTCTAGTCGCTTCCGGTCTGAACCTTCGTAAGGATCCATGGTTTTTGTGAAAAACTGAATCCCCTTAAAGACCGTTTCTTCACGCTTTGCGATTGTGCGAAGCATGTTTTCAAAGCTAACCCCGTCGGTCAAAGGGTTGTAGACGTCGCCACGGCGATCATACTTTTTAAACCATTCGACCCAATGGATGGTTTCCAAAATTCCTTTTCTTTTTTTTCGTGCCGAACGAATCCCTTCGAACGCATCCAAAATACGAACGGTGTTGGTCACGCAGGTTGCGCCGCAAATTCCGGGTGTTCCTGGATAGTGTTCCAAAAGTTCCGGTTGAAGCTGCGACTGGTAGTAATTGTCGATGTCCATCACCGAAAGCAACCGTTCACGACAACTGATTGCCGATAGCGCGGAACTTGAAAAACCGAGCCCAAATGCGGCCCAGGCCAAACTTCTTAAAATCATGACATCAACACTTCCCTAGGTCTTGAACCTTCGGCCGGCCCGACAATTCCCCGAGCTTCCATCGTTTCAATCATCCGAGCCGCGCGATTGTATCCCACCTTCAAATGACGCTGCAGGTAGCTTGCCGAAGCCTGCCGGGTGCGACGAACCAGATCGACCGCTTCTTGCATCAATGCATCATCGCCATCCGAAGTTTCGTCATCCGAACCTTCGCCAGCTTCGTCTTCATCCACCAGGATTTCGTTACGATAAGCGGGTTTACCCTGCGACTTCAGAAACGAAGTGATCTTTCCAATTTCGTCGTCGTCGACGTAAGCGCCGTGCAGACGCACCATCTGAGATAACCCCGGAGGGATGAAAAGCATATCGCCTTGCCCCAGAAGCCTTTCGGCTCCGCCAAAATTCAAAATGGTCTTCGAATCGATGGCGCTAGCCAACTGGAAGGAAACGCGTGAAGGCAAGTTAGCCTTGATCAAACCCGTGATGACGTCAGTTGAAGGACGCTGGGTTGCAATGACTAAGTGGATCCCGGCCGCACGTGCCTTTTGAGCGATCCTTGCGATCGAAATTTCGACTTCTTTTTTTGCAATCATCATCAGATCGGCCAATTCGTCGATGATCACGACGATATAGGGCAGTTTTCCAATCCGGGGCGTTCCTTCTTCGTCGGGTTCGAACGCTTCCATCCAATCGCTTCCGCTAGCTTTCGCCCCGCCCATCGAATGTTCTGATTCTTCCGAACCCTGATTTTCTTCAGCCATCAAAAGATCGCGAAGCGTGTCGACGCCCATTTCTTCGACTTTTTGATTGAAGCCGGCAAGATTTCTTGCACCAACCATCGCCAGAATCCGGTAACGGCGTTCCATTTCGCGAACCGCCCACTTCAGCGCCGTCGCTGCGTTTCTTGGATCGTCGACGACCGGAAGAAGCAGGTGCGGAATGTCTTGGTAAGCTCGGAATTCGATGAACTTTGGGTCAACCAAAATCATTCGAAGTTCGTCCGGAGTAAACCGGTACACCAGCGAACAAATCAACCCGTTCATAAAGACCGATTTACCGGAACCCGTCTGACCGGCGGTCAAAAGATGGGGCATTCGTGCAAGGTCAGCCAAAACGGATTGTCCGCCGATGTCTTTTCCCATGACCACTGGGATCGCATGTTTGTTTCCGTGGAAATCTGGGTTTTGAAGAAATTCACGAAGGAAAACCACCTCGCGTTTGTCACTTGGAATTTCAATACCAACCACGGATTTGCCCGGGATTGGCGCGATGATTCGAACGCTTTGTGCTGAAAGCGCCATGGCGACGTCATCCGCCATCGCCGAAATCCGCGAAAGCTTCACACCGGGGCCGGGCTTGAATTCGTACAAAGTGATCACAGGTCCCGGACGAACAGCCGTGATTTCGCCTTCGACACCGAAGTCCGCGAACTTTTGTTTCAAAAGCTGCGAATTCTGCATCAAACGATCACGATCAATGACGGATTCGATCTTCGGGGCCTTGCGAAGAAAATCGACCGACGGAAGCTTCCAGGCTCCTCGCTTCACGCGGCTGACGGTGCGAGACATTTTTTCGGCGACCTTGGTGGCAGCGCGAACCGAAATTGAAGAAATCGAAAGCGGATCCGCCGGCACGGGATTCTTCGGTAGATCGACACCTTCGGCTTCCAAAACGTTTGGGGCTTCCGAATGCGTCGGCATGCCCAATGGAAGCTGATCCGTGATCACCTGAGGCTGAACCCAAAGGTCAACGCGCGACCGTTTGTCGGAAGACTTGGGAAGCGACGGTTCTTCAGCTTGGGGTTTGGTTTCTTGAATGACTTCGGCTTCTTCGTAATCTGCACCGTCGGTCAAGACCTTAGGGTCTTGCTTCGGGGCAAGCGACGCCGCTGTCTTTGCGCTTAGGGCCGTCATTTTTGCGGAAACTGCACGAGCAGCCTTCATGGTCAAAACACCCATTCCGAAAAGCGCCGCGCGCCCAAGAACCTGCGTTGTCTTCCAAAGAATCTGGGATCCTGCGCGAAGCAAAGCTGCACCAAAACTTGCGACGCTAATCGGTGTGGAAGCTGCAATAGCAATCAGAAATGCGGTGCCCGACGCCAGCGATGCACCCAGCGGATTCAATAGGCCCATGACCCATTCGCTGGCCCATGCTCCCAAGGCACCGCCCGTCAGAAGAAGTGATCCCGCGTAAGGCAGGTACTTCCATTGAATCGAAAGAAAAACAGTCATCGAAATCATCGCCGCAGTCATTCCGGCCAAAGTCGAAAAGACACGAAGAAATCCTTCTTTCTTAAAAAGGCTCGATGCGACAAAGAAGCACGCGATCGGAAGCAAGAACCCGCTGATTCCAATGGAATGAAGAAGCTGCGACGCAACCAGTGCTCCGACTTTTCCGCAGGCATTTTCAGGAATTACGTTTGAATTCGAGAAAAAGCTAGGGTCCGACGGATGGTACGTCAGCAGAGAACAGAGCGCGAAGGCCCCGATCCCAAAAACCCCGATGCAAGCGACTTCGCCTTGAGTATTGGATTTGCGGTTTTCTAGTGTTCCCATAGTTCTAAGTCCTATGGTACACCGCTGTGATCCCAGCATGAAACCGCGAAAAACGTCAAAAATCCGTCGCAGCCCTCGCGCCCTTCGAACCGTCTTGGCTTATGATTTGGGCGGCACCAAAGTCGCGATCGGCGTCGTTTCGGAAAAAGGAAAAATCCTAGAAGAAAAGCGCCTGCCTGTTCCTTTCGAAAAGGGAAAAGATGCGGTGATCGAATTCCTATGCAAAGAAGGTCGCGACTTCCTTCGACGCTACCCTTTGATCAAAAACGTGGGTGTCGCATCAGCCGGCCCCCTGGACCCTAGAAAAGGGATCCTTCTGGATCCGACCAACTTTTCATCAGCGCAGGGAAACTGGGGAAAAGTCCCGCTGGTGAAGCTTTTGTCCAAAGGATTGAAGCGAAAAGTCTTTTTAGAAAACGACGCTGCTGCAGCCATCTTGGCTGAAAAATGGATTGGCGCGGCCAAGTCGGTGAAGAATTCGATGATCCTGACCTTGGGCACGGGTCTGGGTACCGGGATCATCGTCAATGACCAGCTTGTCCGCTGCGCTCATGACCTTCATCCTGAAGGCGGACACATCATCTTGAACTGGCAAGACCAAACCGCGCCTTGCGGCTGCGGAAACTTGGGGTGTGCCGAAGCCTACCTGTCGGGAAGAAATTTCGCCCGCCGCGCACGAACACGATTTGCGAATCCCGACTTGACCGCAAAAGACATTACGGAACTGGCCAGAAAGCGCGACCCGCGTGCCGTTGCGGCTTTTCGCGAATATTCTGAAATCCTGGCCGTCGCAATCACCAGTTTCGTCGTTCTTTACGCTCCCGAAAAAATTCTTTTCACCGGTAGCTTTGCCGATGCCTTCGAACTTTTCGCCCCCGAAACGCGGACCCACTTAGAAAGACTTCTAGCTAGAAGGCGTGACGGAATTGATCTGATGCCACGGCTTGAAGTTTCAAAGCTGGAAAACGAAGCGGGTCTGCTGGGCGGGGCCTATGTTGCGCTATTTGAAAAAGAATCACTTCGTCGGTGATTTAGGAACGGTGTAACCCAGCATCCGATAGCATTCCGTCTGACTGATTTGGGCCATTCCGGCTTCGTTGCCGTACTTTTTCTGCATCCCAACCGAAGCAAAGCGTTCACCGGGGCGAACCTTTTTTGAAATCAAGGGATCCCATCCGCCTTCGTCTTCGAAAAGTTCAATTTGCCGCTGCTGCGCTTGGGTCAAGTAGCGGTAGTTCTGACTTCCCGTCGGTTTTCGATCGCCTTCCAGAAAACATTCCCAGGTTCCGTTGGGTCCAGGTGTACTCGAGGTCTGAAGGCCTACCACCCTGGGATAAAAAACAGTGGTCACGATTCGGTTTCC
Source organism: Bdellovibrionales bacterium (assembly GCA_016786465.1). Classification (GTDB taxonomy): domain Bacteria; phylum Bdellovibrionota; class UBA1018; order UBA1018; family UBA1018; genus JAEUWC01. Next base: position 105,540 of record JAEUWC010000015.1, on the reverse strand, counting down.
GCGGCCTCGGGCTGCGCCTCGGCCCATCATTGCATTTTGGCCAAGTCCCATTTGGCCGTTTGGATTCCCCATCATTCCGTTCTGACCCATACCCATTCCCGCGCCCATTCCCATCCCGGGCTGCCCCACGGGCTGAACGAACGTAGGCGGTTGATTCGGGGCAAAGACCCGTCCCGCGTGCGAAGCCGGCTGAGCAACTGGCGCCGAAGCTGCGGGCTTCGGAGATTCAGTCACGACCTTCAATAACTTTTTCAACTGGCCGCCATCCTGAATACTTCGAGTGACGTTCAGGCTTTGAGCCCAAGCCCCCGACGAAATCAATAGGATGAGAAACGCCAGCGGTCCTTTCATCAAATGGCCCAGTGGACTCCGATCGCCGTCATTTCGTGACTCAGTTCACCGCGAAGAAAAATTCCGGGGATCAATTTGAAAAATGCACCGATACCGGTTCGTGGAATGAAGGTCCATCGATCCAAAAGCGCTTGGCTAGTGACGTGGCCTGAAACGCCCGCTAACGCGTAAAACCGCCACTGAGAATCTTGAATGAAATCCCAACGAAGGTGGGTGCTGTAATACCAAGCATGACTTGAAAAGACCCAAAGCGGTCCCATCTGAACTTCGACGTGAACCTGGTTATTGATGTCGGACAAAAATCCACGGTCCAAAATCTTTTTTGAAAGCCCGGCGGTTAAAGTGACACCGCCTTTGGAACCATAAACGCCCGCACCCGTGAGCCCGCTAAAGCCCCAGTTTTCAGTCGGTGCCTTTCCTTTGAAAGGTTCAGACTTGGTCTTCGCCGGCTGTGCTTGCACGGTTTCAATTTCGTCGGCCAGGACCGCGGATCCAGAAAACAAGATGCAAAAAAAGACGCTCATTAGGAAACGAATCATATGGCCTGATTCTAAACGTCAAAATCTAGGACTGCAAACGATCGAGAAGGTTCTTGATCATTGCTCCAGTCGCGCCCCAGACGCGATGGCGCCCGACTTGGTAGACATGGATGGGATAAACCAGGTTTCCGACCCGAAAGGGTTCCTGCTGGTAAACACCTGGCGCCGCTAACTGGCTGAAACTGACCCAGAAAACCTCGTCGATTTCCTGCTGGCTGATGGAAAACTGAATGGAATCGACCGGGGCCTTCAGAACGGCGACGACCGGCGTGACCAAAAACCCAGAACGCACCCAGAACTTGGGCAGGGTCCCTAAAACTTCCACATGATCCCGATGAATTCCGACTTCTTCCTCGGTTTCCCGTAAAGCCGTTTCGACTTCGGATCCGTCTTGTTCGTCGCGCATTCCGCCGGGAAAAGCGATCTGTCCCTTGTGGGTTTCAACCTGTTCGGTTCGACGGGTCAGAAGAATTCCAGGATCGTCCCCCTGGAAATGCAACAAGACCAAAACCGATGCCGGCGTGCCTTCCATCGGAAGGGGCCTTGAAAAATACGGCAAATCCAGCGCCAAGGATTCTTGTACTTTTTTCTTCCAGCTATTTTCCACGCAAATCAATTCCGTAACGTGATGCCTTCCGATACAGGGTAGCTCGGTCAATTCCCAGCGCATCGGCGGCTTTGGATTTGTTGTAGCCGTTTTCCTGAAGGACCCGCAGGATGTGAAGTTTTTCAATATCTTCCAAGGAATTCGGCTGATTTCCCGCAACACCACTACCTGTCCCAGCTAAATCAGGGCTTGAAGGTTCTCGAATTTCAAGTGGCAAGTCTTCGGGGTAAAGAACCGAAGTCTTGGTCAAGGCGACTGCGCGTTCAATCGAATGTTCCAGTTCCCGGACGTTTCCCGGCCAGGAATATCCGTTCAGGTACTTCATTGCTTCGTCTGAAACGTGCGAAATCTGCTTTCCGTTTTTTTCGGAATAGCGAATCAAGAAAACTTCGACCAATTGCGGGATGTCTTCTTTTCGTTCCCTTAGCGGAGGGATCGAAATTTCAATCACTTTCAGCCGATAATAAAGGTCTTCGCGAAACTTTTCTTGGCTCACCAAAGCGCCCAAATCCCGGTGGGTCGCCGCAATCAAACGAACATCCACGCGGCGGGTTTCGTTCGAGCCCACCGGCTTCATTTCACCTTCTTGAAGCACGCGCAGAAGCTTGATCTGAAGAGGGGCTGAAACGTCTCCGATTTCGTCTAGGAAAAGCGTTCCCCCATTGGCTTCTTCAAAAAGCCCTTTTTTGTCGTGGGTCGCACCTGTGAATGCTCCGCGCACGTGCCCAAAAAGTTCGCTTTCTAAAAGATTTTCGGCAAGGGCGCCGCAGTTCACTGCAACGAAGGGTTTTTGTCGCCGTTGCGAATTTTCATGAATTGCACGCGCAACCAATTCTTTTCCGGTTCCACTTTCCCCGGTCACTAGGACGTTGCTTTGACTTAAAGCCGCACGTGCCAAAGTCTTATAAATTTCAATAATCTTGGCGGACTTCCCGATCAATCCTTTTTGGCTGACGTCTAAAGCCGGGCTTCCCGTTTGCTGCGTCCCTTTGGGTCGACTGCGAAGCGATTCCCAATGATCCGCGGCCCTTTTGACCAGCGCCTTCAGGTCATCGATCTTGAAGGGCTTACTGATGTAATCAAAGGCGCCTTCGCGAATGGCTTCAATGGCTCCGTCCATGCTTCCGAAACCGGTCATCAAAATCACGACGGATTCGGGATTTCTTTTCTTCACTTCGCGAAGAACGTCCATCCCGCCCAAGTCCAGCATGCGAACGTCAGTGACGACGATTGGGAAGACTTCTTTTTTTAGAAAAGGGATCGCGGCTTCACCACTTCCCGCCATTTCGACTTGATGTCCATCCTTCAACAGGACTTCGCGGACCAGTTTCCGCATGACTTCATCGTCGTCGATGACCAAGATACGCATGGGGCCAGATTAACCATGGAACCGGGATCTAGGAAAGCCTGGTTTGATATGGGACTTTCAGGGTGACCCGCGTCCAAACCCCTTCCTTAGAATCGATTTCCAGGTCCCCGCCGTACTTCCTAGCCAGTTCCTGACAGATGGTCAGCCCCAAGCCGGTTCCTTCACGGGGCCCTTTGGTCGAAAAGAAAGGCTTTAGGACGTTTTCAAGGTCGGCCTTACCGATCCCTTCGCCCGTGTCATAGATTTCGACAAAAGCCCAATCCCGGCCACCTTCCTGGCGCATCGAAGTTGAAACTTCCAGCAACGCCCTAGACCGGTCTTTCTTGGCTTTCTTGGACTTCATGCTGTCTAGGCTATTGTTCACCAAGTTCAAAAGGATCTGTTCAATTTCGACTGGAACCGCGCGGATTGGACCCATTTCGCGATCCAATTCCTTGCGGATATCAACACCAATGGCTTCGATACGTGGGCGTACAATTCCCAGGGTTCGATCGACGATCTTGTTCACGTCCACCAACTGACGCTGGGACGAAGGTTTCGCGGTGCTTTGCAGAAAGTTTCGAACAATGCCTTCGATCTTGTTCAACTGATCGCCGATGATCTGTATGCGTTCGGAATCAATTCCCGATTCTTCTTTCAAAAGCTGCAAGTGGCCGCCAACGGCGTTTAGCGGTGTTCCGATTTCATGCGCAAAGCTAGCTGTCAATTGCCCCATAACGGCCAGTTTTTCACTGTTCATCAGCTGCCGTTCCGCTTCGTGAAGCTGTTCAGACAACTGAATGTTCTGCGTTTCAGCTTCACGCAGGCGGCGGTCGTTTTCCAAAGTTCGGCGAAGAAAGTAGCTCAGAAGCAAAATCAAGCTAACGACCGAAAACGCTGCAGCACCGGCAGCAACCCTTTCAAACGCGTCAATCAGGCGTGAAATGAATTTCAGCGAAACGACAATGTGAACCACGCCGTAAAATTTGCGCTGCAGCTTCACGTCTCGAAAGCGCTGTTCGATTGGAACATAGATGTCCCAACTTTCGTCGTCATCGTCATCGGTCACGATTTCAGCTTGGATTTGATCCGAATACGGTCCCAGGGTCCGAGTCGTGTTGGTAGAATCGTTTTCAAAATTGGATCCCATGATCTTGATTTCGTTCGTGACGGAATCCCGAATGATGACGTCGATTCGAATGATGTTGGGCTGGGTCGATGCGATTTCCTGAACCGCGCTTTCAATCAACTTTCCGGCGTCAGGAGACTGAAGCCAACGCCTGGAAACAATCAATCGCGCCAGGGATCTTCCCGTGCTGATCCCTAATTGCTTCAGTTCGTCCTTTAGAATGGGGCTTGCGAATTGATTCTGAACCGAAAGAACAATGACGAAAGTCGGGACGACAACCGCCGTAAGGATCAATGAAACCTTTGTCTGAAGGTCCATGCGCCGAAGGCTCAAACGAACCTTCCGCCATGTCCCTTTTCCCGCTTTAAGCCAACGCCACATAGGTTCACGTTAGCGAAGACGGGCTGCGATCGCCAAAAAAAAACCGGGAGTGATCTTTCGATCACCCCCGGAATCACAATCAGCCTAACAAAGCTGAATCGTTTGCTTGAAAGCGATTACTCAGCTTTCTTGGCTTTCTTTTCTTTCTTGGCTTTCTTTTCTTTCTTATGCTTCTTTTCTTTTTTCGGAGCGTCTGCAGCTGGAGCCGCTGGAGCGTCTGCAGCAGGAGCTGCTGGAGCTGCTGGAGCAGCGCCGTCTTGAGCGAAAGCAGGCATTGAGAATGCAGCTAGGACTAGAGCAACGATTAGCTTTTTCATTTTAGATCTCCTCGATCATGATTTGTTAATTGAATGACGACCCCTTCAGGCCCTCACACCTATGTACTTAGAGCAATTCAGGTACCAACTTAGTCTGCTAGTCATTTCAGGGACTTACAACCAAATTTTCGGTTAAAACCGTTGCCATTTGCAACAGTTGCTGTCGCGCTTGGCGACATGGGCTAGATTTTCCTATTGTGCTTCCGGACTGCAAATCCTAAATCCCAGGGATGCCTTTTTTGGGAAAAACTTTGGGTAGAATTTTGGCGATTGAAGAAGACAAAGTTCTGCTTCTTCGACGCGGCCAAAGATCCCAAGTGAAAGTAAAGGCGACACATGGCGCCAAACCAGGGGACTGGGTGGCGATCGACCCAAAGGGTCATGTCGAAGTTCTGACGGCTTCCAAAATCACGGCGGACAGAATGCGCCGTGAAAGTTTCACGCAAAGAATTTCAGACCCGCGCCGACTTAAAGGAATGAAGTTTCGAAGTCAGGTCGAATCCGGAATTCGGAACTTTTTTTTGCGCCAGGACTTTCTGGAAACGCGAACCCCCCTTTTGGTCCCTTGCCCAGGAATGGAAACCCACATCCGCCCGATCGCAACGACCACGGGGGCGTACCTTCCCACATCTCCTGAATTTGCAATGAAACGGCTTTTAGTCGGCGGCTTAGAAAAAATTTTTCAGATCTGTCCGGCTTTTCGTTCCGAACCCAAAAGCACCACCCACCATCCGGAATTCACGATGCTGGAATGGTACCGAGCATTTTCCGGCTACGAAGACGTGATGGCAGATGTCGAAAACCTTTTTGAAAAGCTGGCAATGGATCTTTTTGGAAAGCCGGAAATTCAGTTTCAGGGAAAGCGCATTTCGGTAAAGACGCCCTGGCCCCGACTGCGTGTTCGCGATCTTTTCCAAGAATTCGTTGGAATTGATCTGGTTCAAAATTCCAAGGCCGAAGACCTATGGAAGCACTGTCAACGGCTCAATCTGAAAGAAGCACGCGCCGACGAAAGTTGGGATGATCTTTATTTTCGGATCTGGATGAACTGTATTGAACCTAGACTTCCGGATGAACAGGCGGTTTTTGTGACTCGGTATCCGGCGTCCCAGTCAGCCTTGGCCGTGATTGATCAAGATTCCGATGGCACAAGCTGGGCCAAGCGTTTTGAAGTCTACGCTGCGGGCCTTGAACTGGGGAACGCGTTTGAAGAACTGACGAATCCCATCGAGCAACGAAAGCGATTCGAAAAGGACATGGAAACCCGGGTGAAAACTTATGGTCCGGAATTTCCTTCAACACCGATTGACGAAGGCTTCATTCAAGCCCTTGAAGAAGGAATGCCGCCATCTGCCGGAATTGCGATGGGAGTCGATCGAATGGTCATGCTTTTCGCTGACGAACCCGACCTGGACTACACCCTTTGGCTGGGAAGCACCCACACAGACCCTACGAACTAGGTCCGCGCTAGGAAATTATTGCCCGCAGACGCCCCCCAGCAAATGCACTAAAATCAAAGACTGCTATGGGGATTCGAAAAGCACCCACCACTGCTAACACCGGTACTGCCACCGGATTCGAAGGGCCGGATACCGACCGAACCGATCCGCATCTTCGCGTTCAGTCGGCGAAAGAAATTGCGGCGCTTCCTTCGGCTACCGCACTTCGTGCGCAAACAGCGCAGGCGGCGCAAACGGATCGCACCGAAACTGGAATTCCACGCCCTAGGCCGGCTGCTGGTCCGACTTCGCCGTCCGCAACTGGCGTTCGTTCAATTGCTCCGAACATTTCGGTCCAACCCATCCGCATGCCGGATATGGGGATTCTGGAAACTTTCATGAAGGATCCGGCCATCACCGAAATCATGATCAACGACACCCGAAACGTCATGGTCGAAACTGGCGGGAAGATCATCTTTTCAGGCATTGCGATTTCGGACCTGACCGAATTGAATCGTTTGATCCGAAACATCTTGGATTTTACGGGACGTGTTTTGTCTGCAGATTCTCCGATCGTGGACGCCATTTTGCCCGACGGTTCGCGCGTGAACATCATTGTACCGCCCTTGGCTGTGAGTGGGCCTGCGGTCACGATTCGAAAATTTCCAACCCATCGTTACACCCTAGAAAACTTGATGAATTCAGAAATGATGGATCGCAAGATCGCGTATTTTCTGAATGCTTGTGTGGTGGCTAGGATCAATATTCTGATTTCAGGCGGTACGGGTTCCGGAAAAACAACCCTGATGAACTCGCTTCTGGGTTTGATTCCAAAAAGCGAACGAATCGTCACGATCGAAGACACTCCGGAACTGGCTTTGGATCATCCCAATTCCGTGCGCCTTCAAACCAAGGCCCCAAGCCTAACCCTTCCGGCAGTCACTGCGCGCGACTTGATTCGAAACGCCCTTCGCATGCGGCCAGATCGCGTTTTGCTTGGAGAAATTCGTGGTGCCGAAGCCTTTGATCTTTTGACTGCGATGAACAGCGGCCATCCGGGGTCTTATTCAACGATTCACGCAAACACCGCGCGGGATGCGCTGGGAAAACTTGAAACTTACTGCATGCTGGCCGGAAGCGAACTTCCTTTAAGTGCCATTCGACGCCAGATCGTTTCGGCGGTCGAATTGGTGGTTCAGGTGAAACGCTTTCGAAGCGGCAAGCGCCGGGTGGTTCAGATTTCTGAAATCACGGGTCTTGAACAAGATGCGATTACGATGCAGGAACTTTACGAATTTGAACTAGGACCCCAGATGCCGGGCGCCCCCGAAAAAGGCATTTTCAAAAGCCCTGGCTACGCGCCCAAGTTTATCGACAAATTAAAAGAAGCGGGAATCGATATCCCGCCCCAGCTTTTTCAATAGTCCGCAAAGCTGACGGTCTAGTTCAAGATCCCCAAAATTTTTCGAGCTTGTTCCGGCGTCGCCACCGGCCGACCGACTTCATCGGCGATGCGCTTGATCCGTGCCACAAGTTCTGCGTTCGACTTTGCGACCTGACCTTTGTGATAAAAAATATTGTCTTCAAAGCCCACGCGCACGTGTCCGCCCATAACCAGAGCCTGAACCGCAAGCGGAAGCTGAAATCTTCCGACACCCGCCACGCCCCAGTGCGCTCCCGGCGGCAACAATGAAACCATGTGCATCAGATTCCTGGGATCGCCCGACATTCCGCCAGGGACCCCCAAAACAAACTGAAAATGAAAGGGTTCACGGATCAGACCTTGCTTAGCCAGCTTCCCTGCACTTTCCAGCATTCCAGCTTCATAGACTTCAAGTTCTGGAAGCACGCCGTATTCCTTCATCTTGGCCGCAAGCCCGACGATGTCCTTGGGATGGTTCATAAAAACATCTTCACCAAAATTCATCGTCCCCAGATTCAAAGACGCCATTTCAGGCTTTAACGCCAAGGGCCGCGCACGATTTTCGATGGATTCGCCCACCGCGCCGCCGGTTGAAATCTGAATGATGATTCCGGGTGCGGCTTTTCGAATCGCGTCGATCGCTTCCTTAAAACGCTCGGGCCTTTGACTGGGTTTTCCATCATCTTCGCGAACGTGAAGGTGAATGACCGAACATCCTGCGTCCATACATTCACGGGCCGCTTTTGCTTGTTCAGCAGGGGTGATTGGAAGGTTGGGTTGTTTTTCTTTGGTGGTTTCGGCGCCGGTAATGGCGCAGGTAAGAATGACTGGATCCATGACCCTAGCCTAGCTTAAGATCGCGGTTTTTGGGGCCAGTTTTCGTAGAAAAGCGGCGAGTGAGGCGAAATGAGAAAACCCGTTTTTGGATCAATGCGGTAAGTCGAGCCGAATTCGTCCGTCACCTGAATCAAGCCATCCTTCAATTCTAGCGACTTGGGATGAATTTCTTGGATATCTCGTTCCAAGTCCTTGATGTAATCGGACTCGTAAATCACGGTTTTCCAGTCAAAAGCCCTTGCCCCTTTTTTCCCAATCGGGGTCGATGTGACAAAAACCTGAAAACTACAAAGCCCCTGCCGCGTCAGGCACGGATTGTTCACAAAGCGAACTTGAATCTGATTCTTTTCGACTTCCAGCGGAGTCAGAATGGGTGGAGGCATTCGCTTAGCAAAAGAAGGCGTGATCAAGCTGTGAAGAAGAAAAACCCAAACCCGTAGCATGGGATTAATTTTCTCTGAGGTTTTACGCGCAGAGAAATTCTTTTTTCAACTTGTATCATTTAGTCGGCTTTGACTGCCTGGACAGGCTTCACTTTTGGATAACTTTCCGGATCCAAAGTCTTCCACATTTGATTCATGTGGCGCTGAAGTCGGTTCAGAATTTCCCAGCTTAGCATCGCTTCGGACGCTTCAAGCGCCCATCGTTCGTGAAATTCAGCAGTACCTTGATTCCTTTCACGAAGACCAAAATCCGTGCCCGTTGCCTTCATTCTTTCGCAAAACCGCCCATACCATCGCGCCAGTCTTGCACGGTTTCCCGAATACGCAGAAACCAACTTCAGCGCTTCAGAACCCAAAACGCGTTTCATCGTAAAAGGCGAAGCGTGCGTAAACAATACCAGGGCTTCCGTCTTTTGAAGCTTGCGCCATTCTTGATCATCGGCCGATGTGCGTTTTCGAATCGTCGCTTGCTGAATCGGGGGCACAACCATCGCTGCCGCCGCTTCCATCGCCTGCCTTTCCATCCCCGCAAGATCAGGGCGCGCAATGGGTTTTGCCATTGCTGAATTCAGCACCGTGGGGGTTGGCATTTCCAAAAGCAGCCAAGAAAGTTCTTCCGCAAAAACATCTACCAATCGGTGCGGAGTCTTTGCGTAGGTTTCTTCTAGTTTCTTAAATTCAGCTGAATGAACAAAACCATTAAAAATCCCGTCAAACGACGCACCTTGGTTCGCTGAATCCACCCAGTTCCCAAACTGACTGCGGTCGATCGTTTCCTGAATCCAGACGACCCGAAAAATTTCCTGAAGGACTTCGGCATTCACCTGGGCGGCCTTGGCCATTTCGGCGGCCGAATCGACCGCGGGTTTTTCACCTAAGGGACTGCTTTTCCCTTGGGCCACCTGGCTTAGTGCATTCAATTCTGCCCGCAGTTGATTGTTCCAAGTTTTGAAGGGTTCAACCGTGCAGCCCGCGAAGATCACGCCCGACACTAGGATTCCGACCGCGTTCTTAAAGTGCAAGGCTAGCCTTCAATCCGATGTTGCTGATTTTTGAAAAAGTAGATTCCCATTCCGGGGTCAACTTCAGGAACCCGAGCTTTAGCGGCAAGCCAATGAAAAAACGCCCGGTTCCGCCGCTGGACGCTGCACTGATCGTCGGCGCAAGTGACTGTCCAGTTGGGACGATCAGGTTTCCTGAATAGTAAATGTAACCAAACCCCAGGTAAGGATCGATGATCGCAAGTTTCTTGGAAATCAAAGCATCAAAAGTAAAAGTGCCCGTATCCATGAAGTAGATCTTCGAAAAGGTGTAAGCACCGCGAATCGCAATCGCAGGAACCGCGGGGCCTTCAAGCGGTGTGAACTTGGCTTCGATTCCGTATACGGAATTTCCCTGATAACCCACCCAAGAAAATCCCAGGTCCACACGTCCGGGAAGACCCTTGTGAAGATTGATCCTGGGAAGCGGCAAGGTGTTGGGAACTCCGGCGGCGCCGACAGCGGTCATCAAGTTTTGAAAATCAGAAGAAACGCGAATCAAGGCCAGATCAAATCCAATATCTAGACCAATGACGGCACCCAGCGAAGTCGCGGGTTCGTAGGCGCGGTGGTTGGTTCCCAAAGCCATGGTTCCGACCAAGGTATCGACCTGGTCTTGGTTGCTGAGCGCCCCAAGCGCCGTTGCAGAATAGCTTGAAAGAGCGTGCGCGCTTTCGGAAAAGCCCAAAGCCGCGACGAATACCAGAACCCAACCCGTGTTTTTCATATGCCTGAATTCTAACTTCAGCCTTGGTGAAACGGCAACCCCAGTGATTTCGGCGCGCGGGATTGACCGACCCACCCCGCCAGAATCAACATCGTTGCCACGTAAGGAATCATTTGAATGAATTCAACTGGGATCGGTTGCCCGCCAAATACGGGTACGCCCTGAAGGCGCATCTGAACCGTGTCGGAAATCGCAAAAAACAAGCATGCACCCATCGCAGGAAGCGGCCGCCACTTTCCAAAGATTAATGCGGCAAGCGCCATGAATCCGCGACCGGCGGTCATGTTTCTGGAAAAGGACGATGAAAGACAAATCGAAAGACTGGCCCCGCCCCACCCTGCTAAAACACCGCTAGCAATCACGGCCCAAGTGCGAAGTCGGTTGACCCGGATTCCGGCGGTCGCCAGGGCGGCAGGGTTTTCACCTGCGAAAGAAATCCAAAGCCCCATCGGTGTCTGACGTGACATCCAGTGAAGTCCAAAGGCCAGACCGAATGAAAGAAACATCGGAAAATACTGAAAGCGATCTTCCAGGGGAAGACTAGGAGTGTTCCCGGTCGAATCAAAAACGATCTTGCAAAAGAAAGGCGTGAGCCCCGCAGCCAATAGATTCATCGCGGTTCCGGCAACGATTTGGTTGGCGCGATACCGAATGACGAAAAGGCCATAAAGCGCAGCAAAAATTCCGCCTGCGACCCCAGCCGCCAAAAAACCCATCCAAGGTGCACCCGACCCGTGAAACGACAGGGCAGCAAGCACACCAAAGAAACTTCCAATCAACATCATTCCTTCTAATGCGATATTGATCACGCCGGATCTTTCGGAAAGGTAACCGCCCAGAGCCGCAAAAAGGATCGGCGTCATCCCGCGAAGAACAGCTGAACTGAAGTCCAAAAGCGAATCTAAATTCATGATGCCGCCTTTCCGGTGCGTTTCTTCACGCCGATCCGGTTCATCCAATCCCAAAGCCCGTCAGCTGAAACCGACAAAATCACCAGGGCCTGAAGAATCAACGCCAATTCGCGAGTCACGTGCGTGGTTTCAAAGTCCAGATCCGCGGTTCCTTTATGAAGGGCGCCGAAAAGAAAAGCCGACGGAAGCACACCTTCGGGGCGCCCTCGCGCCAAAAGCGCAACTGCTATTCCGATGAAGCCAAAGTCTGCCGAAAACCCCATCTTGAACTTGTGCGCATTTCCCAGGACTTCGCCGACTCCGACCAGGCCGGCCAGGCCCCCTGCAATCGCCATGGCCAGAATCCGCATCTTGGGCGACGAAATCCCTGAAGCTTCGGCGGCGGATTCATTTTCGCCCACCGACATCAGCTGAAAGCCCAGCCGCGTCTTGCGAAGAAAAACGATACAACCCGCCCAAACCAAGACCGCCAAAATCAATGCCCACGAAACGGGTGCGCCCCCAAAACTTGAAAACTGCGAAAGCTGATAAGCAGCCGCGATCGGAAGCGTTTCTGGATTTTGTCCTTCGGTGTTTCGAAAAACATACAAAGTCACGTAGCTGCAAACACCCGCCGACACGAAATTCATCATGATCGTATTGATCACTTCATGACTTCCGCGCTTCGCGCGAAGCCAACCCGGGATGGCTCCCCAAGCTGCCCCACCCAAAATGCAAGCCAGGACCGCAAATACAGGAGCTACGAAACCAGGAAGCCCCGGCATCACGATTCCAAGTACCGCAGCCCAAAGCGCACCCATCGCCAGTTGGCCTTCTGCACCGATATTGAAAAGTCCGCACTGAAACGCCATCGCGACCGAAAGACCCGTGAAAACCAAAGGGGTTGTGTAAAACAAAGTCATCCCTAGATCGTAAGGGGAACCCAAGGCACTTTTCACCAACACGGCGACCACGTGCGCGGGACTTTCCCCAGCTAAGGCCGTAATCCCAATTCCCAATGAAAGTCCCAGCAAAGCGGCGATGATGGGGCGAAGCCGAATCAGCCAGATTTTAAGACTAGCCATGACCGCCTCCCATTTTCACGCCCAGTTTCATGGCGTCGACTTCTCCGCGCGCAAATTCTGCGACGATTTTGCCCGAATACATGACCAAGATCCGGTCAGAAAGCGCCAGAATTTCATCTAATTCCGAACTGATCAAAAGAATACCCGCGCCTTCTTCACGAAGGCCAACCAGGCGGCGATGAATGAATTCAATCGCGCCCACGTCCACACCCCGGGTGGGCTGTGCGACGACTAGAAAATTGGGTCTGCGATCCAATTCGCGCGCGATGATCAGCTTTTGTTGGTTTCCGCCTGAAAGGCCCCCTGCAAGCGCGTGAATATTTCGGGGGCGAACGTCAAAGTCTTCCATTCCCTGTTTCAGGGAAGCGTCGACGGAATTCCAGCGAATCCAGCCGTTTTTGCAAAACTGTTCGCGGCGCGTTTGCCCTAAAAGAAAATTTTCGCGCAAAGACTTCTGAAGCAAAAGTCCTTCCTTGTGGCGATCTTCAGGAATCCAGCCCACGCCCAGTTCCTTGATCGCCTGCGTGTCGAAGGCCTGAATGTCTTGACCCAAAATCGAAATCTGCCCGGAAGACCGATGGCGTGGGTTATTTGGATGAAAGATCGCTTGAATCAGTTCGGACTGGCCGTTGCCTTCAACACCGGCGATCCCCACGATTTCTTTTGGGCTAACGGTCAGGTGGATCGAATCCAGTCTGGGTTTGGATTCGCCCGGACGTAAAAGGCCAAGGCCTTTGATTTCCAAAGCCGGACGCAAGCTTCCTCCACCACTTCTTGGCGTATGTCCCAGTTTTGAATCTTCGGGATGGTCCCCACCGATTGTCAGATGAACCCTTCGGCCAACCATTCGGTCGGCCAGATCCTGCACAGAAGTGTCTTTGGTTTCTAGGTCCCCTTCGACTTTTCCTGCGCGAAACACGGTCACGCGATCGGTAATCGCCATCACTTCGCGAAGCTTGTGGGTGATGATCAGAATCGTCTTTCCTTCTTTTTTCAGTTCAAGAAGGTTTCTAAAAAGTTCTTCAATTTCCTGCGGGGTCAAAACCGCGGTCGGTTCGTCCAGAATCATGAATTCCGCGCCCCGATAAAGCATCTTTAGAATTTCGACCCTTTGCTGAAGTCCCACTGGGATTTCAGAAATGCGTGCCGATAGATTCAGGGGCATTCGGTACTTCTGGGACAACGCCATCAAGTCTTTTTCAATTTGCTTGCGGTTGATCTTTCCCAATGCTGCCGTTTTTTCGACCCCAAGGATCAAGTTGTCCAAAACCGTTTCCGTTTCCGACAGCATAAAGTGCTGGTGGACCATGCCGATCCCAGCCGATATCGCGTCTGCCGGGGTCCGCCACTGACGTGGCTTTCCGTCCATGACGATGGACCCAGAATCCGGCTTGTACAGTCCGTAAAGAAGCTTCATCGCCGTGGATTTGCCGGCGCCGTTTTCGCCGACAATCCCGTGGATGCTTCCCTTTTTGACCGAAAACGTGACCTGGTCGTTGGCTACACAATCGCCAAAGGCTTTGGTCAGGCCTTGAACCTGAATCGCAAACATTTCGCGTTTACTTCTTCCCAGCTTTCGCCGTGTAGAAGTCAGGTACTTTGATTTTGCCAGAAGTGATCTGGCCTTTCAGGTCGTCGATCTTCTTTTTCACGTCGGCCGACATTTCTTTTTGGTTGTGAGAATCCAGTGCGTAATCAACGCCCGAATTCTTCAACCCAAATCGCTTTAGACCCGCAAAGGTCTTGTTGAAGTCAGCTGGAAGTTTGCCTTCCGCGTTTCTTGCGGCTGCGACTTCTTTGATCGTTTCATAAACCGAGATATCCACGCGCTTCATCATCGATGTCAGAATCACGCCGGGCTTCATCCAGTTTTGGTTGGAATCCACGCCGATGGCGAACTTTTTCTTTTCTTCAGCCGCATCAAAAACGCCGCTCCCGCTAGCACCTGCGGCTTGAAAAATCACATCCACACCGTTGTTGAACTGCCCCAATGCCAGTTCTTTAGCCTTTGGGGGATTGTTCCAAGAATCCGCCGTGACACCCACGAAGTTGCTCGTCACGGTGGCTTTCGGATTCACGTGCTTCACGCCCGCTTCGAACCCCATTTCAAAACGCTTGATCAAAGGAATCGCCATTCCGCCGATGAATCCGATTTTGCCGGATTTTGATTTCAGGGCGGCGACTGCTCCCATCAAAAAGGATCCTTCATGTTCTTCGAACATCAGCGAACGCACGTTGGCGCCTTTGACATCAGAATCAACGATGGCAAAAAGCTTATTTGGGAATGCCTTAGAAACCTTAGCCATGGCTTCGGCTTGGGCAAACCCAACGCCGATGATCAAGTCGAAATCTTTTTGCGCGAAAGAACGAAGCAAGGGTTCAAACGCGTTGTCGTCGGTCGCTTCGACGTACTTGTATTGGATCTTCAGTTCGTCTTTTGCGCGATTTGCGCCGGAATATGCGGAAGCGTTGAAAGACTTGTCGTCTTTACCGCCTTTGTCCAAAACCATTCCGACTTTAAGACCCACACCATTCAGACCACCGGCCGAAGCTAATGAAGTCCACAAAGCAAGAACAAGGAAAGACGCAACACGACCCAGAAACCCGAATTTTTTTAAGTGCATAACGAAAGTTTAGCTTTCGCTTTTCGGAGTGTCTAGTTCGGCGAGAACCGCTTCGCGTCGAAACCGTTCGCCGAAAACGACGCACATGGAATAGACGCCATCGGATGCATCTTCTTCAGGCTGCTGAATGACGTCATGAATCAGCGAATCCACGCGCTCGATCAGGGTGCTGACCTGGCTGGGCGACATTTGACGGGTCAAAAGCCCACGATATGACTTTTTGGCCTGAATATCTTTGAACGAGAGGTTTCGCATCAAGCTGGAAACGTTGTGCACGAAGTTCAAATTCCGCAGAGGGAAGAAATCTTCGTCGTCTGGATAATAGAAAATTCTCTTCGAGCAGCGGCATAAGTAGCCATCTTTATCGTTGTATGATTCAGGCACCGGCATCGACCCCGGTCCTGTCGTCGATTCATCTGGAAGCACCAAGACGCCCAGCTCGTGCAGGTCTTCGATCAAGCTACCGGCTTCTTCGAATCCGATCTGCGCGGCGATCGCGATCTCGCGTTGCGAGATCCACTGAGTCGGAAACGAATTCACATACGTGATCACGTCACGATAACGGGGGTTGGTTCCAAAGCTGCGAACGTGACTTCGATTCAAGACAATCACGTCATCCAATCGCATGGTGTTTTCTGGAACTCGGCTTGCGGTTGCCGCTAGTGGGTTTGGATTTACGCCGATTGCCGGGGCCAGGGATCCTTTAGATGCCGTTCTTGAGCGAAGAAGCGCTAGGACGTCATCCTTTAAAGAGGCATGGTCGGCAGGAAACTGGTCTGAAAGCCATTTCTCAACAGTTTCAAAGGGTTGTAGGTCCAGCTTCTTACCCAATTCCAAAGCCTGAGCCAGTCCAGGAAGCTGCTCTCCGCCTTCATATCGCGAATACTGAGGGTAGCTGATCCCCACATCGCCCCGGGCGCAGAATTCGCGGGCCGAGCGGTATTTCTTTTCACGGTTCGATCGAAGGTACAGACCCCAGTTCGGATACTTGCGTTCCATGAGAAATGCTATATTTCAGATTCTGAGATATTGCACCTGAAAACATCAGAATTTATCTGTTATCGAGATTTAAGATTGACCATCACAAAAAGGCGCGCTACCCATGCTCCCATTGAGGGGGAACCTTGGTTCATCAATCCGAGACCAGAGAAACAGTGCACTTTATTCCGCCAAGCCAGCGCAGTCTTGCGACTGTTGCAGCGCAAGCGGATGAGTCTCCGGTATTGATCGAAGGTTCCCCAGGAACTGGCCGCGGCGAAATCGCGCGCTGGATCCATGAAAACAGTCCTCTAGCATCGCGTCCCTTCCGGTTGGCGAATTTGAAATCCCCCCTCGCCGGCCAGATCGTGGAAGCTCGTGGCGGCACCTTGCTGATCAATGAACTAAGCGAATTCCCCCTCGCTGATCAGCAGGTGCTGCTCCACTACCTAGAAAAAAAATCTCTTCCCGTCGCGCATTCAACGGTTCCGATGTTGATCCACACCCGAATCATCGCGACGACCAGCCACAATTTGGAAAGCCGTTCACAAGGCGGACTTTTTAATTCTGCGCTTTTGAAAAAGTTTCAAGAATACCGAATCGTGATGCCGCCGCTTTCGGAACGCATCGAAGAATTCGAAGACATCGTCGAAGGCCTTTTGAAAGAAATTTGCCGCGAAACCAAGAAAGAACACGTCCGCAAGCTTTCAACCGACGCTTGGGAAAAGCTGAAAAGCTACACTTGGCCTGGCAACCTTCGCGAGCTTCGCAACGTGCTTCGTCTGGCGATCCTTCGCGTGGCCGGCGATACGCTTAAAGCGGCCGACTTTCCGAATCTGGGCGATGACCAATTTGATTTCCGCGCGACGCGCGAACAATTTGAAAAAATTTATCTGACGGAACTTTTGAAAACCTACGATTGGAAGATCGAGGAAACCTGCCAGGGCGCCAAAATGGATCGTGAAACCCTGGTCTTTAAGATGAAAAAATACGGAATCACGGAGTCCGCGAAATCCCTCCCCCAGGGTTGACGCTTTATGACCGTGTGACCGTTTCGGGTCGCTTCTGGAAAATTCGCTCTCTCCCCCCCCATTTAACGAGAGCGAGGTAGTCCAGAGGCGATCCCCCCCCATAAAGGTGTCTGAGCACTTTTTGATGCTCAGTGCGTTAAAGAAGACTGGATTTCGGGCTCCTGTCCGGGATCAAGTCGCAATTAACGCACCGAGCATCAAAAAGTGCTCAGACACCTTTATGCGGTGCCCGTATCTGCCCGAAGAAAGAAAAGCGGGATGCGGATGCGGAAGCTTTGGCCTTCCTCGACGGCTTCCATCGTGTATGTGCCGCGCATGTTTCCTGTCGGCGTCGGCAAAGGACAAAAACTGGAATAAGTGAAGCTTTCACCGTTTCCTAAAAGCGGCTGTTCGCCCACGACCCCTTCACCCTGAACTTCGTGAACCTGCCCGTGACCGTCGGTGATGATCCAGTGGCGGCTTCGAAGCTGAACCATCCCCATTTCACGGTTCGTGATCGTGATTTGGTAAGCGAAAAAATACACCCCTTTTTCGGGCTGTGATTTTTCGGGAACATAGGCGGGTTCTGCGACCACTTCGATGCCGTTCGTCAGTTCGCGGTACATACTTCGGGCTGCCCCTTCTGCATTTCCAGAACAAAACGCGAATCAAACTTTCCGCCTGAATGTTTTTTGCAACAATCCGCGCACGCCAAACGCCCCAGTTTTCGGCGCGCGGGAAAAGTCTTCAGGCAACTTGGGCACTGGTAGTGGTACTTGATGGGCCTTTGCTTGGGCACCGGATTGTAACGACTGACGCCCATCGCCTGCATCTTGGCCCAAAATTCGTCGGTGTGCCCATAGGGCCGGCGCCGGGTCCAAAGCCAATAGTGAATCATTTCATGCGCCAAAGTATCGCGAATATGGTGATCGGCTTGGTCGATTTCACGAAGGTAGGTAGCGACTTCGATCTGCGCCTTGCAGGCATCCCCGCGCAAGATGGCCTGCCAGGAACGACGGCCTGGAATGAAACGCCCTGCCGCCGACCGAAGCCTGGAATTCCAGACCAGTTCCGGCATTTCTAGAAAACCATCGAAGTGCTGATCATTGATCTGCTGGAAAATTTCGGGCAGCGAAGGCATGAATTGAACCTACCCCATGGATACCCGTACTGCCACACAAGAACTGGAATGGAACCGCCTGGTCGCGGCCGCCCAAGAACGCGCGCAGACGCAGGTCGGACGGGATTTACTGGAAGCCCTTCGTGATCCGGAAAACTGGGCAAAGACCCCGGCCGAAGCCAACGAATGGCAAGACCATTTAGCCCAGATCGAGCCCTACTTAACCCAAGATCGGCTTTGGAACGCTCTGGCCCGGCTTCCTGATCCTTGGGCGGCCTGCAAGCTTTTGGAAAAAGGCGGAACCCTGGAAGCCCAGCCCTTGGGCGGGCTGAAACTTTGGATTGACGCCAACCAAGAATGGATCGCCTTTGCGAAAGATTGTGAAATCCGTGAAGGAAAATTTTTCGCCGATCTGAAGTCATTGCCCCAGCTTGAAAAAATCCAGGCCCAGCTTTCCAAGATTTTGGTCGAAGGTCCTGGCGGAGAATGGGAAGTTTCAGAACGGGCTTCTGCAAAACTGGCTGAACTGCACCAAGACATCCGGTCCACGAAACGGGATATTTCCGTTTTGATGGACACGCTGATGAAGTCGTATCACCAAAAGGGGCTTCTGCAAGACGGTCTGACCGATGTTCGCGACGGACGCTACGTCCTTCCCGTGAAAATTTCCCACCAGGGCGACGTTGCCGGAATGATCTTTGATGCTTCGGCATCCAAGCAAACGGTTTTCGTCGAGCCCATGGAAGTCAGTCCGCTGAATCAAAAGCTTCGAAAACGTCAAAACGAAATCCTTCAAGAAGTTTTCAGAATCCTTCAAGAAGTCTCGCGCGAAATGAAACCGTTGGTCGACCAGATCCGTCACCTGGTGGAAAAGATTTCTCACTGGGACAGTGTCGCCGCCCGATTCCGCCTTGGTATGCTTTTCAAAGGCCAAATGATTCAAATTCCGGCCAAAGAAAAAACGTTTCGACTTAGGCGCACGGCCCATCCGCTTCTTTGGTTTAGTTTAGATCCCAAAGACATCATTCATAACGATATTCAATTGGGAGCGCCGGCGGCGACACTCCTTTTGACAGGACCCAATACGGGCGGGAAAACCGTTTTTCTTAAGACCTTGGGTGTCGCTGCAATCGCCGCCCGTACGGGCTTTCCATTTCCTGGATCGATCGATGAACCCCCCGTCGTTCCGTTCTTTGATGCGATCTTTTCAGACCTAGGGGATTCGCAATCCATCGAAGCGAATCTTTCCAGTTTTTCTGGCCACGTTGCGCGCTTTCGTTCGATTTTGGAAAACCTTTCCGGAGCCAGCCTGGTTCTTTTGGACGAATTGAATTCGGCCACCGACCCTGAAGAAGGTGCGGCGCTGGGGCGCGCGATTTTGGAAACGATCATGGACCGAGATGCGGTGATTGTTTCAACGACCCACGATCCAAAACTAAAAGCGCTTTCGACGATGGACCCCAGAATTCTTTGCGCTAGCATGGCTTTCGATGAAAAAGCGCGCGTCCCCACCTACCGAATTGTATTGGGCGTACCTGGCCGATCGCGCGCTTTAGAAACGGCAGAACGCCTGGGTATTTCCAAAGATGTTTTGGAAAAGGCGCGCGCTTACCTGGCCACGGGACACGACCAAGTCGAAAAGCTACTTGCGAAATTAGAAGCCGATTCCAGCCGCGCGGTCGAACTTCGGGTCCAAGCGGAAGCCGCATTCGCCGAAGCCGATCGCTTGAAAACCGAATGGACCCAAAAGCTTCACCAAAAGCTTTCAGACACGGTTGAAAAAATGCGGACCAAGATTCGCGATGAAGTTCGATCCGCGCTATTGAAGCTTGAAGACGCCAAATCCAGAAAAGACGTCGATCAAGTTCGCGCCCAGGCGCAGACCATTCTAGAAGCTGAAGCACCAGCCACCCTAACGCTACCCAAGGCGCCCCAAGGCAAGATTGAAGTCGGGTCCAACGTCCGAATCATGAAATGGAAAAGCCAGGGTGTCGTTTTGGAATCAGCAGGATCCGACACGTGGAAGGTTCAGATGGGGAATATGAAATTGACCCTTCCATCATCCGAACTGGAATGGATCGCGCCCAAGCAAAAACCCGGCGGCCAGGGACGCGGGTACGGCACCCCTGAAATCCACACTCCGGATTCGCGTTTAGACCTTCGTGGCAAGCGATTTGAAGAAGCCATGTCGGAACTAGCGGCTTACCTGGACTTGGCATTTCGTAGCCGAGCACTGAAAGAAGTCACCATCGTTCACGGATACGGCACCGGTGCACTTCGTGAAGGCACACGCCAAATGGTTTCAAAACTTTCATACGTCAAAGAATTTCGTGATGGTGGCGTGGGCCAGGGTGGCACCGGCGCAACTGTGATTGAATTTGATACTGATTAAAATCGGAACTGATAGTCGACCGTCAGGGATTCTTGCGGCGAACGGAATCTTGGAAGCTGACTTAAACCGGAATCCTTTTCGCTTTTCAAAGTTGCTGTTAGGTTCGGAGCAATTTGTTTGGTCAAAGAAGCGGTCACCATGGCACTGGACCCGCCGTAAACCAAGTCGCTGCGAAGCGCCCAAACGGGTAAGGGACGGCCAACCGCCAGCTGATAACGTTCGTTGTTCGGATTGGCTGCGTTGATCGGCGCTGTTGCGTTGAAAGCCAACCGGGATTCAATTGCGGGGCTGGCCATTCTAAAATCGAAGGCTTGATTGTGAACTTCCGTTCGAGCAAAGACGCGCACGTTCTTGTTGACGTTGACCACCACGGGCTGACCAATCGAAATCGCGGCTACTGCGGCGACTGTACCGACCGCAGGCTCTTTCACAAATTCCTTAAATTCTCCGCCGATCGGTGTTTCCATAAAGCGGCGACGTTCAGCGTCTGTACGGGCATTGCGAACCGCGGTCAAAGCGTCGCGTCCCAAATTGTTTTTTTCTTCACGCGTGCGGTTCTGATCACCAAAAGAATTTTGACCAAAAGCGCGGCGAGAATCGCTGTAAGCTTCCAGCTGCTGATAACGAATTCGAAGTTCAGCAGTTTCTGCCGACTGATCCGCCTTCAGCCATTCGGCGACTTCCGAACCACGAAGGGGTTCATAGGCACTTGGCGAACCGGAATACAGAATCGACTGATTGGCGGAATCGCGGATAAATTTTGGGTCTGACCAAAGGGGGCGAATTTTTTTCATCTTCGATCGCCTGACGAAAAAAAAGCTGGGTTCACGCTCAGACGGTGCTGCATCGGCCAAAATCGGAAGACAGGTCAGAAATGCGACGGCCAAAAGCCAAACCCAGCCAAACGCCTGGTCGGTCAACCGGGCGGTCCATTTCGACGGCAATTTGGGGATTTTTAGCCAGCTCATACCTACATGGAAGTAAAGCAACGCCCGTACCAGTAAAAATGGCTAATTCCTTAATGATTTCAAAGCCAAAGCGGGCTGAAAGCGTCTACTTTCTAGACAGTTGCTGTCAAAATTACAAAGTACCCTTTACCCGGGCAAGCAGAAATGCGCTTGCCCGTTACCCGGGCGAGCAGAAATGCGCTCGCCCATTATGAAGACTTCAGCCATTCGACCATCTTGGGATGGGGGGTGATTCCACCCTTTTTGATCTGTTTACGAATTCCTTCGATGGTGTCCTTGGGCCAGCTTTTTTGGACCAGGTTGACGACCCAGTTGGGAATGTTTCCCATCGGGTCTGCGAAGATTTCAACGGTCAGGTGCGAGCGTTTTCCACCGTCGATCGAACGAACTTCAAACACCGAATCATGAAGCTGGCCGCGAACGATTCCCGACTTCTTGGGGATCGCAGAGTGTTCGATGGATTGCATGACCACGCGGAAAAATGGCGCCGGTTTTTTTTCAAAACTGGCCTTGGCGTCGATCACGAAATCGCGGTTTTGAAACGGCCAAGGTACGAAGCTTTCGTTGTATTCCACCCTTTGGTTTTCCGACTTTTTTTCAACGATGTAGCTGACCTTTAAATCCGACATCCATTCTTTTTCACGGGCGACATCGTCGACAACCCCGCAGATTTCGGCAATGGTTGCATCAATATCGCCTTCACCCTTGAACGCCACGATCGAACTTCCAGGGACTTCTTTTCGATAAGTCTTGATGCCGTCGCTTTCCGAAAGCAATTCCCAAGGGGTCGAAGGAAATGGATCAGCCCAAACGATTTGGGAAACCAAGAAAGCCGTAAGCACGAGCAGAATTCGGGTCATGGGGTCCTTTTTTGTGGCCACTGGGCCTGCCTATTTTTTGGACACTTTTCTACCGACTGAACATTCAAATCAAGCCGGGAATGATCCTATTTGCATCTAGCCCAAGACCCGCGCTGGTCCAAGCATTGCTATTGATCTAGGTATTATGAAGAAAAAGATTTTGTCGTCCTTGGTTTTGGCTTCGTCTGCTTTTGGCGTCACCTTGATTGCCTTAGCGCAAACCCCGGCTCCTTCGGCTAGTCCCGCGCCGGCTTCATCGCCAACCCCAACCCCTTCACCCATCCTTCACCCATCCTTCACCCAGCTGTGATGCGAAACTTCCTGTACGAACCGACCGTCAACCACACCAGCGTGAAAGACCAGGGCCAAGTGGGATTTTGTTGGTCGTACGCCGTCAGCGGACACATTGAAGGAAATCACCTTCGTCGCACCGGCAACACAGTGGATTTGTCTGAAGAATGGACTGGTTTCTGGGCCATCTATGATCAAGTGATCAAGAACGCGCCGGAATACTTCCGCAACGAAAAGCGCAAAGTCGACAAGTCGAAAAAAGGCTTCAAGAAACTTGGAAACAAGATTTCGACCAAGACCAAGAACTTGGTCAACCTTGGCAAAATTCACTTCTTCTTTTCGGTGTCTGAAGGCGCACCGGACATGATGCAAGGAGTAGAACTAGTTAAAAAGTACGGCGTCGTTCCTGAATCCGTATTCAGCTACAAGATCGTCGGCGACGAAGCCCAAAAGGGCGTCGAATCGCGCGTGATGTCCTTCGTCCACGACGAACTTCGCGATCCAGACCTGAACCCAAAATTCCGTTTGAAGAACGCGGACGGAACGCTTTCAGATCAGCCTGAACCGATTGCGATCTTGGAACGTCTGGCGCAAGTTTATGTGAATGAAAAAGACGGCCCCGCAGCAGGCAAAGCTTCACAAGCGGACAAGATCTTAAACGCTCACCGCAATGGTTTTATCTTCGAAGGAGTCCACGTGACGCCCATCGAACTGGTCGCACGCATGAACTTTGACGTGGACAACTATCACCAAACCAAAGTCAATCAGGCGAATTTTGATCAAACCATTCAGCGCATCGAACAAGCGCTGGCCGCTGGAGAACAAGTACCCATCGGCATTTTGCTGATGACCGGTTACGCCGAAGCAATCAAGGGATCGGGAATCTTGACCCCAGAATCGTGCGGACTTCGCACCCCTTGCGGAATCGCTGGCGGTCACGCCATCCTGGTTGTTGGAAAAACGACCGACCCGCAGACCGGACAAACCAACGGCCTGATCATCAAGAACAGCTGGGGCGCGGTTGGCTTGAATCAATCAGGTTCAAAGACCGGCGCAACGGGCTACCAAGTCCTGACCCTAGATTACCTTCGTGAAAATTATGGACCCCATGCCGGCGAACGAGCCGCTGAATGGATGATGGTCGTTCCGAAGAGCATCTGATGCTACGAACGTCCCTTTCTCTTCTGATTCTGCTAGAAGCGGCGGCTAGAATTTTTCCAGGCGCCGCTTTTGCGCAATCTCAGCGTGGATTAATCTGGGGACAATCAACACTAGAAGCCATCACATTCCCTGCTGGAATCGTCCGTGGAATTCGAAGTGAATCGAGAAGTCGAAAGTACCGAGCGGCGCTGAATTCGGCCCGCACCGACGAAGGCACGACGAAGAATCTTTTTGGTGACCTGGCTTTTTGGAACAAGATTCTGGAAGTTCAGGAAACTGACGGGAGCATTCAAAAAATTGTTGTTGAAGACGAAATTGACCCGAACCACATCTTTGCCTTTAGGAACGAAGCAGATGATTTTTCAGACGTCCGCAAAAGAACGGTCGGATACTGTTGGGGCTATTCCAGCCTTCTTCGCCGCTTCAAGTACTTGGCAAATTTCGATTCGTCGCAACCCAGGTTGGATGAAAAAGAATTGAAAAGCAGAATTGCCGATATTTTGGATTATAAGAAAACGACGTTTCCCGGGTTCAACCATGTTCGCGAACTTTCTGAAGATCCGGTCGCCGCAAGGCTTCTAAAATTTGCCGTGATTCGCGCTTGGGAAAAGGAAGCCATCCGATTGCAATCGTTTGTGACCTACAATCGTGCTCATCGTTTGGGACGTAAAGGTTTTGATTCCAAAGACGCAAAGGACTTTATCGCAAAACTGGATTCGCGAATTGAAGCCGGCGCTTCTCCGCTGATCATGCTTTTTCATAAAGAATTGAAAAGATACGTACACGTCGTTCCGGTTTATGAACTTCGCAAGTACCAAGACAAAGAAACGAACCAAGTTCATTATCGCGCTTGTTTCATCGACAACCATGGAACGGCTGCGGAACACAACGACTGCGGTAAGTACTTTTTGATTTCAGACCAGGGTCGGCTGGAACTGCCGGAATGGAATCGAATTGAAAACGACGACGGCAAAGTGCTGTATCAGAATTTTAGGCCCGAAGAAGGAAACCTGGGCTGGGTGGATTTTACGCCGGACGATGAAGCAGAGAGCTGGCTTCTTTTGAAAGCCAGCTCTTGATTCTGCTTTCGAATTTATTCGCCTGCCTTTTGTGCCTTCTTTTTTTCTTTCTTGGCTTGGCAAGCGCTGACATCGCCCGCATCGACGGTCACGCCTGCAACCGTTTGGCCAGCCAGAAGCGGCTTCATGCAATCTTTGTGAAGGCCTTTTCCGGTCTTGTGCCCGCCTTTGACAAAACCTGCAGCTTCGCAAGCGGTCTTCAGCTTCTTGCAGGGCCCTTCGGCGCGTGCAGCGGATGAAAAACTAACAATTCCAAGTCCTAACGAAACGACACCTGCGACGACAACGTGCGACAATTTTTTCATTCTCAATTTCTCCCTTAAAAAAAGGATAGCATCCCAACCAAAAACAAATACAAAAATCCAGATTTCCGGGTAGCGTCTGGGTCCATGAAGAAAATGATCGCGTTGACGTGGGGGTTGATCAGTTTTTCGGCATTTGGCGCATCGACGGGTTGGGAATCCACACCGTGGACGGACTTTGTAATGGCTGATTTTCCCGCCGCGGGTTCGGTGGAAGAAAAGCGGGATTTTGACGAATTGTACCACTGGCAAAAGACCCGAACGTCGGCTGAATGCGCTGAAGCCAAGGCGCAAGGAACGCCGCATTTTCAGCAACTTTTCAGCGCCCTGTTTACTGCAAAAGAAGTCAGCCGGGTTGAATACTTGGTGGGTCGCGCGATGAAGTTGGGCGATAACTTGGCCGGTGATTTCAAGGATCACTTCCAGCGCCCACGTCCGTACCAAGCGAATTCAGGCATCAGGCCTTGCATCAATATGCCCAAAGGTGCGCGAGCCTATCCCAGCGGTCACGCAACGATTGGTTCCGTGGGATCGTGCATCCTGAAAGAAATTTTTCCAACGCGCGCTGCAGAAATCGAAACGGCTGGCCGCCGCGTGGGCGACTTGCGCGTGATTGGTGGCGTTCATCATCCATCCGACATCCAGGCCGGATGGCAATTAGGTCAGGATATCTGCAAAACCATCTTGGCCGATCCCGACTTCCAAAAGGAACTGAAAGCCCTTTAGATCAAAATCACGGCTAGCCAAAGGGCGAAGCCGGAAACGATGGGGATCGAAAAGTTATCGTCCACATCCAACGGAAGAAGTTCGGCCGAACCGCCGGCAATGCCACCGATGATCGTCATCGCGATCAAGGTCGGAACCGACCACCCCAAGTTCTGACCGTAAAACCAAGTCACCATCATGCAGGTCAGCATTCCGGCGCCCGTTCCGATCCAGGACTTGCCATTGGTGAAGCGAGGACCTTTGTCCCCGTAAAGAACGCCAAATAGCGACGCAATCGGGTCGCCACAGGCTAGATAAAGAATGCTGAGCACAGCAATCGGGCGAGGAAAAATCCCAATCGCAAGGATCGATGCAGCCAAGTAATAAGGAGCGCCCGTCAAACGGTCCTGTTCGCATCGGCGCATCAGAGGTCCCCAGAATTTGATCACCTTTTCATTCACTTGGGGCACCTTCAGCCGGATCGTTTCAACAAAAAGGTCAAAGGCTAGGACAAAACCTAAAAGCATCACCGCACCTGAACGGCTCATCCCCAACGAATAAACGATGGCGATCGCGCAACCCATGGTTAAGTGCCAGACCTTACGTGCAATGTGCAGGTCAGAACGATGGTGCAGTTTCATCATTTCAATCATAGATCGGCTTGATAGTTGACTTTCTTTACCCAGTCAAAGGTGCCAGGCACCTTTTTTTGTCGCTTTGCGTTAAATCGCTGTAATTGGGCCTGTCAGAATCCGGACGATTTTGATGCGAAGTATCCAAAAAAGTAGCCAGACACCCGAGCCCTTAGCTTGACAGTTCGATGCCAGACCGAAACCATAGAGATTGTGACCATGGACGGTACCCCGGGATCCCCTTCTCAACTTCGAATCGCCAGTGAAATCGGCGGCGGCGCGCTTCCGCCGGATGCGGACGTTCACGAAGAATGGGAAAATCCTTTTGATCAAATCGCGCCGCGCGCGTCTTCACGGGTCAAACAAGTTTGGGCATTGGGCGGTGGAAAAGGCGGCGTCGGAAAAAGCCTGATCGCTTCAAGCTTAGCCATTACCTTGGCCCGCCAAGGCAATCGGGTCATCGCCATCGATCTGGATCTGGGCGGCGCAAATCTTCACACGGCCCTGGGTGTTGACCAACCCAGAAACACGCTTAGCGATTTCTTTTCGGGACGCGCATCTGGAATCCAACAATGCGTGACACCCACTGGGATCCACAACCTGGACATCATCAGTGGCGCGCAAGATTCCGTTGGTGCTGCCAACATCAAGCATTCGCAAAAGGTTCGTCTGCTTCAAGACCTGCGAAGCTTGGACGCAGATTACCTGATCTTGGACCTGGGCGCCGGTACGACCTACAACACTTTGGATTTTTTCTTGTACAGCGACCTGGGATTGATCGCTTTGTTGCCGGAACCGACGTCGATTGAAAACGGCTACCGCTTTATCAAAAGCGCTTACTACCGTCGGCTTCAATTGTCGCGAAACCTGGATTCGATTCGCCCGCTGATCGAAGCAGCGATGGATGCGAAGAACACTTTGGGCATTCGTAGCCCTTCGGACCTTTTCCGCGAAGTCAACCAAGCAAACCCCGAAGCGGGAATGCGGCTGAAAGAAGAAATCGAAAGGTTTCGTCCAAAGCTAGTCGTGAATCAAGCGCGCACGCAGACGGACGTCGACATTGGATTTTCGGTGAAGACTGTTTGCAAAAAGTACTTCGGCATCGACATGGATTACGTCGGCTACCTGGATTACGACAGCGCGGTCTGGCAGGCCGTCCGACGCAAGCGCCCGCTTTTGCAAGAATTCCCAAATTCAAAACTGGTTTCCAGCATTGAACGAATCGTTCAATATCTGGTGAAACGCCACGGTCATCAGCGAAACGACATTCTTTAAATGATCGATCCCAAGGACCAGACCCTTTACGACGTTTTGGATATCGGTCCGGACGCAAACCCACAGGAAATCCGCGCGGCTTATCACCGTGCGAAGGCCGCCTACCGAAAAGACAGTGTCGCGCTTTATTCTTTGATGGATCCTGAAGAAACGGATCGCATTCTGGCACGAATCGAAGAAGCTTTTGCCGTTCTTTCAAGCCCCGAACGCCGTAAAGAATATGACCGTAAGCACGGTCAGATTTCAGAAACTTTTTCAGAACCAGAAGCGAAGAAGATTTTTTCGATCGATCGAGTTCCGCCGATGGAAGGTGGATCGGGCGACGACCTTTTGGTGGCTCCGGCAACGGATTTCACGGCACCGGCTCAGACCCAGCGCCCGGCGCAACCACCTGCTGCCGCACGCCCTCCCGCAGATCTCGATGACTTGGATCCGTTTGGAAATCCCATGCAACCGGCGAAAAAGCCTGTGCCCGCAGCGCCTCAGCCCGGACTGACGAAAGCGCCGGTCACGCCAAACGTTGCGATGCCGACTGGACCGGGCCCCGAAGATCCGACGCTTGCGCTGGAAATCACCGAACAGGTGGAATGGCGCGGACGGTTTTTGCGTAAGGTTCGTGAATCCAAACGCGTATCAGTCGAAGAAATGGCTGACTATTCCAAAATTTCAAAAACCTACATCTTGGCCATTGAAGACGAAAATTACGATAAACTTCCGGCCGTCGTCTACTTGCGCGGATTCATTTTGCAGATCTGTCGCTACTTGAAGCTGCCGGGCGAAAAAGCTGCGGCCGCTTACCTAGCCCGAGTCACTCAATGGCGAACGGAAAAAGAGAAGAGAGGCTAGTCACGGTTCACGTGACCGAAGACGATCCGATCGACACAAGGGCGGATCGTTTCCTGGCCGAAAGACTTTCTACAGATGTGGAAGGTTCATCCAGAAGTCAGATTCAAGCCTGGATCGACGAAGGTCGAATCACCCTAGATGGAAGAGCCATTAAGAGCAGCGAAAAGTTCCTTCCTGGCCAGGTCATTCAAGTTCGAGTTCCGGCACCAGCGCCTTTGGAACTGATTCCGGAAGACATTCCGTTAGACATTCTTTTTCAAGATGAACACCTTCTGGTGGTGAACAAACCGGCCGGGTTGACCGTGCACCCTTCAGACACCCAAAAAGAAGGAACATTGGTCCATGCGCTTTTACACCATGTGAAGGACCTAAGCGGAATCGGTGGAAAACTTCGTCCTGGGATCGTCCATCGCATCGATAAAAACACCAGTGGCGCACTTTTGATCACCAAGACCGATGCAGCCCACCAAAAGATGTCCGAAGTTTTTTCAAAACACGAAATAGAACGTGCGTATTGGGCGTTTTGCTTTGGATCGCCCCATTGGACACCTTTTGGAAAAAAGGAAGTTAGGATTGAAAGCCAGATCGGCAGAAGCCCAAGCGATCGAAAAAAAATGTCATCGCAGGTCGAAGACGGACGAAACGCGATCACCCGAGCCGTCCAGCTGGAAAGCTATGGAGATACGGAAACCAAGGGCTTTGCTTCGCTTTTAGAATGCCGTTTAGAAACAGGACGCACCCACCAGGTTCGCGTGCACCTGACGGATCTGGGGTATTCCATTTTGGGTGACCCGACTTACGGAACCCCCAGTTCGCGCCACACCAAGTGGAACGCCTTGCCGGTGGATGTTCGAAAAGCTGTTGAATCCCTTCCCGGCCAAGCGCTTCACGCGCGCGTATTGGGATTTGAACACCCCATCACGGGCAAGCCCCTTCGTTTCCAGGCCCCCCTTCCGGAACATCTGACAAAACTTCACGAGGTTTTGAAAAACCATGGCCGCTGAATCCTTTTTGACTTCCAGTCTGATGAGCCGAATTCCCGGCGTGATCCATGGCTTTGGAACGCGCGCAAAACCCGCGCCTGAAGTCTTGGCTGCACACTGGGATGACCGCCCGACTTGGAAGCAAGTTCACGGCGTCCGATCCGTAGAAATCACGGGACCCAAGCAAGCCGCCGGTGACACCGACGGGCTTTTTACCCGGAAGAAAAACATTCCGATCGCAGCGATTTCCGCCGACTGCGTACCGATCTTGTTGGCCAAGGCCGACGCTTCGGTTGTCGCCAGTGTTCATGCCGGCTGGAGAGGAACACAGGCCTGCGCCGTTCAAGCTCTATGGCTTTCGATTTTGGATTCGTCGGCGGAGTTGGGAATTGAAGAAAAAACCAAGAACTGGGTGGCGGCGATCGGACCATCCATCGGTCCCTGTTGTTACGAAACCAGTCCCGAGATCGCGCAAGATTTCCTAGGCGAATACGGAACCCGAGGCGTGCCCAAGCATCGGCATCTGAACCTGGCCGAGATCAACAAGATCCAACTGGAGCAGTTGGGATTTCGAGCCATCGAAATCATTCCCTACTGCACTCGATGCGCGAAACTGGAAGGCGATTCCGACTTTTCTTTTCACAGCTATCGCCGCGAAAAGAAAAACGGAATTTGGCAATACAGCGCGATTCAGTTAGCCTAGAAACATGCTTAACCCGCTGGCTTTGCTTTTGATCGCGTACGCGCCGCCCACGGCACACGGTCAACAACAGAATCAAATCGAATCCTTCACGGTTTCGAATACTCAGTGCGCGGTTTACGAAAATGCGGGCGGAAAATGGAACAAGCTTCCTGAACTTCCGCTTTCTGTCGGAACCCAAGTCAAAGCCCGCCCCGTTCAAGGCCGCCCGCAGTTCAAGCATGTTTGGGACGGAAAAAGATTTCTTTTGACGTCGACTCAGTGCCTGGGTGGCGGGGGCGCAATTCCGGCCCAAGCGCCGACTTCACGGGGAACCGTCGACACGCGAAGTACGCGTGCGGCCCTGAAACGCTACGGATTTTTTGTTCGCGCCGGGGTGATCAGCTATCAGGACAAACTAGGAATCGTTGGATCGGACGCCACTTCAGACACTTTGTTCCCTTCGCAGTTTGGCGGCTATCTGGCGCTAGGGACGCAGTTTCGAATGAACCGAAAGTTTCTTTTTGAAACTTCTCTGGGGGGTTTCTTTGCGACCAGTAAAATCACACCGAACAGCAGCGGAACCATCATCTACGAAACTTCCAATTCAGCTGCAATGGGCGGCTTGCTTCGCCCTTGGTTTCTGTGGTTCCCGGGATCCGACAGCTTCGCCGTTTGCTTTGGACCCACGTTGATTTACCGATCAGGGAACTGGCCAGACGCCCCCGGTACGCCGGTTTCATATTCGTTTCCAGAAAAGTCGGCCCTGCTTTTTGGCGGGGAACTGGAACTTCGCTATGTTTTGGACAATTGGTCCTTTGGCGCGGGCGCAGGATTCCTAAGCCCTGCGAACAAGCCCATCTTCGGCGGCGGAATCACCCGCAAATTCTAGGCTTCGATTTCAAAGACAGCTTGGACGTAATCGACGGTTGATCCGCCGAACTGTTTTTTGTACTGGGCGACGCCAAAATAAGGATGATCGGACTTCGCATCAGTCACATAGCCGTTTAGGTCGTATTCTTGAATTCCTTGGCGGCGAAGTTCTTCTAGGACGCGAAAGTGGGCCACCGTGGAAGTGCTGTCGCGCCCGGAATCGGCTTTTCGCGCTTGGGTTTCGGCGGAACCGGGTTTTTTCTGGGTGACTCCGAAAAGGTAATGAGCCCGGCCACACTGAACAGCGATCAACAGTTCCGTTTTTGAAAAAGACGATTCGGCTTGTACTGAAAAGAAACCTTCGCCTTGAACCAGGGATCGAAACCAATGGGTCGGCGGAACACTGAAACTTTTTTCTTTCGCGTGATCCGAAACCGCTTGAACAAAGCGGTCCAGGGCATCGCCCACCCAAGCTTCTGACGACGTGACTTGAACTGAAGTCAAAGCTTCCGCGCGCTTCAGCGTGCGACGCAATCGTGGGCTAGCCAGCTTCAACTGCGCTTCCCAGGTTTCTTGAACCGGAACAACCCAGGTCGATGCCTGATCCACCCGCGTGACCGCAAAAGGGATCTTCAAAAGCCTGGACTGCATTTGATCGGCCGGCCACCTGGGGCGAAGGGTGACTGCCTGAAAGTTTTTTGAAAGTTTTGTGACTGCCAAGACGAAAGTCGAAAACTGGGCTGCTACTTTTTCGGAATCATCCCAGTGCAAGGCCGGACCGTTCACGCATTCAAAACGTCCGGGCTGCGATTCGTAAACGATCCCGCCGACGGCCAGGTCGGTTTCAAAGACGGCATAAGTTTTAGATCCCAAAGATTCAATCGCGCGCGCCCAGTCCAAGGTCTGCGCCAAGGGCACGTCCTTAGGAAAACGCGAAAGTTCGGATTCAGAAAGTGCCCGAACGGGCTTAGCGATCCACACGCTTTTCTATTTTATGTCGAAAAATTCAGATCCGCCCACCGAAAAACCCCCATCGGGTTGGGACGAAAGCCTTGAATCTTGGGCGAAACCGCATGAATTTGATTATAGAAATAAAGCGGCACGAAAATGACGGCCTCGTCCAAAAGGTAAAGCTGTGCGCGATGAATCAGCTGGTTTCGCTTGGGGCCTGATTCCATCTGAGCGATTTCGTCCACCCACGCGTCGTACCGGGCATCAGCCCAGCCGGTATAGTTGTTGGGATCTTTGGACGTAAAGGATTGAAGCATGAACAGCGGGTCGGCAACCGGAGCCTGCATCGCAAAACGAAAGATGGGCTTAGGCGAAGCCCCCAGGTTTCGCTGATAGGTCTTCCAATCTGAACTTTCCAAACGCAGGCGAATTCCCAAAGTTTTCAGAAGATCAGCCTGGATTTTTTCCATCACCGTCGCGTTTCGCGCACTGGAATCATACTGAACCGCAATTTCGGCGCCTTTTTTTACTGCTGCCGTGTTGGGATTGGCGGGGGTCAAGGTAAGCGTGGCCGTGTGCCCTTCAAGGCCTGGAGGAATCCAGGATTGGGCCGGAATTTCAGCCGTGCCCAAAAGTTCCACGATTTCTTTTTTGGCAATGGAATCGCGAACTCGCTTTCGAAGTTCTCGTTCGGAAACGGCTGGGTTCTTGACGTGAAAACCCAAATAATAGGTCGCCCAAAAAGGATCTGTTCGAATCCATCCCTTTGCCTGCATCCTTTTCAGGTCATACTGCGGAACTCGGCTCAAGATGTCTAAGCGGCCGGATTCAAAAAGCCGCACCCCGGTGGATTCGTCCTGCACCAAAAGCGCTTCGACAGAATGACCGCCCCGATTGGAAACAAAGTGGTACGAAACGCCTTTATTGACGTCGGCCAATCGGTAATCGCCGGTCGTAGGACCCATCATTGGCCAAGACCCTTGATTGGCGGCGATCAAATCACAACGAAGCGGCATCATCGTTGGCAAAGTGGTCAAGTGAAGGAAACGCGGGTCGGGCCTTGCCAGCTGAATCTTCAGTCGATCTTTCGAAGGGGTTTCGATTTTTTGAATGTGCTTCAAAAGAAAGGAAAGCTTGGCGCCCGACTTTGGATCCAAGGCCCGATCCAAAGCACACTTGAATTGATCGGAATCAATCGCGACCCCATCCGACCAAGCCCCTTGAATTTTGAAATCGTAGGTTTTGAAATCCTTCGAAACTTTGACTTCGGCGGCATAAAGCGGGACCAGCTTTGCGTCCCCATCATAGCGATAAAGTCCGCCCATGGTATTCGCTAAGATGCGCAGCGCCAATCCGTCTTGCGCGAAAGTCGGGTCCCAGGATTGGGGTTCGCTGGACCATTGAATTCGAAGGGTTCCGGCACCGCCATTGGACGCGGGTGCCGAAGCTTGACGTGAACAAGCCGCGCCGGAAATGACAAGCCCCACAAAAACTGAAATCCCGACTAAAATTTTCAAAACTGAAGGTTTTTTCATGGCATGTTGTTCTACATGAAACACAACCGCATCTTCTCGATTCTTCTGGGATTGTCGCTTGTCGGATTGGTCCTGTCTATTTCCTTAAGCCTTTTCTATTACGATATTCGAAGCGGCCAAGCGTCGTTCAATCCTATCTGCAAAATCAACGAAACTTTTGATTGCGCGGCGGTTGACGGAAGCAAGTACGCGGAACTGATTTCAGGATTTCCGTTAGCCAGCTTCACTGCCGGATGGTTCCTGGCGATTGCGATTCTTTCATTGATGGGGTTTTCAGCAGGGTGGGCGCCAACAGCGCTTCGCATGATCACAGGGATGTTCAGCATCGGAACCGTGATGTCGGTCGTCTATTTTTACATCATGGCGATGGTTCTAAAAAAATTCTGCCCTCAGTGTTTGGGAATCGACGCCGTGAATCTTGCAGGTTTGGCGATTGCCTATTCGGGAATCGGCAGCTTGAAGACCGGATCCGTCCCTTCCCGGGATCATTGGTTCCGCGCCATGGTGACCGTTGGCGCAGTGGTCGGTATCACAGTTCTTTTTCTAAAAACTTTTGACCAATCCAAATTAGAAGGCGTTTCTAACCAAGAATTGGCCGACAGCGTTCGTGCAGAACCTGCAGCGACGCTGAATATTTCTTCCGCGCTTCCGGTCTTGGGTGACCCATCTGCCAAAGTCACGATTGTCGAATTCAGCGACTTTCAATGCCCCTATTGTCGCCAAGGCGCAAAGCTGATGCATTCGCTTTTGCAGCGGTATCCTAAAGGCATCAAAGTCGTTTATGCAGGTTTTCCCTTGGATCAAACTTGCAACACGACGATGAAATCTCGGGGCCATCCTCATGCCTGTGAAGCCGCTCGCGCGGCCCTTTGCGCAAACGAACAGGGCAAGTTCGGAAAGATGTACGAAACGATTTTCGATCGTCAGGATGAAATCACGGACGGAATTGTCATGACTTGGGCCAAGGAAATCGGATTAGACGTCGCAGCCTTGGAAAAGTGCATGAAGGACCCAAAAACGGCAGCCTTGATCAGTTCTTCCGTCGATCAGGCACTGACCCTGGGTGTGAAGTCGACGCCGACGTTTTTCTTAAACGGCAAAAAGATGGAAGGCGCGCTGCCCTTCCCCGTTTGGACCAGCCTGCTGGATGAAATGACCGCGAAATAATTCATGCGACTGATCGATACTCATTGCCACCTGGACTACGAGTACGACGGTAAGACCGCCGCGCAAATCGTCGCCGAAGCCAAGGCCGATCAAGTTTACCCGTTGATGACCATCGGAGTAGACGCTTCCAGTGTCGAGCGCCTTCAAAAGATTTCGGACGAAATCCCGGGAGTCTTTCATTCGACCGGCGTCCATCCGCACGAAGCCGAAAAGATGACCGACGCGGATTTCGAAAAGATCCGTCAGGCGGCGGCCCACCCTAAGTGCCTGGCCATCGGAGAAATCGGTCTTGACTACCATTATGATCATTCTCCGCGCGAAACCCAAAGACAGGTCTTTGACCGGTTGCTTGCGCTGGCCGTTGAAGTGAATCTTCCGGTCGTCATTCATTCACGCGAAGGCGAAGCCGATCTGATCGTGGGTCTGGAAAAGTACGTTGCTCTTCGCCAAAAAGGGGCACACCCCGACCTTTGTCACCCCGGAATTATCCATTGCTTCACAGGCACCGCCGAATTTGCGAAACGCGCTGTCCAGCTGGGGTTCATGATTTCCTTTTCGGGCATCCTGACTTTTAAGAACGCCCAGGCCATTCGCGAAGTCGCAGCTTGGGTCCCCGAAAGCCAGATCCTGGTCGAAACGGATTCACCCTATTTGGCACCCGTCCCGCACCGGGGAAAGAAGTGTGAACCCCGCTTTGTTCGCCATACGGCCGAATTCTTGGCCCAGATCCGCGGAATCAGCGTCGAAAAATTGGCGCTAACGACGACCACGAACGCAGAACGCGTTTTTCGGTTTCCCGAAGTCCCCTAGGCACTTTCTTCCGGTTGTGCCCAAGTCTCAATCCAGCCAGAATGATGAGTGATGAATACTTGGGATGAAATGGTTTTGGAAGCGTCTCAATCAATCGAAGCCGAACTGGCCATCGAACGCGAAAAGAATCAAAAACTGGCGCGTGAACTGACGCGGACCCAGTTTGAAAAAGATGTGCTGATTCAACAGGTGGAAGACCTGCAGGAACGTTTGGCTCGTGCACCTGTGCCGGTGAACCCGGTTCAAATTAAAAACGAAATTCAACAAGACTTGAAGCAAGAATTGACCAACGAAGTGACCGTCCTGAAGACCCAGCTTGCGGATCTGAACGAACTTTTGGTCAAGCGCTTGAAGGCCGTGAAACAGGCGCCGACGCAGGAAAAAATTGGAATCACCGGACCGGAAATCCAGGCTCAGATGGAAAAGTTCGTCACCGCTTCGGAAGAACGTTCCAAGTCCAAAGAAGAATCCAAGATTTACCGCGATTACCTGGAACAACTGAAACGCGCCGAAAGACTGGAAGCGCTGATTGAAGACAATCTTTACGTGAAAAAGGCCCGCGAAGAACTGGCGCGCGAACGCCTGAAGTTTCGCGAAATCGCTTCCGCCCTTCATCGCGAAGTCGAATACTTAAAGCAGATTTATCCGATTCGTGGATTGCTGAAGGCAAAGACTTTGGAAATCGAACGCGTTCGCAAAGCGCTGGCGCGCTTGCCTGGCAATCATCCAGAACGAATCGCTATTTCCAGAATCATTGAAGACCACCAGGACGAACGCAGAAACATCGAAAAAATGCTTTTTGAAATGGAAAGTCGCCTTGAAAAGCAGTGCGAGCAGATTCAGTCGGTCATCGACAAAAACGCCAGCCTGATCGCCCAAGGCGTTCCTGAAAATCAACCCGTGCTGGTCAACGGCCCGACATCGGACGATAGCGTGACCGCGGTTTACGCCGACGCAGAAGAACCGGCCCCGTTGTCGATTGCGGAAAGAATGATGGGGCTATCCCCACGATCATCCCGCTTGGGTCAGACGATCAATTGATCACTGAATCCCAACGACTTGGTAGCGGCCATCGACCTTGTCGGTGCGAACTTCCACATTCATGGCCCCATCGATCACCGTGAAGCAAATCGCAGTCGCCGAAGGGCTTGCACAGGAAGCTTTCTTCGTTACGCTGGCCGCGGTGAACTTTGATACGCCTGCCGCTGATTGCATCAAGAAGACCCGTACATCTTCTGAAACCGCCGCCGAAGGTTCGTAGCGAGCAATTCGGCGATAATCCCAGCTATTCACGCGGTTCAACAGACGAATGATCTTTCCGCCGTCCATCAGGTACCGATTGAAAAGCGGATCCGCGGTCAAGAACGATGGTGCTCCCAGCACCATCGAGCCAGGCTGTGCCGCTGCAGCAATGATTCGTCCTGCGGATTCTGCCGCGACCGATCGATTCATACCGTTACAAGACGGCACCAATTGAAGCGTGTTTGCCGAAGGCTGAGTCATCACGACGTTAAAATTATACGACGTCGGGCTGCACGCCGTGAAATTTGGATCTGCGTGCGTGTACCAGAATTCCTGGATTTTATCTTCCTTACCCGCCTTGGCTTTGAAGGTGTCCACCAGCAAGTAATCGCCATTGCCCATACCTAGACCATAGCGAAGGAAGTATTCTAGATTGCCGTCAGCACGGGCCGAACCATAGACGGCCGATGCGTCCATGACGAAACCACTAAAGGGTCCGACGGTGATTTCCGCCATCTGACCCTTCTCGCCTTTGAACTGGCTCATGTTGCTCATCAGATCGCCGTTTTCACGGGCGCCTGGAATGACCAAAGTGTTAGCGCCGACCGGCAAATAATCCATTTGGTTCGCCAAAATGAATTCATCCGGATCACCGCTGTAATACATCCGGAAGATCTTGCCTGAATTTGAAACAAACAAATTCATCCAAGAAGCTGTCGAATTTGCGCCGCCTGAAACTTCTTCAGAAGCTAGGTAAAAAGCCGTTCCCGCATCTGCCCTGGCCCTTGGGTCGGTCACTGTGCGATGGGATTCGCCGTACCAATAGACGCTATTGGCCGGCGTTGTGGCGTCGACCAGTTTGATTTCGTCAATACCGATATTCGTACCTGGATTTGCCGTTGCACCATTGGTTCGAAAATAAACGTGCTCAAGGCCCGGCGTTGTCCAAGGTGCGCCCGGGTCGCCGCCTGTGCGGACGGCCGTCCAACTGGATTCCGCAAATCCGAAATCGATCAAAGGCACGACCACTTTTGTCCACGATGTTGAAACGTTCGTGACGTAGGGACTTAAAGCGATGTCTTTTTGCGAATAGTTCAAGGTCAAACCGATGCGAAGCTTCGTCGTATCAATCGTCTTCGAAGAATCGATTTTCTTGATATAGAATTCGATCGTGTCGCTGTTTGAAGTCTTCACGAAGCGACCCTTGTTGCCCGATATTCGGAAGAAATCATAGGTCGAGCTCAGTTCGCCGTAACCCCAGTCGAAAAGCAGGCGATTACCAAAAGCTGACCAAATCACGGCCCCGAAATCAACTTCCCGATGGGGCAGCGAATTATCCACACCGTTTGACGCCAACATCGTCTGATCTGCCTGCAAGTACTTCATATTCGTACCCGCAGTCGCAGCCAAGTTAGTCGCGCCTGGAATGGTCGATCGTAACGTCGCCGTTTGATATTCAGGGTACGTGGTCATGGCCAATGCTGCGCCTGCCGGTGGAACGCAGGATGCAACGATCGAAGACCAATCTCGCATCAGGGTACCCGTCGGTTTGTAAGGGTTTCGAAAGTGGTAATCAAAATACTGGTTGGCGAAAAATGCGCGAATGTTACAAGCATTGAACGTCGTCGTTCCTTCGGCGCGTGTTCCCACCCATTCTTCCCACGCTGAAAGGGAAATGTAATACATCATCCCAAACCCGTCTTTGGCCCAGGCATCGCCGAAATCCAAGAATCGGCTGTCGCTGGCGACGTTGTCCAAAAGCCACTGCGTCGTCTTGGTCGACATGTGGTACCAGGGCATCGCGTGAATCGGTTCGTTGAAGCTGCCCTTCTGAAGTTCATTCATGTCCGACAGCCCGTCCAATGTGACTTCAAAGTAAGAAGGTCCTTCGATGTAAGAACCATCCGACAAAAAGAACGGCCGATGCAACCAGTTGGTTTCCAAAATGTACTGAAGCACACGGCGGGCCTTCGTGTTTTGTTCATGCCAGTAAGCCACGACCCAGTACATCGCCGCCGCATTCAAAACTGTCGTCCAGTTATTTCCGTTATGAACGGCCCAATGAAAGCTATTGGTTTGGGTCAAATCAGCTGCCGCGATGTAGCTATCAATTTCGTTACCCAATTCAGCCGTGATGTAATCGCGATCGGCGACTGAAAGAATGGACGGAGTGTTGTAAAATAGGTCCACCAATTGCGCCCAGAAACGAAATTCTGGAAGTGCGCCCAAATCGAAGAACGTCGCGTTGTAACCGTAGTGCCACGATGGAAAGAAACCGGAAGCATTCTTGACTTCCGCGCGCTGTTTGGCCAGTTCGCCGCTGACTAAGTTCGCAGCCAGAACGTCGATATTGGCTTTCGAATAGGCGCACCCACCTAAGCCAGACGCATGGCAGGCGTACATTTGTCGGATCAAGTGCAAAACCTTAACGCGCCTTTCGTCATTGCCGGCATCTGCTGCAGCCGGCGGATTTGGATAATAAAACTTTGCATCAGGATGAACGTTTAGCGCCGGAAGCGAAGCGGTGCAAAGATAGGCGCCTACGGTATTTTTATCCCAAAGCGCTCGCGCATTTTTGACAAATCCCCAGTTGTCGGTGCCTTGCCAGGTGCAGCCGGGATCGGCAAGATTCATTGCTCGAACTTTCGGATACCATTTTGAATCGCCACCGTACATCCGTGGCCGTGCTGTCTGGGGCTGCGTCGGAGAATTCAATACGCGGTCATTTAATTCAGTCTGAGTCGCAGCTGAAACTGTTCCATGACAAAAATGCGACTGGCCCGGGCTAAGTGGGCAACCTGCCACCCCCGAACTGGACGGTGACGGAGAAGGAGAAGCGGTCGGTGAAGCACTAGGAGAAGCACTGGGAGACGGCGAAGCCGACGGTGATGCGCTTGGAGAAGCGCTAGGTGAAGGTGACGATCCTGGTTGAATCGTCGACGATGTTGCCGTGACTTTAAAAGATGGACTGCACGAGCTGAACGCCAAAGCCGTGAACGAAGCCGTCCACTTCAGATACCCCTTCATAAACATTTCCCCTACAATTCAGGATCTCATGGGGGTTCTTTGCTGAGAATGTGTCGACATTGACCTGGCCAAAAAGTTAAGGCGCCGAGCCGCCTAGCCTACTTAATGGCTTCGTAAAGGTCGTGATGCATATCAGGCCGAATAGGTTCCGGGGTCACCAGCAAGTAAAAGCGTCGATCGCCGACATCCAATCGATCGCTGGTTCGGGCCCAGATTTTTTGCCCGATCAAGATTTTCTGCCCATTCAGTTTTGCGTGAGAATCTTCCTGTTCTTCTGGCATTTTCAGAAGCTTCATCCAATAGCGATTCCACCAGTGAAAGCCGACCTGAAAAATGAATAGGTGTCCGTGATCGTCGGCCACGGTGATCTCGACGTCTTCGCGCCAGTTTCCCTGGGTCAAACTTCGCCAAAGGCTGTTCTTCTTGTTTTCAGTGGTGACCGGAATAAAGGATTGATCGCGAATGGATGAATCATGATTGATCAAAATCAAGTTCAACCGCATTCCCAGAAGAATGCGCAACGCAGAACCGATGACTGCGGCAACCAGCGCTCCGAAGAACGCTGAAATCATGATCAATACCCAATTCATTCCTGCTTATCGGTGCTTACGCGGGGACTGTTAAGCGTCTTTAGGTAGGCCCCGATTTTTCCGAAAAGCTTGAGAAGACCATGAAAGCACTTCTACGTCCCATTTTTTTGACCGGAATTTTTGCTGCACTTGCGGCAGTAGCTCAGGACGAAGTTCCTGCACAACACGCAGCGATGGACGCAGACCCTGCATTGAGCGCGCGCCTGACCCAGTTTCAGACGTACCGCGTGAAGCACAATGAATCGCTTTCGAAAATCGCGAAGCTTCTTTACGGCCATTCCACCTGGTGGAGAAAACTGAGAAAGGAAAACGGCGGGAAGCTCGACGCTTACGGCCCAGACGACGTACTTCCGCGCGGGCTGACGTTTAGCTACTACGCTCCGAAAATTGAAGACACTTACACGGTGAACCGTGGCGACTATCTGGTTCGCATCGCGACTTGGAAGTACGGCGACACGGCCATGTGGGAAACGTTGTATCAAAACAACGCAGACAAAATTAAAAACCCAAACTTGATTCATCCTGGCGACGTCTTGACCTTCTTAGAAGGTGGCAGCGTTCAAAACAAAACCACGGGTCAAACCGTCATCGATGGAGCAAGAAATCCAGCCGCAGCCAACGGCGCGCTGGGCACCGCTCAGGATCCGATCCAAGCCTGGAATCAAGCTTTCAAAGCGCCCGCGCAGCCACTGGTTTACGCTCCACCCGAAGGAACACCCGGGGTTCTTCCGCGGCCTACTGCATGGGAAGAAGCCATCGAAGAAATGCGTACGAAGGGAATCTTCGAATCGCCTTACTTCTGGGCGGGATTCGTCGCGATGGCGCTTTTGCTTTTGTGGCTTCCGATTTCTTGGGCGATCGCACGCGCCCGTCGACAGAAATTCACGGATGAAAACGGTGTCGTCTATTTCCGTAACGTAGGACCGAACGGCGAGATCTTGGATGATGAAGAGGAAGAAGAAGACGAATGGACTCGTGGCCAGCTTCACCATTTTAAGAAGCGCCCTGTGGAAGAATACAAAATCGATAAGTCCTTGATTCATTACGAAGATGGCGAAGTCGCAAATCAGCCGGGCTACCATTCTTTGGTTCCAAAAAAATTGCGTAAGTATTTGAAGAGGAAGGGTAAAGAATCGCGTGCTGCCTAATACGGACGAAAACGCTCAAGTAATAAGGGCTTTCCGTCGAAAAGAGTCTAGAAAGTTAATTTCGAGAAGTTTTTTTTAACAATACGTCCTGAAGTGACGACAAGGAATCCAGAGGGGGAAGTATGAGCGACAATCAAAATCGGTTTAACCTAGATGACGAAGAGGGACAACAGGCGGAGGCGCAAGATCAGGCAACCGCAGGAAACGACGATATGTCGCCAGAAGCTTTCGAGCGCGACAAAGCGAAACTGGTGGAATTCCTCCAGTATCCTCGCGACAAGCGCAAGCTGACCGACTTCCTCGAAGAAACCTATAAAAAGTACGAAGAAGAATCAGTGGATCGCACCATCAATCGCGTCATGCACGAGCATGAAAGCGAAATGCGTGGTTCGACTCCGTTCTACAAGCCAGGGCACATCGGACCCTTGATGTATGAATACCTGAACATGATTGGTGTCGAAGCCGCATTCGTCAGCGGTTTGCAACACACCAAATCATCGATGGTCAAAACGGTTCAGCAGAAGGTTGATGAAATCAACACCCTTCTACGCGGCGTCGGAGGCTTTAACCGCCAGATCAAGGCCAGCTTTTCCCGCAGCGCAGTCATCTACCTTGAGCAAGAAGACCCGCACCACAAGCACCGTGAAAAAGTCATTTTCACCGTCAACTTGGGCGACTTCGAATTACGCTACCCGATGGACGAAACCGCGGATGAGCGTATGGTTGAAGATGGCCGGACTGTTCGTCGAATGGTTTGGGACGAAGCCGTCAACACCCTTGCCGAAATCGTTTCTAACACGGGATTGAAGCCAAAATACGTGAAGAACGACAAGAACAGCTGCATGTTCTTGATGCGCCAGTACCTTCTTTCGGAGAACGACAAGACTCCGGATGAATTTTTCACCTTCGACCTTCGTCACGTGAACGAAGAGATGCGCGAAAAAATGGCAGCGGAATACAAGGCAACGATCGCAGGATACGAAGCTGAAATCGCTAAGTGCCGCAAGATCGTGGGAAGCCTGTGGGTCGGCCGTAAGACCAAGCTCGAAGCACAAGATCGTTTGATCATGTTGGAAAAAGAGCGCGACTTCTACATCGGCACTCACCCAGATCCAGTCGAAATGGACACCGGATTGATCTTCTCGATCGCGGTCAACACTTTGAAGGACTACGGCGTGACCAAAGACAAGATGCAAGTCATCATGACCAAATACATCTTGGCTTTGTCGAAGATCGCAGTCGACAAGTCGTTGGATCAACAAGTCAGCACCGTTTATCAACACGCACAGAAGAAGGCGAAAGACTTCCAGAAGATGGACGCCGCTGTGAATGGTGATGCAGGTGAAGGCGGAGAAAAAGTCGTCGTGATGAAAGACGACCTTGTCCGCAAAAAAGCAGCCGCCGGTGGCGGACGCTTTAGACGCTAAGAAGTAACCGGGGGATCGTGGGCTTATGGCCTGCGATCCCCTCTTTTTAGGTGCGGAATTGACGCACTGATTCGTTAAGTAAATTAGTCAGGAGTTAAGTATGTCCGACAGTAAAAAAAGACTCGCCGAAGCCCCAGAAGAACTGAAGCAGTTCGCTGAAAACGTCGTCGAGTTCCTGAAAGACGGAACTAACAAGCAAGCTCTTCAGGAATTCCTGATCACCGCTTTTAAAGATTTCGAACGCAAGAAGGTCGAACAGTTCGCCGCGCGCGTTCAGAACGAAAATGAAGTGAATCAGAAAGGCGCGACCCCTTTCCATCAACCTGGAAACCTGTCGCCGATCATGTCTGAATCTTTGAACATGCACGAAACTGAACGCAGTTTCGCTCGCGGTTTGAAGCAGACCCAGAACAAATTGACCCGCTCGGTGGAAGAACGCGTGGAAGAAATCAACCACCTGCTTGCAGGCTTGGGCGGCTTCAGCAGTCAGCTGAAGGCTTGCTTTGCTCGTAGCACGGTCGTGTTTTTAGAAGAAGAAGATCCGAAGCACGACTACCGTGAACGCCTGATCTTCTCGATCAATTTGCCGAACTTCGAATTGAAGCGCGCGTGGGAAATGCCCGTTGCGCCAATGGCTAAAGGCACGCCGGCTGCTGGCCCTGCCCTTCCTTCCGAAAAATCGTGGGCAAAAGGCAAAAAGAAGATCGCTGAAACCGTGGACGACGAAGATCTTCGTACGCCGCTGCAAGCCACCTGGGATGACGCTGTGAACAGCCTTGCCCAGATCATTGCGACGACGGGACTTAAGCCAAAGTACGTGAAGAACGACCGTCACTACGGACGTTTCGTCATGAAGCAAGATCTGCGTTCAACCGCACATCTTCCAGACGAATACTTTTCATTTACGCTGGATTACAACACCATGGACCGCATCAAAGAAATGCAAGGTCCTTACAACGCGATCGTTGCCGACTACAACGCCAAGATCGCGAAAGTGGAAAAGCAAATGCAGGGTTATTCGAAAGACGACATTTCGGATCGCTTCCTGGCGATGAAGAAAAAGCACTTGAATCTGGTTCAAGAACGCGACTTCTTCATCGGAACCACCCCTGATCCAAACCAATTGGATGAAGGTCTTCTTTTCTTGATCGAAGTTTCGACCTTGAAGGACTACCACATCGTCAAGGACCGCATGCAGGCGATCATGACCAAGTACATCCTTCACCTTTCGAAGATCGCCGCGAAGGAAGCTTCGTTCGATCCAGATTTGGAATACGAAATGTGGAAGAAGGGTCAGAACCAAGCTGCAGAAAAACCGATCACTGAAGCAGACATTGAAAAGCTGCCGCAGTACGTCGTCAAAGAAGGCAAGCTGATCCCATTTAAAAAGGGCGCGTAAGCTTCGGGGGGGTGTAGCCAGGGCGCTCGTGTCTGCGCTAAGCTGGATGGCTCATGAATCTTTTCGATTTCAGCCACCATCCGAAGTCTACCTTGGCCAAGGGTTGCCCTTGGGAATCCATCGCTTCCGCAGCGCCACCCAACGTCAAATGGTGTGAAGAATCCCTTTGTTCGTGGATTGCCGAACCTGCTTTGACTTGGTCCAACCTGGCTTACATCGTGGCTGGCTTGATCATGATCCAGCTTTCAAGAAAA
The DNA here is from genome assembly GCA_016786465.1 of Bdellovibrionales bacterium. Taxonomy (GTDB): domain Bacteria; phylum Bdellovibrionota; class UBA1018; order UBA1018; family UBA1018; genus JAEUWC01. The sequence goes on along the minus strand of JAEUWC010000015.1, from coordinate 60,656 downwards.
TTGCCTAAAAACAGCCTGATCCAATGGTTTGGCCCAGCAGCGATTTTGGTCGGAATCGGGTCAGGGTTTTATCACGCATCGATCAATTTCTACAGCCAGCTGGTCGACTTCTTTGTGATGGATGTCTTTTGCGTTCTTTTGATCTTAGCAGGACTTCGAAGGCTGCATTTGCGGTACTTCAAAATTGCTCCGGTCTGGATTTTGATCGCATCGGCGATCATCGTCGTTCTGACGGTTGTGATGGACCAGCTTCACCTTCCGATCCAGTTGATCATCTTGGCAATGATTTTGGTGATCACGGGTTTTGAAATCGCCATTGCGATCCAGGACCATGGCAGCTTTTTTCCATCTTCACGAAGCCCCTACTTCTTCGTTTCGCTACTTTGCTTTGTGGCCGGAATCACCGCCTCGACACTGGATGTGACCCGTATGGCCTGCAATCCTGAAAATCACGTGCTTCAAGGCCACGCGGTTTGGCACTTGATGAGCGCATTAGGTCTACTTTTCTCGTTTTTCCATTTCCGACAACACAGTCATCGGATTTAGAATCGATCCATGATCTTGCACTTGGTCGTTGCCACCTTGCTTGGGACTTCGGGCGTATTTGCGAAAACCAAGACCGAAGAACCTGTCCCCAAAGTGGATCCTTCCGAAGTGACGATGGCCTGGGTCACTGAAAAAGGAATCTATGCTTTTCCCTGGGCATACGAAGTCGCATGGAACTGGGCAGAAGAAACCCGCGCGACCCCTTTTGAACACCCCAGGTTAGAAATTGAAATCGCATTACCCAAGGAAGCCCTTTCCGTCACTTTCAAGAATGACGACGGAATTTTCACCGCGGCTCAGGGCCAAAAGCTAAAGACGTGGATTGATCGCCGTCGCGTGCAATGGGATGTCGAAGTCAAAACCGAAAAAGGAACGACGTATGCCACGGCGCGGATCGAAATCAAAGCCAAGCATTCACAGATTCTTCTTCACTCGGTCTGCTTAGGACACGGGATTCGGGTGCTGGCCCCGCAAGGAATCAAACGGCCGCTATTCATTGGCCTGACTTGCGAACAACCGACGCCTGAAACGTTGCACATCTATGTAGCCAAACCCAGTGACCACAAGTTCAAGGAAATCAGCAGCCCCATTGCAGAAGTCACCGAAGAATCCGACCGCAATTTTCTGTGGTCGATTCCTGTTCGCGAAATCACAAAACGAAAATTAGGGACGATCGGACTTCTAGAAGAAGGCGCCGAATACCCGACTTTGTATGACTTGACCTATGGCCAGCCCATGTACCGCGATCGTCCTTTACCCTGGAACATTTCTGCGGCGTTGGGTGCAAGCTTCACTGAATACCGCGATCCCACAAACGGCGTCAGCTGGGGAAGCGTCATAGGACGATTGGCCGGAGCAACCTTGATCGGTGATCGCACGCTTCTTCGCGGATCAATGGAAGGTCAGATGGTCGGCCTTGGAATTGTGGGTGACTTACCGGTTGCGCGCACTTGGCGATTCAGTTCTGGACTGACCTGGCTTTTAGGATCGCAGGCCAGGAACTATACGATTCGCTTCGGGCTGGGCCTAGCCGGCGCAGGGATCCTGGTGCCCATGGTCGGAGAAATTCGGCCGTACGGATTTACGCGTCGACTTGGACCTGAATTTTCCCTAAGCGGTCAGTGGATTCGCGCCGCTGCACCGCCAATCGAATGGCGCTTGGAACTGGCCACCTATCCCGACGACATCATCGGATTTTCTTTGGTTCAGCGCGAAATCAACGTCGCATTCTTCATCCCCTTTACCTGGCGCGAATGGGGCGACCGCTTTGTTCCCTGGTCATGGTGGGTGCAGTTAGGATCGCTGAACATCGCCGAACCCCTGACCGGCACCGCGGCGCGGGTAATCACCGCCACGAACCTGACAGCCGGGCTTCAAATCGAATACTAAAGTAGCAGGCACCTTTTAGATCCGGAAACCGGACGCCGATAAGTTCCTGAGTACAAGGAGCTTTGAAATGACAGCAAAACCGGCACCGGCACCCACCCCAGGCTTTGCGACCCAGAATTGGGATCAACTGATCCGTTCGAAAACGCAATTCGCCCAAGCAAAAAAAGCTTTCGACAAAGTCGACAAAATCATCGGCGCGATCGACCGAGGCGCGCACCCCAGTGAAATTTTCGGAGAACCATCGGTCATCGCTTCGTTGAAGCAAAGTTTTGGCGAACAGGACTTTCATCAAACACTTCAGTGGATCCGTGGGCTTGCGACGGAAAAATTTCAAAAGCTCAGTTTCACGCTTCGCCAGGATATTGATTCGCCCAGAAAGTTTGAATTCCTGTACCGCATGCTGGGCGGCTGGAAGCAGTTCCAAGTCTTTTTCTGGATCAGCCCACCTAACGTGGCCGACTGGACGCAGCTGAATCCATCCAAGGCCGACGCGTGGAAAACGCTTCAACTTTTGCCTGCCGGCACGCTGATCACCGCTTACCTTCGAACCGTTCAGGGCAAGGAAAGTGCAGCCAACGAACTTCTTGCGCTTGAACGTTGTGAAGCAGCTTTTGAAACCGTTCAAGACCGTTCGCTGGTGATCGAAAACCAGCCGGCTCCGGTGGTTCAACTGAAGACCGGCGTCGCCAAACCCCTGGGCAATGGCCACGCAAATGGCCACGCCAACGGAAAATCCAACGGCGCCGCAAAAAAACCCGCTGCTTCGCTTTGGAAGGCAACGCCTGCTGCTGGGCCAACGCCAAGTGGGCCTCCGGTCTATTCACTGAAAGTGACCATCAACAAGATGGACACTTTCGTGCACGCCGGAAATGCTCACCTGATTTTGCAGCATATCCGCGACTACCCTGGGTCGATTCGCATGTTCGTCCTTCGGGGCGAAAAGCACCCCATCATGTTGGATGCCGACAGCATCTGGGGCGCAGAAGTGCGTAACGGCGAAACCGTCGTGTACGACTTTTTCGGACCGCAGCCCGGTGACGAATTCGCAAAAGAACTAGCCAAGAAAACCAACAAGTACACCCAAATGGACAAGGTCGCGCATGAATAGCCTTCAAAAAAACGCACGTCGTAACACAGAAAAGCTTTGCACGAACTATTTCTGGACTTTGGACAACGAAGTTCCCATCGAAGTCATTCGTGAACTAAAAGAAGCCGTCGGCGCAACTGACGGAACCTTGGCCAGAACGATCGAACTTTTGGGATCCCGCATTCCGCTTGCGCCAAAAGCCTACATCACGTCAGCCATTCAAAACGTGGCTTTGAACAAACTTCCTGGCGACTTTTTTGAAGAATTAGGCACCACGATCCAGCGTTTTGAAAAACTGACCCGTCAGCAGTTTGGTGGCCGCGACTTTCCTCTACTTTTGACCGTGCAGGGCGACTTGTCCGGCGCGATTCGAAACATCGGCGTGCACCCTGCCGGCTTGAAGGCTTTGGTTCACCATTATGGCGACGCCGTGGCCTATAGCCTTTACGTCGACTTTCTAGAAAGCTATTCGTCAATCGTTCTGGGTTGCCCACGCATTGACTTCCGTAAAACTTTTGAAATCCGCGTTGATCGCGAAGGCGGTCCGGGCGGATTGGTTGAACTTTCAGAAGATCAGTTCTTGGAAAAAGTGAAGCTGTACCAGAACCTGGTTTCTCAGAAAATTGGACGCCCTTTCAATGATACTCCGGAACGCCAGTTGCTGGCAGCCTTGATTCATTGTGCGAAAGCGGCGAAAGAAGCCGGCGGCGACGAACTTTTCCTGAAGGTGCAGTTGCACCGTTCGGTCTTTGGCCAAAGCACCCACGGCGTTGCGTACACACGTAACCCCTTCACAGGTAAGACGGATCTTTACGGCGTGTATCAATCGGGGGCCGAAGCAAAAAAGCATCCGATTGAAATCTTGGATGGCGACGACCCAGAACCAAAGTGTCTGCGCAATCGTTTTCCAGAAACGCATGCTCAGATCAAACGCTACCTTCCTGAAATCGAAGGCTGCTTTCACGACGTGATGGAAGCCGAATTCGTCACCGACGAAGACGGACACCTTTTCTTCATTGCTTTTGACAAGGCGAACACGACAGCAAAGGCAACGGTCGTTGCAGCAGTTGACCTGAACCGTGCCGGCAAGATCAATGATCTGACCGCGGCCCAAAGAATCAAACCTGCTGACGTCGAAGTGCTTTTGCACCCAACCCTGGATGATGCGTCTAGAAAAACGCTTCAAGATCTGGGATCAAACGGCGTCACGGCTGCGCCGGGAACTGCGGTTGGCCACATTTATTTTCGGATGGTGGACGCGATTGAGCATTATCAAAACGCCATCAAGAAGAAGACCGACAAGCGCGTGATTCTGATTGCAAACGAACTTCTGATTTCGGATACGCCGGGGTTGGGGATCATCAGCGGACTAGTCACCAAAGCGGCCGGGATCGCTTCGCACGCAGCTGTTATGGCGCGCGCAAACGGAATTCCGTGCATCGTGGGCTACAAGGGCTTGGATTTTGACCCCAAGAACAACTGCATGTTGATCAATGGTGAAAAAATCAAAGCTGGAACCTTCATTACTTTGGAAGCCGGCGGAGAAGGAAAGCTTTACCTGGGCGAAGGCAAACTTCAGAACCTGTCCTTCAAAGAAGGCGTCGTTCGGGACGTTGCGCTTTTGATGAATCGCGTGATCCAAAAGGAAAAGATTCCCTTGGAAGTCCGCGTGAACATCAACAACGCAAAAGATGCCGAAACGGGCTTGAACTTTGGCGCGGATGGCGTTGGTCTTTGCCGAACTGAAAACATGTTCATGGAAGCGGAATCGCTTCGCGAAATTCGCAACGTGATCTTTACCCGCGACGCAGCCAAGTGCGATGAAAGCTTCAAACGACTAGAAGAAATTCAGTTCCAAGATTTTAAGAAAATCTTCGAAGTCATGCGTGATCGCGTGGTCAATATCCGTTTGATGGACCTTCCGCTTCACGACTTTGTTCCCCAGAAGGAAGAAGATTTTGCTGCGCTTGCGGCCCAGCTGAATCACTTGGATCTGGAACATTTGAAGTTTGTTGCCGAAGGACTGAAGGAACACAATCCGATGCTAGGGCTTCGCGCCTGCCGCTTCGGACTTTTGGTTCCACAGGTCTACTTGATGCAGATTCGCGCGATCATTCGTGCGGCGTACGCTGTCGGGCAGACCGGCATGGCTGTGAACCCCGGGATTATGTTCCCGTTGGTGATCAGTGAAGCAGAACTGACGAAGCTTCGAAATTACGTCATCGAAATGGATGAAAAGATTCGCGAAGAACTTCGAATTCCGTACAAGTCAAAATTGAAGATCCGCGTGGGTTCGATGGTTGAAACGCCGGCTGCCAGCTTGGCCGCCGATCAACTGGCTCGTGTCGGAGAATTCTTTGCCTTTGGTACCAACGATCTGACGCAGACGACGCTTGGAATTTCACGCGACGACAGCGCTCATTACCTGCCGTTCTACATTGAAAACGGAATCATGGCCGCTGACCCGTTTAAGGTTTTGGCCCCACCCGTTCGCGAACTGATTCAAGCAGCCGTGCAACGCGGACGCCGCATGCGTCCGGATGCCAGCTACGGAATCTGTGGTGAACAGGGCGGCGACCGCGCGACCTTGGGATTTTGTCTGCAAAAGGGATTGGACTATGTCAGCGCATCGCCCTTCCGTGTTTTGCCGACGCGGGTCGCGATGGTGCACGAGGCCTTGACCCAAAAAGCTTTGGGCCAGGCGGCTCTGTGGCCATTGGCGGAATTTGACGAATCGACCGACGGCCGTGGTGTCGCGTAAAGCGAACCGTTTTTAGGTCTTAACCGTCAAAATCGTCTTCAGCGATTTCGCCCTTCACGTTCTCAATGATGTCTTCTGCTTCCTCGTCGGCTGAACCTGCGCCTTCGACATCGACTTCATCGGAAAGTTCCAAGGTTTCGACCACGCGTTGAAACGCAATCGGGGATGAAAGGTCTTCGCGGATCACATCGATGTACTTGTCGGGATACTTTTCGACGACTTCCTTGATGTAACGATCCAGCTGACCGTCCGAAAGAATCTGCTTCTTCTTTTGAATCGTGCCCCAGTTCTTGATGTAGTACATGCGGCAATAACCCGTGGCTTCGATCAAGGGCTTGCACGACTTGTCGGAACACGCGTTCATGCAAACACGACCCGGTGCCCAAGCGTCTTGGAACATTTGATCAGCCGCGTAATGATGGATCTGCTTGCCCGACATTTTTACGGGCGACCCGCCCAATGGAACAGCCTTGGGAATTCCTCCCTTTTCCGCCTTTGCCTTGCCCTTCTGAGCAGGTGCGGCAGGTTTTCCTTTGGCAACTTTAGGTGCAGGTGTAGCTGCTGCTTTTGCGTTCTTTGCAGATGACTTCGTAGATTGAGGGCCAGATTTCGAGGCTGCCTTTGCAGGCTGACGTGCCGCTTTCTGGGGTGCTTGTGTTTTCTTGGCCATGCAGTAAGTCTAAGGGAGCCCCAAAAACCCTGCAAGCCACAGTTTCAGCAATTTTATGAGCCAACGTATCTTCTACCCTCAGCTTCAAAAATGGCCAAGCTCTTGGGTACACATGGTCGGCGCGGATGCCCGAGACTTTCTGCAACGAGTAACGACCGTCAACGCCAAGATCCTGGAAGTCGGAAAAGGAAAAAAAGGATTTTTCTTGCAAGCCAACGGAAAGATCCTAGCTGCTTTTGACGTTTGGAATACCGCCGAAAATGAATTTGGTTTTGAAGTCTTTGGCCCGGAAGAATGGAAGAAGGCACTTTGTTCCACCATTGACCAATTGACCTTTGCCGAAAAGATCGAAGTCCATGATGTCGCCGTCCTGGAAAACGTTTGGATCCTGACTGACGAAGACGCGGACGGCTTTGGAACGACCGAAGGCGACACTTTGGCGGCACCCGGTGGCGTTCGAATCTGCAATCACGGCCGAAAGGATTTTGGAAAACTTTGGTTAAGTCTTTGGGGATTGAAAGAAGCCTTGGGGCCTTGGGTCGCCGACCAGTTTCCTAACGCGACTGAAGCCCTAGATATCGACTTAGACGAAATGCGAATTCGAAATCTGCGTCCCCGAGCAGGCCTTGAAATGACCTTTGAAACCACGCCGCTTGAAATCGGACTGAAAGACGGCGTCGCCGAAAACAAAGGCTGCTATCCCGGACAAGAAGTCATCGAAAGAATTATCAGTCTTGGAAGCCCGGCGCGTCGGCTTTGTTTGGTTGAAGTCAAAGAAGACCGCGACCTACCCCAACCTTTGATGAACGACGCTGAACCTGCGCAAGAAGTGGGAATCGTGACCAGCCTTTTAGGTCCGAATTCACAGGGACTGCGCCTGGGTCTGGCCCTGATCAAAAAAATTCACGCTAAAGAAGGCCTTCGTTTGAAGGAAGGTCAGGTGATTCGTGTTTCCCAGGGCTAGGACCCTTGCGTCGAGCATCTTGGCGCTCGCCATTTCCACTTTGGCCAATGCCGCTTCCCAGTCCGTGAATCTTCCTGGGCCTGCAAGCCTTTCAGGAATCGATCCGCTTTGGGATTACCAGACGCTTGAAACTGAAAACTTCCGTGTGACCTATGACCGCCCTTTAAAGGAAGTCGCGGAAAAATCTGCAAAGTACCTAGAAGAAGCGCACACACTTCTTTCACCCGTCTTTCAATGGAAACCTAGAACCAAGACCCAAGTATTAGTGATCGACAATCAAGATTCATCAAACGGGTATGCGGTCGCGTCTTACCGACTGGGGATTGTTCTTTACGTGACTCCGCCGGACAGCTGGTCCAGCCTGTACTATTACGACGACTGGCTTAAGGTTTTGGCCTACCACGAATACGTGCATTTGCTGAACATCGACACCACCACGGGATGGGTCTACAAGTGGGCACGAACCCTTTCGGGCGACTGGCTGACGGTGAATGGTATTTGGCCCTTTTGGATGATCGAAGGTCTGGCCGTTTACTATGAAACCCGTTTGGGTCAAGGCGGTCGTGGAAGAAGCCCTTATTGGAATTCGGTGCTTCGTGCTTCCGTTGAAGAAAAAACCTTAGACACCCAATCCTTCATCACCCTGGATCGCCTGCATCCGCAGAATCCCTATTTTCCAGGCGCCGAAACCCACTATCTTTTTGGATACCACCTGATGAATCAGATGGCCCAGACCGCAGGAACGGGCCAGGCCGGCGACCAGATTCTAGGAAAAATGAGCTTTGAATCCGGCGCCCGCGTACCCTTTTTCCTGAATGGCCACGCTGAAAATCTAGTTGGAAAATCCTGGTATCAGCTTTGGGATGACTTCGTCGCAAAGACCCGCAACCAAATGGGCCGCGAATTAGAAGTATTGAAAAAAGAAAAAACGACCGAAGTTCGAAGAATCACTGAAGCAGGGTTCGAAGCCCTGGGTTCGGCAGCATCACCTGACGGAAAGTGGGTCGTCTATTCCCAGGATTCTTTGGATCGCCGGCCGGGACTTTATCTTTACGACGTCGAAAAAAAGAAGATCACCTGGTTGGATGACAAATTTTCAGGCGTGGGAATGGCCTTCACGCCCGATTCAAAAACCGTGGTGATGAGCGCCCTTCGCCGACGATCCCCTTTCTATTTGTATTCTGACCTGGTTGCCTATGATCTGCCTTCTAGAACTTGGCGATGGATCACAACCCACGGTCGCGCGCGTGACCCCGACGTTTCGCGAGACGGAAAGTGGGTCGCTTACGTCAAAGCAGACACCGGCAGAAATCGGCTTGAAATCGCGCGACTGGAAAACGACGGGGACCAGGTCCGATTGGGTGAAGCGACCGTTCTGTTTGACCCCGCGGTTTTGGATCGCGTGGCAAACCCCAAGTTTTCGCCCGACGGTCAGTCGATCTATTTCACTTTTCACGAAAACGGAAAGTTCCAAGAAGACCTTTGGAAGATCCACATTCCCACACAGAAAAAAGAAAAAATTCGCGCAAAGAACGGAGTGTTTCATCGCTTTCCTGCTTTTGACGGACAGGGGCGACTTCACGTCGTGAGCGACGAAAACGGCGTCGACAATCTTTACCGTGCTCAACCCATTGAACGCCGATTTGCGTCTGAATCACTGGGGGGCGATTCAAACTGGATTGCGGTGACCCACCTGGATCGCTCGATGATTTTGCCGACTTTTTCACGCGACACACTTTACGCAAGCGTCCTTTCCAGCGGCGGTTGGGATCTAGCTGAACTGAAGACCGAAGAAAAAAAGTCCCTTCCCAGCGTCGCACTTCCCATCGAAGAACCCTTTCAAGCACCCAAAACGGAAGAACCAAAAACTTCAAAACCCTATTCGATTTGGCCTTCCATTCTTCCCCGCGTTTGGCTTCCGCAGTTCAGTCAATTGGGTCGATCCTACCAGTTCGGTTTAGACATCCAGGGTTTTGATGCCGTGGAATACCATCGCTACGACCTAAATCTTCGCTACGATTTGGATTCAAAGTCTCCGGTGTACCAACTGGTTTACACCAACCGAATGTTGCCCACCCCGATTCGGGTCAGTTACAACGATTTGATTTCCGGTTTCAGTTACTTCAAAAGCAGCGGCGCACTGGCGAACTTGACTAGAAATAAAGTCGCCACTTTTAGCTTGGGGTACAACTTTCAGGGAACCTTTTCGAACTTCCGCGTGAACGCCTATGGGACGCTGGAACAGATTCAAGAATTCGATTCACAAAGCCGCGGCTTTAAGACCGGAACGGTTTCGCTTCAGTACGACAACCAAGAATTCACACGTCTTGGCGTGGGCGCCGAGCGCGGAATTTCAACTTCGATCGACGCGACTTGGCTGGGTTTTACAAATCCAAATCTTCGCTTAAGCGCTAACTTTACATCGGCGCATCGCCTGGACACGCATACGACGATCAGTCCCTTTGCGACTTGGGCCTGGGATAAAACCGCCGAAGATTCCGATTTTCTGACGGCACAGATGATGCTGTCATCCGCGGTCCAAAGAAGAATTGCTCCAAATTCGAAATCGTTTTTCCCGATCCCACAAGCAACCAGCCTTTCCGGGTTTGGCTACCCTTCGATATCGACGGGTTTGATGGGAAGCCTTGGCACCACTTTTCGGTTTCCCGTTTTCCGAATTTTTCGCGGCGTCGGCACTCTGCCCTACTTCATGCGAAACATATTCGGTTCAACTTCGCTTGCGACCGCGTACCTGCCCAGAAGAAGCCAGGACCAAAGGCTTTTACCCACCGCCACGTTCCGGCTGACCTACAACAGCATCTTCTTTTCCTACCTGCCCTTTGACATCGAATTGGGGGTCGTCTTGGGGTTGAACCGAAAGCAGGGGGGCGAATCCCTGGGCTTTCTGAACTTAGTTCTAGGATCGATTTAAACAGCTTACCAGCCCCCAACCTTGTCATTTTTTCATGCTTTAGCGCAATGCGACAAGTAATGAATACAAAGTTTGACGCATGAAACCATGAATGATATTCCCGCTCGCGTTTAAAGGGGTTCTCATGAAAGTTCAGCTTCGTATTTCAGCTTTGATCGCGATTTCCGCGGTGCTTTTTACTGCCTGTAAGGAAGAAAAAAAAGGATTGGATCTTGAACCGATTCCAGCAAGTTTTTTGGGCCTAGGTGAAGACCTACCTCATGAACAAAAAGTACTTCTTTCTCAGGACGTCAACTTCCTGAAAGACAATGACCACACTCCTCCGGCTGAAATCTGGATCGCAACCAAAGGGTCAGAAAAATTAGCAGCCGCCAACCGCAAAAACCTGATCGACGAAGCGAAACGTTTGCTGGGCGTTCAAAGCTTCAGCGGTGCCGAACTTTATCAATGGCTACAAGACCGCATTGGTTACGTCGTCGACCAAAGCTACGACCTTCGCGATCGCAACAACTACGTCTTCCTTGGGCCTCACCAGTTTGAAAATCCGTCGATTTGCCCGGGATGCTGGGATGCCGCGCCGATGGGGTTCACCTTCAACGCCGGTGGCGCTTACGTCGTCATGTCGAACGTCGGCGGAAGCTTTTATCTGACGGGAAAAATGAATCGCCGGTTGGTCGGTGCAAGAATTCCCGGCCACGGTGTGGTTCCTGTTTCATCGTTCCGCACGGGGATCCTTCGTGTGGGCCCTGGTCTTTTCAAGTATGAAGGAAAAGACCCGCGCAGTGTTGTGAACAAAATCAATCGCCTTGCGACCCTTTTCCACGAAGCACGCCACAGCGATGGAAACAGCGAACACATCGGTTTTCCTCATGCAGTTTGCCCAAGGTCGTATCCCGGTTTCGCTGGAACTGAAGCCTGCGAAGACACATTGAACGGTTCTTACACCATTGGCGCCGTCGCAGAACAAGTCATGACGGAACACTGTTTTCATTCTGGCCAGTGCGATCGCGGCGACGCGAACTACTTGCGTGCTGATTATTTGGATTCTTTCCGCCGCGTTCTAGATGGAACGACCGGCGAACTGGATCCAAAACCAGAAGGACAACGGCAGTAAAGTGAATCGTAAAGCGATCGTCGCAGTTGCCGCAATCTTAGTGGCGGTTGCCGTCTTTATTTGGGTGAAATTTCCGAAGGATGCTTCGTCGCCCCATTTCAGTTCAGGACCGGAAACACATAGCAGCGCACAGCCGATTGTGACTGCAACGCCACTGGCGGCGCAGCAACCTTCCGCTAGCCCGACCGTCGTTAATGATGACGCCGTTTGGAAAGGGCTGGTCGATCAAACCTGGCAAAGAATTCCGACGCTTCAGCAAGCCGAAGATTCTCGCGAACAGGCCGGTGAATCTTACCCGCATTCAGCTGCAGCGCCCAGTGTTCGTGCTGCCGGCCGAGCACTAGGCGACCTGGCCACGTACATTGATAAAAACAAGACCAAACCCGGAACCGTGGATTCTGGAATCGAGTTCTTTTTGCAGTGTGCGCGTAAAGAAGAAACCCACCCGACCATTCGCGCACTTTGTGCTGCAAATGCTAGGAATTTGGCCCTTCACGTCGGAAAACCCAATCCTTTAGACCGTGAAACCCTGCCTGAATCGATTAGGATTCTTGCTGACCAGATTCCCCACAGTTGGTAAGGGTTAAAAATGATCGATTCCACTTTGCGCGGTAAAAACGCCCTGATTGTCGGCGTTGCCAACGAACGCAGCCTAGCTTGGTCCATTGCCAAGCTTTTGCACGAAAACGGTGTTCAGTGCGCGTTCACGTACCAGGGCGAAGCCATCGAAAAGCGTATCAAGCCGCTAGTTGAATCCCTGCCGAATTTGAACACTGGATCCAAACCCTGGATTCAACAAATGGACGTCGGAAGCGACGCCGATATTCAGCGCTGTTTTGCAGCCTACAAAAAAGATTTTGGAAAACTGGACATTCTGATTCATTCGGTTGCGTTTGCGGACAAACAGGACCTGGAAGGAAGATTTGCAGACACTTCACGCGAAGGATTCCGAAAGGCGATGGACATCAGCGCTTATTCGTTGGTCGCGCTTTTACGTGAAGCTGAACCGTTGATGGAACTGGCTGGCGGCGGAAGCTGCGTTACCCTTTCGTATTACGGCGCAGAAAAGGTCGTCAAAAATTACAACGTGATGGGTGTAGCTAAAGCAGCGCTTGAATCGTCAGTCCGTTATTTGGCCAACGATCTGGGACCCAAGAAAATTCGGGTCAACGCCATTAGCGCCGGTCCCGTGAAAACGCTTGCTGCGGCTGGAATTCGCGGCTTTCGAAACATCTTGGGTTCTGCAGAACAATCGACTCCGTTGCGTGAAAACATCAGCGCCGATGACGTGGGATACTTAGGAACTTTTCTTTGCGGAGTAGGTGGCAAACACATCACCGGCGCGACGCTTTACGTAGACAGCGGTCTACATATTTTGGCCGGTGGCTTTCATGAAGATTCCAAATCAAACTGAACTGCACCGCCACATCGACGTCAGTCTTCGAATTGAAACGGCCTGGGAACTGGCCAAGAAAACCGGAATGATCGGCGAAAGTACTTCGCTTCAGTCCTTTCGCGACAAAATCATCATTTCAAAACCATTGGGAAGCCTGGGCGAAGTTCTTTCGACCTTCGAACTTTTTCAGGGGCTTTTCAGTGATGAATCGGTTTTTGAACGCGTCGGGTTTGAAGCGTCTGAAGATGCCTATCGCGAAGGAACTCGGTTTATGGAATTTCGCTTTTCGCCGGCATTTGCGACGGCGAAATCGAAAATCGATTGGACCAAAGCTTTGGGCGGCTTTCATCAAGGCATTCAAAAATTTTCAAAGGCACACCCCGACTTCAAAGCCGGGTTGATCTTGATTTCGTCGCGCGAATTCGGATCCGAAGCCGCCGAAAAAACCATCGATCTAGCGATCGCAAACCGCGACAAAATCATTGGGGTCGACTTGGCGGGTGACGAAACCGCCGACGCGTCCCGAGCTTACGAGGCCCCCTTTGCCCGAGCAAAAAAGGCGGGAATCCCGATCACAATCCACGCAGGTGAAGGCACCACTGCGGACGCCGTTTGGTACGCCATTGAAAATCTGGGCGCCCGCAGAATTGGACATGGAATTGCGTCGATTCAAGACCCAAAGCTAGTCGAATACCTACGCAAGCATTCGATTTGCTTAGAAATTTGTCCAATTTCGAATTGGTTAACCCAGTCGGCTAAAACCTGGAAAGACCAGCCACTGCCAGCGCTATTGCGCGCGGGGGTCCCTGTTTCAATCAACACCGATGACCCAGGATTTTTTGGAAACACGCTTCAGGACGAAATCAGAATCTGCCAAAAAGAACTGGAAATGACGCAGGAAGAAATCAACGCCTGCTTCGACCATGCAAAACGTTCAAGCTTCTTGTAAAAATTTCCTTGTCGGTTTCGCCAGACCACGATAAATCTACAATCACTTCAAAAGTTATCCACGGGTCCCCACTTCCCCCCACACTATGAAGAGGTTCCGTGGCGATAAAGGACCCTGAGGTTATCCTCAGGGTCCTTTACTGTTTCTAGAACTCACTGCAAAATTTAACTTCATGAATCTTCTTCTGGTTTTCTCGAGCCTTGCCGCCTTTGCTGCACCTTCTCCGACACCTTCGAAAGGCACGGCCATCTTCATTCCTGCACCACCGCATAAAATCAGAATTATCTGGTCGGGCGTTGCCGAAGCCGATGCTTACGAAGTTCAGACCGCCAACGATTCAAGGTTTTCAAAAGAACCCAAGAAATACCGCATCAAGGAATTAGGAGAAATCGCGCCCGACATTAAGGCCCTTCCTAAGTTTGCGCGCATCCGTGGCATCAAGGGCAACCAGGCCGTCACACCCTTTTCACTTTTAGCCACGCGTCCGACGCTTTCGCCCAGAATTCCAAGCCTAATCGAAACGACCGAAGACCGGGTCGCTCAAGAATGGGTCGAATGGCAGCCCCCAAAAGACGCGCATCCCGACCATCAGTTGATGTACCGGGTGAGAATCTTTAATTCTGCCGGAGCCATCTTGCTGGATAGTCTGATTCGACAAAACCGGGTGAAGCCCCCAAAGCTTCCGCAGGGGGCCTATGAAATTCAGGTTGAAGCTTTGGGTGACGAGGTCGTCGGACAGGTCCATATCGATGGCTTGGGCGCCGCGGCGACCGTTCTTTTGGTGAAACCGCCAAAACGCTGACACTTCAGAAATCCTGAAAAAATCTCGATAAGTCCAGTAGATGAATCGAGTTGAACCGGATTCCCAAGCCCCGCAAAGCAGACGTCTAGCAGCGATTCTTTTTTCGGACATCGTCGGGTACAGCTCGATGACGGAAAAAGCCGAAGGTGAATTTCACCGCGCACTGGAAAAATACCGGACATTATTTCGTCGAATCTTGATCAAGAATTCCGGACGCGAAGTTCGCGTGATGGGCGACGGCTTCTTTGTCGAATTTTCAAGCGCGGTCGATGCAGTTCAATGCGCCGTTGAAATCCAAAGCCAGATGTCAGAATGGAACGCGACCCTTCCCAACGGGCTTCGCATCTTGACCCGAATCGGAATTCATCTGGGCGACGTATTGGATTTGAACGGCGAAGCACACGGACATGAAGTGAACGTTTCCGCCCGCTTAGAAGCGTTAGCAAGCCCCGGCGGAATTTGTGTCAGTGAAATCGTTCGTGACCAAGTTTCCGGAAAAGCAGATCTGCATTTCGACAAAGTCGGCAAATTCAAGCTGAAGAACATGTCCAAACCCATCATCGTTTATCGGGTGGCCATGCCTTGGGAAAGGCGAATGTCAGCCTATGCCGGATTGCGCCTTCGATTAAGCCAAGCCAATGTGGTTTGGAAAACCGTGACTGCCAATCGAAGTTCCGTGACCGCAACGATTCTAGGGCTTTCGGTTTTGGCTTCGCTTTTTGGTTTCATCGCGCCGATTGCAAAAAGTTTAGAAATCACACGCTACCCGGATTCTTTCTTGGCCGGTACACGTGGGCCTGCAGGTCGTGGGGCTTCTCAGTCGCTGGCCCAAAACTGGAAACTTGCGCCGAATCCAAGAACTGAACCTGGACATTGGATCGACATCGACCCCAATGAACGTGAATCCGTGCGCGCGGAAATCAACGGCGAATACTGGATGAAAACTGAATTGGAACTAGACGTTTCATACCAAGAACCTACGCTGGTCTTGGGTCTGGTTCCTGAACGTCATCGCGTGTACGTCAATGGGATCTGGGTCGGCGGCGCTGAAAGGCAAAATCCAGTTCCCGTGTATTCGATTGATCCGAAGATCTTGAAGTACGGTCAGGCCAATACGATCTTGGTGAAGGCGATTTCGCATGAAAACCCAAGGGCAGGATTGACCGTGGTTCCCCGAATTGGCATTCGCATCGGAGAATTCAGCGAAATCTTTCAAGCAACCCATCAAGATCTGCTAGTGTTTCACCTGCTTCGAACTGCGCTTCTGGCAGCGATGTCGGTCCTGACTTTGCTTTCCGTGATTTACTTTACTTTCAACCCGACGTCGCGTGAATTTCTGTACTTTGCAATCTTTGGCGTCGTCAGCTTTCTGATGTACCTGTACCAATCGCCACTTCTTTCGGATTCGTTCAACGCACGCTACTTCGGACTTTTGAAAGCGCTTCCACTTTGGTTGATGGCGCCGGTTCTGGCATCAGCACACGCAGCCATGCGAAAGAACCACAGCGGTGAAACCACCCACAATATTTCAGCGATTCTGGTGGGTGCTGCTGTTTCGATCTGGGTACTGACTGGCGTGAATTCATCCCGACTGCTTCAGGAACGACTGAACTTAGCTTACCTTGCTACGGCCGTTTACAGCTTTGGCGCTGGCTTTCGTTTCCTTCGGGAAAAAGTCGGTTCAAAGCGATTTGGTGACTTCAGTGGCCGCTTGATCGCGACTTACTTGATCGTGAACGGCCTTTTCGCACTGAATTCAATCCGTGGCATGGCCGCAATTCAGCTGCCGTCGGAACTTCGGTCGGTCTTCAGTCAGCTTTTGGTCTTTGGACCCATTTCCTTTGGTGCCGTCATCATTTCATCCATGCTGATCGAAAGACTGCGCCTTTCAAAGAAAGCGGCAGATGCGGAAGAACAAAATGGCTTGTCGCTTCGAATTGCGGAAATCATTTCTTCCCGCGGGCGTACAAAAGACAAAGTTCGACAGCTTCACCAAGCGATCTGCATGCACCTGGGCGTAAACCGTTCGACACTATACGTCGCCAAGTCCTTTGATGCTGAAAAGCTTTTCGCTGAATGCATCATTGCCCCGCCGGAAAACGTCGGTCGGGTCGCACAAGAACTTCCGCTTGAAGACGGCATTGTCGGATATGCCTATCGCCGAAGGACCCCTGTGCTGGTTCAAGACATTGAAAATGACCTTCGCTTTCGTGATCTGGTCCGTGGCCGTTCAGGTGAAGAAAGTGTGGCCTACCCGACAGGGTCCTGCATTGTTTTCCCACTTTTGGTCAGCGACCAGTTTGTGGGCCTAGTTACGCTGACGGAAAAAGCGAATGGAAAAATGTTCGAACCCGACGACTTCCAGAAGATTCAACTTTTGGCTCCTGAAATTGCGCTACTATTAGCCAACCAACTTCTTGAAACAGAAAGGGCTGCAGCAGCATGAAGCTTCGTTCCGCATCCACAAGCATTCCGGGCAAAGGGAATTCCGTGAATGGGGACGCAGTCTGGGCCGATCCCGAAACAGGGTTGTTCATCTGCTGTGACGGCGTCAGCGGACACGCTAGCGCCAACCTAGCCAGCCAGACTGCGATCAAGACGATCTTCAACGTGGTTCGCGCGGAAATCGGAAAAGTCAGATCGACAGCGGATGCGACCCAGGTTCTGGAAAAAGCATTTATCGAAGCCAACAACGCGATCTTGGCCACGTCCAAAGCCAAAGATGGTGACCCCAAAAGCCGCCCTGCCACGACGGCCACAGCCGTTTTGCTGAAAAATGGTTGGGCTTCGATTGCTCATATCGGGGATTCGCGTGCCTACTTGATTCGATCCAATGTCGTGCGCCTTCTGACCGAAGACCATAGCTATGGCGCGGACATGATCCGAAAAGGAATGTGGACGCTGGATCAAGCGCGCAAAAGCCCTTATGGAAACACTTTGACCCGCGCACTGGGTGCGGCTGACTATGTGCAGGTTGATCTACTTTCAGTTGAACTGTCGGCTGGCGACGTTTTCTTTCTTTCAACAGACGGGATTCATGATCCTCTGGGCGACGCAAAGATGCGAACCGCGATTCAGCCTTTGACCAAGTTGGATGGCGCGCCGGCCGTACAATCCGTGATCGCTCAATCAGCCGCGATTTCTACCCGCGACGACGCGTCTGCAGTGGTGGTCTGGGTTGACGAATTGGATCAAACCGAAAGAACCATTTCACAAGACCTGACCGCGAATCGAAAGATGGACATCCTTTCGGGTGTTCACGTTTTCAAATACCTTTCTTACGCCGAACTTTTAAAAGTCATGGAAGTTTCCAAGAAAATGGAAGTGCCCGAAGGGTCGGTGATCATCCAGCAAGGCGCAACCGGTACCGACATGTTCGTGGTCCTGTCCGGCGAACTTTCAGTACGCAAAGACCAGACCCATATCGCCAAACGCGGAACGGGCGAAGTCTTGGGCGAAATGGCGATGATCGATAATTCGGCGCGCTTTGCGTCGGTGGTCGCAAGCAAACCCTCCGCGCTTTTACGCATTCAACGCGATCCGCTTTTTGCTTTGATGCAAAAAGAACCCCGGCTTGCGGTGAAACTTCTTTGGGCGATTTGCAGCGCTCAGAACGATCGCCTGAAGGAAACGACTCAGAACCTGGTCGAAGCCCGCGCGCCCGACAGCCCTTTCCACGAAGGCCACACGCCTTTTCAGATCGAGCTAGACGAATAGGTGTCTGAGCACCTTTTGATGCCTGCCGCATCAATTTCGTCCGAAATTCGGACGTCGCCATTGAGCCCTATTCCAGCAGGTGCTCGAACGCGAATTCAACCCAGAAGAATCCGTTGAAAACGCTGAAAGGCATCACGATCGGTGGCTTGTTTGCCGGATGCGCGGAATGCAGATTGATTCCACGAACGATCGTGGGGATCGCGGATTGAACCACGTACCCATCGGCGTTCAGAAGTTTCTTTGCAGTGCCAAAGCAAATGTTTACGATTTCGGCCGCAGCGTCTTCGATATCTTTGGTGATTTCGGTGAACTGTTCACCCGTCAGGTTGTAAACCAGCTGCAGGAAAACATCCTTTTCAAAGCAAATTGAAAAAGTTCCGCCAAACGATGCGCTTGTGATCCCGATGATTCCACCAATCTGAAAGGTGAAGTCCCCTTCTAGTCCCTTTCGGGGGTAAGGCTTCCCTGGAATGGGTTCGACGTTGCATTGAACGCGCAATGTTTTTCGAATGCCGTCGACAAAGTGAAGAAGAACTTGGGCGTCTAGCTTTGGGATTTCTTTTCCGCGCTTGGCCTGCGCTTCAGCCAAAGCTTCGGCCTTGTCTTCGTCCATCAGTGCTCCGGCAAATTCGATGATGAACGGACCGGCAGGCGTTTTCAAAATCACAAGATCACCGCTGGTCGAAGTCGGGCAGCCGGATTCAAGACGTTCGCCGCGAATCACCGAAGGAATCGCCATCTTGATTTGGTGACCCGCTTGATTCAAAGCGGCCTTGGCCTGACCAAAGATGATGTTGGAAAGTTCGGCAGCACCGTCTTCTAGTTCGCGAGTCAGTTCCGTGTGATTCTCGCCCAACATTTTATTCATGATCAGAAGGAAAACTTCCTTCGGAAAACAAAGAGTCATCGCCCCTTTGAAGCGTGTTCCGGTGA
This sequence comes from Bdellovibrionales bacterium, assembly GCA_016786465.1. Taxonomy (GTDB): domain Bacteria; phylum Bdellovibrionota; class UBA1018; order UBA1018; family UBA1018; genus JAEUWC01. The sequence goes on along the minus strand of JAEUWC010000015.1, from coordinate 41,396 downwards.
TTCCAATCACACCCGCGATGTCCACGCGGTAACGCTCGTTGAAGGACGCAGAAGGACCCATCGTTTCAAACTGCACGTCGATTCCGCAAAGGTCTTTCACAGTGCGAATCGCGCCGACGATGAATGGCTTCAGAAAACTTTTGTCAATTGGCATAGTTAGGGTGGTTTGAGCCCTTCATTCAGTATGCCTGAATCTGAATGAACAAGTGGTCAATTTTTAGTGAAGACCGCGCCAAGTCGTTGACGTGACGCGGTTTTTCACCCGCCCGAAAGGTTGAAAATCGGGACCTTTTACTGGCTGTCGCACCCAGACAAAGTCGCTTGCTGCGCGGTCAACTGCTGACTGGAATAAAAGAAGGTATCCCAGGCCATCGGGATCAAGGTTCCGCGGACGTTCACGGTAGCCGAAACAGTCACATACAAGGTGTCCTGACGTGGCCACTGAGGGTTCGCCTTTTCTTCACGAATACGAACCTTCACTTCTGAAATTTTAGCGTCGATTCCCAAGGTGGCAATTCCTGACATTCCTTGAAGCTTGTTTTCGCTGATGAAAACATCAGTCACCCACTTTGCAGGCGTATTTTTAGCCACCGATTCGCATTCCAAATCAGAAAGTGTACCTGTGCACTTCAACTTTCGAGCATCGATTTCCAGTAAGTAGTTTCGTCCCCAAGGATTCAGTCCTGGGAAATGTGTTGCGATCACAGCTTTTGTGGCGTCCTGTCCGTTTTGAACATGGGAATCTTTGATCTGAATCTGCTGAATCACGCCTTGGTGACGCCAAATCTGAAGTGAAGATTCACGGTACATATTGTTCGAACACTGGATGGATTGATCGCCCAGGCTGCTGGTAGCGACGCTTGCGTTAGCACCTGAAAATCCCAGAACCGCACTGACAACTAAAGAAAACATAGGACACCCTTCCGATTGATTTGTGGTTGGGGCGGTTCGGGTGACGCGCGATCCAAGGAAACCCAACGACCTAGACCGCTCAAAGGGGAGGCTTTAACCCGTCCCGCCCGAAAAAGGATGTACCCAGTTCTTTCATTTTCCACTATTTAATAGTAAATCACTTATCTATGAAGAATATTAATAGCTATCCTGACCCATGGGACCTGACTTATTTCCTAGAAGTGGCGAAAACGGGCAATTTGTCGCGTGCTTCCGAAAAACTGGGGGTCGGTCAGCCCGCCCTAAGCTTGGCGATTAAGCGCCTGGAAACACTTTTAGGGGTCGATCTGTTTATCCGCCGTTCACGGGGAATGGTGATGACCGAATCCGGCAATGTATTGGCCAAAGAAGCGTCGGGGCTTTTGGCCAAGTGGCAGGACGTCGCGAATCGAGCACTGGGATCAACGACCGAATTGCGTGGACGCTTTAGGTTGGGGTGTCACCCTTCGGTGGCGATCTATACTTTGGGCCCGCTTCTGAAAAAAGTTTATCAAAATTTCCCGCAGATCGAATTGGAACTGGTGCATGGCCTGTCCAGGCAGGTGGGCGAAAAGATTATTTCCGGTGACATTGATTTTGGATTGGTCATTAATCCGGTTCGCCACCCGGATCTGGTGATCAAAAAGTTGTTGGACGATCAGGTGGGTTTCTGGAAATCGAAGAACGGCTTGGACGACGTTTTGATTTACAATCCGAATCTTCTGCAAACAGGTGCGCTTCTAAAAAAGATTCAGGGAAAGAAGGCCTTCAAACGCACGGTGACGTCTGACAGTTTGGAAGTCATTGCAAAACTGGTTGAATCCGGACTTGGAACAGGAATTCTTCCCGGGCGAATTGTTGGAGCGTTAACGCCCGACCTGGTTCTTCAGGATCGGTACCCCAGCTATCAGGACGAACTGGCTTTGGTTTATCGACATGACCTGCCGAGCAGCGCAGCTGTAAAGGCGGTTCTTGAAGTGATGAGGGGGTTGGGTGGACACGTGATCAGATTGGGTGAATCGAAATGAACATAACACCTTTATTGCAAACGTTACTTGTAGGGGCTTCTATTGCTGCAAATTCAACATCCAGTCTCGTTACTATCGATACGCAGTGGCGATTCCGCCCGACGGGTTCTGCAGAATGGTTCAGTTTCTATCCTGGAAGGCCCCTTTCTAATCAGCTACCCGATTCGGCTGCTTGTTGCGTCGGTATTGCGGCTTTCTCGACCACCGAACTTGCAATACTTAAATCTATCGACAGCTACGATACGCCGGCCCTTTTGCTTCCTGAAATCGGGGGCGCAAAAGCAGTGTGGATAAATGGACAAAAGCTACAACTAGACGACTCCGACTATTCAAGCAAAGGCATTGTTGCGGTAATTCAAAAGGGCGCCACACACCTCACAGCTGAAATTGAAATCGATAGCCCTAAATCTAGTTTCGCGGGTCCATGGAACTCAAAACCAAAAATTGGAGAGCTAGGTTCCATTATCGACCAATTCTTTTGGACTAGATTGCGTCAGCAAGTTCTTCCCGCCGCGCTCGCCTTAATCTTTATTGTACTAGCAGCAACTGTTGGTCCACCCCTATTATTCTCCAATAACTATAGGCACCTTTTTTGGCCCTTCGTTCTTTACCTAACGGGATGGAGTATTTTCTTTCTGTTCCTTTTTGGTGCGATTAGACACAACTTTCCCACATTAGGAAGTATAGTTCACTTCCCCTTTCGGCTCCTAGTTGGGGGTCTTCAGTTCTATTTCCTTGCTTCGTTGGCCAAGATCGATTCCAAAAAAGTATCGAAAGTCGCAGTTCTGTTCGGCGCAGTTTTCTGTCTACAGCTATTTATTGGAACCCAGTTCGGTCCATTCCAAACGATAAGTTACAGCATCCTAAACTTGTCCAACTTCTACGCACTTTACTGCCTAGTTCCGAGTACGCGGAGACCCGGAGGAAAGTTGCTTTTTGCGCTGACTTTGATCGCGGATCTCGGCCAGTTGAGCGATTCGATAAAACTGGTCGCCCAAGCATTTTCCATCGGCTACCAGCCAATCTTTTTGTCTCGCTTCTGTACGCCTCCGCTACTCTTCTACTCTGTAGTTTTCGTTGCTCAGGCACTCATCAATGAAAGCGAAAGGAGTGACAGCCTGGAGCAAAAACGGCTCGTATATCGCCGTATCGGTCACGACCTAAAGTCGCCAGTGGCTGCTCTCCGATTCATTCAAAAGAGCCTCTCAGGAGAGTCGCGAGACCTCTCCGTCCATGTGATCGACCGAATTACTGCCATCTACCAAACCCTAAAATCCGAGGGGGCTGTCGAATCAACCAAAATCGAATTGAATGAATGCATTCAGTTAGCTCTGTCGGAGGCCCGCATAGAATGTCTACAGAAAAACAAAACTCTCGAGACACAGGTCGCAGTTGACTCCACGGACATGAGCGTAATCGCGAACAAGAGCGATTTACTTCGTGTTTTCTCAAATATTTTAAACAATTCATTGGATGCTTCTTCCGAACAAGTCGTGCAGATAAAAATTACGGCCCAGCAGCATGGCAAAATCACTGAGGTCGTCTTCTCAGACACCTGCAGCGAAATTACTGACCATGTCCTAAAGAATCTAGGAGTTGACCACTTTACATACAACAAAGCGGGAGGATCAGGACTCGGTCTCGGCTTCGTCAAAGCAGCAATGGGTTCATGGGGAGGCTCGGTGGTATTTCAGAAATCAAATCCACGCGGGCTAACTGTTCGCTTGAGATTCGGAGGCTAAGCCGCCTTCTTATCATCGTCATTTAGTACTACTTGAAAATTGTTCGCTTCTCGAAGGCGATATACGACCGTATCTTTTCCAGAAATCTCAACGTTTATTGGTTTCCAACTATCCGTATCCGAAAGCGACAAACACGATTTGTCAGAAAAGACCCAGCCGCTTTGACCTTTACATGCCTGCTCAAGTTTATGAACGGATGCCATGGCTGTACCGACAATCGTCCAGCTTTTAGTAACTCCGCTTACCAAATCTCTCGAAATGTCCCCATAAACTGCACACACGCGAACAGCCCGACCTTCATGATTAAGGTCAACAACATCAGCATCATATCGGGACAGAAGCTCGACTCTAACCAACTCCTCAATCTTGTTCATTAGCGCGACATCGTCGTCAGAAATACCAATTTGTGCCGTCGACTTCGTAATAAAGAATGCATCCCAGACAGTCGCTTGCAAGACATAACCTGCCGACTTACAGATCTCGGAAACTCTTTCGGAAAGTATTCCAGCGAAGGCCTCCCACTCCTTGCCACCAATCTTTTGGGAAAGCCTAGTACTTCCCCTTATATCAACCATCATCAGGAGTCCGTTGTCGTCCTCTCTAACTGACTTTCCTGCAATTAATTTCTCGCGTACTCGACTTGGAACAAAGGGTGCCAAAACAAGTTCAATCTCTGTATTGACCCGTGCAACACGCTCAGCCTTCAAAAACACCTCAACAGCGTTTGCCAGCTTCGTAAGCCCTTGCTCAAACCACGGCGTTAGAACCTCTGCTCCCTTCGAACGCTCAATCCAAATCACTCCCCAAACAGATCGCCCGCTTCGCTGATCATCAAAAATTGGGACCGCAGCGCACGAACCAGTTCCGTTCCGCTCAAGAAGCTCGCGAGACCCAGGGTAAAGCAGTCCCTTTATCCATCTAAGATCCGAAATAACTATGGGCTTCTCCTTTGATACTACCAACGCTAACGGACCCTGTTCATTGTGACTGAAAGCATACAGATTACGCTTTAGATACTCTTCCTTTAACTCCATAGAATAGCCAGAAATGCCTAGAATCTGATACCTACGCGTTGAATAGTCCAAACGTGCAACAAAACCGCTTGCAGCCAAACCCTCAAATAATATGTCGCTCAACTTTGCCCAATACTCAGTCCCCTCACGCAAAGGGGCAGACGCCATGGCAGTAATCTGGTCCGATATTTCAATCTGGACACGCGTCCAATCTGATTCCTGTTGAAGGCCAGACTTCTCAATTTCACGCGAGATCACGGGCCTAATTAATTCTATTGCTGCTCTTATCTCATTCAGTCTATCCACATCGGTTAAATGAACCAAGTCATACCCCGTAAAACTGAAGGCGCCGACAACCTGGTCATGGGACGTCAGTGGAACCACGGTAAAAAGCTTTCCAGAATAATTGAACTCTTTATTTTCCTTCGTCTTTAGATTGAGAGCCAGAATTGAATCTTCATGAATATTCCACAGCATCTCTCTGGTCGAAAGCACGTGCGCAAATACGGGCGGCGGACTTTCAAGCTGAACGACTTCGAAACAGCTGCCCTTGAGAACGTCAACTCTGCACCTTCCGCCGTCCAACACCCTTAGCAGAGACACTTGTCCTAAAGAAAATCGCTCCTTGAAGTCGGCCAATACACCAAGAAGACTGTCAGACTCGGTCGGTGAATGCCCGATCCTCCTTGCCCAATCAATTGTTGCGTTCAACTTCCTGCCGGCTCTGTATTTATCGTGAAACCTCTGTGCGAAGTAAGCCGCCACAAAAAGCGAGGCCACATGTGAATGAGGCAGACCGGTAAATCCGAAGATCTTTAGCCAATTGACCAAAAGAAGGCTTCCGTAGGAAAGCAGAATAACTGAGGACCGAAATGCACCGGAAAAAACCGCTAGCAATGAGAGAATAATCCCAGAATAAGCGAATAGAGAAATGTACCAAGGGGAAATAGAAATCGCGAAAAAAAATAGAAAACCGGGACTTATCTCGAACACCCCTAAAAACTTTCTTCTCAGTAACGGCCGGAGCATAAAGCTACTAAATGCGGGTAAGAATCCAGCCGAGTTAATGAAGGAGAAGACCGGGAGAAAGTGTGCAACAAGACTAAAAAATGCGGACACTCTCGAAAAAAGAGACTGGTGGCTAGTCAGAGGAAAAATAGCCTGCACAAAGCCACTTGAAAGTACAAGAAACATTACCCAACTCGCGATGTACCGCTCAAAAGGATCGCTCTCGACCTCTTGCGCACCAATTGAACTAACGGACCGAGACAAGAAGAAGAACGCGATAAAGATTAGCGCGACAAAGAGTCGCAGGTCAGAATTCAAAAATGAGATCAGCCGTGAAAGCCGCTCGATCTCGTAAGTCCGACCGACAGCTAGCTTTCCGCCAACATAACCAGTCCTCCTCGCACCACGCGCGCTCCACGCTTCAATTCTTACTTCTGAGCATCCCTCAGAGGGAATTCTAACCGACTGGTAAAGATTCATTAGATCATATATAGCCCCTGGTCTTCTGATGTCCCCAAACTCTGCGAGGACCTTTCCCGATGAACCAACGCACCAAACTCGACTGGCATTCAGAACAATTCCAATTCCTAAACTGAGATTCTCTGCTGATCCGGATACAAAGTCGGCAGTAGGAATTCTGTACTCATGAGTGCAAACCGCATTATCGGTTCCAGGCAAATCGCATATACTCTGGTAGTTCTTTAGCTCTCCTAGAACGCGATAGTCCGTCGAGGCAAATATTGACAAATAGGTAGGTGCCCATTCAGCGCCAAAACCAAGGAATAGCGAAAAAAAACTAAATATCAGGTACTTTGCTCTCATGTAAAGAACCTCCAAATTAAAGGAGTTCCCAGAAAACATTCTAATTTGACAAGACTCGAAAACTCTCTCGGCTCAAATCCAACTGCACTGACAACTCGCAGCCCGTGCGACGCAACTCCGTACTCAGCCGCAAGCAATGCACAGCCATGAATCGTCGAAGGAGGTAGTCCCTCTTTAAGAAACGGCACTAGCCAAACACTGTCTGTCGAACGAATTAGACTACCGTTCATTGGAAATTTATTTACAATCACCAACGCGGCAATCTGACCGCCCTCTGTTTGGAGAATAAAGTACTTTCGAAAAAAATTGAGCTCGGCCTTCTCAAACTCCGAACGCAGAACCGGGCTCGCGAAACGATCGTAGTCAAAGTCAAAAGCTCTAATGAAGCTACCCACACCACAGGTCTCGGCGATGCCACCAATACTCTTAATGGTGCTGAAATCGCTCGACTTTACTTCTGAGAACAATGATCGCACTTGAGCCGACTCAGAAAACTCTTCAAAGCGCGCGTAGGATACAGTGAATCTTCCAAGTACGTAGTTGCACTCCTTTAGGTGTTCTTCAAAGGCCCTCCAGAAGGGATGCCCCCTCTTCCACATGATCATCGACAGAGGAGATGGCGAACTCGAGAGGCTCTGTTCTCCAAAACTTGACAGAAAGCCCGGAATTAGTTTTTTGGAAATCTTTTTCTTTGAGTCAGTTGAACCAACGATGTCACCAATAAGCCACATATTGTCGCCCATTCGATAGGCGGCCGCATGGCCTCGAATCCCCTCTTCGGCGTCCTCCTCAATCCAACGATGGATCCAAAATCCAGATTTCCCCCCCTCGTCAATAACAGAAAGCATTTTCTTTGAATGGGAGTTAGCTTGCTTGAGAAATTGGGACCCGAGCGCCCCTGCCTCGCAAAAAAGTCTCAATAACTCGGTGCGATCTAATGATAGCGCACGTCTTGTTGAAAACCCCTTCATATCCGTAATTGAGATCCACTGTTTCATCTGGGACATGTCTGAAACAAGGAGAGCAAAGGTATGTTTTCTTTCCTCTGCTTCGATCAAACGGCAGGTCAAACTAGTTCCGCGAATACCAAACGAAAGCCCCAACGAAAGAACATCAACGTCTCTCGAATCAACACAAACTCCGGAGAAACCCGAAACGGAGGACTCCAAAACCGCAAAGCTGGCCCTGATGGACGAATTGAGCTGCGACACAAGCTCGATAACCAACTTTCCCTCGACAGGAAATCGGGGATTTATGTTGGAAACTGCTTCACTAGTTGTCCCTTGCTTAACGCCTACTCGATATAGTGCCTTACTGCCATTTTCCTCCACAAGCGTTGCCTGTACAACAGTGCCCGACACAGCCAAACGAACCCCATTTTGGATCTCTACAATACCTCTCACTTTGGTATCTAAATGAATTGGAAACTGAGTAGGGACTTCAAGCTCGGCCCCTAGGCCGTTTTTGCTCACGTCGACCACTTTAATTAAACCTCGTGTGGCGAGGTGTCCGTCCTCGAGTAGAACATCGGAGCAGTCACTAGATGCGCCGACCATCATTCGCTTACTAACTCGCTCGTTCCGAATCTGAACCAAACTAGGAACTGGAATCTTAGAAGAACCAAAAAAATCGCCACAAGGGATCCATTGGGCAACGAATCCTGGAAATCGAACCCTGAAACCCTTTTGGGAATCCAAAATTCCGTCAACGCTCTCGGCGAGAATCAAAAACTTGGTCTCGGTTGTAGATCGGGTATCCTTCTCATCGATAGCAAGAATCTTTGAGCTCCTAATTTCCCCTGTAACAGTTTCGAACTCGACACTTAGACCTAGGAATAGCGCCTCTCTAAATACTCCTGCAATAAGCCTTATATCATCCAACTCTTTTGGCTTCATATGCCGTCATTGCCTCAAGAGCTACTTTAAGCCTGTCTGCTGTTTCACTGCTTAGAATAGAGAGCATTTCATCAACAAAGTCGAAGTCCATTAGGCGAAGATCGAGACCACGCTCAACAAATCGCAGCCACCGCTCTCTCTGGCCAGAAAGATCTTTCGATGGAAGTTTCTTTGCGCGAGCTAATTTCACAAGAGCCAGCCTAATTTCTGCTACTCGAACTATACCGTCTCCATCTTTAGCGGCCCCGCTTGCCCGAAACTCTATAGTTCCAAACGCCTTCGGTCTAATAAACTGAAGGTCTTTAGCTTTGCTAATTAGCGCATCAAGCGTGGTTTGAGTCCCCTCTAAAGTTGGGCAACTCAACAGCGAGTCAACCCAACCTTGAACTGTCCAATTTTGAACTTTCGGTATTCCAAGCAATGGCAGTGAAGAAAATACCTGATAGTAGCGAAGCCAGCGTCTTCTCAAAGACTCCATTGAGTAAGCAAAGTCATAGCTTGCAAACGCCACTAGGCATGAGATCTCAAGTTCGTAACTGTACAAAGTATTGACTACGTCTTCGATCTCTTCTCGCCCGAGGCCACCGATATGAACTTGAGTAGCGGCGGTGAAGGCCGGAAACTTTGTAACATCTGCACCTGGTTCACCAACTTTGACTGTACTCTGACGAAAAAGTCTCTCCCTAGTTTTTTGAAGTGCTTGACCTGAACTCGTAAGTGGCAAATTTATCAGGGTCTGAGGAACAAGGCCTTCGATTGAGTCGAAATTGCACATCTTCAACCCGACACTATCGGCCGCCTTGGACATAGCCGAACAGACCCACGTTACCTCTTTTTGTAGCTCCAACAACGATTCATGGTAACTGAAGGCCACTTCCATCAAATGTGGAGCATACTCATACTTCACGGCAACGTAGCGACCAGCAACTGACTGGTAACTGACCCGCTCAATTCCTACTTCCACGCCTGATCCCCTTACACTCCATCCAGGCATTTGTGCGAGTGCAGACAAAAACGCTTGTGATTGTGCGAGAGAAGCTAATTTGCTTTTTTTGGTGAAAAGAAAAAACTCATGCTCAACACCAACGGTGAAGTCACGAGCCTTTGAAAGTCGTTGCAACCATTCTTGTGCAAGGTCCAACGAAACCTTACGGTCGACTATTTTCATGGTAAATGCTTATCGGTTCGCGACTCAGAAAATGTTAAAAAGTCGACCACTTACAACACTTGACGGATTACTTTACAGGGGAGATACAACCCAACAAGGAATAAGCCATGGCCCAATACCTAGTTTTTCTAGTCGCATTTGTATTTGCAACAAACTCCTCCGCCAATTGCTTGACGGTCGATCCAAAACTCATCAAGTCCGAATGGACTGCCTTTAAGTTCACTGAAAAAAAGGCGGTCAAAGGTTCCTTTTCAAAGACCGAGATCACTCTGCCCAAAGACCCAAAAAATCTTTCAACGCTAATTTTGGGGACCCAAGCAAAGATTGATGGCCGCAGCGTTGAAACGGGTGACCCAGGCAGAAACGCAAATATCGCGTCAGGGTTTTTTGAGAAAATGAAAGGCGGACCCGAAATCCGTGTTTCGTTTACTTCGGTGAAGAAGAATCAGGTGAAGGCCCAACTGAAAATGAATGGTTCGACCCGCACTGTCACTTTCAAGATGATCGAAAACGATAAGGAAGTTTTGCTGGAATCCACAATTGACGTGCTCGAAGACCTAAAAGCTTCGGCACCTTTTGAATCCATTCAGGCTCTTTGCAAAGACCTTCATAAAGGCGCCGATGGAATTTCGAAACTTTGGACAACCGTTGATTTGAAAATAACCCTTCCCACACACTGCGATAAAAAATAAGGAACTTCATCCATGATCACCACCAAAGCTTACGCTGCCCAATCAGCAACTTCCCCGTTGGCTCCCTACACTTTCACCCGCCGTGCCCCTGGCCCAAACGATGTCGTCGTCGAAATCGATTATTGCGGCATCTGCCATTCCGACATCCACACGGCCCGCAGTGAATGGGGCCCTGCCTATTACCCTTGCGTACCCGGCCACGAAATCGTCGGACACGTCATTCAGGTTGGGAAGAAAGTAAAAAAGTTCAAAGTCGGAGACCTGGCCGGCGTCGGATGTTTTGTTGATTCCTGCGGCAAATGCAAAAACTGTAAAAACCAAGAACAACAATTCTGCGAAGTCAAAACTTGCTTCACTTACAACAGCACGGAACTGGATGGAAAGACCCCAACTCAAGGCGGCTATTCGTCCCACATCACCGTCAAACAGGATTACGTTCTGAAAATCAAAAAAGGGGCGCCGCTGGATCGAATCGCGCCCCTTCTGTGTGCGGGGATCACGACGTATTCTCCTTTAAAACGTTACGGAACAAAGAAAGGCAAGAAAGTCGGCGTCGTCGGACTAGGTGGCCTAGGTCACATGGCCGTGAAGATCGCGAAAGCGATGGGCGCTGAAGTCACCGTTTTCAGCACTTCACCAGGAAAAGAAGCCGACGCGCGCAAGCTAGGCGCGAAGAATTTCGTCATGACCAAAGACCCCGCACAGTTCGCGGCGTGGACCGGAAAACTGGATCTGATCGTAAACACCGTATCCGCGGCGCACGACGTAACGCCCTACTTGGGTACTTTGAAACTAGACGGCACGATGGCGCTTGTGGGCGGCGCTCCTGAACCGAACCAGTTTGCCGCATTCGGCCTGATTTTCGGACGCAAAAAAATGGTGGGATCCCTGATCGGAGGGATCAAAGAAACCCAGGAAATGTTGGATTTTTGCGTCCGCAAGAAAGTTTTTTCGGACATCGAAACGATTCCCGCGTCGATGATCAATGAAGCCTACGAACGAACCATCAAAAGCCAGGTCAAGTATCGCTTCGTGATTGATATGAAGACTCTGTGACCAGTTCCAAGAATCTTTCTAGAACGCGGTCATAAAACTTTCTGCCCAATTCCAAGCTAGCCTGACTTGGGTCGCCGATGATCCCGTTAGGAGATGAATTCTTTAACCCGACTGCGATGAAGCCGCGAATTTCTTCGTCGGTCCACGCTTTTTCGGGATTGGCGGGAACTAGTCCCGCCTTCATTAAATTCTTCCGGACTGCGTCGGTGTGCGTGTGCAGCGCCATCGATGTTTCAAAAAGCCCGGCGTGAAGGCCAAGCGCCGCAGCAGGGTATTCGATTTCAAGTTCTCGAATCACTGAAAACAGAATGGGCCGATCGCCATCTTGCACAATGCGCATGCCCTTGAACTGGTTTCCCAGCTTTCGCATCCACGAATAATTTCCACCGTGTCCATTCACCAGGATCAGGCGTTTGATTTCGCTTTCGCAAAGACTTTGCATCAGGTCCTGCATCATCGCCATCACGGTTGATTCACGCAGGGTCAGGGTTCCGTGAAAACCCCGGTGGTGATCGCTGGTGCCGAATTCAAAGCTGGGCAGAACCCAGGCCTTCACTTTTTTCGAAAGATCCGTCGCAATTCTTTTCGCAATCCAAGAATCGTAACCCGTGACCAGATGGGCCCCGTGTTGCTCGATTGCTCCTAGTGGAAGAATCGCCGTATCGCGACCCCGGTGAACTTCGTCTAGAATTTCCTGACTGGTGGATGCATCCCAAAACATTTTTCTATTCTGGAAGATCCACCCCAGACTGGCTACGGATTTTTTCATCACGCGGCCTTCACCTGGTTGCGGCCACTTTGCTTAGCAGCATAAAGGGCTTCATCCGCAGATTTCATCAGTCGTGCGGTTTCGTACCCTTCGCGCGCGGACGACGCCATTCCGATCGAAAGCGTGCAGCGCCACTGAACCACATCCGATGGCTTACCCCCTTCTTCGATCACGGGGCCATGAAGCTTTTCAGCATTTCGACGAATCATTTCGGCGGTACCCAGGATTTCAGCATCTGTTCCGCGAATGGCGACGGCGAATTCTTCGCCGCCGTAACGTGAAACCAGAACCCGGTCGGATTCAAAGGACTTCAGAAGCTGGGCGACGCGCTTGATGACTTCGTCGCCAGTCGGGTGTCCGTGGGTGTCGTTGATCTTTTTGAAGAAGTCGATGTCGACCATCAAAAGTCCGCAGCTTTCACCCAGGCGCTGGCATTCCGAAAGAAGCGCTTCCCAAAGTTTGAAGAAGGGACGACGGCGAAGAAGTCCAGTCAGGTCGTCGTGGTTTGCTGCTCCTTCAAGCTTCTGAAGAACTCCTAGAACCTGAGTATAGGTTTCCTCAAGCGCTGTGACTTCGCCGTGGAGGTGTGAGAGGAGTTGGCGAATTCCCTCAAGGCTGGCCTGCTCAGACGTTCTGGAGTTCTTCATAGTGTGCTCGCTTTCTGGTGCGACCGGCTGACGTCGTCTGACGCCGTCCAGTCACGCAGGTAGATAAAGCACGTGGTGGGCCAAGTCGCCGGCGCTTGAAATCACAGGAAAATGCGGCCTTTTTGGCCAAAACAGGCTGTAAGTTTGATCTGTGTCGGACGTGACACATGTGACGCAGGTGCGCCAAAAGGAGCAGGCACCTTTAAAGCATCCGCAACTGACAAGCGGTCGCGGACGATGGAACCTTTTCGAATTTCAGTTCGATCCCACCCACAGATTTCAGCTGATCGCGCTGAGATTTGGAAAACTTCTTTTTGAATTTCACCAATCCGACTTTTTGACTGCCGCCTGAGCGGTCGCATTTCATACGCATTGAAAGTGAAGATTTTTTCGGAGCGGTCCCGTTTTCACGAAGATCCAGAAAAACCGAGAACGAAGTCGGAAGTGTTTCGTAGGTCACCGATCCCAGCGACGCAATCCGGGTCAAGCGGCCGGACGCGAAATTGAGCAATCCCAGATCGGCATCCCCTTTTTTGGTGTAGACCGCACCGGTCAAGCGCGATTGAATCCAGCCGATGATTTCCGCGTTCAAGTACCGCCCTTTCCCGTAAGGGGTCGCGGTACTTCCCTTCGAAATCGAAGTGCGAGTCTTTCCCATGCTGGCAATCCCGACGACTTCAAAAAGCTGTGTGACCGGATTCTTCAACCAAATCGATGAACCGCTATGACCGGTATTGATGTCAAAACCCATTCCAAGAAATCCTGTTTGCGCAGGGTCCTTGATTTCGACGTCCGCGCACGATTCCACTGCGGCGCTGCCTTGAACACTGACATTGAATCCCAGATTTTTTCCGGGATATCCGGTTAAGCAAGTGCGCTCGTTCATGCTTCTTGGAGAACCCATCAAAAGGGATGGCGTTGAAACAGGAACGGTCAATTCAATCATCGCCCAGTCAGTATCCGCATTTCTGGGTTGCTTAAACTGAGGTCCCCAAATTCGGCGAATGCTTCGCACGGTGGTGCTATCGACTTCGGTTGAAAACTGGAAGGTCGCGGCCTGCACCCAGGTTCGCCCTGTTTGCGCAATCGAACTGCTTTCGCTTCCGTGCTGAGTGTCTGACGAATTGTTGATGCAATGTAGAGCCGTTAAGATCCAACGATCACTGATCAATGTGCCCGAGCACTGACCACTGACCTTGAAGGTTTCAGTCGGACTGCTTCCGCGAACATCGCCCCAGTCCAAAATCATTCGCCCAAGCGAACGGAAGGGGGCTTGCTGAAGTTCAGCGCCCTTCACTTCGCGGTAATTTGTCCATTCGGCCATGGCAGGCGCCGCCAACGTTGCCGCTGACGCCAACAGACCCAAAATCCCCGTAACCCTTCGATACTCCCCAAACATCCGGTCGTCTTACCGAAGGCCTGGGCGTGCGTAAACCTAAATATTGACGCACTGCATGATTTATAAGTATTTGTATTTACTTGATAAATAAGAACACAATCCCAGGACCGACCGGATTTCAGCCATTTGTGACGCGCCGACTATACAAAAGTGGCCAGACACCGCAGACAGCCGGACACCGCAGGCGCAGGTTATGCGACTTTACGGAATTCTTGCGCCACCAATCGATGACGGCGCAGAAGCCTAAGAAAGTTGCTTCGATCCAGCTTCGCTTCGCGTGCGGCAGCCGAAACGTTTCCACCGTTTCGGGCCAAGGCCGCCTGAAGGTATTCCTTTTCGAAGGAATCCGACCAACGCTTTTTCAATTCCATGTAACCGAATGCGCCGCTTTCCCCGGGGGACTGGAAAGGAGAGCTGACCAGCTCGAGCTTCGCCGTTCCGTTTGCACTTCCCTGAATTGCCGTAGCCGTTGTTCGCGTGACTGCGGGAATCGCCAAGGCCTTTGCAGAAACCGGAGCGCTCCCTTCCGCCAAGAGCGCGATTCGTTCGACCACGTTCAAAAGTTCACGAACGTTACCTGGCCAGTTGTAAGCCTGAAGCGCTTGAATGGCTTCAGACGTGAATCCTGAAAAAGTCTTACCGCGTGAACGGAAGGCTTTTTCTGCAAACTGCTGGGCCATCGCTGCAATATCGTCCGTGCGTTCGCGAAGTGCAGGGATTTCAATCTCGACGCGAGTCAATCGATGGTAAAGGTCTTCGCGAAATTTTCCTGCAGCCGCTTTTTCTTTCAGATTGACGTTGGTCGCAGCAACCACGCGCACATCGGATTCCAGATCCACCGTTCCACCTACGCGGCGGAAGATTTTTTCCTGAAGCACACGAAGAAGCTTAGCCTGGACCTTGATGTCCATTTCGCCCAATTCATCCAGAAACAGCGTTCCGCCTTTTGCGATTTCAAAAAGCCCGCGCTTCAATTGGGTCGCCCCCGTGAAAGACCCTTTTTCGTGACCGAAAAGTTCGCTTTCTAGAAGCTGTTCATTGAAGTTCGCACAGTTCACAGCGATCCAAGGTCCTTTCGCACGGCGTGAACCTGCGTGAACCATTCGCGCGATCCCTTCTTTACCGGTACCGCTTTCGCCCAAAATCAGAACACTGGGTTCTTCCGCATTTCCGCGAAGCGATTCACGGCGAAGAACAGTCAGCCATTCGTTGACCTTGGTCATTGATGCTGATTTTGAAACAAACCAGGAATGATCTTCGGCCTTGCCTTCAACGCGTTCGACCCGGGCTTCCAGGCGACCTACCAGTTCGTCGTTTTCACGCTTCAATTGATATTCGCGATAGCAACGCTTCACAGAATGTGAAAGTTCGTCCATATCAAATGGCTTTTCCAAATAGTCAGCTGCACCCTGGCGAAGCGCCTGCACCGCAACTTCTTTTTCACCGTGTCCCGTGATCACGATCACTTGCGCTTTGTACCCCGATTCGTGGACCCACTTCATCAAACCAAATCCGTCCAAAACCGGCATACGCAGGTCCGTGATCACAACGGCGATGTCGCCTGTCTTGAAATGACCTTGGGCTTCATCCCCTTGCGAGGCCGTCAGAACATCGAAACCTTCTCGTTCCATACGAGACTTCAAAAGTTTGCGGATGGTTTCTTCATCATCGACGATCAGGACTCTCGGTTTCATTTCTCTCTCCTCTTGGTCTTAAGCCAGTTCTCGAAAATCTTTTGGAAGGCGGACAAGGAATGTCGCCCCTTTGCCCACTTCGCTTTCCACAACAATGGATCCGTGAAGCTTGGAAATCATTCCATAGCTTAGGCTTAGCCCCAGCCCCATTCCCTTACCGACTTCTTTGGTTGTGAAGAATGGGTTAAAGGCTTTTGCCTTGGTCTTTTCATTCATCCCTACCCCGTCGTCGTGAAAATCCACTTCGACAAAGCCATTCGGAAGCACCTTGGTTCCGATGGTGATCTTGCCCCAGCCGCGTCCGGAAGCTTCGATAGCATCGCGTGCGTTGGTTGCCAGGTTGATGAAAACTTGTTCTAACTGAAGCGGGTTTGCGTAGATCTTTGGAAGATGCCCCGAATAATGCCGTTCAACCTTAATTCCGCGAACTTGAAACTGACGCGCAAGCATTTTCAAAGCTTCGTCAATCGCGCCATGAACGTCGACCCATTCAAAATCTTCGGTCGACTTGCGAACGAAAGTGCGAAGGTAATCGATAATCGACGCCATCTTGTCGACGTTTGACGTGATTTCGCCCAAGAAAGACTGCACTTCGGCATTTCCCGTGTTCTTCGATGGCGGCAAAATCGCCTGAAGTTCCTGGGCATAACCGCGAATCCCTTGCAGCGGTTGATTCAGTTCGTGAGCAATCCCGGCTGCCAATTCACCCAATGCTGCCATCTTGCCCGCTTGAACCAGGGTTTCCTGCATCGATTGAAGTTCGGCATTCTTTTTTTCTAGCTGAAAATAGGCGTTTCGCAGTTCAGCGTGCTTGGTGATCAGTTCGCGTTCCATGCGTTTCTTTTCTGAAACGTCGCGAAGCAGAACGATGGCCAAACCTTTTCCCGAAGCTTCGACCAGGCGAACAGAAAGTTCGACCAAACGAACATATCCGTCTTTACGCAAGATTGCGATGTCTTCAAAAGTTCCTGAAACCTGAAAGCAATCCAAACTGATGGGGCGCGCACGATCCGGAATACGGTGGGCCGCTGGATCGGGAATCAATATTTCAATCGACTGTTTCAAAAGTTCTTCGCGAACAAAACCCGTCAGGTCTTCCGCGGCCTGGTTAACCGCATCGATCATTCCGTCGGCGTTCACGGTCAGGATTGCGTCCGATGCTTGTTCGAAAAGAACCTGGTAACGGTCGGATGGTCGGGCACGCGCGGTGCCGATCGACGCCGCCAGCGCCGGCGAAACCACTTTCAGATGCGATTTCTTGGTTAGTTTCTTAGCGGTAGGCACTGAAGAATGCTCCTGCCCTTTCCATATCTTTTCCGACTTGTTCTTCGATTCCGGGGATATCGGTTAACTTCAGGCCCAAAGGCTTCAACATGTCTTCGGTGATTTCACCCTTGGAACAGTCGCCCGATTTTCCCATTTGATTCTTGATGCAGATCTGGTTTGCCAAACGAACCATCTGAATGACGGGCTTTGCGGACGCCAAGATGCTTTGCATGTTGGTGACATCAAAGTGGTGATAGCGAATGGCCAAACGAATCACTTGGGGCAATCCCCATTTGGTTGCAATGACTTCGCCCAGAAACGAATGCCCAGGAAGGTCCCATTCCCGTTCAACTTCCACGAAAGTGCTTTCACGACGATTGGCTTCGGCGACGATTGCAAGCAAGCGATCTTTATCGATTTGATGAAGAACCAACTTGCCGATGTCGTGCAAAAGCCCACAAGTGAAAGCTTCTTCGGGCTTTGGATAGTCCAGACGCTTGGCCAATACTTCGCTGCAAATCGCAGTGGCCAAAGCGTGGCGCCAAAAGTCGACCATCGAAAATTGTTCGGTGTCTTCGCCGGTAAAGACTGAAAAGACCGAAAGGCCAAGAACCAATTGTGCCAGCGTGTTGAAACCCAAGAACGCCAGCGCACGCTGGACATCGGATACGCCCCCAGGAATCGCGTAGTAAGAAGAATTGACTAGGCGAAGAATCTTAGCGGTCAGGACTTGGTCCTTTTTTAAGACGTCCGCAATGTCGACGCTCGAAGACGTCGGGTCGTTGATCAGCTCATTGACCCGCATAGCAACCACGGGAAGCGTCGGAATGTCCTGCAGCTTGGCCAGCAGATCGGAATACTCGGCGTTGGTCTTAGCAAAAGGACCTGATTTTTTCTTCGCTGCGGCTGAACGCATGAAACTGTGTCACCCCTGTCCTAGGTCTCATCGGCAAGACCTGCCCAGGGCTAAAGGTGCCTGCTACTTTTGGCGCATCTGCGTCAAAGAATTGGCTGCTTATTTTCCGTCTGAAAACGTCTTGCCGCCGCATTCTTTCAGCTGACGCGACAAAAGCAGCAGGGTTTCGTTTTTATAGATCTTTTCGGCAAGGTCATAGACGTCTTTGCCATCGTTGTTTTCACGATAGCTTCCCCAAACCGATCCTTGCGTGTGGGCCGCGTCGTACACCAAGCATTCGGAAAGCACGCAAGCCCCATGATCGTTCACACGACCTGGTGTGTACTTGCCACCCTTCAGCGGGCAGCTTTCTGAACTGGTTTCAAAGAACCCTGGAAAAGCGCGTTGGAAATAGGTGAACCCGCGAATGTCACGACGGAATTCGTGAACGCCTTCTTCCTTCTTTGCAAAGTCGTAGCGATCTTCTTCTTTACCCTTTTTCTGGACCGTGTTTTCGACTTTTTCGTGAACACCCTTCATCCACTTACCAATCGAATTAAAGATTGCGGCTCGCTCGGCTTTTTCATCGTTAAACTTCAGAATTCCTGTGAAATCTTTGATTTCGCTAAGAATCGTCTTGTCTGCTTCGATCCACTTGTCCTTGCAAAGGGTCTTGTAGAATTCCGAATCCGAAGCGCCGTGTGAATACGCGTCTTCAAGTCCCTTCACGCGCTCGTAAAGGTCATCCGAAGTTTTAAAAAGTCCCGCCTTCAAAACTTGATCTGCGCCGGATGGCGCATCTTGGTCTTTCTTTGCGTCGCTCTTTTTAGCACCTTTGTCCTTCTTTTCTTTTCCTTTGTTCTTTTTCTTTTCGCCCTTGTCGTCGTCTTTCTTTGCTTCAACTTTTGCCGCAACAACGACACCGGCTACCTGTGATTGATCATCACCGTGACTTTTTTCCTTTTCGTCACCACTTTTTTTGACTTTGTAGATTCCTCGGTAAGCCTTCAGTTGATATTCCAAATTAAACAAAGCAATTCGAAAACTTTCGTCGCGAACCGCATAGGCCGACTTATTTTTAGTATCCACGGACTTCAATCGGCTTTCGACCAATGAAATCGCATCCATCAACCACTTGGGTGGTTCCCGTTTTTCTTTCAGAACTTCAATTTTAATATCTTCCAGTTCTTTCGCGACTTTTTCAGGATTTACATCCACCTGATTCAATTCGTTTTGCGGAACTACGGCTTCTTCCATCGCCTTCGCAACCTTTTCCTGGGCCAAGCGAATTTCGGCGCAGATGTCGCGATTCTTGTCCCCTTTAAAGGCCAAGTCGTCCATCAATCCACCTGTCAACGTCGCCCGGGCGGCTGCATCCGGTTCAACCTGGCTAAGCGTAAAGCCCATTCCTTGGCAGTCCAACTGACGAAAACGCTGAC
The DNA here is from genome assembly GCA_016786465.1 of Bdellovibrionales bacterium. GTDB lineage: Bacteria > Bdellovibrionota > UBA1018 > UBA1018 > UBA1018 > JAEUWC01. Next base: position 21,933 of record JAEUWC010000015.1, on the reverse strand, counting down.
GCTGTTCCTGGCTTAGTCGTCCGGCGACGTCGTTGAAAAGCTTCTTTAGCTGCATTGATGTCAAAGGTTTCTGCACCTGCTTCTGTGCGAAAGCCGGGCTTGCCAGTGCCAATACAAGAATCGAAACTAAAGTTTGCATGCTCGCACCTGGTTTGCCAGAAGCTGGGGAATTTTCTTCGCATGAAGGCTTTTCATGATTTCGTCAGCCCGCTTTGTGATTTCGTCACCGGCTTTCTTTCCGGCATTCATCGCGTCTGCTCCCCGCTTCTTCAGTCCGGTCATTTCGCTTTCCAACGAACGGTAATCCTGAACCAAGCAAGCCGAAACTTTGCAGGTATACCCCGTCTTGAAGGCATCTGCCGCCGGAGCGCGCCCTTGCGACGGACAGTGATCATCCGTCGTTGCTAATAGCGCGACTGAATTTCCTTCGGCGTCCAAGGTTGTTAGGGCCGAAACATAGTAACGGTACCAGCGCATCTCTTTGCGAAGGGCGTGGATTCCTTCTTCAACTTCGTTCATGTCATAGTGCGTGTTCTGAACATATTCCAGCTGCTGGGCGACGCGATCCAAAAGCATGTTTCGCTCGGTCTTCGCATCCTGCCATTTCATGGCTTCAAGCGACTTTTGAATTCCATCCACCTTGGCGTTGCTTCCATCTGCGCTAGTCAGCCAGCCATCATTTTTCAGACTTTCCTTGATTCGATCCAGGGCGGCGTTTCCATTATTTCCCAAACGAAGGGTTTCTAGGTAGCCGCCAATTGAATCTTCTAGTTGCTTGACCTGCGCGTTCATTCCCGACATTTCGCCGGCATAGTTGGTGTATTGGTCCTTGCCAACGCCGGCGCTGGTGTAGTTCATGAACAGCCGCAGTTCTGCCTGAAGCAGGTATAAATCCGCACGAAGACGATCCAGCGCACCCTGATCGTTTGGATCAATATTCGTCAGTGCTTTTTTGATTCGCCCCAAAAGGTCACTAAAGCGTGCGGCGCCTGACTTGGGTTCATTTTTCATGTCCTGTACGCAGCTTTGGCAAACTTCGTCAGTATAGTCGGCCTCTAGTTTTTTGATAGCCTTGCTGGCCTTGCGAAAAGCGGCGTCCAACTTTTTGTCGTCAGCCCGCAACGGCGATGCAACCCCGCCCATCAGAAAAACAGCCAGTGCCCATGTGCCCACGAATTGAATTTTTCTGTTCTTCATACTTATAGCCTTTTGAGACTTTTCGGCACTTCCCTAGAGATCCTGAATCTTTAGGCGAAACTGCAATATGCCAAAGGAATGACGCTTCCCTGGGCAAACACCCTTCCTTTAAAGAAGTGGTCCCTGGGGACCGAAAAGCAACTGATGAAGCCAGCTCTAGTTGCCGCAACATTATTGTTTTTTTCGACCACCGCGTGGGCCCAGAAGAACGCAAAAGAAGCACAGGTCCTGGAAGCCGCAAATCGATCGAATCTGCCCCAATTGACCGATGCCGAATCGGCGCAACTATTCAAGGACGTGGCAGCCCGAATGGATGGAATCCAGATTTCCATTTTTCGATACATCGATTGTGAAGGAAACGCATTTAAACTGAGCGACGTTGAACCCGATCGCGCCAAACGCCTAAAGCTGACGGGCGGTAAAGATTTGGATCTAGACTTTCGCGGCAATAAGAATCGCCCGCTTTGTAAAGACTACCAACCTATTGTCTTTAAGGGCGACCTTGACGCGAAAGACTTGGATCTTCGAATTCTGGATCCCAAAAAAGCGATCGAACAGTACACCGCCCGAATGAACCAAGAACTGAAATGCCGCTTGGAAGAAATGATCAAGCGTCGAATGCAGGAATTAAAGGGCGATTTCATCTTGGAAGCCGATGCGAAAGCGAAAAAGAAAAAAGGAAACGGTCTTTTTGACGACGATTCCGTTTTGGAAATGGAAATTCATGGGCCTTTTTCGTCGCCGGCATTAGCGGTCGAAGGCTTTAACCGAAGCTACGGGGCCGAAGACGCCCCGTTATCGGATGCGCGCTTAATTATTCCGCATCAGAAGGCTGATATTCCTGTCAAAATTGGCCGTCGTGGTCATGGCCGTGGAAGCTGCCCGGTTCCGCTTTTGAAAATCGAATGGAAGAAGGACGACCCTGCGGTGCAGGGAACTCTTTTTGATCCACTGAAAGACAATGACATCAAATGGGTTTCACACTGCAAAGAAGCCTGGGGCCAAAAGGTGATCTTGTACGAATACTTGACACAAAAGTGGGCTGAAGCCACCGGGTTTCCCCACTTGAAATCCCGCTTGGTGATGATGACTTACATTGATTCAAAGACGAATCAGGTCTGGAACAAGAACTATGGAATTTTTCTGGAACCCAACAAGGACCTACAAAAACGTTATGACAAGACCATGATTTCCGATCGCACGCCCGGTTACGAAACCTTCTTTGATTACCTGGCGAACGAAAAAGCGGATCCAACCCGGGGAATTCCAATGATGTTGATCGAAGCCCTGGCATTGAACCGCGATTACTGGATTGGGATTCGAAAAAACACTTTGATCCTAGTCGACAAGATGAAGAAGGAAGAAGAAAAAGACTTCAAAGATAAAGCGATTTACTGGTCGCCCATCCCCTATGACATGGCTATGGGATATTCGAAAGCCATCGATCACGTGCCCGGTGATCTGACACTGATTCGGACCGAACTTGAAGGGGTGCGCGATGCAAAGACGGTCCACTGGGAATCCGGATGGAGCGATTCTGACCTATCCAAAGGAAACAAAGGGCGCTGGAAGGAAGAATTCAACAAGTACGGAAAAGAAATGCTGGCCCAGAAGAAAAAGATGCTGGAAGAAGTCGACAAGCTTCCAGTCAACTTTGGACCCGGCTTGAAGGCCCACGTCGAAGACTTCTTCAAAGTTCTTGAATCGATGCTGAAGTGATGACCGGACCCCAGCGGGTTAGGAACACGATAGCATCTTTGAAATGAATTCTTTTCGTTTCGCTGCCGCTTCTGCGGTGTTTTCAAACCATTCTCGACCCAGGTACAAGGTTCGGGTATCCGGATCAAAATGAGCAACCTTGCCATTCATGTTGGCCCAGAATTTTCGTGGCGCTACCTTGATTTGGTCAACCATCCCAGCCAAGGCCTTGTCCTGAAAAACGCCTGCAAGATGGCTAAGCGATCCTGCATCGTCCGCAAACTTTGCCGGTTGAATGATCAGTTCATCGCCCGAACGAATCACTTTTTCGCCGTTTTTCGCTAGATCGTCTTGCAGAAGCGGAACCACCTTCCGAACGTCAGTTAAATCCAATCCTTCTTTCGCAACCTTCGCGGTCATCTTCATGACATCTTCAGTGCCCTTGACCGCCATTGAACCCTTGGCCAATCCCTTCAGGGCGGTCCAGCCATCAAAGCCCAAGAATACGGCTGAAGCCGCTGCACCACCGGTGTCCCAAAGAAAGTCAGTGTACGCACTTTCAGCTTCGACCAGATCTTCGGCCCGATTTTCGGCCAGGCCCCGGCCTTTCAGAAGCGTGTAATTGCGATAGTCTTCACGCGCAACCGCGATTTCAGCAGGCAAAGTCAAGGCCGTCACTGCGGTTCCTGCGATCGCAAGACCCGTTGTGGCACCTACAGCCCCAGCGGCAACAGCGCCCAATGTTCCGCCGGTCAAGACGGCGCCCACGATGACCCCACCCCAAAGCAGAATCTTGCGTTTCTTATTCCAAGACTTCGCGGCGTCCTGGATGCGGGTTAAAGATTTACAAGCATACTGCGCGTATTCCGGCTTGTTCATCAAAACCCGCGACACGGCGGCTGGATTCCCTTCGATCAAGCTATCAAAGTCATTAGTGTTCACCGTTTCCTTGGCGTGCATCGCAACGCCATCGGCCGCTTCTTGCAAGGCTTCCGCGACTTGCGCTTCAGTCAACTGAGCGGGGTCTTTTAAGAACTGATAGCGGGCCGACAATACTTCGGCCTTGAAAGGCCGCAACTGGGCATATTCGTTGAAGGTGCCGACAGCGTCGGTGAATAGAAGCGTTCCCAGTCCTTGGCGAATCGCTTCGTTGTAGACCCGGACATAATTTTCATAAAGGGCGCGGGCCTTCGCATCGTCTTTAAAGGAATACTCGATGGAAAGTTCGCGACTACCATGTTCCCCGCCCTTCCAGGTTTCTCGTCGATTGATCTGCGAATCGACGGCCTTCAAGGCCTGGTTGATGGCTTTCATCTTTTCGCGCAAAACAGGAACAATCGCTTTTGATCCCTTGGGCGCCTTTGCATGATCCAATTTCAGCGCGAACTTTTCGGCCATGTAAGTCAGATCTTTTCGGCAGCTAGAATCCGCGCCACAGGCCGATTGAAGACCTTGATGAACGACCGTTGAAAAACCTAAGCCCTTGGAATGCAGGTAATAGACCGCCGTTTCCAAGGCGTTTAGGCGAGCTTCTTCTTTAGTCTTCAGGTAGAAATCCAACTTTGGAGTAACCCAAGCATCTTCTTGCTTGTCGAGCTTGACCGAAGGGTATCGATCATCCAAAAGAAGCCCCGAACGGATGATGCCTTCTTGAATTTGATCCAGATCCAAAGCTTGGCTTTTGGCAGGTTGAATGCAAGCGGAAGCCGCAATTTTCTGGCCTGAAAGTTCATCGACCACGATTCCACTTAGATTCTGAAAGCCTTCGGGTCCGCACTTGCCTTCAATTTCATTTGAAATGCTTCTGAAATTCACAATTCGCGTAAACGATTCGTTGAACCGTTTCATTACATTCGCAGCCGAACTTTTCGGATCGCGGTCGGCCACTTTCTGAAGCGCCTGGACTTCGGGTTCCTTGGTCATGGCCAGCGCCACTGCGCCTAAGCCATCAAACCAATCGCGACGATCATAGGCCAATGCGGACTCCATCGCGTTCGTCAGTTCTGCGACTCGAAACTCGGTTCCGCCGTCAGCAGACGCAACCGTCGATGCCGTTTGAAGAACCATCGTTAAAATCAAAACCAAACTCAGAAGCTGATTCATTCGCTGGCCAGCTCCCTTCTCAGGTCACCAATAAAGCCCGCGGATTCCCGAATCGCATCTTCCAATTCTCGGCGAATCATCATCTGATCGGTGATTCCCGCCAGGTCCTTCATAATCTGGTCCCGAATCACGGAAACAGCGGTTGAACCATTGGTCCTAGCTAGGTGGAACCTGAGCGCGTCGCGCACATAGGCACGCTCGGTGCCCTTGAATTCGGCTGAACTCTTTGCATTAGTTGCCAACTTAGGTTGAGTCACTTCTAAGGATTGAATATTCGATATCAGTTCGAAGTAAGCCGACTTTCGCATTAAGTACGTTCGCTCGAGCGATGCGTTCACCGACGCCACAAAATTCTGGTATTCTTTTCTTTCGGTAAGATTTGAACTTCCTGCGGTTTTTTGCACGCCGTCTGCTGCCTTAAGAAACTGGTCCAACGCTTTGGAAACGGGAAGCGCCTGCTCGCTGCTGACGGCAATTCGGTCGGCTAAAGCATGTAGACCCGTTTCCGCGTCTTGATAAACCGGATTGACCTTCGCCCAGATATTCGCTGTGTCCGCTTTCGAATGGTCAGTTGTAGCGTAAAGGTAAATCCCCACCGGAATCCAGACCAAGGCGTGACTGGTGTAAGTCTTCAAGGCGCGATCCACGACAAATCGCCCAACCGCATTTTTCTGAAACTTTTCGCTTACCTTTTCGGTCCAAGACTTCTTTTCGTCCAACAACTGCCCCAAAGTACCCGCCTTGCCCTTTCCAGCTGGGACATCAGAAACCTGCTTCAAAAGTGCGTACTTCTTTTTCAGTTCATAAAGTTCAGGAACCGCATTCTTCAGTTCTTCCAAAGACATGTTTTCGTATTCGACCGGAACCTTGATTTCAATCGCACGATAATCATCGGGATAGGATGCCAAAACTTCGTAAGGGTTTTTGGGGTTTCGAAATTCAACACTGCGATCAATGGTGATCTGAACGTCGACTTTCTTGGGCGGATTTGACCGCAAGTCCTTCATTTCAATTCGATAGGCGTCGCGTTCGTATTGAATGTTGGCGTTGTTGTACAATTTCTTGGGCGCATTCTTTCCAAGCGCTGCGGCACGCTGTTCATAAAGCGATTCAATGCTTTCAAACATCTTGTCCACTAGTCCATCTTGTCCCTTGTTTTCTTCAAGGGCCTTGGTCGACGCGCGAACCTTACTGATATTGGCCTTGTAGGATTCATATCCCCCAAGAAGCAAATCGATATCTTTGCGCTTCATGGTAATTCCAGGCTTGTAGACAACGTCTTCCAAGGTCGGGTGATCGATTTTCAATTCGACCTTGGCCTTATCCTTGAATGCGTCTGCCAGTTCGATCGGATCCTTAGTTCCGTCTAAACGCGAACCATACGAACGAACCCGTAGCTTCGCGTGGCGATCCGGAACGCCCTTCTTGCCGCTAGGAATCCGGACTTCGACCGCATAGTCGGTCGTCGTCACGTTTCGTGTTCCTTCAGCAGGAACATCGCGAAGCTTGATTTTTCCGTCGTAGTCTTTTTTCAATTCATTCAAAAACTGTTCTTGATGTTCCTGCTTCACGATCCACTTGGATTCTTTACGCAGCGACGTCGTACTGTTCGTGCCGCCTTCGGAATACTTAATCAATGCATCAAAAGTGCAGTCCTTGACCGTAAAGACTTTCTTCGCCCAAGCGGACGAAGGCACTAAAGCAAGGGTGCTCCAGGCAAAAAAGACTAAGACTGCGGGAAAGCGAATTAAGTTCAATTCACCGTCCTGCACTGAAGTGCATAATTTTCGTTAGCAATGCTGAAGCTTGCCTTGAAACTGGAAGCCATCGACAGCCCGCCAAAAGGCCCTGCTGGGTAAGTCAGTTTCGCCATCTTTCCTTCTTTGTTTTTGAAATGGATTGTCGAAGGCGAACGTCCCTTTCCTGCACCCGCATTGACGGCGGTAAAAGGGTACGAATACATGCTGACCCAACGTCCGCCGGTCAACACGATTTGAAAAGGCATCCCACTTGAATCCAAGCCATTCTTGGGCTTGATGTAATCGCCGACTTTTTGATTGATCGTCAGCGAAAAGGAATGAAAGTTTTCGCTTGCGGCCTTTTTCGCCTGCCTTTTTGCTTTTCCCTTCAGCGCGGAATCCACCATGGGAATGGTGTCGCAATGGGCGGCGTCTGCTCTTTCTTCCGCGGACAGAACCCGTGCAAAAAGACTGATGCTCAATAGGCTAGCGATCACGGTAAAGACTGGAATTGAATTTTTCATGGCGCGGAAAAGCCTCCTGTATTGAAGACTTTTCGGTGCAAAACAGCTGAAATTTAAAGTGAATCGGGCCTATTCGGCCTTTTTTGCGGTGTCAGTTTTTTGACTGTCGAATTTCTGGGATTCGATCGGAGCATAAACGGGCTTTCCGGGCTTCTTTTCTCCGACGACGCCCCCACCCATCCGAGCAGGTCGATTTCGAACCGCCGGCTTAAGCCGACTTTGACTAGCCACCTTCTTGGGCAAGGTGTCAGGATCGGTTTCGATCGGCCCCATCGGCCGCCCGTTTGCGTCCCTTTTCCAACGAACGGCGATTCCACGGGCCAAAACCTGTCCTTCGGCACCGTCATCGGTGCATTCAGGCGTTTCAAAGTTTTCAGTAGATCCGTCCAAGTTGAAAACCACCGAACGCATTTCAATCACCGCGTCCCCACCGTTTTCGCGTGAAAAGCGCACCAGATCCTTTGCGGCACGGGCGTATGCATTCTTACAAAGCAGGTATTCGTCGTTTTCCAAATCCAAAGCGTTGTAATCAATGCGCGTTTTCACTTCGCCCAAAACTTCATAGGGATAGTTGGGCACTTCGACAAACGCGTTTTTGGGCACGTGAACGGGCTTGGCCTTCTTAGGTTCGGGAACCGTTGAACAGGCTTGAAAGCAAAATGCCGCGACAAGGCCGAAGCTTAAGGTTCTTCGTACACGAACTTCTGATTTCTGAAATTGCGAAGATGCCATTTCTTTCCTTCGCGCTTTTCCAAGTACTGAGGAAGAAGCGGGATTTTTCCGCCACCGCCCGGAGCATCAATCACGTAGTGGGGAACGGCCATGCCGCTCGTCCAACCGCGAAGATTCTCGATGATTTCAAGCCCCTTTTCGACCGGAGTCCTAAAGTGGCTGATGCCCTGAGACATGTCGCACTGAAAAATATAATAAGGGCGAACGCGCATCATGAGAAGCTTATGATTCAATTCCTTCACGATTTTCGCGTCGTCGTTCACGCCCTTCAAAAGAACCATCTGATTGTTGACGACGCATCCAGCGTTCGCCAGACGAGCAACGGCATCAAAGGTTTCCTGAGTGCATTCTTTCGGGTGGTTGAAATGGGTATGAACAAACACAGGATGATACTTCGAAAGCATCTGCGCGAAGCTATCGGTGATCCGCTGAGGAAGCGTCACCAGATTTCGCGTTCCAATACGGAAAACCTGAATGTGATCCATCGCCCGAAGCCGCGAAAGAATGTATTCCAAGCGATCGTCTGAATTTGAAAGCGGGTCTCCGCCGGAAATCACGACGTCGCGAATTTCCTTGTGGGATTCGATGTACGCCAGTCCGTCTTCCAACTGCTTGTTCGCCGCTGACGATGACGGATCCGAAACCTTGCGCTTGCGCGTGCAATGACGGCAATACACTGGGCAGTTGTGGGTTGTGTAAAAAAGAACTCGGTCCGGATAACGATGGGTCACGCCCGGTACGGGCATGTCGCGTTCTTCACCCAATGGATCTTCAAGGTCCATGGGAAGAATATTCAATTCACCCGACTTTGGAACCGACTGCAGACGGATCGGGCAGTTCGGATCGTTGGGGTCCATCAACGACGCATAGTATGGGGTGATGCCCATGTTGAACATTTCGTGGCTTTTCGCGAACGCGTTTCTTTCGTCGTCGTCGACCTTCACCACTTTTTCCAAAACATCCATGGACTTGATGCGCTTCTGTTGCTGCCAAATCCAGTTATTCCAATCCTTATCCGGAGTATCTTTCCAGATTTCGGGGCGGGGCGCCGGCGCAAAGCGATCGCGCACGTTGTTCTTGGTGACAATGTTGTAACCCATACGTTTCCCTCAATTCTCAAAATTTGGTGTCTCACCGTGTTGCCAGAACTCATGCCGATCGTCCAGAAATTCGTCGCTGGACCCCGCGCCGCGTCATGCCTTAACCTCTCTGGATGTTATCCAATGTCTTCATGGGCCTTTCTTTGTTGGGAGCGGAATGGGTTTTGTACCTTTTGGTCATCCTTTCCATGGTTTCAGTCGGACTGATCATCGAGCGCGTGCTTTTCTATCGAAGCGTCACCCAAGAAATCGCTGATTTTCGCAAAAAAGTTCGAGCTGCGGTGGGTTCGCAGGACTGGACAGCAGCCCTGAAGGCGGCTGAAGCCCGAATCAAAAATCAAGAACTGATCGGCGCACACGACCTTGAAACAGGCCTAGTGACCGCCCTTTTGGATGCCCAGAAATCGGGCAAAACTGCCGGGGTCGAAGTCCTGAATGAAATCGCCCAAGACCAAGTCGTCCGCGCGAAAATTTCCTGGGAAAAAAATCTTTCTGTTCTGGCCACCATTGGTTCGAATTCACCTTTCGTGGGTCTGTTCGGGACCGTTCTTGGGATCATCAAAGCGTTTCACGATCTTTCGAAACAACAAGCACAAGGCGTACAGACCGTTACCGCCGGCATTTCCGAAGCCTTGGTGGCCACTGCGGTGGGAATCTTGGTCGCTATTCCCGCTGTCGTTGCGTTCAACTTTTTCCAAAGGCGCGTGAAGGCTGCCTTAGGAGAAGCCGAAGCCATGAAAAGTTTCATCGTCGGTCAAATGGCCCGGAGCTTGAAGTAAGTGGCGGGATCTTTCGGCGGATCAGATGACGATTACGTCAGCGGGATCAACGTCACGCCTTTGGTCGACGTTGTGTTGGTCCTTTTGGTCATCTTCCTGATGACGGCGCCTGTCTTGTATCAGTCGGCAATTAAGGTTCAGCTTCCCCAGGTCAAAAAAGGCGACGCGAACAACGATAAGACACCCCTGAATTTCGCGATTTCAAAAGAAGGTCAGATCTACTGGAATAAAGACAAGATCGATTTTTCTGAAATCGTCGCGAAGGTTTCAGATTACGTGAAAAAAGAAAAAGATCCGACCCAGTTGGTTGCAATGATCAGCGCTGACCAAGCCGCCCAACATGGCACGGTAGTGAAACTGATGGACCACCTTCGGCAGGCCGGGCTTTCACGCTTTGGTCTAAACGTTGAATCGCAGCCGCAATAAGACGAAAAAACTTTTTTGCCCAGACCACTTCGTCTAGGCTTCAATCATGCAAAAAATTCGAATTGTTGCCGGCCTGTTAGGCTGGGTGCTGGTATCGGGTTGTTCGACCATGATGCCTGCATCTAGCTTTACACTACTTTCAAACAATGCGGGAAAGCCCTACAAGGCTTTGACCGCTCAGCCCGTTTCAGAATCCGTCTGCCAACAAATGGCACTGATTGTGATGTTCGGAGACATGGCACCCAGCCACGAACAGCTGGTCGCCACCATGCTCGAAAAGCATGACGCCGAAGTTCTGCTGAACGCAGAAATGTCGACGACCACGCTGGGGTTCCCGCTTCTCTATTTCCGACACTGCGTTAACGTCACGGGAATTCCTGCAAGACGGGCATCTTACGTTTCAAACGTTCCAGCTAAGAAAGGAGCCCGCAAATGAAGAATCTGAAACTTCTATTTGTAGCATCGATGACGGTTCTGGCTTCGGCGTGCACCACGCCTGTCTTTAAATCGCCGAAAACGATTTCAACGGATTCAAGGGCATCCACGGGTGTGAAGCGGATCGGTCCTGTTGCTGTAGAAAACTGCAGTCGCGTCGTTTTGTTTTTCATCCCGATTTCGATCACTGATCCTAGGGAAGAATACGACGAGCTTTTGGAAGAAGCGAAAAAGATGGGCGGAAATGCTGTGGTCGATTTTCAAACCCACATGACCGACAGTTTGAACGCACTTCTTTACACAAGCTTTTGTTCTACGGCCACGGGAACGGCTGCCAGAATCGATTGATCAAAACGACATAAGCAAAACGAAAGCCCTGCGGCCTTGGCTGCGGGGCTTTTTCATTGAGTGATCCAAAATGTCAGCGCTGAAAAAACATAAGCCAAAACCGTCATGTATCCCAGCTGCACTGCCGGCCACTTCCACGACTGAGTTTCTCGACGGGTCACCGCAAGCGTCGACGCACACTGCATCGCGAACACGTACCAAACCAAAAGGCTCAACGCCGTAGGAAGCGACCAGGCCTGCGAAAGCTGGCGGGTCAGTTTGGATTCGCGATCGGGTTCGATCGCAGCGGCCTGGCCGCCTGACGATTCGACGGCGTAAACGGTGGCCAAAGCGCCGACCATCACTTCGCGCGCCGCAAATCCCGGAATCAGGGCAACAGAAATTTTCCAATCAAATCCAAGCGGGCGGAACACAGGTTCGATGAAATGCCCAATTCGTCCGGCAACGCTGTAAGAAATTGCAGGTTCGCGGGTGGCCACGGGCAGGTTTTCCCATTCAGCAGGTGGCTTTGGAAAATTAGAAAGCAACCAAAGCGCCATCATCAATCCCAGAATCACCGTTCCAGCGCGGGTCAGAAAACTTTTTGCTCGATCCCAAAGTCCAAGCACCAAGCTGATTAGGCCAGGCCATTTGTACGTGGGCATTTCCAAAATCAACGGAGGGCGCGATTGCTTCAAAACCGTTTTCTTCAAAATATAGGCAACGACCAGTGCTCCGAAAACGCCCAGCCCGTAAAGCCCCAGCATCACCAGCCCCTGAAGCTTGAACGGGCCAAAGACTTCGGTGTTGGGAATGAAAGCTGCGATGATCAGTGAATAAACCGGCAGCCGCGCCGAACAAGTCATCAAAGGTGCGATCAAAATGGTGGTCAGTCGGTCCCGCCGATTTTCAATCGTCCGCGTCGCCATGATTCCAGGGATCGCGCATGCAAAAGACGAAATCAAAGGGATGAACGCGCGACCGTGAAGCCCCACCCGCCCCATCATTCGGTCCATCAGAAATGCCGCACGCGCCATGTAGCCGCTGTCTTCCAAAATCAAGATGAAGAAAAAAAGCAGAAGGATCTGGGGCAAGAAAACCACAACCGACCCCACGCCAGCTAAAATTCCATCGGTCAAAAGTTGCGTAAAAAGCCCAGGCCCTAAGGTTCTGGAAACCCAAGCCGAAAGCATCCCGATTCCCGATTCGATCCAGTCCTGGGGCACGGTCGCCCAGTTGAAGATCGATTGAAAAACCAGGGTTAGGACGGCTAGTAAGAACAAGTTTCCAAAAATCGGATGAAGCACAAAACGGTCGATTCGATCCGTCCACCGCGTCGGTCCCAATCGGCGCTTCACGCAGACCGAAAGAATCCGATCCACTTCAGCGTATCGGGCCTGGACGTCCGAAATGCCCGATATGGCCACCGAATCAGCGGGTTTGCCCGGGGCTAATTTCACCGCATTTTTTCGAATGGCGTCTTTCAAACCCAAGACGCCCGATGCCCAGATCCCCACCGTTGAAACCACGGGAAAACCTAGTTCTTTCGCAAGTGCTGAAAGGTCCAATTCTTGTCCGCGCTTGTGTGCAAGATCCATCATATTCACGGCCGCAATTAATTTTTGCCCTGAATTTGAACGCTGAATCGTTTCGCGCACTTCAAGCGCCAGTGCTAAGGTTCTCTCAAGCTGGGTTGCGTCTAGAACGACGACCAGGGTGTCGGGCAAGAATTCTCCAGGAATTTTCCCCAAGATCACATCGCGTGCGACTTCTTCGTCCAAGGTCTTAGGTTGAAGCGAATAGGTCCCCGGAAGGTCGATCAAAGTAAAATTTTCAAAACGCCCTTCGCGCTTATCGACGGTCACACCCGCATAGTTTCCCACGCGTTGGCGGCTTCCCGTCATTGCATTGAAAATCGAAGTCTTTCCGCAATTCGGATTTCCAATCAGCGCGACTTGAATCAAAGCCGAATCGCTCATGTTTTTTCCACCCGAATCAGTTCGGCTTCGCTACGTCGAAGCGCAATCAAAGTTCCACGGACTCGGATCGCCATCGGGTCTTTTGAAAACGGAGCTTCGTGAACCACGTCGACGACAGCCCCGGGCAAAAACCCAAGCTCGAAAAGCCTTTGACTGACGTTTTGATCCGGGTCGACCGCCGAAACACGGACGCGGTCGCCAGGGACGCAATGCGATAAAGTCATTGCGTTTTTCGTATCACGCGGATGGTTTTCCCAAAAGGTCCCTGAAAGCCTCTTCTAGTGACGGGTAGCGAAACTGAAAGCCCGACCGGTTCAGCTGTACCGGGTCGACCCTTTGGCTTCCCAAAACCAGTTCTGACATCTCGCCCAGCGCAAGCTTCAGTGCAAATGCCGGTGCCGGCAAAATAGCAGGCCGATCCAAGGCCTTGCCCAAGGTCTTGGCAAACTGGGCGTTGGTCACCCACTTGGGTGCCACGGCGTTGATGGGTCCTTCTAGCTGCGGTGACATCGCGGCTGCTTCAAAGGCCGACACCAGGTCTTCGATGTGGATCCAACTGACCCACTGGTTTCCTGAACCCACGGGCCCGCCCAGCCCCTTGCGGTACAAAGGTAGAAGTTCTTTTAGGGCGCCACCTTCTTTCGCCAAAACCATCCCGATCCGAAGTGCAGCTAGCCGTACGCCTTGTTTCTTCAGGGCTAAGGCCATAGGCGAATGCAAAGTTTCATCTTCCCAAGCCCAGGTCACATCCGACAAAAAGCCTTTTCCCTTTGCCGAAGTTTCGTCCAGGATTTCGTGGCCACGATCGCCGTAAAAGCCGATGGCAGACGCCGAAACAATCGTCTTCAATGGCGCGCGCCCCGATGTCTTGGCTTCTAAGGCTGCGGTGAAAAGATTTCGGGATCCCGCGACCCGCGAATCACGGATCCTGGCCTTGCGCTCAGGATTCCAGCGCCCTTGGGCCACGGATTCGCCGGCCAGGTGAATGATTCCATGCACACCTTCGAATGCGTCCGCTGGCGGTTCGCCCTTTTCAGCGTCCCATTCAAAAAAACGCGCAGGATATGGAAAACTGGCGCGCGCGCGTTGAATTCGCCCCGTCAAAACGACCAGCTCGTGGCCCTTTTCAGTCCATCGTTTCGCAATTTTTCGCCCCACTAATCCCGTGGCGCCTGTGACTAAAAACTTCATGGAAGCCCAAACTTAGTCTATTTTAAGCCAATGCGCATTCGAAGTTTAGGGATTCGTCACGCCGCACTTCCTGCCAAAGACCTAAAGCGGGGGATTCGGTTTTATACCGAAATCTTGGGCTTTCAGCCCTATCATGTCGAAGACGCCGACTGGGCCATGCTGCACACCGAAGGGACGACGCTTAGCCTAGTGCAACTTCCCAAGCGCCTTCAAACCGACGAACCCCAAGCGAATCAAGGAACCCACCCTAGACATCTGGGTCTGGTTTTGGAAACCCGTGAAGATGTCGATCAATGGAACGAAAGACTGAAAGCACAGAAAATTCCAGGAATCGGAACCCCGAAACTTCACCGTGACCAAAGTTATGGTTTCTACCTTTTGGATTCAGAAGGAAATCAGATCGAAATCATTTTCATTCCTCAAGCGCCGATGGCTTTTCGGGAAAAAGACCGTGCCATTTTGGTCGTAACGGAATCGATCGAACCGGAAATCGTAGCGCGCTGGAAAAGAAATTTTCCCGACACTGCGCTTGAAGTCGTTCAAGCAAGTCAAGTTAGTGCGGCAATTCAATCATTAAGGACCAAAGTGCCAGACCTGAAAAAGCTGGACGTCATCGGGAAGCTTTCAGAAAAAATTTCTGGAATCGAAATCAAAGTTCATCCAAGCGCACTGGATTCGCCCCTGGTTCAGGAAGCATTAATCGCAGACGCGATTCAGAAAATCAGTCAATCCACTTCTTCTTCCAAGCCTTGATTTCATTTGAAACATCCACGGTCTTGGCGGTGCCCAGAACGGCGATCCCTATTTCCTGCGCCACACGTGCAAATTCGTTTGAATCCACGGCGCGGTCTTTTAGGTCACGAAAGATTCGACCCATGACTTTTTCAAAAGTTGCGCGTTCAGTTGTTGTCCCAAGACTTTGCCCCGAAAGGTCGGCGATTCTTTCGCGTAGGTCCTGCACCGCTGAAGCACCCATACAGTAAGGCGTGTCGTCAAAAACCGAAAGTGGATCCAAACGGCTAGCCTTGGATCGCAGTGTTCCCTTGGCTTGGAAACACGAAGTATTTTTTCCGTCCGTGACTTCGTCGTAATACCCGGTGAAGTAGGTGGTTAACCCTTCAGAAATCCAAAGGTCATTCCAGTTTTGAATTCGTACCCAGTTTCCCCACCAGTGGTGGACCAATTCATGAACCAAGGCTTCTGAATCCACCGCCGCAACCAGGGATGTCGCTTCCATATTGAAAGCCTGGGGAACGATCCCAAAGTAAAGTTTGTCGTTCGGAAAAGCAGAAAAAATCTTTGAAAAAAAATCCATCGCAAGCGCGACTTTCTTCAGCTGCGTTTTGTACTGAGGGATTGTGAACCCATACGGGGACGCATACGCAGGATCCCAAATCAGCGCGACCGGTACACGCGACCCTTTCACAAAGTACGTTTGAAAAGCGCCGACCATGAACGCCATGCCATAGGTCGGAATCGGCTGCTTTTGCTGCCAGCGGGTCACGCCACTTTTGGGAAAAGCTGCAGTACCGTTGGCGAAGGCCAAAATTCCCGGCGCGGTTGAAATTTCGAAGCTGACTTGCGCAGGATCGGTTGGGTGATCATTTACGATCGCCCAATTTCTAGAAAAGTACGGCCAAGACGCCGTATTCAGAATCGTCGTACCACTGGATGTTTTTGTGCGAACCATCCCGCCTTTTTTTTCTGTGACTTTTGTGACGGGCTTGACCTTGTACTGAACTTGAATCGTGGTCGACTGGCCGGCTGAAAGCACCTGGGGAAGCTGGACTTGAATCGACTTTCCATCTGACGCCCACTGAAACGTCAAAACTTTTGACCCTTGGGTGATTTGTTCGATCTGAATCGATTTTGAATTCCCGTGGAATTCAACTGATGAAGCGGACGCTTGCAAACGAAGCTGAATCTTTTCTTGAATCGGGACTAAGCCCTTTTCATAGTTTGTCGCATCGATCTGAAATTCGTAAGAAAGCACATCGATGGCGGAATTCACCATCACGGGATCCAAAGAAGCCTTCGCGCTATGAATCGAAAGCGCGTAGATCAAAACTGAAAAAAGCATGGCCGCAATCTACGCTTTAGCGCGGTGCGAAACCATTCAAAAATCCAAAATTTGCATTTTGTTGACCAATTTGGTAAATTACTTGGGCTCAAAATGAGACCCTTATTTCTTCTTATCTTTCAAATAGTTACGGCCACAGTCGCCCACGCACAGACCCCCGCTGACGAAGGCGAAAGAAATTTAGGGCGAGGAACCTTTCTTCAGAAGTGGAAGAAGCTGAACCGCGCAGAAAAGATTCTGGCCGTAATGGACCCCCTGGTTGCTTACCAGGTGGCCAAGGTCGCTATCCAAGCTCGCGACCGTGCCGCCCAGCTTTACCCGCATTCGATTGAAAATGGTCCGGGCGATGCCTTTCGCCACGCGTACTGGAATGCGCTGATGAAGCGAAGGGTAGGGCCGCTTTGGGCCAAGGCCTGGGCCGATGCGCACGAAACGGCGCCAGCGGCCGATACCCCGATTAAAGTCATGCGCCGAAAAATGGATCTGTTTAACAACGAAGCCGGGCGCGAAGTGGCGACCCTGTTTTCCTACTGGATTGACGATCAGGAACTGGAAGACCGCGTCTTGAAACTTCTTCGCGACGGCGACCTTCGCGTGGTGGAAACGGCAAAGTCACAAGGCCGCCCCGTGGATCCTGCACTTTGGCGATCCAGCGACAATCAGCGTCCTTATTAGGTCCCTGGGTCGATCGTTTGTGGACGACGAACCAGACGCGAGTAGTGCGACAATCTTTTATCGAAAATGAATCGAAGCATCGTTCGCGACCAAGAACGGTGACCGTCCTTCCCTTCGTAAAATTCAGGAGCGATCTTCCGAACCTTAGGCAAATTTTTCGCGGGAATCATGATCAAGTCATGGTGTTCAAAATGGTAGCCCACGTTGAAGGTCACCCAATTCAGCGGGCCATAGTACGAATAAGTTTCTTGTCCCTGGCGCCAAGTATAGTGCTCGTGAATCCAATGTGCGGCCACTGGATGCGGCCCCATACCGATGTAACTGGATAAAAGAAGGTAGCCAATCGGCAGCCAACCGAAGAAGTAGACGATCGTTCCCACATAGATGACTTCGCAAACAATGTTCTTCCATTCCCACGAGTCAGGCTTTCGCATGAACCCTCGGGCCAGGGTCCCAAAGAACGGGTAAAAGAAAAGCCACATCGCTTTTTTGAAGCCCGAGTTTCCGACGATGTCCGCTTCAGCATTTGAAGGTAGATCGTTGTCCAGCTTTTCGCGGCCCAAATAGATGTGATGATCCATATGCCAGCGAAAAAAGGTCATTGCCCCGGGAACAATCACGGGCATGTTTGCGAAGATTGCAAGCCAGCGGCTTGCGGCAAATCCTTTAAAGATCAGCTGATGGGACGATTCATGAACCCCCATCGCCAGCCAATGGTTAAAGACTGAACCCACAAAAACAGCCGTCAAAAGAATCCAGTACCCACTGACGTCATAGACTTCAAAAGCGATCGCGACTGCGGTTTGCGCAGCGACCAACAAAAAAATAATCGCGGCGGGCCAAGGGTCCGTGCCCATCAAGTTTTTCAATTCAGGGTGCGCCGCAACCAATGCGCGCGCACGTTCCCGATGTAAGTCCGGATTTGAGACCACCGTGAAGTCTTTTGGTACGTCCATCCGACTTCCTGTTCGGTATCCTTTGACGATTGAAGAAGCCGAATCTAGTGACCCGGCGCACGAAGCCAAGCCATTGGCGTGTCCGAAACAAAGCTTTGAATTCCGTTCGCATCACGCCTTTGCACGCGATTGACAAATCGACCTTCACGCTGAAATCCCAGCGTTTCGTAAAAGGCGATCGCGCGGGGATTGGATTCTTTTGCAAATAGTTCAATCCGAAACACGTCGGGCCGGGTCGTTATGATTTCGCTTAAAAATGCGGAAAAAAGTCCCCTTCCCACCTGCTTACCTTGATGATCCGGATCAATCACAATCGTCAAAGCAGTCAGCATGTGCGCGAAAATTTCGATTTCCGGACGAATTGCATGGATGGATCCGATCACTTTACCGCCGACTTCGGCGACCATCCAGAATCCGGTTTGAATACTTGAACGCGCCCATTCACCGATGTACTTTTCGGTGATTTCAGATTCAGTCCGCGCAATACCGCCCGAACGTCTTGCGACTTCGCGATAAAGGCGGGTCACGGTTTCAATATCGTTTAAAGTGGCGCGACGAAAATGCATGTCACAAAGTCTCGGCTTGAGATCTGAGCCACTTCCCAAAACGTGCCCGAATATCGACCTGTGCCTGTTGAATTGAGCTGACCTTTTGCGGCCCAAGCTGGTCGATTTCTTCTTGAAGTGTTTTGCGGGCTCTTTCCGAAAGCTGCGAAAAAAGATGAGCCTTCAATTCGTCTGAAACTTTTCGCATAGCCAAGGCCAATTGCTGGGCGGGGACTTCGCGAAGAAACTTCTGAAGAATCAGGCCTTCGACTTTCAATAGGTCTTCGATGGATTCCATCCGACGCGACAATTCTTCAGCCAGAATCGGGTCCTTCTGCGCCAGATTCCCCAATAGTTTCTCGCGCTCGCCAGGATCCATGACCTTTAACATGTCGACCACGGACTCTTTTCCTGTCTTCAACCCATCTTTTGCCATCTTGTCGATATTAAAAGACAAAACCGGACAATTCCCAAGCTTTGTTTTCACCTTGCAGTGCGTCATAAGCCTTGGTAAGGCTACCCCTCATGAAGCTTCAAAATGGAATTAGTTTGGCAGTTGTAGGCCTTTCCTTGTCTCTGATGGGCTGCGGAAAAGAAGACCCAAAAAACTGCTCGTCAGAATTCACTACTGAAATTCAGAAGCTGAGTTCTTCGACAAAGACCATCACCAGCACTGCTGCTGCAGATCGCGTGCTGCAAAACATTTCTAATTTCGAAGCGCGTTTCGGTGGCGAAGAGTGCTTGGGGTCGCGCGAACGTGGCGGCGCAAAAGAAACCTTGAACGGGAAATCAGAAGCTGCCCGCCTTCGTGAAACTGCACAACGCGCGAAAGCCGCTTTCAGCCCAAACAACCCAGGCGGAACGGGAACTGGCACAGGAACGGGTACCGGAACAGGCACTGGCACAGGCACTGGCACTGGCACAGGCACTGGCACAGGCACTGGCACTGGCACTGGCACGGGTACCGGGACTGGAACTGGTACGGGCACGGGAACCGGAACGGGGACTGGCACCGGCACAGGAACGGGCACGACCGTGACGGTCACAGGAAACCCAGCCGCTTATATTCCAGGAACCCGCACTTGCAGCGCTGTCTTTGCAAGCGACCTTTCACTGGCGCGCCAACAATCGCTAGCCCAGGTCGCAGCCCAACAGCTGCCACAGGCTCGTACCACGGTTGACCAGTTTGAAGCCAAGTACCGCGACGTCGTTTGCGACATGCAATCCGGCAGTAAGTTCACGTCCATTACTGCAAACGTTGAAATCGCAGACATGCGGTCAAAAATTCCAACCACTTCTGCAACCGGCGCACAACCCGGCAATCCGCAGGCTTACGAACCTGGCACGAACAAGTGCAGCCAAACCATGATGGATGACCAAGATCGATTCTGGAAAGAATTTAAGACCGCGTTGGCCAAAGGTTCGCAAGGCGACCGCGTTGCCGCCGGTGCTGCTTTGAATAACTTCGAAGCCGTCTACAAAGACGTGTTTTGCGAATTCCTGAATCAACAGGGCCAGCCTGAATTCCTGGATGTGAACCGCATGATCCAGTCTCAGCGCACGAAGTATAAGCTGTAAGATTGACTTCAGTACTGTGACGGCACAGTCTTGAATTTATGGCAAAACTCAAAGGCTACCGTCCCACGCTGACCCACATGATCTTCTTCGCCCTTTTTGGCGGACTGGCCGTTGGCCTATGGCTACCTTCTTGGGTTCCTTACCTGAAGCCTTTTAGGGAATTGTTCCTTCACGGTATCAAGGCCATTATTGCTCCGTTGATTTTTGCAACCCTAGTGACCGGAATCGCCGGCACGGGCAGTTTCAAAAGCCTGGGCAAAATCGGTCTGCGCGCCATCATCTATTTTGAAATCGTTACTACCCTAGCGCTGATCATCGGACTTTTGATGGCCAACTGGATGCGCCCGGGTGACGGCCTGACATTAGGAACCGGTGTTGCCGACATCGCTCAGAAAGCTGCCACCACAAAAATGACTTTCGCAGGATTTGTGGAACACCTTCTGCCCACGAACATCGTCGACGCCATCGCTCGCGGTGACGTTCTTCAGATCGTGATCTGGTCGACCTTGTTTGCACTAGCGACCTTGGCAGCAGGCGCAAGGTCCAAGCCGATTTTGCAGTTCGCTGAAGCGCTTTCAGAAGTCATGTTTCGCTTCACCGGCTACATCATGTATTTGGCCCCTTTAGGAGTCGGCGCGGCCATCGCCGCATCCGTCGCAGATCACGGCATTCAAGTGATGATCCCGCTGTTGAAACTGGTAGGAACGCTTTATCTGGCGCTGGTCGTTTTCTTGGTCGCGGTTCTGCTTCCGGTTTGCTGGATGTATCAGATTCCTGTTTTGGAATTCGTCCGCCAGATCCGAAGCGCCATTCTTCTGGCCTTTGCGACGACTTCATCTGAATCGGCGTATCCGATGGCGCTGGATTCGATGGAACGCTTCGGGGTTCCCCGTCGCATTTCCAGCTTCGTTCTGCCTTTGGGTTACAGCTTCAACCTGGATGGGTCGACGCTTTATCTAGCGGTTGCTGCCGTCTTCGTTTCGCAAGCCGCAAAAATTGAACTGTCCGTTAGCCAGCAGATCCTGATGCTTGGAACCTTGATGCTGACCACGAAAGGCGTTGCGGCAGTTCCCCGTGCTTCGCTGGTTGTACTAAGTGGGACTTTGACCGCATTTGGGCTTCCACTTGAAGGCATCACTTTGATCTTGGCCGTGGATGAATTCATGGACATGGCCCGTACGGCGGTCAATCTTCTGGGTAATTGCTTGGCCACTGCCGTGATCGCTAGAAGCGAGAAGATCAACTTGGGCTACGAGAAGGTAAGTCTGAAGACTCCGGAATTGGCCGAACTGACTTAAAGCGCGTCGCATAATTGCAACGCTGGCAAAGCGGGTTCACTAGCTTCTTTTGTCGAAAGCCGTCCAGGATCTTTCGCGCTTCAGCGCCCAGAAGGATATCTTGGATGGGCTTTTCTTTTGCGCTTCCTAGCGGGATGCGTCCTTCTGAATCTAGACAGCAAGGCACAACCGTTCCGTCGACCAGGATTCCAAAGTGATTCTGAAGCGCGCGGCAAGTTCCCGCTTCACCGACAAAATCCGCGGTCGGACTTGGCCAAACGAATTCCGTATCCAGGTGCAGATAAAGACGCCCCTGGATCTTGATGCTTTTGTCTTTCTTCACATTCACAATTTCAGGCATTTGAAAGGGATATCGGGCCTGAATGCGCTTCAGCATTTCGCGATTCTTTTCACCTGCCCGGTCTGTTGCTTCTAAATTCCAAAGTCGAAAGTTCAGATACAAATCGGGGCGTGCTTTCAGCGCTCGATCCGTGAATTCGAAAATTTTTTCCAGATACAAAGTCGGGTCACGATCTGGAAAATTATCGAAAAAGCTATGCAAAGAAAAATTGATCTGGCGAAAGACCTTTGA
>JAEUWC010000007.1 GCA_016786465.1 Bdellovibrionales bacterium | reverse complement strand
GCAAGAAGCCCATGAAGTTGAAAAGAAACTCAGACGAATTTGCGAAGACCAGGTCAAAGAGATCGAATCTCGCGGAATACTCTGGGACGATCTTCTAAACGAATGGGATAAGACCGAGCGAAGACTCAAAGTCGCAACAGGACAACGCCAGTTAATCAATCACGAAGACTATTTGGGAGCACTGAGGAAGTGGACGAAGGAGTACCTTCAGAAACCTTCCATGGACCTAAACCCATTTGTCCTAGTGAGCATCTTTGAAAAGATGAAAGAGGCTGGTTTGTGTCTTGGATATCGAAAGAAGTTAAAACAGATATTCAAAAGCGTTTTTGATTTTGGGATTCACTCACGTCTACTTACGCACATCCACCGAAGTCCAACTTTTGAAGTCATTCTCAAAAGAGGCGAAGAGAAGCAGCCAGAAATTCTCACTTTCCAAGAGATCCAGGCACTCATTCAAAAAGCGAATGAGCAGGATCATCCTTGGAAACGAATTTGGCACATTGCTCTTCTTACCGGCATGCGATCAGGCGAGCTTTACGCTCTAGCTTGGCAGGATGTCGATTTTGAGAACATGACGATCAATGTGCATCGTTCCTACAATTGCAGACTTAGGTCGTTTAAATCGACCAAGGCTGGAACCTGGAGAAAAGTCCCAATCAGTCCTGAGCTAAAGCAGCTCTTGCTTGAGCAAAGGAAACTGACTGGAACGGGACTCCAAGTTTTTAATAGGGACACTCAATGGGATAAAGGGCTTCAGGCTAAAATCCTGAGAACCTTTTGCACCATGAATGGGCTTCCTTCCATTAAGTTTCATACCCTGCGGGCGTGTTTTGCGACACAGATGCTCAGGCAGGGGGTTGAAGCTGCCAAGGTCATGAAGATCTGTGGTTGGAAGGAGCTAAAGACGATGCAGCACTATGTGAGGTTAGCGGGAATCGAGATTCAAGGGATCACAGATAGACTCAGGTTCTTTGAAGAAAGTCCCGATGAAGGCTCACCCAATGTCACGGGACTTCGGCACGTTTCAGACACACGGTTTTGAAAACCTTTAAAAACAAAGGTGAATTCGGTTTAATCGCCGAATCCGCCATTTCCTTTCAGTCACCCAGACTAGGAACTTCCACCCATTTCTAAAGAACTTTTGTCGATCCCTCGGCGGACTCCTGTCCTCTCTCGCATCGCTTCGCGAACGCTTCACGCTTGCGAGAGTTCGGGCTCGGAAAAAGTTCTTTAGAAATGGGTGGAAGCGACAAACCTGTCTGACTGAGAGGAAATGGCAGAGTATCCGATGGTCAGGACTCTGCAGTGCAGAGTCCGGTACCTTGGGAGGGATTCGAACGGCCGGAAGACGCCGGGCGCCCGCTTGCGGGCGGCGTCTGAGGCTTGCCGAAGGGACGAGCGCGGGAAGCGCAAGTACCCGAAGGTCGAACATCCCTCTCCGCCATTATGAAATCGATTTGATAGTCGTTTGTATTTCTAGTTCTCAAGAAATTCTTCAAGTTTATCAAACGACCCGCCCCAGCCTTGAGACATACTCTTTCTACCTTTAATGAACGTATCCATTTCTTCTTCAGTCCACTTTCCTGTGACTTCCCATTGCAGAGTAACTCGAGTTCCACCTTCACCTTCTTTAGTAAAGGTCACTGTGGTTAACATACTTTGAGGCCACGCGGGTGCCAGTGGGTGACGGCCCGGACTTCTGTCTTCGTTAGCAAATTGTTGAATATACACTAAGCGATCGGGACGCCTCACCTCAAGATATTCAACGTTGCCATAAATTACCGTATCGCCGAAAGGCATTCGATAAAACGCTTTGCCTCCCGCCCTAATATCAACATTTATGTATTCCATCTGCGCGCCGACCGGCCCACTCCAAGCCACAAGCTGATCTGGGTCAGTCCAAGCATCAAACAGGGTATCAATATCTACATTGAAAGAACGATTGATAACGAACAACTCTTTGTCTGTTGATTCTTTTCCTAAATACTCAGCCAGCCTGTCCCACGTTGAACTGCCATCTGCATCCTTAATAGCTTTCTTAGAATGTGCCGCGACCTCAGGAGTCCTAAAGGTCATGGTCATATCCATGTGAGTTTTATTGTCTTTAGATTCAGTAAAAATTACCGTGACCCTAAACAGAGCCGGCTGATCGTCGTTAGCACCATGATCATAAACTAATCTTTTGTATTCATCGACTTCGAGATAAACGGTTCTATTTGGATAGTCCGTTCCATCAGGTCCATGCATTGTGTAGTGCCAATGTCCTCCAGTTTTTAAGTCCTTACTATGGGTTGTTATACTGAACCCTCTTGGGCCCCACCACTTTGCTACTTGATCTGGGTCAGTCCAAGCATCCCATACGGCTTTTAATGGAGCGTCATAAATTCGTGTGATCTTCAATTCATTTTTCTTTTCGGACATCTTTCTTCCTCTTTGTCTTCTTTTTCGGTGAAACTGTTTTTAAGTAGGCCTCTAAACGGTCAAAACTTTCTTCCCAGTAAACTCGATATTGCTCCATCCAATCTGCGACATCTTTGAAGGCTTCTTTGCTAATCTTGCAAGGACGGTACTGCGCCTCTTTGGTTTTAGATACCAATCCGGCTTTTTCTAAAACTTTAATGTGTTTAGTAACTGCTGGGAGGCTCATTTCACCCAGGAATGGTTCGGCTAAATCTGAAACTGTAGCTTCTCCCCGAGAGAGCCTAGCTAACATCGCTCTCCTGGTGGGATCAGCTAGAGCAGCAAATGTTTGACTCAGAGAATCTTGCATTAATAAACCCTTTAGTTAATTAACTAATATGTTAATTAATGATTTCACATTTTTCAATAGCCCAACCTGGATTTACCCGGACTGGTCACTTAACCCATTGAAATCACACAACTGCCGAGCAATCCGCCATTTTACGGCTTCGCGGTTTTTTGAACGGGAAATTCCTGGTTCCAAAACGAACAAAGGGCGTTCCAGGCTTGAGCAATCTTGCCCAAACCGATCTTCGAATACTCGCGCTGATTCATGGAACAGGTGATGGAAACTCCGGAATGCGGCTTTGTTCGAAAAGTGTGGCCGGTCGCAATGACCCAGGAATTCTGCTGTTCCAGCAATCGGGCCTTTTTCTTTAAAGGATCTGAAAGTCGTCCGGCGACGCGAATCAATTCAAACAGGTCAAACGCGGTTTCGGCATCTTCGGTGTCGAAACTTTTTTTCAGTCTTTGATAAAGGCGAATCTTGTTCGCGTCGGACTGAAGACTGATTTCCGCAAAAAACGATTCCAGTTCGGCAACAAAAGACTGGGTTTCGGTCAAACGAAGTGCAGAAAGCGCAAAGTCCTTTTCCTTAAAGTTTCCTTTGGTCCATGGGTACGAACGAACATATCGCTTGGCGAATTCTTCGGGGGACGCGTTCAAGTTTCGTGAAAGCCAACGAATGGGATGCACGTGATCCAATCCGTTTAGAAAATAGTTCGAACCCACCATGATGGGCGCTGTTCCCTTCAAGACATGCAAGGTTTCCAAGAAGGACATATTGCAGGTGTCAAAAAGCAGAAGATCCATCTTGGGTCCCGAACGTAAAGCGGACGCAAAATTTTCTAGCGTCATGTACTCGTTCATCGGGGCATCTTCAATCAAGCCGCTCCAGTTTGATCCGTGACTTCCAACGACAAGCGCATACTTTTTCGCAGGAAACTGGGACACTCCCCAGTTTAAAAAGTCAGAAAAGGTTTTTGGGGATGCTGAATTTAAATTGGATCCCAATACTTCAACCACCGAAAAGCCGCGGTGGCCTAGGTGATTTAGTACCTGCCGTTCCGTTCTTCTGGGGCTAGCGTGATCGTATTGAACGACAATATTGATTTTTTCAGTCGTTTTCAGATTCAGACGGTTGAATTCTTCTAGGTAAGGAATGCTGAATTGATACAGGTCGTTGTCTACCGCCCAGTAAACCAGGATCGTCCATTCAGATACGGCTGCCTTCGCGGGTTGTGCGAACCAAGCAATCGTCGCAATACAGGTAATAATCCAGGTTTTCATCCGTTCGCCGAATCTATTCTATTCTTCGTCCTTTTTGAACTGGATCGACAGAACCTTTTCGTCTTTTCGAGAAAATTCAACGGTTAACGGATTGTGTTCGGATGTCTTGGGCGCAGATTCTTTGATCTGCGCGCAAATTTCGGATGAAAGCGTATAAACAACCGTTCGCTTGGACGCCGGATCATTGTGAAAGACCTGCGAGCTTCGAATCGGATTTGTCGCGCAGTAGCCTTTCGAAGGAAGGTAATCAAATGACTTCACGCCTTCATCCGCTTTCCGAGCCTGAACGGCAGTGTAAAGGCGGTAGATTCCAATTCCGTTGTTTTCAGTGACTCGGACAAATTCTTCTTCATAGGTGTCAGGCAAAGTCTGCGATTCCTGCGCCAAAGCAGCGCCAGTAAGAATCAGAAAAATCAGACTCAAAATGCGGATCTTCATACCCTTGATTTTGCAGGGCATGTGCCAGGCCGATAGCGCTCAGATCGGATAAAACCTAGGATTAACAAGAACCTAGGTGGTTTACTGTCTAGGCCTTGGACACCTTGAACGACCCCATACAGATTAGGGTTCCCCAGGCTTTAACTGACACCAGTTCTGCAAAAACCCCGACGGGTCCAAGGGCCTTGGTGAAAAGGGTTACGCAGAAAACGCCAAAAACCGCGACAGCAATTCGCTTTCGATTCTTGGAATGAACGGCGTGATCGACGGCAATCGCCGCGATTGGGAACACCAAAACGAACGAATGAAACCAGCTTAAGGGATGAATTGCTGCGGCCAAACCCAGCCACCCCGCCCAACGGACCGGCGCTTTTTCCGACGCCGATACTTTTCGCCAAGCCTGTCCCAGCAGGATGTAAAGGATCAAGGTTAACGGGATATCCCAAGACCTAGCGCCGCCACGGTCTTCCAACAGGCGACCCAAAAGTGCAGGAAGTCCCTGGTTTCGCCAGCCACGGGTTGTTTCAGCCGAAAGCTGGGTCGCGCTCGATCCCGCTGCATGAACCCAGGATTTCAAAAGTGGAAGTGGATCGGCAGTTTTCAGACAGATCATTGAAAAAATCACACAAAGAAACATAAACAACACGAACGCGATGATCCCAGCTTTCACGTTTCGGCGATCCCAAGGCATTTGGCTTCGTAGACCCGCCCAAGACAGAACGGGAAAAATTTTAAAGGAAAGCAGAAACAGATTCCCAAGATCGGATGGCAGCGCACGAATTCTGGTCAATTCAAAAAAGTACAGACAGCCGGCAAGTATCAAAAGCATGATTTGCCCAGAAAGCGCGTGATATGCGAACAGAAACCAAAACGACGCTAAAACCCAAAAGCCGACGCGCCAGGATTTCAGATGGGATTGAACCCAGCGGTAACTGTAAGCAATCAACCCAACCTGAATTAGCCCCCAAAGAAGCTTAGCCACGCCATTTGAAAACAATCCAAAGGGAACAAAAATCGGTAAAGTCCACGGCGGGTATTTAAAAACCCACCCACTTTCTAGGCCCGGAAGGTAAGGGTCTTGTCCCACTAGTACCGTCAAAGCGGCTTGGTGAAAAACGTTGAAGTCCCAACCGTTGTAGTAAGTGTCGCGGACCAGGGCGATTGAAAAAATGGCGTATGCGACCCAACGAAGGGCGGTCCAGAACTTCTTCATGGTTTCAGAAGTTCTGCACGCAGTTCCATCCAGATTTGATTGTACATCCAAGCGGGTGGCGCGCCGGCTTCTTGGTGATGGTCGGACAGAAGTTTCAAATCGCCGGTTGAAATCAACGCGGCACGAACTTTTTCATTCTGGTCCAGCTTGGCCTTCATCGCGCGAACGATCAGCTGATAGTGGCGTCCCTTCTTTTCTTCGTTTCCTGCGGGCCGGTAGGGAAACTTTTCTCCTTCGAAGGAAACCCAGGTGATTCCCAGTTTTGCCATATTGTCTTCGGCCTTTTTTCCCGCGCTTTTTGCGTCAAAAGCCACCATTTGCGCAACTTTTTCGCGACTAGAAGGCCAGGTGACTGAAGGTGAATTTCTTGGGTCATCCTTTAACTTCGGATCCGGAAAAAGCATCATTTGCCAAAAACCTTCGACGCTTGCGTACTTTTTTCCATCCAATGTGAACGGTGTTGCCGCGAAATTCGAAAGCAATCCCAGTTCGTGGCGCTTTGATAGAATGACGGATCCCTGTGGGGCCGCCTGTGGCAAGATTTCCCAGGATGGAGCACCTTTTTCTGAAACCGGTTTAAACCAATGTTCAGGGTAGCCCGGGCGTGCGCCAGAAGAAGCGCAGCTTTGGAAAAGGAAGGTCAACAGAAACAGTGCTGGAAGGGATTTCATTTGGGCCATCATGCCCAAATCAATGGACGAAAGTCTATTCGTTCTTCAGTTCGATTTCGACTTCGCAGCTAGGAGGTGCCTTTTGCAAAGTTTGATAGATATCCAGAACCTGTTCGTTGCCAGAATTCAGGGTCAATACAGGTTGGCCGGTTTCCTGGTTGTTGAAGCGGAAGCTGCGAACCATCGAAAGTTCAGAATCTTCCCAGCCCCCGTGTACGGTCAGCTTGACCTTGCGGATTTCGCGGGCAGGAACTTCTTCGGTAGCGTGTTTTTGAAGGTTACCCAAAGCGTCGTATTGCGCGGGTTGCGGCGGAATAGCCGGAACCACAGAAGTCGACGTGGTCGATTGTGCGAAAATCACCAGTTTCGAATTCACCTTGGCGCCGCCGCCATTTCCGTTCTTAAGTGAAAGTGTCGTTTCTAATGAATGAGGCATTCGGTAAAAGGCTTCACCGGCACCAGCGCCCAAATAAGCGCGAGGCTCGTCCCATTTTTCAGAAACACCATCGAACTGAAATCCGGCTTTTTGAATTCCTTCGTAAGCCAGGTCAATTTCCTGCTTTAAAAGATCTTTTTGACACTTCTTGAAGGCCAAAAAAACTTCGGCCGTCGGAAAGACGGAACGAAAAGCGGTGTGAAAGTTTTGCTTGTCCATCAGGCTGATTTCTTTTTCCTTGGGAAGCTTTGCGCATCCCAATTCGTGTGCAACCGAAACCAGCTGATCATCAAAAGGCTGCCTTGGATTCTTCTTGATGAAGATGTCGGCAAAAGAAATTTTTTCTCCGTTAATCAAGACGTTGAACTTTTCGCCCTTTTCTTTTGGGTCTTTTCGAAACGTAGCGGTTTCAACCGGCATCGAACGGATTTCTTGGTCCACGCAATCCGCGCAAAAAAGGACCAGGCCGTTTTCCTGGCCAATGACTTGGGAAACTTGGCGATGAAGCTTTTTGGCTGTGGCCTGGGTAAAAGCTGAACAGCCGTCTGCGTAAGCGACAGGGCTTGCGAAAGCGCAAAGGCTGATTAGGCTTAGGGACAGTAGCGGCTTCATTACCCATGGATAAAGCAACAGCCGTGCCTGTTTTAACTATTTGAAATAATTGGTTTTTATTTCCAAAAACTGTCGATCAATTTGACATGCGTCGAAGGATCGCCGACATCGAAGTTCGAAGCGCTTCGTCGGTTTGGGATCGATTTGAATACTTCGCACATACCCGGATTTTGTCGGAAGCGGCGAGCGATTTGCCGCCTACGCCTTCGACTCGATTGAAACAATGAAGGGGCTGAAGGCCGTTTTCAGATGCCCCGGCGCAAAGATTGATCTTGTCTTCGGTCTTCAGATTTTCAGCAATCAGGTCTTCGCTATAAACAACGCACGCAACCGGTGCGGTGTTTTCATCCGTCACGCCTTCGCAAAGCTTAATTTTCTGAGGGCTAGTCATTGTTTTTGCGAAAACATCGTCGGCTTCTTCATAGCAGTCGACAGGCGCCATCGGTTCGTCACGGACCCCGGAACAAAGTGAAATCTTCTGTTCATCGGAAAGTTTCAAAGAATCCAGGTGTTCTCCGACACTTTCAAAACAAACCAATGGATTGATCGGTTCTTCCTGGGTCGCCGAACGACAAAGTTTCAATTTCTGTTCGATGGTAAATTTCTTACGAAGAAAGGCTTCTGTTCGATCCAAACAGTCGCGTGCGCCCAATCCGACGTTTGCCGAAGCAAGCGACCTTCCGTCCGGAAGCTTCACGCCCTTGTACTTCGCCATTCGATTTTTATGGACCGCACATGAACTTCCCACCAAGACGGCCAAGGCGGCCAGGTGGAAGAAGTATTCAAGCGGTCTCAAAGGTTTGCGACGAGCTCTCACAACGACCTTTTCGGCCGGTTTTCAGGGGTATTTTAGCTTTTTAGAAGAGCAGAGCGTCTAAGAGTTGGACTTTTGACGGCCAACCCGCGTACCGATTTTTACGTAGGACTCGCGGCCCTGCTTTGTCTGTTCAAGCAAGTCAGCGTCAGGAATCCAACGTCCCGGTTCGCCCAAAATGATCACAGTCGATGCGCCAAAAAGGAACATCCCCTTTTCCTGGCCGCGCGAAAACGACTGGGATTCGTCATGGGTTTGGATGATGCGGCCCACGAAAAGGGCCCCGACTTCGACGTAAGCGACTTTTCCAAAGTTCTTGGTTTCCAAAATCGCCACGCGTCTTTCATTTGAAACCAAAATGTCGCTTTGGACTTCTAGCGCAATCGGATTCACCGAATGAAAGCGCCCAGGGATCGTGTAAGCGTCGATGGTCTTTCCGTCATCGGGATAGTGGTAGCGGTGATAATCGACAGGACAAAGTCGTGCTAAAAGCCCAGGCCCGCCTTCAAAAGGCTCGGCCTTTTTTGCAGAACCCAAAAGGCCTTGGGGGGTCAGCTCGATCCCCTTCACCGCTAGTTTCGAATCGCGTGAAAGGCGATCAAACGCGAAGTAGCGCGCTTCGGCTGGCGCGGAAAAATCGCCGGGCTGCGTACAAAAGGGGCGTTTTCCGGGTTTGTATTTGCGAACGAAAAAATCGTTAAAGGACTTAAAGGGCGCGCCTTCGAAGTCTTCCATGGGAATCCCAAAGCGTTTGATAAAAGGTTCGACCTTTTTCGCGGACATGGGATGTGCCTGCATCCAGCCGTAAAGCTGGCTAATGGGCTTTTTCGCGAAGACCCAGTCGGTCAAAAGGCGCCCAACGGGGTTCTGGTAGACCAGCTTGACGGCCGAATCGCCGTAAACGCGTTCTGTTTCAAGTTTCTGGGTTTCGCGGTTCCAGAATTGGATTTGGTCCATGGTCCACGAAATTTATCATAACAGGGCTATGCCGCGCGTCGCGTTATTTGCTATACCTTGGAAATCGACACCAGTCCTGGTTTATACCGGATCATTTCGCGGAGAGATGGCCGAGTGGTCGAAGGCACTCCCTTGCTAAGGGAGCATACGATCAAAAGTCGTATCGAGAGTTCGAATCTCTCTCTCTCCGCCATTTTTTACTGCGACATATCCCGTTACTTAAACTGAACGTAGATGGACGAGTCTACAAACTCGATTTCTTCACCTTTGAAGATGACCTGATTCGCGTCCAGTCCCGATGTTTCCCAGAATCCTACACGATGACCCTTGTCCAAAAATACTCCGTCGCGCCTAGTTGAAAAGCGACCCGCAGTGTTTTCAGAAACGGTTGCCCTTCCTTCGAGAAGTTCATTGTTCAGCCTGTTCAGCAGTTCAAGAAGTAGTTTCCTTCCGATCACTGATTCCCGAACCTTGCCAAGTGACGTCGCAAGCCTTCTGTTTAGATTTAGGCGCACATCCGCGGCTGAATTGGACGAATTGTAAACCGAAAACAAGTTTTGGTGGATGTTTACCTCAAAGCTTGTGCGTCTTTTCGTTTCCTGAGTATTCACGAAAAGCCATATTCTGCGGCCCGTATCGGATTCTTCACAGTGGATGCCAGAATTGTCCGAACAAGAAAGCCCATAATCATCGACAAGAATCTCTTTCAAATTTCTGCGGATGATCGTTGAAAGTGGAACATCCCCGGCCTGGGCGACACCATTTGCGAAAAATAGACTTGCGCACAAAATTAGAACTGAACTTCTCATTTCCTTCATCCTTTTCTAAAGCAACCTTTTTCGAGACTCGCTTTCCCGCGAACTAGTTCTGACTTGGAATTTGTTCCAAGATTTCTTTTAGACCACAACGCACCTTGAAATTCACACTCGTTGGTGAGTCAACAGAACTCTCAAAGGAAACAATTTGCGAGAAGCTATTTACCGAGACCTTTTGAGTCAGTTTGGTCGTGCTTCCCTTTTCCTCGACAAGGCTCATTTGTCCGCCATCAAGTAGGGACACCGCGAACTTGACCGAGGCTCCGCCTTCATATCCAAGAGCAAATACCTCGGTGGTCTTTGAGCGAGTAACTGTAATGTCCCTATTGTAGAATTCCGTCTTCTTAGTACCGTTACCTGCAAACAGATTTGAATGGCTGACTTCGCATCTGAACTCGGCAGCGGAAGCGTTTACGGCAAACAAGGGAATTAAAGCTAAAAGTACTTTCTTCATGATTCTATTCTTCCTTACATTCTTTAAGTTTCGCGGGCAGAGCCCGGATTTCACACTTTCCGCAGACTTGGCCCAAGTAGTATCGGTTACAATTTTTTAGCGTCGCGTTCCTTCTTGTGTCTTCGTTCCAACTTGGGCCCGGCCCGTATTCCAAGATGACATTGTCGTCGTCTTTTCGAATTCGCCAATGGATGGCTTCATTTTGCCAAGTTCCGCCTTTGCAATCTTCGACAATGCACTTCGGAAGGGGTGAATCCGCTGAATCGAAGCTGTTTTCAAACGCGGAATCCGCGGCAAAACTCTGCGTAGCGATGCAAACGAAGAACGAAAACAACAGACTGTAGCGCTTTAAGGTATTCATTCTAGGCTCAGTTTCCTTTCTTGCTTGTGCAACGATGGTTTTCAGTGACTTTTGACAAAAGTTCGTCGCGCCGTTCTTCACATTCCAGGATGGCTTCCTTCTTCAGGCGATGAAAGTCGCCTTGAAACAGATCGACCGGCCAACCTGGGTTGAACCGCTGTTTGAAAAAGACGTTTTCATCAATGTCCGTAATCAGCTTGGGCTTTTCGTCAGAAAGTTTCGCGCTTTTGCAATAGGTCGTCTTTAGGGTGACGAAGAAATCGTTTCGAGCGCTAATTCCAGGAATCCCTCGCTCTTGAAACGACGTTTTACAGCGTCCCACCGAAACAACCTCGTAGTTGTAAAACGGATTCGACTGCGCCAGGGTCAGGGATGGGACAGCAAAGGTTGCAAGTAATAGAACCAGATTTTGCACAGAAACTCCTTTGATTACTAAAAAGCAGGAAAAACTGATCAAAGGTAAATGCAAAGATTTGGCCAATCTTATTTAGAAAACGCGATGGATTATAAACGAACTGACAGGTTCCTGGGTCAATCTGGCAGTCAAAGGGTGAACAACTGTAAAAGCTTTTGACTAAAAAAAAGTCTGGTAGACTTATGGTTAATGGCTAAAGAAAGCACGCGAGACACGATTATCCGATGCGCGATCAACGAATTTGGAACCCAAGGATTTCACTTGGCCACTTTAGATCGGATTGCAAAAAAGGCGCAGGTTCAGAAGCCTTTGATTCTGTACTATTTCAAGGACAAGTCAGCACTTTTGCAGGCGGCAATCGAAGAAATATTGGTAGAACAAAAGCGTCGCAATGATGAATTGAATTCACTGGACCTAGACGCCCGGGCCCGTGCCGACATGATTTTGGAAGCCAACTTCGTACTGGCCGATGAAAATACGGAATCTGCGCGGCTGATGTTGGTTCTTTACGCAAGCGCCGGCTGGGATAAGGAACTGAACCCGATTTATAAGAAAGTGGTTGAAGGGGTCCGCACGCGTTACGGGAACATTCTAAAAGCGGGCGCTCGTGAAAAAGTAACCCTGCCGAACCTGGATGTCGAAAGGTGGTCCCGCACCATTCACTTTTGGATTATCGGAGCAATTACGGACTACCTCAGTGATCAAACAGCCAGAAAAAAGGCAGAAATTAAATCCGATTGGAAAGCCCTGTTGGATGAATCAATTTTCCGCACGGGTTGAGTAACTCAAAAGTTCTTCAGGGGTAATCTGTAACGCGAACTCGGCAGCGGGTTCTTTGTTCTTAAGCGGGCTGCCGATGGTCTTGAAACCCCGTTTTAGTAGTTTCCCGGCAACATCCGCACGGGTGACACAGGTAATTAGACCCACATCCTTTCTTTTGTGAGCGACCATCGCAGCAGTTCTCCAGATTTCTGCAACGGTTGCATCCCGTTCGTGGACCTGTGCAAACAAGCCTTCCAGGTTAGCGATCGCACGCCCGTCTTCGGGGCGTGGTAAGTCAATTCCGAAAATTTCATCCAGCTGGGTCCCCTCGGAGCGGTTTCTTGAATAGACGATCGAAATTCCGCCAATCACGTTTGGACGTTGATTCAGGACCTGATCCGGCTTTAAACCCGATTTTTCCCGGGTCACGAAGATCAGATCGGAACGATCCTGGACCTTCTTGCCATAGTTGCGAAGCAGCCCCTTTA
Source organism: Bdellovibrionales bacterium (assembly GCA_016786465.1). Taxonomy (GTDB): domain Bacteria; phylum Bdellovibrionota; class UBA1018; order UBA1018; family UBA1018; genus JAEUWC01. The sequence continues at coordinate 37,927 of JAEUWC010000007.1, read as the reverse complement.
GGTTTTCCGAAACTTTAACGCCCCCCGAGGCTTCGTATACCGACTTCTTGGCGTCTGAAAACGCAGCAGGTGCTTCGCGATAGAAAGTTGGAACTTGAGCGCCGCCATCCTTTAGGGCTTTGTTCATCGCAGATTGGTTCAAAAAGTGAATTTGAACTTGGGTACCGGTGATGTCCTCGACTGCAGAACTTAAAGCAAAAGGCGGGTTAGATCCGTCAAACGCAGAATCCTCGATCTGGTCAGAAAGTATCTTTGAGGCTTTTTGTGCTGCTGCCTTTTTTTCTAGTCCGGACTTCTTAATCAGGGTCGATCGGATTCCGTTGTTACCGGAAGACGAAAACCGATCTTCTAGGCGCGAAGAAGCCCACTTTTTGAATTGATCCGGGTGATTCAGAAGCCTTTGTTGGACATCGGTAGTCAGCGTCGAAAATGATGACGTCAGAATTTCGCATGCAACGATCCCAGCGATGCCACAAGTGAAGTCAAAAACCCGGATGCCTTTTTCCGTCGCGGGCTTTCCACCCAGATCCCGGGTCAGGCGCGAAAAGAAGTCGCGAGCCCGGCTAGCCTGATACGCACGCGAACCGCGGACCACATTTGCTGCGAACGGAGACGCGATCGCCATCGCGGTTTCAAGGGCTTCCCGGTCTAAGGCTTGGATCTGGTCTTCTTTCTTTTGTATTGAATCGGCAGAAAGGCCATTCGTACCAGAAATCAAAGCCTGCTGGCTTAAACGCAGGTCCGAGGTCAGGTCGGACCGTTTTTGGACTTGGGCTGTAGTATAGGCCATGAAAGTCAGCGTGCTTATGGAAGTATCTAGGGCGCCTAAGGTGGAAACGATAGCCATCGAACTTGAATTCAGCGCCACTCCCGCAGGAGACAAGACGCCAGTGAGCGCCATGATTCCCCCGATGATGGCGCCCCCCCATGCGGCGACACGAACTGAATCGGACAAAGTTTCTTTCGCGCGATCATCGGCGGCAATTTTCGAAGAAATTCGGCAGACGGCCCAGGCCATTTCGGGTTGATTGACCAAGACTTTTCCCGCAGCGACAGGATTGGTTCGAAGCATTCGACGAATGGCGACCGCGGATCGATTTCGGCGATTACTTTGTTGAAACAAATATTCACCTCGATCAGGTGTGCGGTCTGTGACGTCTAGAAACTGGTCGTTCGTCGCTTGCGCAAGTCCGATCGACTGCGATTTGATTTCGGAAATCGCCGAAACGACCTGCGATTGATTGACTCGTTTTTCTCCGTTTTTCTGCAACCCAAGTCCCCGGCGCAGTTCTTCGGTGTAGAAAAGTAGACCGATCCCAGATTGCGAATTCCTTAGAAAATTCTGGTAGTTTTGTTCGTAAAGTGATTGTTCCGGTGCCAAGTAACTGCGGCCAATGGCATTCTTAACAGCCTCGTCGCCAGAACTGTAGCGATCCAGAGCAGACTTTGGTGACGTTTGTTTCTGCAAAAATTGGCCGGCTTCAGATACGGGCTTAAATGCCTGATTCAGTCCCTGCAGTTCCTGATTCAGTACTGAAGTGGCGTGGCGAACTGAAACTGTACGCTGGCCCTTCGCGAAGAACTGATTTCGAAACTGTGCGACACTTTCTTTAAGCTCAGCAGTTTCCGATTCTGAACAGGTGTTTTTCCCGCGAGAAGAACTGCAAACTTTTGCGACGATGGAAGCAGGGTCGGATAAGTCTTCTTTCTTGGGATAGTTCAAGTTGTATCGCAGTTCGGCGTCAACATAGGTTTCTAAGACGTTTTTTAGGGTTTCAAACCGAAGCGCCGCTACGAACTGGGAATCTTCCAAATCTGATTCGACCTTTGCAGACTGGTCCGCGATCGATTTCATCTGATCCAGTTGGTTCAGGAAGTACCGGTGATCGGATGAATGCAGGCAAGTTGGCTGAATGCCCACAGACACACCGTGAACCAAGCCCTGGTCTAGTTGATTGAAAAGTCCTGATGAATAACTTGGAGCGCCCTTGCAAGAAGCCAAGACGGCTTTTGCTTTAAGTGCGTTTGTTTCACGTTGCTTCAGCAGCTTTTCGTCTTGGGAAACCTGGGCGCTCGCCCCTGGCGAAAGCAGCGACCAAAGCAATATGACGGATAAGCCGATCGCACGAACCATCGATGACTTATCGGAATGCTTGCGAAATATCTTGTTTAACCACGCCAAAGCCAGTCGAGTGTCAAGTTCATGACAGATGATACAACTTATTAAAGGTCAGATAATATTTAAAAGTGATCAAAAAATGGACAAGGCTGTAGGACTTACAGGGTTAACAGGTTTAAGGAGGGCTACGATTCAACCTATTTGATTTGGTATTGGCCGCAAAGTTGCACTTACCTTTGGTCAATATGAAGGGAAATAGAAGCATGAAACTAATATTGACGGGGCTGCTGACCCTGCTGTCGGCAAATGCGTTTGCGGATGTGACTTTGGTCGTGACACAGCGAGAAGAGCCAGGTGACTACACAAAACTGTATGAAATGTCTTCGCTTCACTTGAAGGACGGAAGGCCCGTTTTTCGAATCCTCACTCTTTCGGGGGTGACCGTCCGATATCAAGTTCGACGAGTGAATGACTTTGTTAAGTGTTACCAGTCAGTGGAAGTCTTGGAGCGCGACTTTTTCGCGCCATGGGGAATCAACGAGAAAAACTCGAGCTTCTGTACGATCGCCATTCGAAACCCATAAAGGTTTCGTTCTCCCCCCTCCTCCTGCGATCGATTCAGACCAAAGGCAGGGCGATCAATTGAAAAATTGAGAGCTCTGCCTTTGGAAAGATTTAACGTCCCTAAACGCACTCAATACACAGAAAGCTAATTCAGTTTCTTACAAACAACGCTAATGCGCGAAAAGCGATCAAACTGATCCGCAAGCTGGTTTTCGGGGTCGCGATTCTTTTCTAACTTTCGTTCCATGACCAAGTTCATTTCTTCGATCAGCTGAGCTTTCTTCGATTTCTTGAAAATTTTCTTGCTCGAGAAATCTTCAGCCTTGATTCGAGCGTCAGAATAGGGGCTCTTCAGATCCAAATCGTTTTCAGATTCCAGAGCCTTCTTGTTGATGCTGAACATCGTCGGCGCGAGCTTTGAAAGATGCATTGAACCCAAGGGTTCGGATCCCATGAATCCTGGACCTGTTTTCACGTACCGAACCATGGCAATCACTTGGTCAGGGGAATAGTTGTCACGGCTTAACGTTGCGACCAGATGTACTTTTCCATTCGATGTATCCATTTCACGAATCACAGAATTGACTTGGGCAAGTTCTGTCGTCAGCACCAGGTCTTGTGCAAGCTTCTTGGATTCTTCTACACCCGAAGTTTCGTACTGTTCGGGGGTCATGAAGGTGTCGTTCACGACCGAGCACTGGTAGCCCACCGTGGGTAGACTTTGTGCAAACGCAGGGGTTACTGAAATGACGGACAACACGGCCATTGCTTTAAACATGGCGGGGAAAATAGCCGAAACGGTTTAAGAATGCCAGACCAATTTAGTCAAGAACCTATTCATTTGTTTTTACTGCAAATTTTCGAATAGCCCATCCCACTTCAACGGTCGCCCCTGCGGTCATCAGGGCCCCAAAAAGCCAAGCGACCCCAAAGCCGGTCAAAGTGGTGCTGGGGTCTCTCATGACAAATGCGCCCATCGAAAGAAGAACCAGCGCACCCAATTCCAAGAACCGATTCCTTCGCAGGTGCCGAAGTTCATCTTGGCTTAAGATTAGAATCGCCACGGCAAGACTGGTTCCAACAAAAAAGGAACCGCAGGCAATCGCACACCCGGTTTCGCCCAACGCCATAAAGTAATGCATAAGACCCGGGTCGCTGCCAAAAAGTTTGAAGCCAAACTGCGGGCAAACCGACAGCGTAAAAAGAGCCGTGAAAAAATGAATCAAAGCGATCTTCGAAAAAACGCGCGCAATTGAAGGGTTCAAATCGGAATCAACACGAAACCGAATGGCTTCGCTTAATGCAGGTGGCGGGGTCTGTCCTGATTTTCTGAATTCTTCAAAATCCTTCATTAGGCCCTCAGTTTCCTTAATGCACGACTTAGAATTTGTCGGACGCTGACTTGTGAACGGTTCAGCTTTTCACTGATTGTTGAAACGAAAGTTCATCCAAGACGCGCATTTCTACGACTTGCTTTTGTTCGGCGGTCAGCCCCTTTAGGCGCTCTAGTGCGGCTTCGCGATCCATCGAAGGGTTTAACGTTTCTCCCCCTTCAGGTTGTGACAACCGATCCACATCCACTTCAGAATCAACGGTGACCTGGTGTCCCTTTTTTCGAAAGTGATCGATCAAAACTGTTTTTGCGATGACATAGATCCATTGAGTCAGGGGAAACTTTGGATCGTACTGGTGTCGCGCCTGGTGAAACTTCATCCAAACGGCTTGGAAAACATCGTGCCTTTCCGAATCTGACCTAATGCGCTTGGCGATGTACCCAAAGACCCTGCTGGCATTTTCGCGATAAATCAGGTCAAAGGCGGATGTATCCCCTTCTACGTAAAGACGCATCCATTGCTGATCTAAAGCGGTTTCCGATGGCACCACCCGATCTTACGCCTAGGACTAGGGCTTTGTGACGGGGTTCAGAATATTTTTGATTCGATCGGCCAGTTCCGGATCCTGTTCATTCAAGTACTGGATCAGGGTCAGTTCCAAAGTGCGGGAAGGGTTCAGGTCAATCACATATTCCAGATCGTCGTTTTCTAAGTGATTCATTGTGCTTTCGCCTTTCCAAGTCGGGCCTGAACCAAAGATTCGAATTCCTTAAGCCCCAGTTTTTCTACGGCTTCTAAAGCCGTTTGAATTTCCTCTTGAACGGCGGTTTCGCGAACCAAGCTGGGAATTGCAGACGCAATCCGTCGATCGCGGTGCTTGACCAGAATATGCCCAGCAACGGCACTGGATTCTCCGCGTCCTGCGGCAGCTGTTCGCGCCAAAAGGGTTCTAGCGGCAGGATCCCGATTCGATCCGATAAAACTTTCCAAGCCCTGGACTGCTGAAAGTACCAAATCGGGTTCGGGCGATTTCAGCGACTGTTCAACCAAGGTGAAGGCCCGGGGACTTCTAAAGCTAGCTAGGGTTCTTAGGGCTTCGCCGCGGATGTACAAAGATCCACCACTTAGAACCGTCTTGAAAACGACCAGTTCGGCCTGTGTCCGTAGAACCGGAAATTTCACGCAGATCTTTGAAATTTCGTGAAGCTTTTCGGAACGAACACCGTCTGAAACCGTTAGGTCCTTCACCTGATCGACGGCGGCGTGAAGCGCGGACTGAGCTTCCAGTGCCGATGCGTAGCTATAGTCATTCTTTGCAGGAATCCTAGAAACCAACGCAGGAATTCCGACCCAACCGAGCGCCACGGCGCTGATCCCACAAAAACCGGCAATGGCCATCCACAGAATGCGACTTCTTCTACGCGATTCCAAATAGGACCACGCATAAACGGGGTCTCTGGGGCGGGATTTTTTAGATGACTCGGGGGGGCTCATACGGCTGCGGACAAACGCTCCTGGTAATAAAGCACTTCGGAAGAAAACACGCCAAAATTTAGGCAAAATCTGCCCATTTTTGACGATACGTCAAAAGAGTGACGATTGCGATCTGTTTGACAACATGGCGCAGTAAACGTCACAATAAAGGAAGGATGTTTTTCCATGGAAGGGGAAATGATCAGATGGGTCCATCACACAATGTAACTCCGCTTGGCCGCGGAAGTTCCGGGTATTCCACGCTTCAATCGGGTTTCGCCAATTCGGGCGCAAACTCCACAGGCGTCATCGATCATTTGGAATCGGTTTTGTCCGGAGCCCGGCAGATTGAATTAGCCTTGGTCCAGGAAAAACAGAAAGTCCGAGCGCTTCAAGAGGAAATGAGCGCCGTTCAAGCCACGTACGAACGCCTACTTCGAGACGAACGCGCAAAGGGAAACGAAATTTCCACGAAAGTCAGCCAGCTTCGCGCAGCAACCAGCACCTTCCAGGAAAATGAAAGAAGCCTAAAAGAAAAGTTGAACACGCTTTCAAGCGGCTATCGCAAGGCCATCGCGGAATTGCAGCAGTATCGCAACGCCTGGGCCGGAGTCCTTCAGCGTGAACGCGAAGCGCGTTCCATCATCCAAGAAGGCCAAAAGAACGTCGAAAAGATTCATGGTCTTGAAGACCAGAACCGAAAGCTGGCAACGTCACTGGCAATCGAACGCCAGAATCGTGAGCAGATTGAACGGCACGCAAAAAGCTATCAAAGCGAACTTCAGAATGCGTTGGTTCGGCTGCATTCGGCAGAAGCGCGATTCAATGAACTTCAGAAAGAATATCAGGCCTTAAGCCAAAGCAAAAAAAGCATCGAAGAAGAAGTCAGTAAGGTTGAAAAATCCATTCGCGAACGCCTGAAATGGGAACTGGTTCGCGAAAAGGAACGCCTTCGTGCGGACTTGGCCCGGGAAAATCAAGAACAACTGGACAAGCAACGCGACGAACTTCGCGCCCAGTTTGGCGCAGAAGTCGAAGAACGTTCTGAAAATGAACGCCAACGCGCGCGCTTGATTCAAAGCGGCCTGGAAACCGAAATCCGTCGTTTGAAAACCGAACTTGAGCAGCAGAAAGCCGCAAACCAGCTAGCGACCCAAAACGGGCCAGAACAACAGAAGCTGATTGAACAAATGCGTGAAGCCAACCAGAAGCTGACCAGCCAACTGGAATCCACGCAGCGCCAGAACCAGCTTTTCAAAGAAGAAATCCAAAGGCAGAAAGACGCCGTTTCACAAGCGGGTCAAGCCAAGCTTCTTTTGGCCGAACGAATCCAAAAAGTGGAAGCGCAATTGGCTGCTGAAAAGCAAGCCAAGGCTGAAACACAGACCCAGGGCGAACTGAACATTGCTCGGGAACGCACGGAATTCCAAGCCAAATTCCAGGAACTTGAACGCAAGTACCTGGATGCGATCCAAAAGGCGGCAGAAGAACAAAAGAAGAACGCAGCCCGCGTGGAAGTTTCTGGGCAGGTCGCTGACGCAATCGATCAGCTGACGCATTTGAATCAAGCGCTTCAGGCTGAAGCGGATCGTTCAAAAAGCCTTGAAATGGCGTTGATTACCGAAAAACGGCGCTTTGATCGAACCCTGGATTCTTTCCGTGGCGAAATGGAAAAGCTTCGCAGCGTCTATCCGCTTAAGGATCTGATTGCGTCCAAAGAGATGGAAGCCGACCGTCTTCGCGCGCAGATCGAAAACTTCCAAGAAGGTTCGATCCTGCATCAGAAGGCCAACTCGGCCTTGAATACTTTGGAAAACCAAAAGAATCGCCTTGCGGAAATTCTGAAGGAATCCGAAGGTAAGATCGAATCGAATCTGAAACAAATCGAAGAAGCTCGGTCCGAGAACACGATTTCAGCCGATCTAGATCATGGCCCAAACCCCGAAGCTGGACTTTAAGCCGACGCTGACTGCACCGAAATCCCCAGGGGTCTATCGGTTCTTCGATCACGACGGAAAAGTCATCTACGTGGGCAAGGCCAAAGACCTTCGCCGCAGGCTTGCGCAGTATCGCAACGCCAAGCGGATCAAGAAACACGCAAAAATGCGGCGCATTTTAACTGATGCCGCTGATCTAAGGTGGGAAACTACAGGTACCGAACTTCAGGCGCTGATTTTGGAAAATCAGTTGATTCAGGAAATCCGTCCCCGCTGGAATGTGGTGGGTGCATTTTCATTTCTGTACCCCGCCGTGGGTGTGCGCCAGTTTGGCGATCACCTGGAACTGGTCTTTTCATCCAGCCCGGAAAAATTTGATCAAAGTTCCCAGGGCTTTCATTGGAACGGGGTTTTTCGGTCGCGTTCAGCGACGAAGGAATTCTTTGAAGCGCTTCAAGAACTTTTGAAATGGGTGGGGATTCCAGCCAAGCGCGCCCAGCTTTATGGAAAAAACGGGCTAGGTCGAATTGACCGCTATTCCTTGGTGGCTTCGTTTCGAAGGATTCCCGATGGCTGGGGCCCGGCTCTGAATCGCTATTTAAACGGTGAAAGTTTGGATTTCATGGAAATCCTGGTTTTGTCGTTGGCCGAAGATCCACGCGCACGTGCACGGCCCAAGCAGATTCAACGCCACCTTTCTTGGATGAAATGGTTTTGGCGGCACGAAATTGCCAGGATCAAAAAAATTCGCGCCAAAACGGGTTGGGGCGAAGCCTTCATTCCGCAACAGAAGCGCGACAGCCTTAGTCTACTTGCTCAAGGCGGATGACCGCGCCCTTGAGCGCACGAATCAATTCAGCGCTGTGGTCTGGGCCCTTGGTTTCAAGGGTCAGTGCGACTTCGGTTTGATCGATGGATGTGGAAGGTTCGCTTCGGTCGTGAATGGCTTGCAGGATGTTTGCACCGCCTTTCGCAATCGTATCAGTTAGCTTGGCCAAGGACCCCGGGCGATCAGCGACCCAGCAATTGATTCGAAGTCTGCGGCCAGCGCGGATCAGGCCTCGGTCGATGATTCGACCCAAGACGTTGACATCAATGTTTCCGCCGCCCAAAACGACGACCACGTGCTTACCTTTGATTTCAGAACGGATTTGGTCCAAAACGGCTAACGACACGGCGGCCGCACCTTCGGTCACGACTTTCGCTTTTTCCAGAAGCATCAAAATTGCCGCGGCGATGTTTTCGTCATCGGTACTTAAAACTTTCTCTACTTTCGGCTGCAGGATTTCGCGAAGTTCTTCACTGGCTTTTGAAACGGCGATTCCGTCAGCAAAAGTGGAAACGCCATCCAAAGTGACGGCCTTCTTCTTTTCAAAAGACTTTTGCATGGAAGCCGCGCCAGCTGCTTGGGCGCCGTAAACTTTCACGGACGGCTTCAAGGCCTTCATAGTCACGGCGATTCCCGCGACCAAACCGCCGCCGCCAATCGACGCGACCACGACATCGACAGAAGGAAGTTGCTCGAAAATTTCAAGTCCCACGGTTCCTTGTCCCGCGATCACATTCGCATCCTGAAACGCGTGAATATAAACGCTTCCCGTCTTTTTACAAATGGCCTGGGCTTCTAGATAAGCTTCGTCGTAATTGTCCCCGGCCAAAACCACTTCAGCACCTAAGGCGCGGGTGTTTTGAATCTTCATCAGGGGTGCGTTTTTAGGCATGACGATGGTCGCCTGAACCCCGGCTTGCCGCGAACCCCACGCCACACCCTGGGCGTGATTTCCGGCGCTTGCGGCGACAACCCCTTTTTTCTTTTCGGTGTCGCTTAACGATAAAATCGCGTGGGTAGCGCCCCGGATCTTGAAAGAACCAATGGGTTGCGCGGTTTCCAGCTTCAGATAGATTTCACAGCCCAATTCCTTGGATAACCAAGGATTATGAAGCAGCGGCGTTGGAACCAGAATTCGGGAAAGATTCGCCTGTGCTGCTTGGATTTCTTTCAGCCCGACCTTCATGAACTAAAGCCTTCCCGCTACCGAAACGCTTGCGCCGTTGATCGGCGAACCCCACGAACCGGTCAAAGAAAGAATGATGTCTGCAAGATCTGTCGGTTTGACCCAAGAATTGAAATTCGCTTGCGGCATATCGCGACGATTCATGGGTGTATCGATGATAGTCGGCATCAGGCAGTTGACGTTGATGTTGAAGGAACGCACTTCTTCGGCCACCGCTTCGGTCAATGAAACTAGCCCGGCCTTGGTTGCCGTGAAAACCGACATTCCCGCAGGGGCCTGCTGCGCCGTTTTTGAAGAAATTAGAACGATGCGTCCCAGGTTTCTTTCTTTCATCCTAGGAATCAGTTCGCGCACCAGCAAGATCGCGGATTTCAGATTCGCGTTCAGAAGAAATTCGATGTCTTCGTCTGCGGTTTCTTCGATCCGTGAATAACGAAAACCACCCGCGCAGTGAACCAACGCTTGGATCGGGCCGTGTTCTTTTTCCATTTCATCAATCGCACGATGAACGGCATGGGGTTCTGAAACGTCCAGATCGTACCAGTGCAGGCGCTCGACCCCTTTTAAATCGGTGGGTTCGGACTGGTAATACGTCCCCAGAACGGTCCAGCCCTGTTTCAGGAATTTTTCAATGACGGCACGGCCTAATCCCCCTGCGGCGCCCGTAACCAAGACGGTTTGCTTCATATGGGGACATCCTAGCATGCGGCCTAAACAATCCTAATGGTTTCCTAACCGTCCTATGACGCAGACAAAACCAGCCCAGAACCCAGAACCAACAAGGGTTTCCGATAATCTAGACATGTTCTTGGCAGATTTTCACATGCACTCGACTTACAGCGACGGAAGGCTTTCGATTGCCGAACTGGTGGACCTTTATGGCAAGGCCGGTTTCGGAGCAATCGCCATCACCGATCACCTTTGCGAAAAAGAAACATTAATCGGCCGTGCGGCAAAATGGATTGGCAACACGCTGACGGAAGCATCCTTTCCCTTTTATTTGAAGACCATCGAAGCCGAAGCTGCCCGTGCTTGGGATCAGTACCGAATGATCGTGATCCCCGGTTTTGAACTGACCAAGAACACGATCAACAACGATCGATCGGCTCATATCTTGGGCTTAGGTGTTTCGGAATTTCTGTCAGCGGATGCAGATGCTTACGATTTGGCCCAAGCCATTCGGGATCAAGGCGCGCTATCGGTTGCCGCGCATCCGGTTTCAACCCGAAAGATGGAAAAGCAAACCCATCATCTTTGGAATCGCCGATGGGAATTAGCCAGCGTGATGGATGCGTGGGAAGTCGCAAGTGGACCTCATCTTTTTGAAGAAGTCTTTGAAAGCGGTCTGGCGATGTTGGCCAACAGTGATTTGCATGCACCCAAGCAAATGCGTTCTTGGAAAACGGTGCTGGAATGCGAAAAGCATCCGGAAGCCATTTTGCAGGCCATCCGGGACCAAAAGCTTTCGTTTAAATTCTATGATCCAAAAGCCCTAGTGATTGCACCCAGGGCCGTGAACGTGGCCTGAATGGGCGCCGGTGTCTGACGGCTTAGAATCCGTTCCGGTAAATCCGTCGTGGCAGCCGTGGAAAGTGGATTCGCGAAGGTCGCCTTGTCCGGCGACGGCGAAACGGGAAATCAACCGGCTTGATCTATCGCTAGATTGACACGTGGGGCAACGACCGTAATCTGCATTGTCGCGCGAAGTGATCTGTTCAAAGTTTTGATTGCAGCCCTGACATTGAAATTCGAAAACCGGCATCCTTTAAGTGTATCCGAATTCCGTGTATAACCCAAGACAAGCGATCCCATAGCTCAACCGGATAGAGCACCAGCCTTCTAAGCTGGGGGTTACAGGTTCGACTCCTGTTGGGATCGCCATATACATGGCGACCGCAGCAGTGAAAAAACGCGAAGCGTTTGTACCTTCCAACAGGGGCGAATGGCGGAGGCGTTTGGGTTCCCGCTTGCGGGAAAGCGCCGAGCCCGGCCTGCAGGTCGAGCGCGCTAGCCGCGAGAACCGGAAGGCGACTCCTGTTGGGATCGCCATTTTCTTGGCGCTTCTCAATGGATGGTCTGACGCCTCCGACAAGAAGAATGTGCGAAGACAGTTTCAGATCTTACTGGCCTTAGTTTTGGTGGTTCCATCTTTTGCGGATGGATCGGACTGTCGCGAATTTCTTAGTCGCTTTCCAAACCATCTGGGTTTTTTTCAAGACTTCCCAAGTGGCGCGGACGAAAGAGCTGATCTGAAGTTTCGCGAATATTCGGAAGGAACGCGCGGTCTTTATGCCGACCTTGAATCTGTCGCGCCCGGGTTCAAACTTTATCACGGCACATGGCAGCGTTCCCGCGTTGATGCAATCTTAGAAATGGGTTTCATTCCGCAGTCCGGGGGCCAAATATTCCCAGGGGGCGAACCTTATTCTGGGGTCTATGTGGTTTCTCAAAAACACGTTGGATTCGCCGAAGGATTCGTGGACCGAAATGAAGGCGGTGAAATACTGGAATTAGACATCGCGAGCACGGCAAAAGTCATCGATTTTCGAAGGGCGATGATCGAGGGATTTGTCGAAGACCGATTTGGCAAAAACTATGCGCGCTTCTTTTCAGAAGTTCCTGTCGATATCTTCATTTACGATTACCCCACTCGTGACGACGAGGTCCTCATGGTCATTCGAAACTCAAGGGTGATCCGCGATATTCGAATTAGAAATCGATCAAGCAGTAGTTCCGGCCTTTGACGGTCTGATTTTTTAAGCCAACGCGAACCCCAAGGGAAGTGTGTAAAGCTTCCAAGAATGTTTCCAAATACGGACGCCCTGGATCGATGATCAGTGTCTTTGTTTTGGGGCCACGAAGAATGGAAAGCGCAAAGGCCAGCGCCTTCACCTGGTCTTCGTCATAGAGAATTTCGCTGGCGATGATCCAATCGAAGTTTCCCAGGGACCGAACTTCGCTAGATTCCCAATCCAAGTTTTCGAATCGGACCCGATCCGAAAGCCCGTTGATTTCTAAATTTTTAGTCAAGAAGGCCGGCACTTCGGGGTGACCGTCAGTCGCAATCACGTTCGCACCCCATTTCGCTAACCACATCGAAGGGACGGCAAGCCCGCAGCCCAATTCCAAAACGGAAAGCCCTTTCCAAGACGGTTCGCGATTTTTCAAAATTTCCGAAAGGACCTGGCAGGCGGGCCAAATCTGCGCAAAGTACGGTTCGACGATTCGATCTTCTAGTCGCGCTTCGTGAAGAGCTTCGATCGTCAGACTTTCTTCACCCTGTAAAAGTTCAAAAGCCCGAGTTTCATAACTGAAACCCGGGCTTTGAATGGAAGGAATAGACACTGAATTACGGAGCCGAGATCGTCACTGGAATCGAATCCAAAGTGACGCCGTCGTCTGACTTCAGGGTCAGTTCGCCAACTGCTTGGAAAAGCTTTGACGTAAAGCCCGCGTGGGTCAGGATCGATCCTTGAGCCGCGCCCGAAAGATCGTAAGCAATCGTGAAGTCAGGGGCAGCGCCCGAAACTTTGATTGATCCCTTTTCGCCTGAAACCGTCTGAACTTCGGAAGCGACGAATGATCCGTCACCCGAAATCGAATAACCATCGACCAAAACGACGTAAGATCTTCCTGCTTCTGGAAGGAAGACCACGCGTTCGTTGTCGTCTGATCCGCCGCTTGAACCCACGGTCTCGCAGCTGTCTAGATCGGGCGCCACCAGGGCTCCGTCACAGCCCAGAACGCGAAGGTCGATGTCGTTACCGTCGGATTCTCCGGTACGGATTTCGACTTTCTTAACGGCCAGATCGTACTTGCGGTAAATGCTACCGTCGGATCCGACGACTTTTTCGGTCTTGCCTTCAGCCACCTTGGCAGAAGTCTTCGACTTGAAGCCGTTCAGTTGGAAAACGCTTTTGGCTTCGCTAGGTGCGATGGCCAAAGACGATTCCTGAATTGCCCAGTGGAAGTTTCCGACCAGTGCCGAAGCCTGACCTTCGATCTTGTCGATCGATCCGCTTGCGATGACGTAATCGACGCGAAGGTTAAAGTTCGACTTCAAGTACTTGTACTGACCAAAGACATGAAGGTCCCAGCTTCCCGCTTTGGGATTTGCCCGGGTAATTGTCAGTGTTCTGCGAGCATCGGTGTCCTTATAAGGAACGCCGGTTGCGTCGCAGTTGGAAACGCGTGCCGCTGCCCGAGTGTCCAAGGACTTTGCGGTGTTCCCAGCTTCCAAGGACATCAATTCGACGCCTTGGCAGGTTTCACCCGCAGCCACCAATCCGCTGGAATCACGTTTCACCGCTGGAACGGTCAAGGTGACCCGAGCAATCGTCGTGCCCTTAGGAATCGTGACATAGTTTCGATTCACACCGAAACTTGCCACTTCAGACTTCACGTCATAGGCCGTGCTTGCAGTCAGCGTCTTGTGCGGAACCGTCACATAGACAGGAACCACAAAGGACGCGACCGGAGAAACCTGGCCGTTCTTCGTGCGGTAAGCATAGATCAAAGCCGCGTTGTCGCCGGCAGGAAGATCGTTTGCGATCATTTGACGGTCCAAGCAGATGTTCAATGTCGAAGCACCCAACGAAGTCAGGGTTCCGCCCGAAGCCGTTGGTTTAACTTCTACCCCACGTCCGATGATCGTCAGGTTTTCGGCCTGCGAAGACATGCAATTCAATTGATCCAAAACGCCGGCCTTCAACCAGACTTTGTTTGAACCCTGAATGACCGTTTTCAGAACGAATTCGTCGTGTGTGGTTGCAATCGACCTGGACACGGCGCCCGCGTCGGATGTCGACACATAGGCCTGTGGAACCTGGCGAGCAATGTGGACCTGCTTCAAGGTCTCGGTACCCGTAAACTTCAGGTACAATCCCGTTCCGAAAGCAGGAGCTTTCGAAGCCGCCGTACGAGAACCATCATAGGTCTGGCCGCTTGGGTTTGAAGCTTCTGAAACGAAGACTTGGTAGTCTGGGTCCAGTGACTTTCCTTTCAAAGCGACCGAAGAAGTCGCCTTCGAATCACGTAGGGCGAAAAGTGTCTTCCACGCTTTCGGAAGGTCAATCATTCCGGTTCCCTGATCGATCCAGGTGTACTGGCCTAAACTTCTTTCGCCTGTTTCAGGGTTGAAGCTGTTGGTATCGAAGGGACGAGCCGATTCAATCAAGACGTTGCGAAGGGTGATCGCATCCGTCGATAGTTCACGCCCTGGGTTTGCGGCGTTGTACTTTTTGATCGCATCGACAAAAAGTGCGTATGCGCCGGTTGCACTGGGCGCGGCCATCGACGTTCCCCAGTAAACATCCAACCCTGCGCGCGCACCCGGTGCCGCGTTCAGTTGGATCGAACTAAGTTCCGTTCCTGGGGCCGAAATCATCGGCTTGAAACCGCCTGCGGCCGAAGGTCCGCGTGAACTGAAGAACAACATGAAGTCGTCTTCCAGCCCTTGACCCGTCAGAATCGAAGAACTTCCCGATCCTGGCCATTGGTACTGGCGCTGAATCAATCCGCGCGATGCCGAAGCGCCGACCGAAAGCGAATGGCGAGCGGTCGATGGACTTCCCACCGTTTGGCGTCCTGGGCCCGAGTTCCCGGCCGAAATCACGAACAAAACGTTTTCAACCGAAGTCAGGCGATTGATGACGGTTTCTTCAACGCCGTATCCGTCGTTGAAAGCGCTCAATCCACCCAAGGACATGTTGATCACTTCTGCTTGGCCTTCGACCGCCAAGTCAATCAACGCTGCCGTTGATGAACAACCCGTGTTGTTTGCACAAACGCGGTTCATCAGAATCTGCGCTTCTGGCGCTGGGCCGCGAGCCAGGGTGTCGTCCGAATTATCGGCCAATGTCTTACGACCAGCGGCGATTCCGGCGACGTGTGATCCGTGATTTCCTGGGTCGTAACCCACGATCGAAACGCTGCGAACGGCGATCGTCGTTTTTCCATCTTCAGATGGCAATTTGTCTTCACGAACGTCGAAACCGATTTTTTCCGAATACACGGAAACGGTATCGCCGCTGGTGTTGAAGTTGCGAACCGCGGTAACGTTTCTGAAGTCGTTTGTTCCGGATGGATCAAAATAAATCAGGTCATCTTTCGGGGTGGCGCCCACGACCAAGATAATGGGAAGCGCGTCGTCCTGTTTGCCGTTGTTGTTGATGTCAACTGGGTCAGAATCCGCGTCTAGAGATTCTTCCAGAAGCAGCCCGTATCGAGCGTCGACGGTTCCGCTAGCCAATTTGTTCAAAAGGTCCTGAGGCAGGAAGACCTTGATGTCAGTCAGAGTCTTTGGCTTTTCAACCTGTGGAATGTTCGGAAGTTTCGGGGTTGCGATGTATTCCGCTGACAACGAAGCCAGGCCCTTAGCCAGATCAGCTGGGTCTGAAGCTGGGGTCAGGTGAAACTTCGAACTTTGGCGGAAGTACACGCGGCCTTCTTTGGTGAAGTCGCGCATATAGATGATGCGGTTCTTCGAATCCGTGCGATCCATGAAAGTGGGGTGATTGTAAGTGATGCCGGTGTCGGTGATACCCAAGCGAACCGATGATCCGTTCACTTTTTGTCCGTTGCCGATTTCTTTTTCGGCATCCTTCACGAAGGTTGGAACTCCCATGCGAACCAGGCCGCTGAAGTTTTCCGTATCCTTGCGGAAAGCTGGGCTTAGGGTCATGGCTTCGGCTTGAGGACCGTAAGCGTGAAGTTCCTTGATTCGTCCTTTTTCAACCACAACTGGGTTGACGATCAGGCGACGATTGCTTCCGAAGTCGACGGACTTCAAAGCCGACATCAATGATCCTGATTCGTAAGGAAGATAGAAAGAAAAGTATCCGACCTTGTTCGATGCGGCGACTTGGATGGCGCCAGCTTTCGAAAGCTTGCTAGAAATTTTTCCGATTTCGCCTGCCAGGTAAGATTCCGATGCCGACTGGGTCAGTGAAGACTGGATGGCGCCGATGTCAGCCATCGACCGATCATCCAAGACGCTTTCAACGGGGTGAAAAAGTTTTCCGCCGATGTTGTGAACCGTGATCTCGGTTCCGTTATTCAATTTTGCTGTAACGCTTTTGCCAACCGGGACATCCGATTCGCGGACTTCAGATCCCGTTAATTCCGGAATGAAGGATTCTTGAGATTTCGAGCAGCTTGAAAAAATTGAAAAGGACGCAACGACGACAGAAACGACTAAGGCGTTTTTCATGGATGATTTTCCCCCAGGCGTACCACGTAACACACGCCTTCTGGGTCAGCTATAACGCGGCTAGAAAAATATGATGACGCACTTGGTCAATGTTGACATAACAAGTCGGTTCTTGGGAAAATCGGGGTGAAAGTCAGGCTCTCCATGCAAGACCAACTTGGTCGTTCCCTGTTTTGGATGTGCTTAAGCGCATTCTTCTTCTCGTTGATGTCTTTAATGGTGCGGTGGCTGTCGGCCGAAGTCCCTCATGCGACGATCGTCTTCTTCCGGTCTTTCACGAACTTTGTGATTTCCCTGATCTTGGCCTGGACGTTCTTCCGGTCAGAACGGTGGCATCGCAACCAGCTTCCGCTTTTGATTTTTCGTGGATTGATGGGGTTCATCGCTGTCACCTGCCTTTTTTACGCGATTCAACACATCCCGCTGGCGCTTTCGACGCTGATCAATTGGTCGTCACCGGTTTTCGTGATTCTTTTTTCATGGATTTTTCTGAAAGAAAAAACTTCGGTCCGGTCGATCCCGTGGATCGTTCTTTCATTCTTGGGTTTGATTTCATTGGTCTATCAACCGGAACCCACTGCGACTTCGTCGGTCCAGCCGATTAATCAACACGCGTTGATGATTGCGTGGCTGGGATCCGCTTTCGCAGCAGCGGCCTATATTTCGGTGCGCGCAGCGGCGACCAAGATCGGCGTGAACACGATCATCCTATTCTTTTCAGGAATCGGAAGCCTTTTGGGACTTCCCTGGATGTGGGTGGTGATGCAGTCGTCAGCGCCGCTGACGATGCTTGTGACTGGAAAACTAGTTCTGATGGGACTTCTTGCGACGTGCGGACAGTACTGCATGACTCAGGGGTATCGGTTTTCGTCAGCAGGCAAAGTCAGTTCGATGGGACTTCTTAACGCAGCCTTTGGAGCGATCTGGGGTTGGACTTTCTTTTCAGAAGTTCTCACACCGTTCCAATGGTTCGGGGCGATTCTAATCGTCTTGGGGGTTGTCGGTGTTGCCGGAATTGGTGTTTCACGCAAAGTTCAAGTAGACTCGACCCATGCCTAAAAAGGCCAAGTCTTCAAAATCAAAAGGAAGTTTACCCGTTTGGTACCACCCAGATTCGCCGCTTGGGTCCGCGGTTCGTTACGTCGCAGGCCTTTCAGGCAGGTACAACTGGGTGGGGATCTATGTGCTGAAGGGAAAGACTTTGGTCCTGGGCCCGTACATTGGCGAAGCGACCGAACACAAGCGAATTCCAGTGGGCCGTGGCGTGTGCGGATTAGCGGTTTCCCTGGGGAAAACGCAGAATGTTCCCGACGTGTCGAATCATCAAAACTATCTTGCGTGTAGTACCAAAACCCGTTCAGAATTGGTGGTACTCGTTCGAAACCGCAGAAATCAGGTCGTTGGGCAAATCGATATCGACAGCCACACCCTGAACGCGTTCGGCCCCGAAGAACAAGCCGCAATCGAAAAAGTCGCAACAGAATTAGGAGAACTATGGCCCGCGTAAGGAAACCTAAACCCACTTTGGACTCGATCTTTTTTTCCTCGCCGGAACAAAAGGTCATGCGTTTCCTATTGTCGGAACCCACCACTTCATTCACTCCACGGGTGATTTCTTCGAAACTAAAAGGCATCCGTGGCCTGGGTGGAACCGAAGGCATCGTTAAAATTTTGGGAATCTTGGAAGAAGTCGGAATGGTCGACTTCATCGACAACCGTCGTTCCGTACGCCTTCGTGAAGAGAACGCCGGCGTTCAACGCATGAAAATTTTTGGTTCGGTTTGCGACATGGAAGGTTTGGTCGAACTTCTTCGCCCGATCGCCCGCCGGATTGTTCTTTATGGCGCGCGGGCCGAAGGAAATGCGCACACCGACAGTTCTTTTGAACTTTTCGTCGTTTCCGAACAGGCAGATTCCGTGAAGCAAATCGTCGCGGGCTTTCCAATCGGTCGCACGATCGAAACCCGTGTTTTGGGCGCTCACGAATACGAAGAAATGCCCCGCAAAGAACCGGGCTTCACACAAATGGTTTCTCGGGGCGTCTTGCTTTGGGATTCGGGGTGGGCTCACTAATGCATCCCTTACTTTTCAAAATCCCGTTTTTGGACATTCCGGTTCACACCTACGGGTTTTTGATCGCTATTGGATTCTTGGTGGCGGTGAACGTGATTCGCCGATTGGCAGCGCGTAGCAAGCTGGATGTCGAAGCGACTTTGGATTTGGTTTTTTGGACCCTGTTGATTGGGTTTGCTGGCGCAAGGATCCTTTTTGTATTCACGCGCTTGGATTACTTTTTGACCGCGCCATTGGATGTTTTCCGCGTATGGGAAGGCGGATTGGTTTTTTTCGGCGGCCCACTGGCTGCGATTCCCTTTGTCGTTTTCTGGACTAAGAAAAAGAAACTGCCCCTTTGGGAAACCATGGACGCCATGATTCCGGGTTTAGCAATTGCGCACGTATTTGGGCGCTTTGGCTGTTTGATGGCAGGTTGCTGTTACGGAAAGCCCACCGGCACCGGTTTTGGAATCAAGCTGGATTCTGAACTGGTTGATTCAAGCCTTCGCGGAATCAATCTTCACCCAACCCAGCTTTACGAAGCTGCAGCGGTATTCGCGCTTTTCCTGACATTACTTTGGGTTTTGAAGCATCGAAAGTTTGCGGGCCAAGTCGTTTTGACCTACTTCATGGCGTATCCGATCATTCGAAGCGTGATCGAAGTTTTCCGCGGCGACCTGATTCGCGGCTTTGTCGTCGACGAAATTCTTTCGACCAGTCAGTTCATTTCGCTTTTGCTTTTCATGGGGGCCACCGCCGTCTTGATGTGGCGTTTGAAGCGTGTTCGCTAAGGCGTTCGCGTCCATCGCCATTTTCTTGGGCGTCGCCGTCAGCCCTGGGGTTTGGGCGGAAGCGCCCAGGCGAATCATTCCGCTGACCCCAGCGATCGCAGAAATGACGGCCGACATCCTGGGCGAAGACTTAGACGCTATTGTCGGTGTGACCGAATACGCCGACGAACCGGCTGCCCTTTTGAAAAAGAAGAAGGTCGGACCTTACCATCGGATTCACCTGGAAGCAGCGTTGGCGCTGAAACCTGATCTGATCATTGCCGCTTCGCAAGGAAATTCGAAGGACCAAGTCGAAAGATTGGAAAAGCTAGGCGTAAAGACCCTGGTCGTCGATTCCAATACGGTGGACGATATTCCTAAATCCATCCAAAAAATTGGCCAGGCTTTGGATCGCGCATCGACAGCCACACTTTTAGAAAAAAAATTCAGCGCGCAATTAGAAGAAATCACGAAACGGGCACAAACCCGGGTCAAGAATACGAAGCCACCGCGTGTTGTTTTTCAAGTAGGATGGAATCCCCTGATCGTTGTCGGCGGCACAGGATTTTTGAACGAATCCATCGCTAAGTTAGGCGCACAAAACGTGGCTTCCGAACTGATCCAGGCGTTTCCGAAAGTCAGTGTCGAAGCGGTTCTTTCCTGGAAGCCAGAAAAGATCATCGTCTTGGCCCTGGGTAAGGACGAAACCCGTGAACGCGAATCCATCGTCGCGTGGAAAAAACTAGGCGTGCAAGCGACCCTTCACCGAAACGACGCCATCGCGCGCCCCAGCCTTCGTCTGGTTCAAGGCCTGTACCACCTAGAAAAGGAACTTTTTCCCAAATGAAAAAGGCCGTGGTGATCGCAGCTTTGCTTTGGGCGCTTGGTTTCTGGTTTTCACTTTCGTTTGGGGTTCTGGATTCCCCAACGCCGGAAATTATCGCGGGCCTGCGTTTGCCGCGTGCGCTTCTGGCGTCTGCTGTGGGGATCGGACTTTCTATCGCCGGCGTGATTTTGCAGTCGCTTTTCAGTAACCCGCTGGCCGAACCCTATACCTTGGGAATTTCTTCAGGCGCATCCGTCGGCGCAGTTCTGTCTTCGGTTCTTCATCTGTCTTTATGGTTTGGAAAATCAGCCAGTACTTCGCTTTTCGCAATTGTCGGGGCGGTCGCGTTTGGTCTGATTTTGGTCCTTTCCGAAAGATCGCGTTCGCGTGGCACCGGAAGCGGATCCACGCATCTTCTTTTGACCGGGATGATGCTGACTTTCTTGGGTTCAAGCTGGATCGCTTTGATGATTGCTGTTTCGGATTCGGATGGAATTCAGTCGGCGCTTTTTTGGTTGCTGGGTGATCTTTCGCGGGCGGAATTTCAACCTAGTCTTCTTGCATTAGTTTCGGCCGCCGCGTTCGCGTTTCTGGCTTATCGCAAGGCCGAAGTCTTGGACCTGTTTCTGCTGGGCGAAGAAGCGGCTTCATCCCTGGGTCTTTCAGTGCAGAAGCAGCGTCGCGGGCTTTTGATTTTGGCCAGTTGTTTAGTTGCTCTTTCGGTTTCTTCGGCTGGGATGGTGGGGTTTGTCGGCTTAATGATTCCGCATTTTTGTCGCCGAATCACGGGCGCTTTGCATCGCCCGCTGATTCCCCTAAGCGCGATCGTGGGTGCCGCCGTGATGGTTTGGGCCGACTTGGGTTCGCGCCTGATTTTTCAGCCGATTGAAATTCCGGTCGGGGTAATCACGGCACTGGTAGGATCGCCGCTTTTCATTTTTCTGATTCAGAAACGTTCGGGGGTCACTTCATGACCCAGCCTTCACTGGAAGTTTTTGGATTGGATTACTTTGCGGATCAAGACCGACAGGTTCTTTTTGATGTAACCTTCAGCTTAGAACCCAAACAACGGGTCGCGCTTCTGGGTCCAAACGGTTCTGGGAAGTCGACGCTTTTGAAACGGATTGCAGGAATTCATCGCAGTCGGCTTTCGCCGGGCGCACAGATTCGTTTTGCGGGTCGTCTCCAGCATGAATTTTCTTCGATGGAACTGGCGCGCGAAGTGACTTACGTGGGCCCCGAATTTCGGGCTGACTTTCCCCTAAGCGCATCGGATGCCGTTTCAATGGGGCGATTTCCACACGGCGATCGATTCAGTTCAGAAACGAAGGACCGTGTGCACGACGCCATGGAAAGAATGGGTTGCTGGAAACTGCGGTTTCAAAACATGAATGAAATCAGTCACGGTGAAAGGCAAAGGGTCGCGCTGGCCCGGGCCATCGTTCAAGACCCCAAGGTCCTTCTTTTGGATGAAGCGCTTTCACAAATCGACCTGAACCATCAGTTCATGCTGGAAGACCAGCTTTCCAAATGGATGGAAGCGCGTTCGATCATCTTGGTTTCCCACGACTGGAATCTTTCGCTTCGTTTTTCAGATTCCGTGTTTTTGATTCACGAAGGAAAAATGCTGAAGACGGGAAGCGCAGAACAAGTTCTTTCGTCGGAAGCGATGAAGAAGGCGTTTCCGGGAATTCAGCTGAACTATTCCAAGGGCCGACTAGAAATAGATCGTCGCCCCTAGTCCGGTCGCGGTCGACAGTACGGGTTCCAAGGTCCGATATAGCGAAAAATCAAAGCTGATCCGTGGAGCAAGCCAGCCCAGGCCGACGGAATACCCCTTGCCCCTTTCAGCCAGGTGCGGAACCAGTGTGTTTCGAAACCCGCCGAACCGAAGAAAAAGGTCCTTCATCAAAACGAATTCCATTCCGTAGGCGTGTCCCCAGGAATTTGCGATGGAAGGAATGTAATGAGGATCTAAGTACATCAGAAAGATCGATTCTAAATTGACCTTTAGCCCCACGATGTATTCACGGTTAAGCCCGTTGCGTTTTCCCAGGTCAGTTTCAACCAGGTTGTCGATGATGAAGGCCGTTTGAAGCCAACCCAGCGGGATGCCGACGACCGAAAAAGTGACGTCCTGGGCGTTTTGCGCCGACGAATTTTCAATCAGGTACTTGGCGCCAAGCCCAATCCCTAATTGCTTCAAAAGGGCCTTGGATGCTCCGACATGAACCATGGTCAGGTCATTGCGAATCGTAAAGGCTAGTCCGGCCTGGAATGCCGTCGATCGGCCGTCGAATACAGACAAAGTGTAATTTCGACCCTTGATTCCAGACCCCGAATTTCCCTGAAAGGGGATCCAGTTAAACGAAACGCTATTGACCGGAAGGAAGGATTCAAAGGCGGGGTTTAGGTGCAGGGCTTCGTTTAAAAGGGGTCCCCCGCGGGTACTGCCCGCAAGGCCCATAGCCCTTGCCCCCAGGATGTCTGCTGCGTAAATATTTGAAATATTAAGAAAAAATATAAAGACCAGGGCCAGGCGATGCAGCATTCCGGGATCCTATCTTTAAATGAAGGACTACGCCTAGCGTCAAATTTCCCTTTACTTACGCACCGCTTCTAGATAGTCCTTCTAGCCCTATGTCGCTTACCAAAGAAACATTGAACCAGTTTAAGTCAGATCTACAGACTCGTCGGGACAATCTAGCCCGCGATCTGGCGGCTGCCACAGCTGAAATGATCGATGATGATGCTATGTATAGCGACAGTGTCGACCAGGCAGCGGCCGACACGGACAAGGGAATCACCGTTCAGATGAAGAATCGTGAACGCGACATCCTAGTCCAAATCGACGAAGCCATTCGTCGAATCGAAGCCGGTTCTTTCGGCCTTTGCCAATCCTGCGGCGAAGAAATTCTTGAAGCTCGAATGAAAGCCAACCCCGCAACCACGATGTGCCTGGACTGTAAGGCCGAAGTGGAAAATAAGCGGATGCGTTATCCCGGCCGCGTCTAAAGACCCCCACAATGAGGGCCAGCGACAAGCACAAGCAGAAATGCGCTTGTGCTGTTCCATGCGTCCGCGCGAAGTTGTGATACGGTTGTGCCATGCCATCAACCAAAATTAGAAAAGCGGTGATCCCGGCTGCGGGATTGGGGACTCGGTTTTTACCTGCGACCAAAGCCATTCCTAAGGAAATGATTCCGATCGTTGACGTCCCGATGATTCAACACATCGTCGAAGAAGCGGTCCGCGCCGGAATTGAAGACGTCGTTTTGATTACCGCCCGCCACAAGGAATCGATCGAAAACCATTTCGATTACAATTACGAACTGGAAGATTCCCTGGAAAAGAAACAGAAGAACGATCTGGCCGAAGTTTCGAAAAAAATCGGGAAGATGTGCAATCTGATTTCGGTTCGCCAGAAGAACCCCATGGGCCTTGGACACGCCGTTCTTTGCGCGGCCCCCGTGATTGGCAATGAACCCTTTGCCGTTCTTTTGGGTGACGACTTGATTGATTCAAAGGTCCCCTGCACCAGACAGCTGGCTGAAATCTATGAAAAAGAAGGCGCGTCAGTCGTTGGGGTGATGGAAGTTCCCCAAGCTGAAACATCCAAGTACGGAATCGTGGGCGGAAACATGCTGAATCCCAAGTTGATGCACGTCGATCGCTTGGTTGAAAAACCTAGCCCCGACCAGGCACCTTCGCGCTGGGCGATTCCTGGCCGTTATGTTCTTTCACCCAAGATCTTCGATTGCCTTCGTGAAACGAAGCCGGGCAAGGGCGGAGAAATCCAGCTGACCGACGCGTTGCAGCTTTTGGCACAAAGGGAAAAGCTTCTGGCGTACGCCTTTGAAGGAACCCGCTACGACACCGGGGACCGCCTGGGATTCATCGATGCGACGTTGGCTTTTGCTCTGCGTCGTCCTGAATTGGCTTCCGGTGTACGAGACATCATGAAGAAGCACCTGAATGGTGTAGTATAAATTCATGAGCTTCATTGCAGCGTTTTCTGTTTTGCTTTCGGCTTCCAGTGCGTTCGCTTACGTACCGCCGTCCCAGTACATTTTGAAAAGCTGGGTAAAAAGCCGAAATTCAGTGGGCGTGTTTCGTGTTCGAAGCAATGTCATCGCATACGACAACGGTAAGCCGACCGAATCGACTTTTCGACAGCTGACCGTTTTTGATCCCAAGACCAAATCCTTGCGCGCGCGCGCATACGATCTTTCAGGCCGTGAATTGTATTCGGTGGAAAGAAGAATTCCCGACGCCGTGTCGGCGACCAACGGCGGTGGGGATCACCTGCCCGTGGTCGGAGCCCTTTTATTCGATCGGGACCTAGACGGAGTTTCAGCCATTCTTCGAAGCGGTGGAATTCCGATTCGCACCGAAGCTGAACTGGTTCAAATGAAGGACGAAAACGAAAGACGAGCCAGCGAAGTCCAAAGCTTTGCACGCTATCGCGGGGCGGTCGCCTGGGTCATCGGACCCGGAGTTTCTGATTTAGTCTGGCCACAACTTTGGTTTGAAAAAGACGGCTTTTTACCGATTCGATTGATTCAAAAGTCCGAAGAAGGAACCGTCGATGTGAAGTTCGAAGCTTTTCGGTTTTCGGGTCCTGTGGGCTTTCCCGGCGTCGTTTCAGTGGGAACGGCGTCAAAAGCCAAAGAAGAAGATCCACGCTTGATTTGGTTCAAGGAAGAAGTCACTGAATTCACGACGGCCGGCGATCCAAAAGAACTGAAAGGTTCTGGATCGGCAGGGTTTACTTCAGAAGGAAATCAAGTCGAAGGCCGTCTGAAAGACGCCATTCGCAGGTACTTTTCGGTCTTACGATGACGCCTTCTCGCTTCATTTCGGTCGCCGTTCCCAGACCGCTTGAAGGGCTTTTTACCTATCGCATTCCACAGGATTCTCCGGAAAAAATTCCCGTCGGATCCTGGGTCGAAGTTTCGTTTGGCCGTGGAAAAACGCACGCGTTTGTCGTCGAGCCTGAAAAATCCGAATCCGAAATTCCAAAAGACTTAGAAATTTCAAAGATCAAAGAACTGGGTTCACTGCATCCAGAAGTCGTTTTGCCCGAAGATGTTTTGAAGCTTTGCCGATTCGCATCGGATTATTACCAAGCGCCTTTGGGTGAAGTTTTGAATGTCGCGGTCCCCGCGGCTTCCTTGGGTTTGCGATCCAAGCGACAAGAAGCGCGTGAAAAGGACTGGGATGTCGCAAGAAGAACAGCGGGCAAGCAGGCCAAGGTTGTTGAACTGACTTCAACCCAGAATGAATGCGTGAAAGCCATCACCGATGCGGCTTCTTCGCCAACGGATTCGTCCGCGCCGTTTTTGCTTCACGGGGTCACGGGAAGCGGAAAGACCGAAGTTTATCTGACCGCAGCGCGGGAAATCTTGGCACGTGGAAAGTCGGTCCTTCTTTTGGTTCCAGAAATCGCTTTGACCCCACAGCTTCACGAAAGAATGGAAACCGGTTTGGGCGTTCCCGTGGCGCTTTGGCATTCAGCGATGGCAGCGGGACACCGCCGTGACGAAACAGCAGCGATCCGTTCCGGGAAAATACGCGTGGTTGTCGGCGCCCGTTCCGCGGTCTTTGCACCGCTTCGGGACTTGGGTTTGATCGTGGTCGATGAAGAACACGACGTGACCTATAAGCAAGAAGATCGGGTCCGCTATCAGGCCCGCGATTTGGCCGTTTTTCGCGGAAAGATCGTGGGATGCCCCGTGGTTTTGGGGTCGGCGACGCCAAGCCTTGAAACCTTGGAACGCGTTCGCGAAGGAAAGTACAAAAGGCTTTCCATGTTGGATCGCGTGGGCGGGGGACAGCTTCCTGCAATCGAAGTCGTGAACCTTTGCGAAGAACCCAGAATTCACGGAATTCAGGCGCCGATTGCAGAAAAGACCTTAAACGCGATTCGCGACACCGTTGCACGCGGCGAACAGGTCATCGCATTTTTGAATCGTCGTGGCTATGCGTCTTCGTTGATTTGTGAAGACTGCGGCGATGTTCCGCAGTGTAAAAAGTGCAGCTTGGCTTTGACGGTTCATAAAAAGTCGCGGCTTTTGAAATGCCACTGGTGCGGTTACCAGGAAAAAACACCGGATGTATGCGTGAAGTGCCACAGCGCGAATCTGAATCCGACGGGCGCCGGCACTGAAAGTTTAGAAGAACAGATTCCGCAGCTTTTGGAAGGAATCCGTGTGCTTCGCTTGGACCGAGATCAGATCACCAGCGCAAGTCGGCTGGAAAAAACATTGGATGATTTTCGGCAGAAAAAGGCGGACGTTCTTTTGGGAACGCAGATGTTGGTCAAAGGGCATGATTTTCCATCGGTGACCCTGGTGGTGGTCATTTTGGCGGACGCCCTTTTTTCTTGGCCGGATTTTCGCGCGGCCGAACGGGCCTACCAAATCCTGACCCAAGTTTCGGGACGCGCCGGTCGCGCCAGTCACCATGGGCGTGTTTTGGTCCAAACCTTTCAGCCGGATCATCCCGTCATTGAAACGCTGACGGGCAAGTCTTCGATGGAAGACTTTATCGCAAACGAAAGAAACCTACGCGAAGTGCTGAGCTATCCGCCGTTTGGGCGAATTGCGCGGATTCGCGTCGAAGACGAAGCCAACGCCAAGGCGCAGAAGATGTCAGAAGCTTTGGTCCAGGGGCTGGGGACATCGGGCGGGGCCATTCAGGTTCTAGGGCCAAGCCCGGCGCATATCGAAAGGGTCGAAGGCGTTTTCCGCTGGGACTTTGTCATCCGCACAAAAGAAATCCGAAGCCTTCATCAGGCCGTTCACCAAGTCAGAAAAATGGCGAATGACAAACAGATCGAAATTCTTATCGATGTCGATCCGTATGGAATGGGATAGACTGGAATACAGTGGATAAAAAGGGCGGCAAAAACAAAGTTCGGGAAGCGCTGGACGCGGCCGAAGTCGAACGCAAACGGGAGATGTTCAAGCAGCGCTTGGAACTGGCCCGTCAAGGCGTGAAAAGTTATCGCGACAAGAAAGTCGGCGACGCCGTTACTTCTTTCTATACCTACCTGCGTCTATTGGAAGATTTCAAAGGCGTCGGCGAAAACGGACTGACTCCGCAGCTTTTTGACCCTCAGAAGGAATTGGCCGAAATTCTGCTTTTATTGGGCGTCTATTGGGACTTGGCCAAGATGTATGACCGAACTTCCAGTCCCGAAAAGCAGCGCGAATTCATGCGCTATTTGGAAAAGTACGTCGCCTTTGCCAAGGGACAACCCCACGAACACATCGCAGCCGATTCGATTAGAAAGCACATCCTTCGTGGAAGACCCCAGCATAAAGAAGCCTTCATGAACGCCTACCGCGCTTTAGGCGGCGGAAAATGTTTTGTCGTGCATGCGGTGATGGACTTGGTCGATCCTGATACGATCGACCGCCTTCAAGGATTTCGGGATCAAAGGCTTCGCCAGTCACGAATGGGGCAAGCCTTGATTCGCGTCTATTACCGCGTAGGTCCGATTTTGGCGCGCGCAGTGGTGGTCGCGCCAAAGCCCGTACGTCATGGCATTGCCCGTGTTCTGGATTACTTGGGACGCAAACTTAGGTCTTAGTGAAGAACCGTTCCGATCCGGCTAGGGCGGAATAGGAACTGTTTTTCGGTGAAGTCGATCCAGATCGAAAACCAAGTGACCATCGCACGCCCTTTGACGTTCTTAAAGGGAACGAATCCCCAGAAGCGGCTGTCGTTTGAAAAGTCACGGTTATCACCCATCACGAAAAGGCTTTCAGCTGGCACGGTCATCGGACCAAAGCTTTCACTTAAGAAATTGTTCTTATCCAGCATGATCGTGTGGCTGTCCGAACCCATGGTTTCTTTGAAAAGTTCCAGGTTCGTCTTGCTGTATTTTGGATCGTCCAAAGAATTGAAAATCTTGTCGCCTTCTTCACTGGCCAAGGGTTCGCGCTGAATCGCTTGGTTGTTCACGTAAAGGACGCGATTTCGGATTTCGATCGTGTCGCCGGGAATGCCCACCACGCGCTTGATGTAATAGTAACTTTCGTCTTTCGGATAAACGAAGACGATGATGTCGCCGCGCTTAGGTGGATCGCGTGGAATGATCGTAATGGGTTTGGGAAGGATGTATTCGGTCAGCGGAATTTTGAAGCCGTACGCGAACTTATTGACGAAAATATGATCGCCGATCAGAAGCGTGGGGATCATGGACCCTGATGGGATCTTGAAAGCTTCGATGATGCTGGAACGGACCATCAAGACCAAGAAAAGCGAAAGCCCAAGGGCCACTACGTTTTCGATCAGAAGTCTTTTTTTAGACATGGTTTCGCTTGGCTGCGGTGAGTCGGTGGCCATTCGAGGTGCTCTCTCCTGTTCGGCTACTTTCAGACACGATACTCCTGAAATTCCGCTAGCGATAGGGCATAATTAGCCCAGGCATGAACACACTGGACCGTTACATTTCCGGCCTGTTTTTGAAGAATCTGGCCGTTGCCTTGGCGGGCCTGGTCGCTTTTTATCTATTCCAGGCTTTGATGGGCGAACTGATCGATAACAAATACCCGTCTAGTCAGATCATCGTCTACAACTTGATGAATCTGCCTTTCATCCTGGTCCAAATGGCGCCGCCCAGCGTGATGATGGCAACAGTCATGACGCTATCGGGCTTGAATCGCACCAACGAATTGACCGCAAGTTTTGCTATCGGCATCGGAATTCAAAGAATTTCGGGTCTGCTTTTGGGAATCGTTTTCATGTTTTCCTGCCTGATGTTGATGATGCAGGACCGGGTTTTGCCTCCCGTTTTTAAGGCCCGAAATACCTATTATTGGCAGGAAATGAAGAAGCGTACGGATTTCTTCTTGGACGTGAAAAAGGACAAGATCTGGTATCGCTCGAAAAATTTGATCTACAATATTCGAACCTTCGACCCCCAGACCAAGATGATTCACGGGATGGCGGTTTACACCTTTGATGAAGATTTTGGCTTGGCCCAGTTCGTTGAAGCGGAAAAAGCCCTTTTTACCCCAAACGGGTGGCGCCTGATGGATGGGACGGTCACGATCTTTTCGAAAGAAGATCAAAGTCCGATGACCCAGACCTTTAAAGAAAAGGACTTGGTCATTCAGGAAACGCCAAAAGATTTTCAAGAAATCGAGCGCGAGGTCCACGGGTTGCGGCTGAAGGAACTTCGCGAGTACATCAACCGGTCAAAAGCTTCGGGCGCAAACACCCGGTCGTATGAAGTGGAATACCATTCACGGATCAGCTTGGCCTTCATTCCCTTGGTCATGTGTATTTTGGGCGTACCCTTTTCTATCGGCAATCGCCGCAGTGGTAGCGCCGCTCGGGACTTTGGCCTTTCGATGGCCGTCACGTTTTTCTATTGGCTTTTCTATTCGGTGGGACTATCGCTGGGCACTAACGGAGCACTTCCACCCGTCCTAGGCGCCTGGCTTCCCAGTGTGTTTTTCGCAGGGTTGGCGGCGTTTCTGCTGACTCGAAACTATGGGCAAGCTTAAGATTTTTACTTTTCCGGATGTCATTTTGACTCAGAAGGCGTCGCCGATTGCGCGCGTGGAAAAGTCCTATTTCAAGTTGGCCGATGACATGCTGGAAACGATGTACTTCGCACCCGGTGTGGGATTGGCGGCAAATCAGGTGGGAATCTTGGAGCGTATTTTGGTTTTAGATACCGATTACGATCTAGAAGAACTTCCGGAAGGCGCAAAGGCCCCGGAAGGAAGCGAAGTGGTCGACGGGTCTTTGATCAAAAACAAGAAACCCAAGATCATCATCAATCCTGAAATCATCGCGCGCGAAGGGAAGCTACTTTTTCACGAAGGTTGCCTTTCGGTTCCTGAATATGGCGCGGATGTTCAGCGATCAAAAAAGATCAAGCTTCAGTACCAGGACATTGACGGAAAAACGCAGACGCTTTTGGCTGAAGGACTTCAGGCGGTTGCGATCCAGCACGAAATCGATCATCTGGATGGAAAACTTTTCATCGATCACCTAAGCCCCCTGAAAAAGGACATGGCCCGAAAGAAACTTCGCGAAGAAAGAATTCTGCGCGATCTAGAAGGGCCAGCGCCCAAGTCCGGCGGAAAAAAATCCGGAAAGCCGGGGCTGTAAAGCCATGCTGAAAATCGTTTTCATGGGCACACCTGAGTTCGCTGTTCCCGCACTGGAAGCGGTCGCAAAGGCGCATGAAGTTTTGCACGTGTACACTCAACCCGATCGTCCGGTGGGGCGCGGGCTAGAAGTTCGTCAAAGCGCCGTGAAACAAGCGGCTTTGAAATTAGGGATTCCCGTTCGACAGCCCGAAAAACTTTCGCAGCCCGGAGAATTTGAATTTCTGTCGGCGCTGAAACCCGATTTGATCCTAATTGTGGCGTACGGTCAGATCTTGCGCCGAAATGTTTTGGACTTGCCACGCTTGGGTTGCGTGAACATTCACTCGTCACTTTTGCCCAGATGGCGTGGGGCGGCCCCGATTCAATGGGCAATCTTAGGGGGAGATTCCGTTTCTGGGGTCACGACCATGCGGCTGGTCGAAAAATTGGATGCCGGCGATATTTTGCTTCAAAAAGAAACACCGATTTCCGGAAGCGACACCGGCGGCACGCTTCACGATCGTCTGGCTGCAATTGGCGCAGAATTGATTTTGCCCACGCTTTCGGGCTTGGAAGATGGAAGCTTAAAGGGTCGCGCGCAGGATGAATCTGCGGTGACTTATGCATCGAAACTGACCAAAGAAATGGAAGCGATCGCGCCGGCCAGTGAAACGGCCCAGGTGGTTGATCGAAAGATTCGTGCGTTAAACCCCTGGCCCGGTACCAGCGTCTGGGTCAAGTTGACCAAAGACGGCGCTTCGGAACGGCTGAAAATCAAGCGCGCCAGCCTTCGTCTTGACGTACAGGGCCCGGCGGGATCCATCTTCGAAAGAAGCGGTATGGTCGCAATTGGATGCAGCGCAGGATCGATCGAACTTCATGAAGTCCAGTGGGACGGCAAGAAAGCCGTGGACGCCGCCGCCTTCTTGAATGGCCTAAAAGGTCGAGGAATTTCGCTTCCCCTAATGTTAGGGTGATTTCGTGGCAAATAAGCAAATCATCATGGCTCCGTCACTTCTGTCGGCGGACTTTGCAAATTTAAAGTCCGAAGTCCGCGACGTCGAAAAAGCGGGCGCCGAATGGCTGCACCTGGACGTCATGGACGGACACTTTGTTCCGAATTTAACCATCGGACCTTTGGTCGTTGATGCGATTCGTCCGCACACGAAAATGGTTTTGGATTGTCACTTGATGGTCAGTAAGCCCGAAGACTGGGTTGAAGGATTTGCAAAAGCCGGCGCGCACGTGATCACCGTTCACTGCGAAGCCACCCACCATCTTGAAAGACTTTTAAAGCGGATTCAGGAATTGGGATGCAAGGCCGGGGTTTCGTTGAATCCTGCAACGCCCTTGGCGTCGGTTGAAGAAGTTTTAGACATCGTCGACCTGGTTTTGGTCATGTCGGTGAATCCAGGATTTGGCGGCCAGAAGTTCATAGATTCGGCGATTGGAAAGATCGAACGCCTAGCCGAACTTCGTGGATCGCGAAAGTATTTGATCGAAGTGGACGGAGGAATTGGTCCTTCCAACATCGCGCGCGTTCGCAAAGCGGGTGCCGAAGTTTTTGTCGCCGGTTCTGCGGTCTTTGGTCAAAAAGATCGGGCCGCAGCGATCGAGGGGCTTCGCAAGGCCGCGGAAGGTGCGAAATGAAGACGCTTGAAATCGGTGGCGCAAAGCGACTGAGCTTAGAAGATGTTCGCGCAGTCGCACTGGGTGGCGTCCAGGTTTCGTTGTCGTCGGCGGCAAAGGCAGCGATTTTGAAGTCGCGCCAATTTCTGGAATCCGAAGTTTCTTCGGGAAAAACTTTGTACGGCGTGAACACCGGCTTTGGTCTGATGTCGAACGTCAAAATTTCAGGCGATCAAATTGAAACCCTTCAGTACAATCTGCTTCGTTCGCATGCCGTGGGCGTTGGACCTGCGATGCCGGACAAGGTGTCGCGCGCGATGCTCCTGCTTCGGGCTCAGGCCCTTTCGCTAGGGCATTCGGGCGTGCGGGTCGAACTGGTTCAGAAAATTTTAGATGTTTTGAACGCAGGCATCTGTCCTTTGATTCCGCAGCAAGGATCCGTGGGTGCTTCGGGCGATCTAGCCCCCCTTTCACACCTGGCTTTGGTTCTGATTGGTGAAGGCCGTGCCCGTTTGAAGGGTGCGGAAATGACCGGCGCTGACGCTTTGAAGAAAGCGGGAATCGAACCGATTCGCCTGGCAGCCAAAGAAGGATTGGCGCTGATCAATGGAACGCAGTTCATGACAGCCATCGGGGCGCTTGCGCTTTTGGAATCTGAACACCTTTGCGACGTTGCAGATGTGGCGGGCGCGATGACCGTTGAAGCGCTTCGCGGGACCGAAACAGCATTTGAAGAAGAAATCCATTCCGTTCGTCCCCATCCGGGTCAGGTTTTGGTGGCTTCAAGGATGAAATCGATTTTGCTTTCGTCTTCGGACGGACGGCCTAAGAAAAGTCAGATTTCAGAAAGTCACGAAGGTTGTGGAAAAGTCCAGGATCCTTACAGTGTTCGCTGTATTCCGCAAGTTCACGGCGCCAGCCGCGACGTGCTGAAGTTCGTTCGCGATGTTTTGGATCGCGAAATCAATGCGGTCACGGACAACCCCTTGGTTTTTCCAGCCGCAGGAAAAATTCTAAGCGGCGGAAATTTTCACGGGCAGATCGTGGCGATTGCCATGGACGCGCTTTCAATCGCGATGGCGGAAATTGGAAGTATTTCTGAACAAAGAATTGAAAAGTTGATCAACCCCGCGATTTCGGAACTTCCAGCCTTCTTGGTCAAAGAAGGCGGGTTGAATAGCGGATACATGATTGTTCAAGTTGCCGCGGCTTCGATCGTTTCTGAAAACAAGACACTTTGTCATCCGGCATCGGTCGATTCGATCCCGACGTCTGCAGACAAGGAAGACCACGTCAGCATGGGCGCCTGGGCCGCGCGAAAGGCTCAGCGCGTGGTGACGAATGTCCGACGCGTTTTGGTGATGGAACTTTTGGCGGCGGCGCAGGGCTTGGATTTCCTTCGACCGCTGAAATCGTCTTCGATGGTGGAAACGATTCACGCGAAGATTCGCGAAAAGTCGCCGTTCATGGACAAGGACCGTTCACTGCACGACGACATGCAATGGTTGGATGGCGTTTTGGAATCGGGTCAATGGACCCAATGGGTGCAGGTCTAAGCATATGGCAAAGGATTTTAAAAAAGGATCAAGGCCCGTGCGTGCAGCACGCGGAAATCAGCTGACTTGTTTAGGATGGCAACAAGAAGCCGCGCTTCGGATGCTGATGAATAATCTGGACGCTGAAGTCGCAGAAAATCCGGATGCGTTGGTTGTATACGGCGGAAACGGCCGCGCCGCCCGAAACTGGGAATCCTTTGATGCGATCGTCGCGTCGTTGAAGACTTTGCGTGAAGACCAAACGCTTTTGATTCAAAGCGGGAAGCCGGTCGCCGTGATGCCGACCCACCCGTTTGCGCCCAGGGTTTTGCTTGCGAACAGCCTTTTGGTTCCGAAGTGGGCCGATTGGGAAAATTTTCGCGACCTAGAAGACCGTGGCTTGATCATGTACGGCCAGATGACGGCCGGTTCTTGGATCTATATCGGAACCCAAGGCATCGTTCAGGGAACCTATGAAACTTTTGCGGAAGCCGGACGCCAGCATTTTGGTGGGGATCTTTCGGGCCGCGTGGTTTTGACGGCTGGACTGGGCGGGATGGGTGGCGCACAGCCTTTGGCAGCATCGATGGCAGGCGCTGTTTCTTTGAACGTTGAAGTCGATGTCACCCGCGTGAAGCGAAGGCTTGAAACTCGATACCTGGACGAAATGGCGACGGATCTTGAAGACGCGCTTTCAAGGGTGAAAAAGGCAGTCGCCGAAAAACGCGCATTAAGCATCGGGCTAGTGGGCAACGCAGTCGAAGTTTATCCCAAGCTTTTGCAGATGGGATTCAAGCCGGACCTGGTCACGGATCAAACCAGCGCGCATGACGAACTGAATGGTTATGTGCCTTCTGGACTTTCGGTTGAAGAAGCTGTGAAGCTTCGAGCGTCGAATCCAACCGAATACATTCAAAGGTCCATGGCATCGATGGGCAAGCACGTCGAATACATGTTGGAATTCAAAAAGCGCGGAGCCCACGTTTTCGACTACGGGAACAATATCCGCGCACAGGCCATGAAAGTGGGCGTCAAGAACGCTTTTGATTTCCCAGGCTTTGTTCCAGCCTACATTCGCCCGCAATTCTGTCTGGGGCGCGGTCCATTCCGATGGGTCGCGCTTTCGGGGGATCCCGAAGACATTCGAGTAACGGACAACGCACTTTTGGAACTTTTTCCGGAAGACCAGGGTTTGAAGCGTTGGATTCGCATGGCGCAGGAACGGATTGCGTTTCAGGGCTTGCCTGCACGGATTTGCTGGTTGGGTTATGGTCAGCGCGAAAAAGCGGGACTGCTTTTTAATGAATTGGTTCGCACCGGGAAAGTCAAAGCGCCCATTGTGATCGGTCGTGATCACTTGGACTGCGGATCGGTTGCGTCCCCCAATCGCGAAACCGAAGGGATGAAAGACGGATCGGATGCGATTGCCGACTGGCCCGTTCTAAATGCGTTGGTGAATGCCGTGAACGGAGCATCCTGGGTCAGTCTTCATCACGGCGGTGGCGTCGGGATGGGATATTCGATCCATTCCGGGATGGTGGTGGTCGCCGACGGAACGAAGGATGCGGAATGGCGCTTAACGCGGGTTTTGAATTCGGATCCGGGAATGGGCGTCGTCCGCCACGCAGATGCCGGTTATGAATCCGCGTCGCAGATCGCAAGAACTGATTTTGAAAAACGGGGCGGAAAGGTCCCGATGCTGAAGTGATGGCGGTCGCAAAGCGAAAGTCATCGTCGAAAGCAGCCGCGGCTGGAAAAAAGGCGGCAGTAGCGGCGTCCGGTTCTCCTGAATCTTCGAGGCCTTCTGGATCTGGGGGCTTGAAAAACTTAAGCGGATTGGTTCACGCATCCGAACTTTGGACAGGCGCCGGGTTTCGGATCAAAGACGGGATTCGGGTCACCCGCGAAGACGCAGGCGTTGTGAATGATGGCGCGCTGATTTGGGATTCGAAAGGCCAAGTGGTTTTCGCGGGCGCAGTCAGCGCTATGCCGCGTGAAGTGCGTGCAGGATTGAAAACGTCTTCGGTTCGGGATCTGGATCGTAAGCAGGCGGTCACCCCGGGATGGGTTGATTGTCACACGCATTTGGTTTTTGCCGGAAACCGCGCCAGTGAATTTTCCCGCCGATGCGCGGGGGCGACTTATGAAGAAATCGCGCGCGAAGGGGGTGGAATTCAGGCCACCGTTTCAGCAACGCGTGCAATGCAGAAGAAAGATCTTCTGGCGCTTGCGCGCGATCGCGTTCGTGAAGCTTACGCGTGGGGCGTGCGCGCACTGGAAATCAAAAGTGGGTACGGACTGGATCTTCAGACGGAAGTAAAAATTTTAGAAGTCGCACAAAGTTTGAAGAAAGAATTTCCCTTGATTCGGTTTCACATCACTTGGCTGGGCGCGCACGCGGTGCCTAAGGGTGAAGTGCGGGCGGATTACGTTCAGGCGCTTTTGCGTGAACAGCTTCCGCTAGTAGCGAAGAAGAAGCTTGCGGATTCAGCTGATATTTTTGTCGACGAAGGGTACTTCACGCTGGATGACGCCCGCGCGGTTCTGACGGCCGCGCGCGAGGCGGGGCTGAAGATCCGGGTCCATGCCGATGAACTGGGAAATACGGAAAGCGCGCGCTTGGCGGCGCAGATGGGCGCGCTATCAGCGGATCACCTGCTTTGCATTTCGGATGCAGGGATTCAGGCGCTGGCGCGGTCTTCGACTGTGGCGGTATTGCTTCCGGGGACGGCGTACTATCTGAAAAAGCCGCATGCGCCGGCCCGGCGACTGATTGAATCGGGCGCGCGCGTGGCGGTGTCGACCGATTTCAATCCGGGCACCTGCATGACCCAATCGCTTCCGTGGATCATGAACCTGTCGGCGCTGTACTTGGGAATGGCCGCCCACGAAATTCTTTGCGCGACGACCTACAATGCTGCGAAAGCTTTGGGGATGGAATCTGAAATCGGAACGCTAGAAGCAGGCCGCGAAGCCTGCCACACCGTTTTGCCGTTCAGTACTTTCGAAGAATGTTTTTACCGAGTGGGCTGGGTGCCTTCGAATGCTCCTTGAGCCGGTTCGCTGGGAAAAAGAAAACTTCGCTGTCAGCACGGATCCAAAGATGTTGGATGTAGAAAGCATTCACGCGTTTCTAAGCCGGTCGTATTGGGCCGAAGGCATTCCATTGAGTGTTGTTAGAAAGTCCGTTCAGAACTCGTTGGGTTTTGGACTGTATCTTTCAGATGAAGGTCGGTTTCGCCAAATTGGATTTGCTCGAGTGGTCAGCGACTACGCAACGTTCGCGTACTTGGGCGATGTGTACGTCTTGGAAGAATACCGAGGCAAAGGCCTGTCGAAATGGTTGATGGATTGCGTGGTCGCGCATCCACAACTCCAGGGACTACGCCGCTTTTGTCTGGGAACGAAAGACGCGCACGGACTTTACATGCGCTACGGATTCGAAGTGATCAAGGCTCCAGAGAACTGGATGGAGATAAAAAAGCCGAACCTCTACAAAAGATGAAAACGTATTAGTTTTCAATAAGTTGTGCTTCAGATTCCCTACGATGTTTTGTGATAAACTTAGGGGATGGACCGTCGCAAAATACGAGCGAGGATCATGGCCTGTCTTCTGGCAGGAGTGTATGTGGCGCTGATTGGGATGAAATTTCGAGCGAAATTCCATTCACAAATGGATGGAACAGTTTCAGCCATGAATGTTCTGGACGCGACGCTTTGTGGGGCAGGAGGTGGCTGCTCCGGAAAACCCAATCCTGTTCCTTTTTACGTCACCTTGAAGGACCCTTCGCAGATTCGTACCTTGTTTCAAAAAGGAAACTACTTGTGTGGATCTTCCGAGTCCTGGCGCGAAACGTCCGACGCTAAGGGCCGGAAGACAGTTTTCTGCGAGGCCGATGGAAAGAAACGTGGTCCCTACGTTGTCTTAAAAAAGAAAGGACGGTCACCCGCAAGTACCTACGTCGAATCAGCCGGCAACTACTGGAACGACCAGCCCGCGGGTGCGTACATCAATTGGGATGAGAATGGAAAAAAAGTGGACGAGGGTTTCTTCGACTAAGGCTCACGCCCCGTGCATCGAGCCCATTTTACGTACAGGCGCTGCTTCGTGCCCGTGGCCGCCGCCGTGTCCCGCACCGTGCCCTGCCTGCCCGTCATGATCCAAGTGCCACGCGTACAAGCAACCGTAAAGCAGGCAGCTGACGCAAAAGTGAACCCAAAGCATAATCAGAATCAGCGTGCTGAAAATCCCGTAGCTGCTTTGAATATTGGCTTTGTTGTAATGAATATAGATCCAGTAAGCTGAACGGCTGGCAAATAAAAGTGCCGTGAAAACCAGTGCACC
>JAEUWC010000011.1 GCA_016786465.1 Bdellovibrionales bacterium | reverse complement strand
GTATTCCTTCGTTGGGTTTTCCAGGATCCCGCCTTCGCAAGAACGGTGGAAAAGATTGACGTCGACGCTGTAAAGCTTTTCGGTCGTTTGGAAATCGATTCCTTTAGAAGCCAAATACTTCAGTAGATCTTGGCGACCGGTATAATTCCAGGTCTTCCAAGGAGCGATCACCTTTACGTCCGGGCAAAGATAGGCCCAGGCTTTTTCGAAACGAAGCTGGTCGTTTCCTTTGCCGGTAGCGCCGTGAGCGATCGCGGTTGCGCCAAATTTCTTTGCGTAAAAAGCCATTCGTTCCGCAATCAACGGCCGGCCCAGTGCCGTACCCAGAAGGTAGTCATCTTGATAAACAGCGCCGGCACGAACGCAGGCAAATCCGAATTCTTTGGCCAAACGGTCGCGAAGATCTTCGAAAATGAATTCGACCGCGCCCAGTTTTTTTGCCCAATCAGCTAGGAATTTTTCGTCCGGAGCATTTCCCAGATCCGAACAGTAGGCGATGACTTCCGCATCGTAGTTTTCCATCAACCAAGGGACGATTGCTGAAGTGTCCAACCCGCCCGAGAATGCCAACAAGATTTTGTTCTTTTTTGCCTGTGCCATTGAAAAAAACCCTTTCCTTTCCCTGAGCTATAGACGCATAATTTTGCATAAACAAGGAAAATAACGTTGACTATAGGGGTTTAGCTGAATATTTATGCAGCCTTTAGGGGATTTCATGCATAACCAGGTTTCTCAAAAAGACGGCCAAAAAGGTCAAAAGATCCAAGTTGGGATCATCGGGGCTCGGGGTTATTCCGGCCTTGAATTGGCCCGCCTTCTTTTGAATCATCCGCTGGTCGACTTGAAGTTCGCGCTGGCGACTCAGAATGACTGGTCCTTGGAATCTTTTCTTCCTGAAAAGTCGGCTCGAAAAATCAAAACGGGAAACCTTTCAGAACTTCCTGCTCTTTTGGCCGAATCTGATGTTGAAGTTTATTTTCTAGCAACGCCCGCCGAAGCTTCGATTGAATTGGCCCACAAAATTTACAAGGCCGGAAAAACCGTCATCGATTTAAGCGGGGCCTTTCGTCTTCCGCAGTCCATCTTTGAAAAAACTTACGGCATGAAACACGAAGCTTCCGACCTTCTGGGTGAAGCCGTCTTTGGCCTTAGCCCATTTGAAAAATCGCATGAAGGCAAACAAGGCAACGCCACTTTGATTTCGAATCCGGGCTGCTATGCGACTTCCGTCATGATGGCGCTGATTCCGCTTTTGAAGGCGGGCGTTGTCGACCCCCAGTCTTTGGTCATCGATTCAAAGTCAGGAACTTCGGGCGCCGGCCGCAAGGCTTCCGAAGACCTTCTTTTCACCGAAGTGGACGGCGAATGCCTGCCTTACCGCGTGGGCAAGCATCAGCACCTTCCTGAAATCACGGGGGCGATCGAAAAGTTTTCGGGCGCGAAAACTGATCCCTTTTTCACAACCCATCTTTTGGCGACCCGCCGCGGGATCATTTCTTCCATTTACGGTCGTGTGAAACCGGGCACCACCGCTGAAACCATCGCGAAGATTTATGACGAAGCCTATTCTTCGTACGACTTGGTTGAACACGGCGAAGCCACCAAGAAGCACTTGGTTTCTTTGAAGCGTGTGGTGGGTTCGGCCCGCACGCAGATCGCTTACACCGTTCAAGGTGAAAAGCTTTTCTTGTTTTCATTGATCGACAACTTGATGAAAGGCGCTGCTTCGCAGGCCGTTGAAAATTTGAACGTCTACTTGGGAAAGAATCCCAGTTTTTCACTTGAGCAGAGAGAGGGCAACCTATGACACCAGGACCAGGAATTTCCAGAACGCCACTTCCAAAAGGTTTCGTCGCCGGCGGCATCAACAGCGGTGTCCGAAAGTATCGCCCGGATCTAGGGATCATTGTTTCGGAAACCGAAGCGGTGACCGTAGGGGTCTTTACCCAAAACGAATGCAAGGCGGCCCCCGTGCTTTATTCTCAAGGAATTCTTCCTTCTGAACACATCCGCGCAATCGTGACCAACAGCGGGCAGGCGAATGCGGCAACCGGTCCTCAGGGCCGTGAACGCAACTGGCAGATGGCGCTATCGGCTTCGCAAGCCGTGGGATGTCTTCCCCACCAAGTGGTCACCGCTTCGACGGGTGTCATCGGCGTTCCTTTGGATATCGAAAAAATTTCGGCTGCAATGCCTGAAATGGTCGAACGCGCGACCGAAAACGCAGAAGGCTTCGCCCTTTCGATCATGACGACGGACCTGGTACCTAAAACGGTGACCACGGAAGTCGAAC
This sequence comes from Bdellovibrionales bacterium, assembly GCA_016786465.1. GTDB lineage: Bacteria > Bdellovibrionota > UBA1018 > UBA1018 > UBA1018 > JAEUWC01. The sequence goes on along the minus strand of JAEUWC010000011.1, from coordinate 35,217 downwards.
TGACCAACGGAAACGTCCGGATCACCGGCGTTTCTAAAGGCAGCGGAATGATTCACCCCAATATGGCCACCATGCTGGGCTACATCGTCACGGACGTTGAACTGACCGTGAATCAGGCGCAGGCCATGCTTCGCGAATCGACGGATCTTTCCTTCAACATGATCAGCGTCGACGGTGACACTTCGACGAACGACTGCGTCTTCTTGATGGCCAACGGGGCTAGTGGCGTTGCGCTTTCAAACGAAGACGATGTCCGCATTTTCCGCAACGCCTTGGTTGAACTTTCCATCGTGCTAGCGAAATCGATTGCACGCGACGGCGAAGGCGCGACGAAATTGATCGAAGTCGAACTGAAGGGCGCGCCTGAAAGCAAGATGGCTCGCCAAGCGGCTCGCGGAATCACTTTAAGCCCTTTGATCAAATCTGCAGTTCACGGTGAAGATCCAAACTGGGGCCGTATTTTGGCTAGGTTGGGCGCTGAATCAGTTCCAGGCGATGTTTTGGAAAAAATGAGCCTGCGAATTCAAGGCGTGAAGATCTTCGAAAACGGCGGTCCCGCCGTATTTGATCGCGCTGAAGTGAAGCGCCTTTTGAAGACCGACACGGTCAAGATCGAAGCAGATTTCAATTCTGGCGGAGCAAATGCCGTTGCTTGGGGTTGCGATCTTTCGAAGAAGTACGTGGACATTAATGCGGAGTACAGCACATGAGTGGTTCAGTTTCTGGTTCTGGAAGTTCTCAGAACAAAAACCCAAGCGCCCTGAATGTGATGGAAACGCTGGGATACGTGAAGCGATTCACAGGTGAAACGATCTTGATCAAGATCGGCGGGGCGGCTTTGACCGATCCCGAACTGGTCAAAAGCCTTTGCCAAGACTTGGCCATGATTCGCGCGGCCGGCGTTAAAGTCGTCCTGGTTCACGGCGGCGGACCTTCGATCAATCAAGAACTAACAACCCACGGGATCACCTGGGAATTCATCGATGGCCAACGCGTGACCACGCCTGCGATGATGGACATCGTCGAAATGGTGCTTTGCGGAAGCGTGAATCGCAAGATTGTCCGCACTTTGAACGCCGCCGGTGTTCAAGCCGCGGGAATTTCGGGATCGGACGCGAAACTGCTTTTTTGTAAGCAAGCCAGCGCAAAGTTAGGCCAGGTTGGACAGATCGAAGCGGTGAATCCCGCGATCATCCAGCAGTATCTGGACACACAATCTTCGGCGGGAAGCGGAATCATTCCTGTGATCGCTCCGGTAGGGATTGGCAAAAACGGTCAGGCATTCAACGTGAACGCCGACTGGGCGGCTTCGAACATTGCCGTCGCGCTTGGAATCAAGAAAGTGATTTACCTGACGGACCAGAACGGAATCTTGGACCAGAACATGGCCGTGATTTCCGAACTAGACGCAGGCGAATTGGAAAACTTGATCGAAACTGGCGTCGTCAAAGGCGGAATGCTTGCGAAGGTTCAGACCATGCTTTTCTGCCTGAAAAAGGGCGTTCTGGAACTTCACGTCCTGAACGCCAAGCGAATGCATTGCCTGATCGAAGAACTTTTCACCAACGCCGGCGTCGGCACCATTTGCCGTAAACGTCAGCGCGTGACTCGTGCAGCGAAGAATTCAACCAGCAGTACTACTTCCACTGGAGCTACGGCGAATGTTTAAAGTATCCGCAAAGCATCTTCTGACTGGCGACGAACTGTCGCGTTCCGAACTTGAAGGCCTGATCGATTACGCAATCGAATTGAAGGCGTCGCGGGACAACGGAACCGCAGATCGACCCCTGGTAGGAAAACATTTGGCGATGTTGTTTGAGAAGCCTTCGCTTCGGACCCGAATGAGCTTTTCGATCGCGATGCAGGAACTGGGTGGCACCACGGTTGAAAGCCTTTCTTCGACTTCGAAGAAAGAAGAACCCGAAGACGTCGCGCGCGTTCTTTCGGGATACGTACACGCCGTGATGGTTCGCACGCACGAACAGTCGGTCTTGGAACGTATGGCTTCGAAGTCATCGATTCCGGTCATCAACGGCCTTTCAGAACTTCATCACCCCTGCCAGATTATGGCGGATTTGATGACGCTGAAGCAGACTTTTGGGAAGCTTGCGGGATTGAAAGTTGCGTACATCGGTGACGGCAATAACATCCTTCATAGCTTGCTTTTGATGGCCCCTTACATCGGCGTGCATCTGACCTATGCTTGCCCGGAAGGCTATGAACCATCAGGCTTCATCGTGAAAAAGGCCAAAGCCCGTGCGCGTTCCAGCGGCGGATCGATCCAGGCTTTCGATAAACCGATGGACGCGGTTGCCGGTGCAAATGCGATCTATACCGACGTGTGGACCAGCATGGGATTCGAATCGCAGGAATCTGACCGCGAACGTGCGTTTGAAGGCTATCAGGTGAATGAAACACTTTATGCAGCGGCCGCACCGAACGCAGTGGTCATGCACTGTCTTCCGATGATTCGCGGTAAGGAAATTTCTGATGCGATGGCCGATCATGAAAATTCAGTTCTTTTCCGTCAAAGCGAAAACCGCCTTCACGTTCAAAAGGCCTTGATCGTCGGTTTGCTGAATCGTTTGGCGCTTGCGTCCACGCATACGAACCATTCGGCTGGCTTGGGCGTTTCTGCAAAATCTGCTTCAACCGGAGGTCGGGCCCAGTTGGCCTAGGCGAATCATGTCGTCGACTTCAAACACCGTCAGCAAAAAGAACTTCGATGCCCGCGCCCGCGCGACGGCGCTTCGTCGTCTTTTGGAAGAAGGCGATGCGACGACCCAGGAAGAAATTTGCCAGCGTTTGGATTCGATGGGCTTCGAAGTCACTCAGTCCACGATTTCAAGAAGCCTTCGCAAGATCGGCGCAGTTAAGGCAGTCGATGAAACAGGGCAGACTGTCTATCGTTTGATGGAAACCCCGGTGCTTCCGACGATCGTGGAAACTACCTTTTCGGATTTGGTCACCGACATCAGCCACAACGGCGCGATGATCATCATCAAGACGGCGGCGGGATCAGCATCGTTATTGGCGCGCCACCTGGACACCCATCGCCCTGGCGACTTGATGGGGACGATCGCGGGCGATGACACGATTTTCGTAGCTCCAAAATCATTGTCCAAAATCACAGACACCGTTCGGCAAATCCGAACGTCCCTGAACTTTCCCGATAGCCATCCCCGAAATTAAAGGTGCCTGCTCCTTTTGGAATCCGAATTTCGGACAGGGTCGAAATTCCCGTTGCCGGACCTTGCGCTGTGCGTTATGTCGTTGGGCATGAAAGCTTTTCGGGCATTGTTTTTTGGGGTGATTGGCCTGGCTATCGTCGCGATTTCCGGCTGCGGAAAGGACGAAGACGCGCCCAACTGTACTGGTGAATTCACCAATGAAATCCAAAAGCTAGAAGCCGGGATTCGAAACGCTTCGGCCCTGGGAACCTTGCAATCCTACACTTCGCGTATCAACCAGTTCGAAGAAAAGTGGGCTGCTGAAAGCTGCGTGACCGGCAAAAGTTCTGATCAAAAGACGAAGCTCACCGGTCAAGCTGAAGCGGATCGCCTTCGCAGCTTTCTGAAATCAAAGATCGAAGCAGTGACTCCAGTGGTTGCGCCCGCTCCATCACCGTCCGCTTCGCCAAGCGGAACGCCGGCACCCGGACCCTCTTCATCGCCATCGCCCGGCACGCCAAGCCCAAAGCCATCCCAAACAACGCCGCCGACAGTTCCGTCACAACCGTCCCAGCTGGTGGTCGAATTCTTTTCCGCTTCGGACAATTGCACGGGAACTTCTTCCGGAAACATCACGCTTTTGCCGGGTTCGGATTCGCACACTCAGTGCAAGGCGCAGCTTGGAACGACGGGAAAACGATGGGCTTGGAGCATTCGCGTGAATGGCGTCTGCCAAGACATCGTAGACACCTTTGTTATGGACGCATGTTCGGCGCTCAATGCTCCGGGACAGACGGCTAGCACGGCGACGCAGGTTCAGTTCTTCGAGTATTCGGATTTCTGTTCCGGAGAAGTGCTGTATTCAAAAACTTTCAACGCATCGCAACCCGCTCACGAACAATGCGACGACATTTCTTGGCGAAAGGGCCGAAAGTCTGTCTGGTCAATGAAGGTCAACGGTATTTGCCAGAACATCGTCGACACTTCGTTGAAGTTTGCGTGCAACGGCTTCGAAATTCCCAAGTTCTACAATCCGGATCATTCCGAATTCACGACCTTTGCGGGCGCTGACTGCAACCACAAGATCGGTCGATCGGGAATCTTGGTTCCTGATCAAGACCTAATGACCCAGTGTCATTCATCAAAGAAAATTTCTTCCACGCGCACTGCCAGTTCCGTGCGTGTGAACGGCGCCTGTATCGCCTTGGGCTTTTCGGACCCCATTTCAGCCTGCTTAAAATCTGCGCCAACGAGCAAAGCCGGTGCGAGCGTGATTCTGGTCTTTCCGGAAACGAACAACTGTTCGGGTGACATCAGTTACGGCGCATACCTGGCCCCAGGGCCTGGTCGTGCGGCTGCGTGCCTAGCGATGATGCCCAACAAAATGGCTTCCGGTCGTAAAGGCGTTTCATCGATCGAAATCGACGGCGTCTGCAAAGACGTACCCGACACGAAGTTCAAAGAATTCTGCGATTCGATTTAACTAGGTGCCAGGCACCTTGACCTTCTACAGCTCTTGGCTGCGGCGAAGGTAAGTCGGAATATCGAATTCGTCTTCTGTTAGATTCGTCACGCCCAAGCGCTGAGCAATCGAACGAGCCCGAGCCAATTCGCCCGCTTCCGCACCCGATGCTGCCTGAGTGGCGGCTACGGACGACAATCCCGGAGTCGGATCCTTTGGCGTTAGTTGTTCTTCGTCGGCTTCGATTCCGTCGCTGATTCCATCCAATTCATGGCCGATCTGGGTCGCCATCGAATAGGAACGCTGAGCACTGGCATTCTGGGCCGCAACCAAAACTTCTGGTCTTGGGGCAGGAGGAGTCGTGCGAACCGGAGCAGGCTGTTCGGTGAAGAAAGAATGCTGCTCGAGAGCAGGTTCCGCTGCCACAGGTGTCTGAACCACTGGGGCTGGAGCCGTCTGAACAGGCGCCTGGACCGGAGCCACTTGCTGCGCCAAAGCCTGCGCCGCCTGAACGGTCGCCGTGGCGACCGACTGCGACAATACCGATTCAGGATGGGCCACAGCATAGGCATCGCCTAGACCGGTAGCCACAACCGTGACCTTCACGCGATCGTTCATGGTGTCGTCGATCACGGTTCCGAAAATGATTTCGGCATCTTCGTGGGCGGCTTCCATGATCAAAGTCGTCGCTTCGTTGACTTCGTGGATCTTTAGGTTCGATCCACCCGTGATGTTGATGATGATGCCCGTTGCTCCGTTAATGGAAATATCTTCCAAAAGCGGGCTGGAAATCGCATTTGTCGCAGCTTCCACGGCGCGATGTTCGCCTTCGCCATAACCAATGCCCATCAAGGCCAAACCCTTGCTTTGCATGATGGTCTTCACGTCTGCGAAATCGCTGTTGATTAAGCCCGTGTGGTTGATCAAGTCCGAAATCCCTTGGACGGCATTTAGAAGAACTTCATCCGCTTTCTTGAATGCGTCGAGCATGGAAAGCGACTGACCCGAAATCGCCAACAAGCGTTGGTTCGGGATTGTGATCAAGCTGTCGACGTTGTCACGAAGCCAGCTCATGCCTTGTTCGGCATGTTTCATCCGCTTTTTGCCCTCGAACATGAAGGGCTTGGTCACCACGCCAACCGTCAGTGCGCCAATTTCTTTGGCGATTTTCGCAAAAATCGGTGCAGCACCGGTTCCGGTTCCGCCGCCCATACCGGCCGTAATGAAGACCATGTCAGCGCCAGTCATCATTTCAGCGATCTTGGCGTAATCTTCTAGTGCGGCTTTGCGGCCGATTTCTGGATTAGCACCTGCGCCTAAGCCCTTGGTCAATTCGCCGCCGATGGCCAGCTTCACAGGGGCTAACGAAGCATCAAGTGCCTGACGATCCGTGTTCGCGGTGATGAATTCGACTCCGGTCAGGCCCATTTTGATCATGGTGTTAACGGCGTTGCATCCGCTGCCGCCCACTCCGATCACTTTGATTTTCGCGCCTTGTGCCACTGCTTGTTCGATTTCAAACATAGGTCTTCCTTTACCTGGTTCGGGTTAAAACAAATCTTTGATCCAACTGCGCATCGATCCACGGACTTTGTCGTAGATGTGCTTATCCCGGATGGGAAACTTGCTCTTCACGGTATTCTTCGCACCGTACTTCAGTAACCCTACGCCGGTTGCGAACTTCGGACTGTTGACGACGTCACGCAGGCCCCCAATTCCTTGTGGGATTCCGCGCTTCACCGGCATTTCAAAAACCAGTTCCGCGATTTCAGGCATTCCTTCTAGAAGCGAAGACCCTCCCGTGATCACCAATCCAGCCGAAAGAAGATCGGCGTAACCGGACTTCTGAACTTCGCGGTGGATCAGTTGAAAGATTTCTTCGACTCGTGGCTCGATGATTTCGGCCAAAAGTCTTCTGGAAAGAACGCGTGGGCGCCGTCCGCCGACGCCAGCGACTTCGATGGTTTCGTCAGGCTTCACCAAGGAAGCCAGCGCGCATCCGTGTTCGATCTTGATTTGTTCCGCTTCAGTCTGCGGGGTACGAAGTCCGATGGCGATGTCGTTGGTGATGTGGTTTCCACCGATGGCCAAGACGCCCGTGTGAACAATCGCGCCTTCCTTGAAGATTGCGATGTCACTGGTTCCGCCGCCGATATCGACCAAAACAACGCCTAGTTCTTTTTCGTCCTGCGATAGAACCGCTTCTGCCGAAGCAATCGGTTCAAGACAGATTTCAGAAACGTTCAGGCCCGACTTGTTTGCGCACTTGATGATGTTCTGCGCTGAAGAAACTGCACCGGTAACGATGTGGACCTTGGCTTCAAGGCGAACACCCGACATTCCGACTGGTTCACGAATTCCGTCTTGGTTATCAATGACGTATTCCTGAGGAATGATGTGAATCACTTCGCGGTCCAGTGGGATCGCAACGGCTTTTGCTGCGTCGATCACACGCTGAACGTCGGATTCACGTACTTCTTTATCTTTAATGGCGACGATGCCCGTCGAATTGAAAGATTTGATGTGGCCGCCCGCGATTCCCGCGAACACGCCCGAAATTTCGACGCCGGCCATCAGTTCTGCTTCTTGAATGGCTTGCGAAATGCTTTCAACGGTCGAATCGATGTTGATGACAACACCTTTGCGAAGTCCGTTCGACGGAGCCGTTCCGATTCCGATAATGTCGACGATCGGTTCAGGGCCGCCTTCAACAATTTCGCCGACGATCGCACAGATTTTCGTAGTGCCGATGTCTAAGCCGACGACAAAATCCTTTTTTGTCTGCTTCATTCGCTTCCCTCTGGTCCCGACCGTGGGACCCCGTGTAACGGCAAATTTTGCCGTGCTGACACGATTCTAGAAACGTCGAGCAATTTTAACAACTATTTTCTTTCCCAGATCCGCCCAGATCTGGCTGACAGAAATTTGACGCTCGGAAAGGTACTTGACGACCGATCGAACTTTGCCCAAGTCGGCTAATGAATCCTGTGATGGGAAGATGACCTGAGCGCGGGCGCGATCCGACTGAAGTGGATAACTGATCCATCCCTGAATTCCCCGTGGGCCTTCTTCTTCCAGGCTTTCAATTCTTGCCACCTGACCGACCTGTTGTTCGAAGGCTTCGATCAACCCCAAGCATCGACGAATCAAGTCGGTTCCGCCTTGGTGGATCCGCGCTGAAAATACAGGGAAGCCACCCGCTGAACCCGACTTCACGCGCCCAAAGACCGTTCCCGTAGCGTCGACATACGAAACTTTGCCTTGCATGGAAATGATCACGGCTTTGACTTCGCGAAATTCAGGAACGATCACCAGCGTCTGAGGAAACTGCTTTTCAAGATGAACCTTTCGAATCCATGGATGCGTTAAAAGTCGCTTTTCGATCGGGTCCAGATCCAAAGAAAACAAATTGATGCGATCCACCGGAACTGCGGCGACCTGAATCAATTCATCGGCAGTGACAGGCGAATCTTCGCCCGTACCTGAAACTTCGACGACCTTCAGCGTGAAAAGCGGAGATTGGACGGCCTGGGTCATCGCCCAAACTGAAAATGCCAGGACAGCGCTATTCAGCAGAATCACTGCGACGGTGGAAATCTTCACGATAAAAATCTAACATGCCCGTATGAAACTTCATCGAATTCTTCTGACGTCGGTCTTTACGACCGCAGTGGCCGTTGCGTCTTCATGTGCGACTGCAGGAAAAGTTGAACCCTTGGCTGGTGAATACAAGGTCCACCGCTTTTCGCTATCAAACGGTCTGAAACTTTTGATTGTGAAGAACTCGGATTCTCCGACATTTGCTTACCAGACTTGGTTCAACGTCGGATCAAGAAACGAAGTCCCGGGCAAAACCGGATTGGCCCACCTTTTTGAACACATGATGTTCAAAGAAACAAAGAATCTGAAGCCCGATGAATTCGACCGCACCCTGGAAAAGGTGGGTGCGGAAGGAATGAACGCATTCACCAGTCGGGATTACACGGCCTACGTTCAAGAACTTCCTGTGGCTGACGGAAAGAACTTGGATCTAATCGCGAAAATGGAATCCGATCGGATGGTGAATCTTCTGGTGAATGAAAAGGCCCTGAAGACTGAAACCGAAGTCGTTCAGAACGAAAGGCGCCTTCGAAACGAGAACAGTCCCGACGGCACCATGTACCAAGAAATTTTTGGCGTCGCTTTCACGAAGCACCCATATCGCTGGCCCGTAATCGGTTACGAAGCCGACCTAGCCAGCATGACCGCGAAAGACGCAATGGATTTTTACAAAAGCCATTATGCTCCGAACCGGGCCGTGATCGTCATCGTCGGTGATGTGAACCCGTCGGAAGCCTTCGACACCGTGAAAAAGTATTATGGGTCGATTCCGGCGCAACCCGACCACGACCCAAAGATCGAAGTCGAACCCGAACAGAAAGAGGTTCGGCGTAAGACTTTGAAGCTGAACATTCAGGTGGAAAAGCTGATGATGGGATTCCACACACCAGAAATGACCCATGCGGATGCGCCTGCCTTGGACGTGCTTCGCGCCGTTTTGGCCACGGGAAAAAGCAGCCGTTTGCAACGAAGCTTGGTCGACATGGGCCTTTGTGGTTCAACGGCAAGCTTCAACATGAATGATGCTGACCCATCGCTTTTGATGATCATGGCCAATATGCAAAAAGGCCGTCGTGCCGCTGAAGCCGAGGCTGTGATCCTAAAGGAGCTGAAGAAGCTTTCAACAACACCTGTGGGCGATGACGAATTATCGCGCGCAAAAAATCAGCTGACCTATGAATTCTATTCCGGTCTGGATTCGGCTTCTGAACTGGCCAATTTCATAGGTCAATCCGAAATTGTGTTCGGAAACTTCAGCAAGGGGATGCAGTACTACGACCTGATTTCAAAAGTGACCGCCGACGACTTAATGCGCGTAGCAAAAAACTATCTGAAGCCCGAAGGGCGCACGGTTCTTATGGGAGTTTCGAAATGATCTATTCTTTTTTGCTTTTTGCGGGAATTCAATCAGTCCAGGCGATGCCAGTCGAATTTGAAAAAGATTCAAACTTGCCATTAGTTCATATTTCTGTGGTGCTCAAGACGGGTTCGGTATCGGACCCAAAGGGACAGTATGGAATTACGAATTTCTTGGGAGAACTGATGGCCCGAGGAACCAAGACCAGGACCAAACATCAGATCGATCTGGAAATGGACCAAATGGGCGCCCAGTTCGACGTCGAAACTCGTGCGGAAATGATGATCTTTCGAGGCAGTGTCCTGGCCCGCGAGAAAAAGAAATTCTTGAATCTGGTTCGTGAAATTCTCACTGACCCCAGCTTTCCAGAAGCGGAATCTCGAAAGTTGAAAAAGGAAATCGTCACTTCGATTCTTGAAAACTTAGGCCGTGACCAGGGACTGGCCAATCAGCGCTTTTCGGAAGTCCTGTTCAGTGGACACGAATTTTCAAAGCCGATCCTGGGACGCAAGAAAGACATCGAAGATCTGACCCAGGAACAATTGAAGAAGCATTATTCGAAATGGTTTCATGATCAGAACCTTTTTATCACCGGTAGCGGGGACGCGGGACAGGGGGAAATCCGCGACTTCGCAGATCAGCTGACCGCGGGCCTGAAAGACAATATCGCGGACAAAGCTACAGCCGGAATCCCTGCCCCTAAGCATCTTTCCAAGAAGCGATTTGTCATCATCGATAAGCCTGATCGCACACAAGTCCAGATCCAAGCGGGCCAAGTCGGCATTCGTTTCGATGACCCGAGGTATTTCAAACTTTACCTGGCAAACCATGCGTTTGGGGGCGGGGGATTTACTTCACGCTTGATGCAAGAAATTCGCGTGAAACGCGGATGGAGTTACGGAGCCGCAAGCCACTTTCGATTCGGGACCCAGCCCAGAAGTTGGCAATATGGACTTTTCCCTAAGTCGGATTACGCCGTCGAAGCCCTGAAGAAGACTTTCGACATGGTTCAAAGCCTCAAAGATAATGGCATCACTGAAGCTGAATTCGAATTCTCGAAAAGCAGTTCGATTAATTCGGCAGGGTTCAGCTTCAACACTCCTCAGAAACGCTCGGAAAACCGAATCCTTGAAATTGCCTTTGGTCTACCCAAAGGGTTTATGGAAAGAACGGCTGCAGAACTGAAGAACCTTAGCCTTTCCGAAGTCAACAGTGCCGTGAAGGACTTTCTGCAACCTGACCAAATGGCTGTGGTTATTGTAGGGACTGCGAAGGACCTAGTGCCAGCCATGACCGAAAAGCTGGGTATTTCAGAAAAAGACATTGAAGTTTTTCCTTACACGAAGGAACTGTAATCCCTAGATGGGATTTAGATCATTCATTGTCGGATCTGTTGCGGCGACAGGTCTGTTTAGCGCTTTGTCCGCTTCTGCCGGCCACCTGGGCGATGACTGGTCACGCGTGACCTTGGCCGATCAGAAGGCCTGGTCGACGCTTCCCCAAGCTTCCTTGGATCGCCTGGCTTCGCCCGTACGACTAGAATTCCCCGGGTGGTCTGCCAGCGCCGTCTATTTGGGAAAGTTTCAGGGAAGCGATCTTTTCGGAACCGCATCCCACGTTTTGAATCAGTCCGGCGCCTGTTCAAAATTGATCGCAAATTTTTATGCCTTAAACACGATGACAGGCGCGCCGGTCACTTTTTCTTGTCAGGCGATCGTATCGGTTTTGCCTTCGGTCGACTTTACACTTTGGATCGGAAAGGCGCGCGACCTAGATTCGGGCGTCGCTGTCGATTTCCTGGCCAAGCGCCATTCACTGCGCCCAAACACTGCGGCTTCTGATTTTGTTGCAGGTATGGAACTTCTTTTGGCGGGATTTGGATCGCAAGGCAATCCAACCCAGGTCCTAACCTTTGATCGAAGCGATGACTGTCGATTGATTTCAGATTCCGGAAAGTTCCGCGCGATTCTTCCACCCGGAACGACCCAAGGGCAGAAGGTTGAATCGATGGCGATCGGATGCGACGCTTCACCCGGGGATTCCGGCGCACCCGTTTTTGATCGAAACACCGGAACTTGGATGGGAATCATTTGGGCGGGGAAATCAGCCCCGGATCCAAAGCTTGCGGATTCCGTCTTCCTTCGCAGTTTGGTCGGCGCGCCCAGTTCTTTAGTTTGGAGCGACCTGAACTATGCCGTCCCGGCGACCCAAATCGCCGCAGCACTTCGTGCAAATCTTTTTGCAGTCGACCCCGTGCACCTAGCTTCGGTCCAGGATTGGCTGAAATAGCCTAGGTTCATTTAAAACCCAAAGATCTGACTTCTTCGTGAAGTTCAATCCCAAGCTTTTCATGCGCGCGCTTCTTGGCTTCGTCAATCAGCGCCCGAACCTGCCATGCCTTAGCCCCACCTAAATTCACAATAAAGTTGCAGTGCTTGTCTGAAAACTGGGCCTGCCCTTCTTGGTATCCACGCAGCCCCACCTTTTCGATCACCTGCCAGGCATGAAGCCCCGCTTCCTTCGGATTCTTAAAGACACTGCCGCAAGAAGGCTTATCGATCGGCTGTGTTGCTTTTCTGCGCGCAAGCGTTGCCTGAATTCTTTCTAAAGTTTTTGCGGGATCTTCCACGCGCGTTTTAAAAACTGCAGAAACCACCAGCGTCGACGAAGTGACCTGCTTGCACACGCGGTACGAAAAATCGATCTGCTTTCTGGAAAGCTCGGTAAGCGCACCGGACTTCAAATCAAAAATCTGAACGGATTCCAGAATATCGGCAGTTTCACCCAAGTGGGTCCCCGCGTTCATCGCCACGGCACCACCCACACTTCCGGGAATTCCGGTCCAAAGATCAAATGAACCCCAACCACCCGTCGATGCGCGCTTTAAAAGCGTTGAAATCGCAACAGAAGCCCCACAACGAATTCTGCGAACGCCTTCGCTTTCGCCCAAATCTTCAATGCTTTGATCCAGTTTCGAAAGCTTAATGACCACCCCTTTGAAGCCGTCATCCGACGCAAGCGTGTTCGAACCAACACCCAGCACAGCGAAAGAAACGCCCGAATCTTTCAAGCCACGATGAATCCAAAAAAGGTCTTCAACCGATTTTGGGACCAGCATCAGCTTTGCAGGTCCCCCAATTCGATAATACGTATGTCTGGCCAAGGGTTCGTCGCGAAGAATTTCGCCTCGAAAATCCGCGGATTTTTCCCCAAACCAGTCTAGACCTGACGGACCGCCGGGGGTCATGAAAGCCCCTGAGCCAACCGGTCTGGAAGTTTTGTAATTGAACCGGCGCCTAGACAAAGCACTAAATCACCGGACTTCACTTCATTCAAAATTTCAGTAGCGCCATTTTCAAGATCACTAAGATGAAAGAAATCCTGTGACGGGTTCTTTACCTTAAGGTCAGAAACCATCTTTTTCCCACTGATTCCATCAATCGGGTCTTCGCCTGCTGAATAGATATCCGTGATCCAGACGCGATCAGCGCCCGTGAACGCCTTCATAAACTGATCGTAACAATGCAAAGTTCGGGAATACCGGTGAGGTTGAAAAACCACCAGGATTCGGCCCTTCCAATAGTTTTTGGCTGCCGCAAGGGTCGCCTGAATTTCTGTCGGATGGTGGCCGTAATCGTCGATCACCGTAATCTTTTTCGCCTGATCTTCAAAACGCGTTTCAAACCGGCGCTTCACGCCGTGGAAAGAACGAAGACCATGTGCGATTTCTTCAAAAGTCAGCCCAAGTCGCGTCCCAAGGCCGCAGACTGCCAACGCATTCAGAACATTGTGGCGCCCCGGAACATTGATTTTAAGTCGACCTAACTTTTCGCGCCCAGATTCTGACTTTCGAAACACGTCGAATTCCGAACCTGAAGGTCCGAACTGAATCCCTTCAGCAATCCAATCGTATTCGCCTGAAATTCCGTAAGTCGAAAAAGGCTTGGTAAAACTTTGAAGGCAGCGGCGCACGCCTGCGTCTTCACCACAAACCACGACATGACCGTAAAAAGGCATCTTTCCCACAAAGTCGACAAAAGCCTGATCAATGGCCGTCGTCGTCTTGAAGTGATCTAAGTGATCGTTATCGACGTTGGTGATGATTCCGTAGGTTGCGGGCAAGTGAAGAAAAGATCCGTCGCTTTCATCCGCTTCAGCGATCACTAACGGGCCCTGTCCCAGCTTCGCGTTCCCACCCAAAGAATCGACGCGTCCGCCGATGACCAAGGTTGGGTCTTTTCCTGCCAACGTGAAAACCGTGGCCAACATGGAAGTGGTCGTGGTCTTTCCGTGCGAACCTGCGACTGCGATTCCCGTTTTTCCACGCATCAGTTCACCCAACATTTCGGCACGTGGGATCACTGGAATTCTTTGTCGTGCAGCTTCCTGAATTTCGGGGTTCGACTTTTTGACGGCGGAACTCATTACGACCACGTGGGCGCCTTGGACATTCGAAGCTTGATGCCCCAACAAAATCTTGGCTCCAAGTCGTGCAAGTCGGCGTGTCGATTCAGATTCTTGAAGGTCAGATCCGCTGACGCGATAGCCTTGGTTCAAAAAAACCTCGGCAATTCCCGACATTCCAATTCCACCAATTCCAACAAAATGAAGATGAGTTTCCGTCTTAGGGCGCGTCACAGTAGCGGAAAGTCTATCTTTGCTTTTGTCCGATAAACAACTGGAAATCGGCCCGGGGATTCGTGCTAGAATCATTCTTCTGATGGATGCTTCACGATTTTCCAAAACGACTTGGGCAGCGATTCCTGACCTGCATGGCTGTCACCGCGCGGCAATGGGCGCCGTCAAATGGCTTCAGGAAAACCACCTGAACGCGGTTTTCTTAGGCGACTATTGCGACCGTGGCGAATCCAGCATCCTGACCGTCGATGCGCTGATCGATGCACGCGAAAAGAATCCCCATTGGAAGTTCTTGATGGGTAACCACGAACAAGCGTTGCTTAGGGCCTGGCACGAAAATTCGGAATCGGCCCCTTTCCAGATGGAAAGAACCGCGTTCGAAGAATACCAGTTGGATCCCGAAGTGAAGCCCAAGCACCTTCCCTTCTACCAGTCGCTTCTTCCCTATTTCGAAACGGAAAGCCTGCTTTTCTGTCACGGCGGCGTTCAGAAAAGTTTCGACAAGAAGATTTCAGATGTCCCTTTGGACGAACTTCTTTGGTCCTATTACGTTCACCCCAACTGGCAGGGAAAAAAGATCATTCGGGGGCACGCGGTCGTTGAAAAGCCGCTGGAAGACGAAAATTCGATTTCCTGCGAAACTGGGGTCTGGCTTCCCGAAGGGAACTTGGCCATTTGCTTGATTGAAGACGATCGTTCGCGCAAAGGTCCGCGACTTCTGGGCTGGCAGACGGTTTCGAAATTTGGCGAAATCGGAAAGTTTTACGAATTCAGCGCGGCGATGACTTCAGATGCGGCATCTGGCCGATAGAAACTGGCGACCTTGCTTTCCATTGCCTGAATCTTTGCGCGATCCTTGTAAAGGTCTTGAATCATCTTGGCTAGGTCCTGACCCTTGGCACCGGTCTGAACCAGGATCTGGGAAGCCCCCACATTGGAAAAGATTTCCGCATTCTTTCGCTGGTGATCATCCGCCGCCGTTGGCAGCGGAATCAGAATCGAAGCACGTTTGACTGCAGCTAGTTCTGAAAGACTGGATGACCCCGCACGACAGATCACGATCGACGCTTCCTGATAGTACTTGGGCATGTCGTAAATAAATTTTTCAACCACGGCACCAGTCCCCAGTTTTCGATGCCCTTCAGCGACGCGTTCATAATCCTTTTCACCCGTTTGATGAACAAAGCGAAGCTTGCCCTTCAAATCGGCCAAATAGGGAATTGCGTCCAAGACCAAGGTATTGATCCCAAGCGCACCCTGGCTTCCCCCAAAAATAAAGATCGTAAAGGGTTCCGCATTTTCAATCGACGAAGGCAGAGGCTTCATCGAAGACCGCGTCGGGTTTCCGGTTACGGTGACTTTTCCGCCCGGAAACTGTTTTTCGATGCCGGGAAATGCCGCTAAAATTCGATGAGCAAATTTTCCCAAAACCCGGTTGGTGAACCCCGGCACCGCGTTTTGTTCCAAAATCCCCACACGTGCGCCCCAAATCCAACCCACCAATCTTGCCATCAGGACCAAGGGCCCGCTGGCGTATCCGCCCACCCCGATCACGCAGCGCGGGCGTGCCCGCAACAAAATCACCATCGAAAGAATCAGCGCCAGCGGAAGCTGAATCATCGTCTTCAGCTTTCTTCCCAATGAAACGCGATTCAAAGATCCCAGATCCAAAAGGCGAAGTGGAATCCCGTGGCGCGGCACCAGTTTTTCTTCCAAAGCCCCGCGCGCGCCTACGAAAAGAATCGGCGCTTCAGGCCATTTTTTCTTCCAGGCTTCCGCAATAGCGATCCCGGCCAAAATATGTCCGCCCGTGCCGCCACCGGCGACGATTAAGCTGGGCTGTTCCATCATCCATTTCCTTTCGACAACTTCCCTGTTGAATGAAGATCCGTGCTGCGACTGACGGAAAGTAAGATGCCCGCAGCGAAAAGATCGACCATCAAGGCCGACCCTCCATAACTGATTAAAGGCAAGGTCAGTCCCTTGGTGGGAACCAACCCCAGCACCACCGAAAGATTGATGAACCCTTGAAGGCCCAAGATCAAAGTGATCCCCGACGCTAGAAGCATTCCGTAACTGTCGTGACTTTGGGTCCAGCAGCGGTATGCAATTCGAAGCCCCCGATACACTAGAAAAGAATAGGCCAACACGACTGCACCAATCCCGATCAATCCCAATTCTTCACCAATCACAGCGCCGATAAAGTCGTTATGCGCTTCCGGAAGGTAGAAAAGTTTTTCTTTTCCGTTTCCCAATCCCACCCCAAACCAACCGCCGTGAAAAAGCCCCAGATAGGATTGAATGATTTGAAACCCTTTGCCGCCTGGATCGCTCCACGGATCCAAAAAAGTCATCAGGCGCGCGCGGCGATAATCGGAACCTAATAAAAGCGCGGCACCCGCCATACCCGCGAAAGCGACCATCGTGAAAAGGTACCGTTTGGGGACGCCTGCTAAGAACATCAGCACCATGGAAATGGTCACGATCAAGGCCGTGCTTCCGAAATCGGGCTGAAGCAGCAAAAGTGCCAACCCTGGCAACGGCACCAAAAGCGGCGCCAAAATTCCCGGGCCAAAGCGATCCAGTCGATCCTTCTTGGTTTCTAGTTGGCGAATCACAAAGAAAATCATCGCAAACTTGGCCAGTTCACCCGGCTGAAACCCAATTGGCCCCAGGCGAATCCACCGCTGGGCGCCGCCCACACGCGCGCCGATTCCTGGAATCAAGACGCAAGCCAATAGCAAGATCGCTACGCCTAAGACTGGATACCCCCACTTAAGCCAATTTCTATGCGGAACGCGCGCAGCAACCCACATCCCAGCCAAGCCCATCATTGAATAGGCAAACTGCTTTTTAATGAAAGCAAAACCGTCACCGGAACGTTCTTCCGCAAAAATATAGGAAGACGAAAGCACCATCACCAGCCCGAACGTCAAAAGCGCGATGACGATCAAAAGCAAAGGGACGTCTACGCCGGCTAAGCTTTGAAAAAGCTTAGAGCTGGTTGACGAGTTTTTTGAAGTAGTCGCCGCGTTCTTCATAGTTTCGGAACATATCGAAGCTTGAGCATCCTGGGCTCAATAGAATGATATCGCCGCTGCGGGACTTTTGAAAAGACAACAAGACGGCTTCTTCGAAGGTTCCCACCAGGAAGGTTTCGGCAAAATCGCCAATGGCGCGATTCACTTTTTCCTTCGCTTCGCCGACCAAGATCAGGATTTTAACTTTCTTTCGAACCAAGTCCACCAATGGGGTGAAGTCTTGGTTCTTATCCTTGCCACCCGCGATCAAGATGATCGGATTCGAGCTGAAGGCCGATAGGCTTTTTTGAACGCTCATCACGTTCGTGCCCTTGGAATCATTGAAGAAGAAAACGCCGTCTTTGCGACGAACGAATTCTAGACGATGAACCACGCCTTTAAAGGAATTGATCACCGTTTGAATTGCGCGTGGGCTGACACCCATGGCACGTGCGGCATTGATCGCCGCCATCAAGTTTTCGCGGTTGTGTTCGCCGTAAAGCTTGAACTGGGAAGTATCATAGATTTCTTCCTTACCGTTGATTCGGGCCACGATCTGCTTAGCCGCGCCCTTGTAATACGATCCCACAAAACTTTCAGCAAAGGTCCCGTCCACAGCCATCGGGTCCTTTTTGGTGAACCACATCAGTTTGCCCGGATTTTCGGTGACCATTCGGGCAACGTTCGCGTTGTCGTAGTTTAAAATGACAAAACTGTTGCGATCGCATGCGGTCAGAAGCTTCTTCTTTGCCGCAGCGTAAGCATCAAAGCTGGGGTAACGATCCAGGTGATCGGGTTCAATATTGGTGAAGACTGCTGCAGCCGGAACCAGCTTCTGGGTCAGTTCCAGCTGAAAGCTGGAAACTTCGGCAACCACGACCTGAGCCTTCTTTTCCATCATCACGTAATCCAACAAAGGCTTGCCGATGTTTCCGCCGACGAAGGCTTCTTTGTTGTCAGCGCGAAACATTTCTCCGATCAAGGTCGTGACCGTGGTCTTTCCGTTGGTGCCCGTGATCGCCACGATGGGTTGTTCGATTTCTTGAACGGCGATGTCGATTTCGTTGGTGATCGGAATG
This sequence comes from Bdellovibrionales bacterium, assembly GCA_016786465.1. Classification (GTDB taxonomy): domain Bacteria; phylum Bdellovibrionota; class UBA1018; order UBA1018; family UBA1018; genus JAEUWC01. The sequence goes on along the minus strand of JAEUWC010000011.1, from coordinate 16,891 downwards.
CCGGCCTTCTGGGCTTCTTCCAAAGGCTTGGTGTTCAACGGAACACCGGGGCTGACGACGATCAATTCAGAAGCAAGAAAAGTGGCTGGGTTATGCTTTCCCAGTTCATATTCAATTTTTAGATCCGCGCACTGGGCACAGGATTCAGCCAGTTCGCTTTTTTGTTTCATGTCCGTGACGGTGACCTTCGCACCCTCTTGGCTCATGAATTTGGCGACAGAAACCCCGGAAAGTCCGAAGCCGACGACGAGAACTTTTTTGCCACGATACTTGCTCATTCAAATTCCCCTTAACGCAACTTCAAGGTCGACAAAGTCACTAATGACAACAAAATCGAAATAATCCAAAAACGCACAATCACTTTCGGTTCAGCCCACCCTTTAAGTTCAAAGTGGTGGTGGATCGGGGCCATCTTAAAGACCCGTTTCCCCGTCATCTTAAAAGACGCCACCTGAGCCATGACCGAGAGAGCTTCTACTACGAAAATCCCGCCACAGAGTGCAAGCAGGATCTCGTTTTTCGTAATGACCGAAACAACGCCCAACGCTGCGCCCAGCGCTAAGGCCCCGACATCGCCCATGAAAACCTGGGCCGGATAGGTATTGAACCATAAAAACCCCAAGCAGCTGGCGGCCACGGTGGCCAAGAAAACCGAAAGTTCGCCGGACCCCGGTACGTATGGAATCTGCAAGTATTCCGCAATCTTAGCGTGGCCTGCGCAATAGGCCAAAATCAGGAAAGTCACCGACGTAGTAATGGTAGGACCGACCGCCAGTCCATCAAGACCGTCGGTTAGGTTGACGGCATTGGATGCTCCGACAATGACCAGGACCGCAAAGGGGATGAAAAGCACGCCCAGATCCAATGACCATTCTTTAAAGAACGGAAACTTCAGAACCGGTGGTGTTTCGCGAAGAACATAAAGAGCGTAGGCCGCAGCAGCTGCGATCAAAAACTGCCCTAAAAGTTTTTGCCGAGCCGAAAGGCCCTTGGGATTTTTCTGAACGACTTTGCGATAGTCATCGATGTATCCAACAACGCCCGTGAAAAGCGTCGTCAAAAGCGCGATCCAAATTCCAGAATTCGAAAGATCTGCCCAAAGCAGCGTGCTGATGGTGATCGAAAGCAGAATCAAGCCGCCACCCATGGTCGGTGTACCTTTTTTCGAAAGGTGCGACTGTGGGCCGTCATCGCGGATCGCTTGTCCCATCTGCTTACGCTGCAGAAACCGAATGAATCCGGGTCCCAACAGAAGACTGAATAGCACTGCAGTGATTCCGGCGCCGAAGGTTCTGAAGGTGATGTACTTGAAAACGTTCAACGCACTGTAGTTGACGTGCATCGGGTAGAGCAGGTGAAAGAGCATGGGGCGATGCTACTGATTTTTAAAAAGCGATGTCAAGAAATCGTGCGCCACTTCGCGGTCATCAAAGGGGATTTTTCGCGTCCCGCCAGGCTGACTCGGGTCAGCAAGGATCTGGTAGTCTTCATGTCCTTTTCCCGCGATTAGGACCAGATCCCTGGGTTTCGCCTGCGCAATCGCTTTCTGAATCGCTTTTGCGCGATCCGGTTCGACTTCGTAACGCCCACCTGGGATGCCTCCCACGATCTCTTGGATGATTTGGTCGGGGTTCTCGGTGCGGGGGTTATCCGACGTCACCACGACCCAGTCTGACGCGCTCGCAGCGATCTTCCCCATGACCGGTCGCTTCTGGCGATCCCGATCCCCACCACATCCAAAGACGGTGATGATTCGTCCCCGGCCTGGGACATCTTTTAGGGCTGCCAGAACTTTTTCTAGGGCGTCGGGCTTATGAGCGTAATCGACCAAGACCTGAATTCCCGTTTGATCCGAACCTTCGACCTTTTCAAGTCGCCCTGGCACACCCTGGAATCCCGCTAAGCCCCGAATCAGATCGTCCGGGCCCAGACCCAAACCCTGAGCCAGTCCCGCCGCGATCAAAAGATTCGATCCGTTAAACGAACCCATCAGTGGGCACCGAAAGGGCTTTCCTTCCAGGGTTCCCTTCATTCCTTCGATCGAAAACTGAAAATCCGTCTGTGTAATGGACACGGACTTCTTGTTTTGAACGGCTTCATCCATGGAAACGCGGTTCCAAAGTTTTTTTCCGAAGTCGTCGTCCGTTCCGATGGTCATTGCGGGATTCTTTCCAAAGCTTCGGGAATCTTCCGCCATTTCTGAAAACAAAAGCGCCTTGCTTTCAAAGTAATCATCCATCGAAGGATGAAAATCCAAGTGTTCAGGGGTTAAGTTCAAAAACCCCACCGAATCAAACGCCGTTCCGATCACGCGACCTTGTTTCAGCGCATGCGAACTGACTTCCATGACTACGGCCGTGGCACCTTGTTCAAGCATCCATTTGAAAAGCTTCTGAAGTTCGACGGCACCGGGCGTGGTATGGGTGGAAGGAAAAATCTGATCACCCACGCGAAAGTTCACCGTCCCGATGACTCCTACGCGATGGCCTTTGGCTTTCAGCAAGGCTTCCGTGATGTAGCTGGTGGTTGTTTTCCCGCTGGTGCCCGTCACGCCGACGATTTTCATCTTCTTGGACGGATATCCGTAAAAGGCCGAAGCCAAATGACCTAAGGCGCGTCGTGTGGAAGGAACTTGAACGATTTTCGCAGCGCCGGGGTGGGCCGCTACGGGTTTTTCAACGACGATCAAAGTTGCGCCTTTTTTCAGCGCGTCTTCAACCAAATCGTGACCGTCTTGACGGGTTCCTTTCTGCGCAACGAAAACAAAACCAGGCGCGCATTCGCGCGAATCCGCCGTGATGCCGGAATACTTCCCAATTTCCTTTGCTAGCTCGGCAAGGACCTTCTCCATCATTTCATATACAGCCGAATCAGGCTGCCGCTGGCAACGACTTTTCCCGCGGGGGGTTCGTGGCGTTGCACCAACCCGCCGGTCGACTGAACTTCGATTTCAAAATCCTGATCCCGAAGTTTTTCAAAGACTTCGCGTTGGGTCAGACCCACCAAAGAAGGCATCTTCCAAAGATGTCCTTGGGAAGGTTCAGTGCCCTGGTACTGAATCGGTTCAGATTTCGGCAGGTCCTGCGGCTTCTGAACGGGTTCGCTTGCCAATTCGCGCGCTTGTTCGCGCGCCTGTTCAGGATTTTCGATCGGGATTCCAAACCGGTGAACAATGGCTTCCAAAACGTCTCGGAAAAGTGGGGCCGCCGTTTCAGACGCATAGTACACGCCCCGGGGTTCGTCCAAAGATGCGAAAACCACAAGACCCAGTTTTTCGTGCACCGGGTACCCGATGAAAGAAGAAATGAAGCGCGTTCGCGAATAGCGCTTGGTTGCGGGATCGACAGTCTGCGCGGTTCCTGTTTTTCCTGCCACTTGAATTCCCGGATAAACGGCCTTCACACCCGTGCCGCCCGTCTGCGTGACTGAAAGCAAAGCTTCCTGAACTTGGGCCGCGGTCGACTGATCCAAGATTCGTTTGGGTCCGGCGTGCAGATCTTTAGAAAGCGATTTGACCAGTCGCGGACGAACCAGAAGTCCACCGTTTGCGATTGCAGCGTAAGCCCGAAGCATTTGGATCGGAGTAATCAAGATTCCCTGACCAAAGCCAAAGTTGGCTAGCGCAAGCTGTTGCCAGTCTTTTTGGTGCGCACGATCCCGTTCGGGGATTCTTCCGGCGATTTCGCCAGGAAACCCTAATCCCGTGCGACTTCCCAGTTCAAAGGCTTTGAAAAGTTGATCGATTTTTTCCGCACCCAGTTTCAGCGCCAGTTTCGCTGCGCCCACGTTACTTGAAACTTGAAGCATCCGTTTTAGGCTGATGTTTCCAAACTTTTCGTGGCTTTCTGCTTCGGAAATTTTCTTACCCTGAACCGTGAAGCTTCCGCCTTCAGCATTCACCGTGTCCGAAAGTTTCGCGCCGTTTTTCAGGGCCCAGGCCAACATCAGCGACTTGACCGTTGAACCCGGTTCGAAGCCGTCGGTCACTGCGCGATTGCGTCTTTTTTGTGAAGCGGCCCCGACGTTGGGGTCAAAGGTTGGCGCATTGGCCATCGCCAGGATTTCGCCCGTGCGGTAATCCATCACGATCACAGTTCCAGACTTTGCGCCGGTTTTCTGAAGGGCGGCCTTTAATTCCTGTTCGACCGAAAACTGAAGGGAAGCATCAATGGTCAAATGAACAGCTTCGCCGTCCTGAACTTTTTCCGCCGTTACTGAATCAATGAAAGTGGGTCTTCCTAAAGCGTCTTTTACGGCCGAAACCGAAGTGACTTTTCCTGAAAGCTTCTGGTTTTCCTGAAGTTCGATCCCTTCAAGTCCTTCCATATCCAAATTCACGTCACCCAAAATATGTGAAGCCAATTCGCCATGTGGATAGATGCGTCGACTTTCTTTGACCAGCCACAACCCGGAAATTGGGGTTCCATCGGCGTCTAAAATACCAACCCGTTTCAGCCGCTGAAGGTCCGTTTCGCTTAGTCTGCGCTTCACCCAGATGAATTCACGGGGTTCTTTGAATTTGGCGTGCAGTTTTGGAAAAGGCACATCCAACGCCTTGGCCAGTGCCCTTGCCAATGATTCTTTTGCCTTGGTCTTTCCATCCATCTTCGATGGATTTGCCGCCAAGCTTTGCGCATCGGAATTGATCGCAAGCGGTTCTCCGTTTCGATCCGCAATCATTCCCCGCCTAGGGCGAATCAGAACTTTGGATTGAAACTGCTTTTTCGCCATCGAAACCAAACGTGCGTTTGGGAAAAGCTGAAGGCTGACCGCGCGGGCCAAAATTCCGCAAACGATCAGGACAAACCCCATCGCGACAGCCAAGATTCGGCGATCCAACCTAGGTGCGTTCGTCATTGGACGCCTTTCAAATGAACCACCTGCGATGGCTGTGGGGGTGAAAGTTTAAATCGGGTTCGGGCCAAAATTTCCAAGCGACGGGGTGAACGAAGGGATGAAAGCTTCAGTTCGGCCTTGTCGCGTGCTTGCTGAAGACTTCGGATCATCCGATCGGTTTCATCCAAAGAATAAGTGATGCGAACAATATTCAAGCGAAGGGCGACCGTTCCTAGCGAAAAAACCACGACGACAGGGATGACCCAGACGGGAAGCCAGCGCGTGATCATTCGTCGTCCTTCTTCTTGGGTTTATGCGCGGGATATTCTTTTTTCTTCCGCACGACTTCACCTGGCGCCAAGCGTTCGGCCACCCGAAGCTTTGCGCTTCTAGACCTTGGATTGGCGCGAACTTCGTCGTCGTCCGCGACAATGGGTTTCGGGGTTAGATTTCTGAAATCCCCCGTTTCTCCTTTTGCAGGAATCCGAAACACATCCTTCACTTTTCGATCTTCCAAAGAATGAAAAGACAGAATGGCGACTCTCCCTCCGGGTTCTAGGGTCAGTATACCATCTCGAAGCAGGGCGTCGAGTTCTTCGAGCTCTTGATTGACCGCGATTCGCAAAGCCTGAAAGCTTCGGGTCGCCGGATGAATTCTTGAATTGGGATCTGGGGGAACCGCCTGTCGAATGCGTTCACCCAGTTCTTTAGGGGTCTTCGGAAGCTTTCCGCGCTTTCGATCCTCGACCAGGGCGCGCGCAATGCGCCCGGCGAATCGTTCTTCCCCGAATTCGGAAAGGATCTTTTCCAAATCGCGTTCTGAAATTTCTTGAAGAAGGCTTTCAGCCGTCATGGGTCGGGCTGGGTCCATCCGCATGTCCAAAGGGCCATCTGACTGGAAGCTTAAGCCCCGATCCAAGTCATCCATCTGGTCGCTTGAAAACCCAAGGTCGGCCAACAAGCCAAAGATCGGGCCGGATACCGCTGCCTTCCACGCTGCATGTTCCGAAAAGTGCGCCTGAATCAGAACCAGGCGCCCTTCGGCAATTTCTTTCTGAAAACGTTGGCGACCGCGTTCCAGTGCCATCGGATCTTGATCCACCCCTAAAACCCGATGGCGATGACCGCCGGGAAGCTTTGAAAGCGACTGAAGAAGAAAATCGGTATGACCGCCACCCCCAAAAGTACAGTCGACAATCCAGCCCGAAACTTCGGCGGGAAGGGCGCGAAAGGCTTCCATTAGATTTTCGACAATAGGTCCCACCAAGATGGGGACGTGGCGCGTCGGCTTCAAGTTTTTGGGCTTTCGATGATGAAGGTCACCGGACCATCATTCACCAAACTGACCCACATTTCAGCCTGAAACTGCCCGGATTCGGTCTTCAAACCCAATTCTCTGGAACGAGCGACGGCCTTTTCAAAAAGCGGCTTGGCGACTTCGGGCCGCGCGGCCTTGGAAAACCCCGGACGATTGCCCTGGGACGTGTCGCCCAAAAGGGTGAACTGGCTGACCAGAAGATGTTCCTTCTTTAAATCCAAAGCCGAAAGATTCATTTTTCCTTCAGCGTCTTCAAAGATTCGAAGCTTGGAAATTTTCTGTAAAACCCATTCCAGGTCTTTTTCGGTATCGCCGGCTTCCACACCCAGCAAAGTCAGAATGCCAGATCCAATCTGACCCACGCGCTTGGACTGACCCGCATCTTGGACGTCAACTGCCGCTTCACGGACTCGTTGAATAATGGCTCGCATGGAAACCTGGTCGGTTCTTTTTGTTCTTGGGTCCGATCCCCAATTGGTATCTGAAATAGGTTTCGAACGATCTGCGCGCCAAGTAGGACGATTTCACTCTCCAATACTTTTCTGAAATCGTCAGCGCTGCGACTGCGATCTTGGACTGACCTAATTCGCCGTATCCGACGAACCAATCGTACTTGCCTTTAGGATCTAAACCCGTCAGCGATCCCGTTTTTCCGCCGACATCCAAAAGCGCGTAAGGACCGCGGAAGAATCGTCGAAACGACCCGCTGGAAGTTCCGCGGCGAACTGTTTCGCGCATCAGGGACTTCAGTTCGTTGGCCACCGGAAGCGTAACCACTTCTTGAAAAAGTTGCGGCTGAGCCTGGTAAAGCTTCAATCCGTCCGTACCGCGCGTGATTTTTTCTACCGCAAACGGTTCCATCATTTTTCCGCCGTTAGAAATCGCGGCGGCGATCAAGGCGCCCTGAAGCGGGCTCATGGTCGTGTCTTTGGTGAACCCAGACGAAGTTTCAGCCAACTGCCAAAGATTGTCGGAAATCACCGCACGACCTTCTTGAATCGGAAGATCAGACGCGATCATTCGATTGAAACCAAATCGCGAAGCATAATCACGAAGGTCTTCGGAACCCACGTTGAAAATCCCAAGCTTTGCAAAAACGGTGTTCACCGACCTGGAAAAGGCTTCTTTCAAGGTGATCGTGCGCGTCCAACGATTGATCTTGGTTTTCAGAACTGCGCTTTTATACAAGGTGTGATTTCGTCCATTGAACTGCATGGACGTGTTGGCGTTCATGTTTCCTTCAGCAATCGCTGCGGCAGCCGTGACCACTTTGAAAACGCTTGCGGCCGGAAAAGTCGCGCGTAGGGCCAAGTGATCGTCCAGGTCCGCGTGGTGGGAATAGCTGACCATCGAAAGAATTCTTCCGGTGTTCGCGTCGACAGCCACAAATGCGCCATAGTCTGGGCGATACATCTGGATTAACGATTCCATTTCGCCCTGAAGTCTTTCGTCGAACGAATAGTCTAGGTGAACCTTCTCGGGCTTACCTTCGACCATCATTTCAACTTCGGTTGGAAATTCTTGAAAAACCCCGCTGGATTTCAAAGCGGCGGCGACTTCAGTCTTTGAAAGGATGCTTTTTTCAGGGCCGCGCGTGTAAAGCCAGTACCAGGTGCCGAACGCAGCGACGCCGATCAGACAGAAACTGACCAGGAAAAGCAGCAAACGGGTTTTGATCAGCCCTTGCGCGTGTTCTTTGTTCGAGCGCATTTCTGCTCGCCCGTTATGATTGGGCGAGCGCATTTCTGCTCGCCCGTTTGTAGTCTTGACCACGTTGATTGGCCTCCGGCCGACAACGACCCATCATGGATCGAACCTTGATTGTGTCCGATGACGGCACGATCGGTCAAGAACTTGGGTCAACGCATTTCGGCCCGATCAGCCAAACGTCAAATCGCTGACGATTCTTCGGAAGGTTCCAAAGTTTCTGCGGCACTTTCGGTTCCGGAATCTTCAAACCAAAGCGGTGTGATTTGCGCGCGCGCGCGTTCATCAGACGAAAGATAATTCGCCTTTTCCATTTTTTGCATGATCGCGCGAATCGTTGACCTAGCGTAATCCGTCAGACGGCGGTCTCGGTACGACTGCGAATACCGTTTAGGGCTGGGCAAAAGCATGGCCAGAAACGCCCCTTCTTTTGCCGTCAACTGCGATGGGGCTTTGTGAAAGTAGAACGAAGCCGCGGCGCCAATTCCGAAAATACCTTCTCCCCATTCAGCGATGTTCAAATAGGTTTCCAAAATTCTTCGCTTACCAACGGTGTCTTCCAACTGAACGGCAAGCATCAGTTCCTTCAGCTTTCGCCAAAGGTTTCGATCCCGTGCCAAGAAAACGTTCTTCACGACTTGCTGTGTGATGGTACTTGCACCGCGGGTCAGGTGCCCTTCTTCCATCGAATCCTTCAGCGCTTCTTTGATTTGGTTGGCGTCGTAACCGTCATGGGAAAAGAAAGCCCAGTCTTCGCTGACCAGAACCGCACCGATGGCTTCGCGCGAAATTTCCTGAAGTCCGACCCATCGATCCGGTTTGTTGCGATGCCAACTGACCGAAAAGGGTTTGTCGCGACCGTTGTACTTGATGACGGGGTAGTTCTTCTTCAAGCGGCCCACGTCCGGGAATTCTTCGCGGAAGGCCTCGTAACCCGACCAAATCAGCGCAAAAACACCCATCACGGTGAAAAGGCTCAAAACGAAAAGAACTGGCGTCAAATTCAGAAGCCAATTGGAATAGCCCCTTCGTCGACGTGCAGCATTGAAGACCATGAAACATCCACTAACACGCTTGCGCGCGTTCGCCTAGAAGGCTAAAACCTACCGAAATGACAAAGAAAAGCTCAAAAAAGAGTCCGAAGAGGGCCCCTCTTCAAAATCAGCCCATTGGGGCGCAAACCAATCCCTTCATGATTCCGAATACCAATCGGATATACGCCAACAAGGCGAAGCAGAAGATCGCGACCGACATGCTCGAGCGATACAGCGGAAGCCCGGCTTCGAAGTTCCAAAAGCAAATCATTTTGACGAATTTTGAATACTATCTGGAACGCTTTAACAACATCTGCGGCGACGAAAGGACCAAGGGTTCTGCCGTCAGCGTGGTCCACAGCAAACGTGCCGGCGTTTCCATCATCGACTTTTCAATCGGTTCACCGATGGCCGCCTTGATCATCGAATTGGTTTCGATGGTCAATCCGACCGCAGTGATCCTTCTGGGGATGTGCGGTGGCTTGCACCGATCGCTGAAAGTGGGCGACTTTATTTTGCCTACCGCGGCAATTCGCGACGAAGGCGCTTCGCAGCATTTTATGCCAGCGCAGGTCCCGGCCCTTCCGACCTTCAAAATTCAGAAATTCATTTCTCAAATCATCGTGGAAGCCGGGTTGGACTACCGCACCGGGGTTGTCCACACGACCGACTACCGCTTTTGGGAATTTGACGACCGGTTTAAAGCAGACCTTTACGAAGAACGGGCCTTGGCAATTGATATGGAAACTGCGACCCTTTTTGTTGCGGGTTTCGCAAGCAAGGTTCCCATCGGAGCACTTCTTCTGGTTTCCGACCTTCCGCTGAAGCGCGGAGGGATCAAGACCAAGAAATCCGCTAAGGCTGTTTTCAGAAAGTACACGGATCTTCACCTGGAAGTGGGGATTCGATCTGCCAGCCAAATCGCTGAACGCGGTGAACACATCCGCCACTACAAGTGGTGATCTGATGACCGGGGCAGGCGGAGCCGGCCCGAGACCGAAGGAATAGACTCATGATGAAGAAATTTTTGGACTTCTTTTCAAACGACTTGGCGATCGACCTAGGCACCGCAAACACTTTGGTTTTTGCGCGCGACCGGGGAATCATCATCAACGAACCCAGCGTCGTCGCGATTCACCGAAATGCTCGCGGACAAACCCGCGTTCTTGCAGTCGGTAAAGAAGCAAAAGACATGTTGGGCCGCACGCCTGGATCCATTCAAGCGATTCGACCTTTGAAAGACGGGGTCATCGCTGACTTCGAAGTGACCCAGTCGATGCTGAAGTACTTCATCCAAAAATCAAACGAACGCCGCACCTTCATTCGTCCGCGCATCATCATCTGCATTCCTTTCGGGATTACTCAGGTGGAAAAACGCGCCGTGAAAGAATCAGCGCAGTCTGCCGGCGCTCGAGAAGTTTATCTGATCGAAGAACCAATGGCCGCTGCCTTGGGCGCGGGTCTTCCGATTAAAGAACCTAGCGGAAACATGATCGTCGACATCGGTGGCGGTACTACCGAAGTCGCCGTCATCAGCTTGGGCGGTATCGTGTATTCGCGTTCGGTTCGCGTTGCAGGCGACAAGTTCGACGACGCGATCGTTCAGTACATCAAGCGCAAGTATTCGCTTCTGATCGGCGAAAGAACCGCTGAACAGATCAAGCTATCGATCGGTTGCGCGTACCCGTTTGAAGAAGAAAAAACTTACGAAGTCAAAGGCCGCGACCTGATCAGCGGCGCCCCGAAGACCATCGAAGTAAACAGCGAAGAAATTCGCGACGCTTTGGCTGAACCGGTTTCGGCAGTTGTCGACGCAATCAAAACTGCGCTGGAAAGAACGCCCCCAGAACTGGCTGCCGACATCGTCGACAACGGAATTATTCTGGCCGGTGGTGGTGCATTGTTGGCCAACTTAGACATCTTGATCAAAGAAAAAACCGGTCTTCCGGTTGCTTTGGCAGAAGATCCTTTGACCTGCGTCGTTCGCGGCAGCGGTAAGGCCCTTCAGGACATGGATCTTCTCAGGAAGGTTACGATTGTCTGAGCAAACCGATTTCGAAGCCGTAAAGTCGGCCGAAGAAATCCAGTCCTTTTGGGATGAAGCTTTGCGCACGCAGGCTTCGGTTTTGGTTTGGACGCGCGACCAAGATGAAGTCGTGCGTTCCCACCTGACGGTCATCCGTGAAAACAAAAAACAGCTTTTCGTACATCGTCCCGCGCAGATGAACGTAGCCGATTTCACAGCAAAGTTAGCAGCGACAGGTACCCCACTTTGTTACTTTTCGATTTCCCTGGCGCGAGCCAACGTCTTTTTCCGTGCGCCTTTTGTGAATGCCGACGCTGCCGAACTTAAGTTTGAATACCCTGAAGCAGTCTTCAAAGTTCAACGTCGTCAGGACATGCGACTTAAGGTGAATGAACTTTTGAAGCTGAACGTCGAATTTCAGGACCCCACCAATGCTTCCAATTGGATCAAGCGTCGGATCGTCGATCTGTCTGCCGGCGGACTGTCTTTTGTGGCGCCGACTGAAGAAGCCAACCGGCTTCCTGTGGGTCTTAAGCTTGAAGAAATGCGTTTTATGATCGAAGGGCAGTCGATCACTTGTCATGGGCAAGTGAAGTCCGTCCGCCCTTCACGCGATAAGCCCAAAAAAGGCGAAGAATTCATGGTGGGCGTAAACTTTACAGGTTTGCCGGCAGCCAAGAATCAAGTCATCGCGCGCTTCGTTTTCAACGAAACCCGTAAAATCTTCAGCAGCCTGCTTCACTGACTTGGCGGCGAATTACTTCGCGCGCTTCTTTTCTTTGAATCCGTTATTGATGACGTACGTCGGGTTCAAAATCAAAACGGCCGCTTTTTCCAACGGCTTGAATCCGCCCCGGCGCATGCGCATCGTCGCACGGTGGGTTAGTTCACCTAGGGCCGATCCCACCACAGGCGTGATGAAAAGATCTTGAATGGAAGGGCGTTCCGAAATGGCTTCGACCAAGTATTCCCAGATCGTCGATTCAACGACCGAAAAAAGAAACGATTGCAGAATCGTCGCGCGCTGGCTGCGCAAAGAATTGTAATAAAGAGCGCCCGAGTAAGGATGTCCGATGTAATTGATCGCCCAGTGGTCCTTGTCAAAGTGCGGGGGTTGCGTCCACGCCTTCTTGAGGTTTGCGCCCGCTTTTAGCCAAGGCTTGTCTGGCCAGTTCGTAATCGATGGCGGTAGAAGCATCAGCGAAGCCATTCCGACAACTTCGACGCCGCCGACGATGGCTTCTGCGCGAAGAAGCTTTCTTCCCAGCGATTTGTCTTCATTGCGAAGGTGATAGAAAGTCGGCGAAGGGTTAGGGGATGGAACCTGGGCAGGAATCAAGCCTTGTGCAAGCTTTTCGCCTTGTGTTTGTTCCGGTTCGGGAGCGCTTTGAATTTCAGCGATGGTTTCTTTGGAAACCGGGACCATCACTTGGTCGTTCGAAAGCATTTCAATGCGCGCTAAGATTTCTTCGAAAGTTCCTTCGCGGCCGTGTGGAATTTTTTGGGTATCAAAGCAATAGGCGTTATTACTTTTTGAAAGTTCAGCGTTGAACGCAAACGGGATCGTTTCTTTTTCGACCCGGACCAGTTGGTGAATCCGCATGTCCAGATCAAACCAATCGTTGCTGATGCAAATATGCGCCTGAGGATCGCCTGGGGCGACTTTGACTTCATCCTTGGAAACCACCACTGCGATGGCCCCGTTGGGCGCCAAATAGCCGGGGATTTGTGCGAAGGCGGTCGCAGAATTGAACAAGATCGCCAAGAAGGTCAGAAAACGGGTCTTCATGTACTTCGTTGAAGTGCAATGCTTAGGCCAGATTTCACGACCTAAATATTTGATTTTATTTGTAATTAACTGGTAAATTTGACCCAACTGTCTAAGCCCCAGACACGCGAAAAGGCTTTGCTCATATGACGCAGGTGCTCTAAAAGGAGCAGGCACCTATTATGGCTTACAACCCCAAAGACTATTTCTTCCACAAAGCGAAGAAAGAAAACTTCGCCGCACGTTCGGTCTTCAAACTTCAAGAGATCGACCAAAGGTTGAAGATCATCTTCAGCAATCAAAAGATTTTGGACCTGGGCGCTGCTCCGGGGTCTTGGTCGCAATACGCTTCGAAAAAAGTCGGAACGAATGGTCGCGTCTTAGGAATCGATTTGCAGCCGATCAAGATCACTTTGCCCAATTGCCGCTTCATCACCGCAGACATGCGCGACATCAACTTAGAACAGATCATGAAAGACGCGCTGATCGAACCGCCGTTTGACGTGGTTTTGTCCGATATGGCGCCAAAAACCACGGGCGTGAAAATGCAGGATCAGATGCGTTCATTGGAACTTTGCGAATTGGCCCTGGAAACGGCCAAAAAGTTTTTAAAGAAAGATGGCACTTTTGTCGCCAAACTTTTTCACAGCAACGAGTTCGAAGGATTTCGAACCAAGCTTCGTGAAGGGTTTTCAAAAGTCGACGTGCTTCGACCCGAAAGTACTCGAAAAGAATCGAAAGAAATTTTCCTGATCGCCAGGGGATTTCGCGGCTAAGGTTAATTGTTTTTGATTTCGGGCGCCGGAGTGCAATCCGGGCAAGCGCCGGAAACTTCCTTTGAAATGCTGGTCCAGAACTTAAAAAGCGATTTTCGAAACAAGGTCCCGATGCCCGCGACGATCAGCATCGCCAGCATCAAAGTCAGCATGAATTCCACAAGTGCTTGACCTTCTTCAGTTTTTCGAACTTTCGCCAAAAGACCCATCCCTACCAGTATAGGGACTGTTCCAGAAACAGCAAGGAGCGCTCCAATTCTGGAACAGCCCGTTCCAAACCCCATTGTTTCTCGCCCAGAAACAAACGATACCCAAAACATCAGAAGCAAACGCCCACAGGGAACGGGGCACTAACGAAGGGATGAAAATGAAAACTTTGATTCAGAAAATGACGATGGTTGCAGCGGTGACGGGCTTGGTGGTCTTAAGCGGTTGCCAAGATGAAGCGACGTATGTGGAAGCCCGCCTTCGCGCCAATAGAAAGGGTCAGTCGGGCTTAGGCGTTCACGAATCGATGACGCTGACGAACGCTCTTTTCGCACCCGGTATGAATTCACACGGAAGCGGTCAGGTCGCCACGTCCGACCCAATGTCTTTCACGGGTGAAACTGCGCTGCAATTGCCCGCCGAACACCACACACCTGTGAAACTGGACATGACCCTTTACCACTACGATCTTTTGTCGACGAATTCCGATGATATGGACGTTTACGCGATCCAAAAATCCACCGGACGAAAGTTGGACATTGGCTTTGACGATCGAATCTTGATCTTCGGGCAACCCATTTACCAAGAAGGCGAAAACGCCGTCATCAAACTGGACCTTTGGTCCATGCAGAGCTCGTCTACGGTGGTTCGCGAAGGCGAAACCTTTACGCTGAAAGTCGATCTGTTCTATCCGGGGACGAAAGAAGTCCGTACCAGCCTTAATTTTGACGTGAACGTGATCCGATAACCTGCGTATAATCAGGGGCATGGAACAGAAGAAGGCCACGCTTTGGCAGGTTTTGAAGCCCGTCTTGATCTTGACCCTAGTGGTTTTCGGACTGAGCTTCGTCTTCTTCCTTTGGCAGAAATACCAAGGCGTCGATTCTAATTCTTTGGTCAAAGTCGGGGTAATCGTCCCCGACTTTGCCGGAAAAAAAATGGGCGGTGGTGATCTTCGGTTTTCTGAACTGGCTGCGACCAAGAAAATCATCATGGTCAATTTCTGGGCGACCTGGTGTTCGTCCTGTGTCGTTGAAATGCCGTCGATCGTACAAACCTGGAATCAATTCAAAGATCAAGGGTTTGAAGTGATCGCAGTGAACCTGGACGAAAAGAAAGATGGTCGTGTTGAAAAGATGGCCGCGGATCTGGGAATGAAGTTTCCGGTTCTGATGGATCCTGAAAGCGACATTGCCGAAATCTTTGATGTGCACGCGATTCCCCTGACCGCTATTTTGAATTCAAAAGGCGAAGTCTTGATGCTTGAGCGTGGAGAACGCGACTGGAACAGCGGGCGAATTCGCGGCTTAATCGCCGATTGGTTGAAGAACGATACGGGTAAAACCGACTGAATCGACGACCTTGCCGTCAAATTCGGGGTAAAGCGTTCCTGTTGCGGTGAAGCGGTCTGAATCCAGTAACCCATGTTTTTCACGTGCGATTTGATCAAAGTGATTCTTCCAAAGACGATTCACCACATCCTGGGTGACTTCAGAACAAGCTAACGTTGCGGCGACGACCTTTGGATCTAGGTCGGTGGCTTTGATGACCTTGACCCGAAATTCCTTGAGCGTCGGTTCAAAAGGTTCAACTTTCGAAAATTCCAGGCGTGCGCTGAAATCGATTCGCCGACCTTCTTCGGCAAAAAGTTCGACTCGAACTTCAGATTCCTTAAGGCAGCCGGCATAGGTTTCCAGAAGAACCGTGAAGGGTGCCCAAACAAATCGTCCCACCGGATCCTTCGTCGCGTCGGGTCCTTTGACGGGCGGACTAGCGCAGGCGGAAAGAATCAGGAAAAGGGTTAAGGCTGGGGCTTTCATGTCCGTATTAGCCCCGGCAATGCACGACACATTTGAACAATCAACACGACACGCATGATGACCCAGCCCACGGGGTTCATGGTCGTACTTCCTTGGGTCGCTAAGTAAACTGTTCCGGCAGCATCACCCAAGAAAATAAGAATGGCCAGACTGAGCCCAATCAAAGCCAAAACCCGTGCTTTTCCCGTGCGATAAGTATAGCCCACGGGCACCGCCAAAACGAAAAACGCGATTCCAAAAATCACTGTGCCCCAACCTGCGCCCGCCAATGCAAGCCGAAGTGACCCCGTTGCGAATGTGAAGATCCCAATGCCAACGTTCAGGGAACCGATCAAAATCATCACTGCAAGCGCGCCCTTCAGTTGGGTCCTGGGATGAGAATCGGAACCCGGAACCGGCAATCCGTCCCTTAGGATGATCAGATCTCGCGGCCAAGTTTTGGTGTTCATCTGAACCTTCAAAAGGCTTCCGTCGCGCAGTTTGAATTCGATCCCTTGATCCAGATTTTCTGTGGTTCCCAAGGTAACGCCCCCCATTTCAAGGGTGGCCTTTTTATTGAAAAAGCCCAGAATGACCGCTAGCTGTTCAGGCCTTCCGTCGATCTGAATCTGAAATTTGCGCCTTGGCAAAACCTGCTCCTGACTCGCCGCAGAAAGATCAAGCTTCTGCACGTTTAGACCGATCGGTCTATATGTCCAAAATCTCAAATATCGAAGACAAGATGATCCAGGGAACCAACCAAGTCGCGCAAAAACTGGTGTCGACATTGATTTCCGCATTTACCGATTACAAGCACCGGCACTTGGGGCTATCGGCCGCGTCGGTTTCTTTCTACGTAATCTTTTCGGTTTTCCCGCTTCTGGCGTTTTCGGTCTACCTGGTCAGCAAAATGATCGGGGACGCGAATAATGCGGTGTCGGCACCGATGGTGGTCACAACCCTGCGAGACTTTGTCCCAGGAATGCAGAACTGGATTGAAAAAGGCTTGTTCGATGTCGTCAAGGGGACGGCGATGTCCAGCTGGATGAACGCCATTCTTCTGGGGTGGTCGGGTGTGGGTCTTTTTGCCGCACTTTTAAACGCGATGAATGGAATTCCAAATGATCACGAACACCATCACCGCGCGCACACCACGCAGTTTGTTCTAGCTGCAGCGATGCTTGGACTTTTCGCAGCTTTTGTTTCGACGTTGATGTTCACTGAAATCGTGAACGCCGCAGAAGCATTGCCGTACTGGATGGAAAAGTGGCCCAGTGGTTTGAAAATGTTTTTCTATTACGCGGCTAAAACCAAGATTCTTCTGGCATTGGTCAGCGTGGGATTCGTGATGGGCACGTACATGCTGCTTTGCCCGGTCCGTCTGAAAGTGAAGTCGGCTTTCATCGGTGCACTGGTTTTC
>JAEUWC010000012.1 GCA_016786465.1 Bdellovibrionales bacterium | reverse complement strand
CACGACTTGGGCAAGTTCATGTTCGCGTTCACGGTTTTCTACGCCTACATCGGGTTTTCTCAGTTCATGTTGATTTGGTACGCAAACTTGCCTGAAGAAACCGGCTACTTCCTGAATCGTATGAAGGGCGGCTGGATGGGCGTTTCGATTTTCTTGTTCGTGGGCAAGTTCATGACCCCGTTCTTCTTCTTGCTTCCACGTGAATCCAAACGTTCGGAAAAAATGCTTTTGGCCGTTGGTTCCTTCATGCTTTTTGCCCACTGGGTGGATCTGATGTGGTTGATCCAACCTCAGTTTTCTCCGTCTGGCCCGATGCTGGGATGGATTGAACTGGGCGTCCCAATGATTTTCTTGGGGCTTTTTGGGTTCTCGGTTCTGAACTTCTTGACCCGCAACAACGTCGTCGCCATCGGCGATCCAAAGTTGGAGCAGTCGGTTCATCACCACCATCAATAGCAAAAGTGCTCTGAGCACGTTTTGATGCCCGGGGTGTCAAATGTGTCTGAGAACCGGACAATGAAGGCTCGGAGGCGTGATGGGTAAATATGCTCCCCGCTTCACGCGCCAACTGGTGATTCTTTTGGTCGCGCAGGCGATCATGGGTTCAACCGTCCCGGTGCTTTTTTTGATCAGCGGGTTGATGGGTCCAAAGCTTTCGCCATCGCTAAAGCTGTCGACGCTGCCCATGTCCTTGGTCATCGTCGGCGTCGCTTTGGCTAGTCCGCTTGCTGCATGGGTGATGTCCAAAATCGGTCGTCGAAGCGGCCACTTTTTAGGCCTAGGCCTGACCCTGGTCGGCGTCGCCGTTTCGGGACTTGGGCTTTGGCAAAAGAATTTCTGGGTTTATTGCTTGGCCTGCGCGCTTTGCGGAACTGGAAGTGCGTTCAATAACCAGATCCGTTTCACGGCCGCGGAATCGGCTAGTGATGACAAGGCTCTGGTTCATTCCTGGGTCTTGATGTTCAGCCTTTTTGCGGCGTTTTTGGGACCCTGGATTGCTCAGGGCGGACAAAACGTTCTTCCTTACGGCGAATACACGGGGTCTTCGGCGATCTTGTTTGCAGTTTTGGCGTTGTTAGGAATTCTGATGTTGGCGCTTCCGAAGTTGAAGGGGGGCGAAGCGGTCGCCACCGGAAAATCCAAGATCCGGGTTCGCGATGTGCTGAAGCAGGGAAAATTTTGGGTTTCTGCACTTTCGGGAACTGCTTCCTTTGCGACGATGACGCTTTTGATGTCGGCGACCCCGCTTCAAATGAATGAAGTCGAAAAATTCTCGATTTCAGAAACCACGATGACGATTCAAAGCCACATCGCAGCCATGTTTCTTCCTTCGCTTTTTAGCGGAGTGCTTCTTTCCTGGCTGGGCATTCGCAAACTGATCGGCTTAGGGGTTGGGCTTTTCTTGGTCTGCATCGCGATTGCGTTTCAAAGCCACCACTTCCATCATTACTGGTGGGCGCTGGTGCTTTTGGGCATCGGATGGAATTTTCTTTTTCTGGCGGGTTCGACCTGGGTTTCTCAATCGTATTCGGGCCCGGAAAGATTCGTCGCCCAAGGCGCAAACGATGCGCTGGTTTACGGCACACAGTCCTTGGCCAGTCTTGCAGCGGGTTGGCTTTTATTCGCTGTGGGTTGGCAGACGCTGGTTCTGATCCCCCTTCCGTTACTGCTTTTTCTTTTGATCTTTGTGGGGATCAAGACCCCCAAAAGCTAAAATTGGGCCCAGGGCATTTCAGCCTGGACCCAATTCTGATTTCAGTTGGCAATTGGATTATTTGCCGACAGGCAATCCGCGAGACCGCAGAACGTGATCCATGATTTGCTGGGATTGATTCTCGTCAGCCTGGATTCCGAAGTCGCGTTTTGCTCGGCGGGCAATTTCCGATGATGCTTCACCGACTTTCAATGCAGCCATCACGCAAAGGGCATTTTCCGTGAAAAGCACATCTGCCAAATAACCCGTCGTGCGGTAGGCTTTGCGTGTTGCTTGAAACGGGCGTTGGTACTTGCCGCCCTTTAAGGTTGAATCGGGAAGCACATCAAAAAGCATGACGACAAGGTCAGTAGCCACATGAAGTACTCCAAGAAAGCCATTGTATCCCTTAAGCGTGTCGTCGCCATCAGTTCCCATTGTGCCTGGGGAATAGGTGGGGCGGTAATTGTCTTCAAGAGTGGTTACCCAAGGCAGAACATGGCCAAGAGTCGCCGAGCTAACCGGTACGGTGTCCAGAATCGCCTGGAGAACCACCAATGCTGCATCAAAGGTACAGCTTCCAGCGACGATCAATACCTGTGATGTTAAGCGCGCGCCTAGTCCTACCGCGCTCGAACTTTTAAGTTCATTTGCGTATTCCTGAATGCGGGCTTCTCGGATTTTCAAGCGTTCGTCTTTTCCTTCAACTTGGGCGAAAGCGGCCTGGCTAAATAGCAGGGGAAGTAGCGCAGCACACACACTATTCTTGAATTTAGACATGAGTTTTCTCGTTTCTTTGGGTCAGAATTAAAGTTGACTACTTTTGTCATATATTAACAGTTTGGTCAACTGCTTTTTTTCAGGGTCATTGCGCACCGGTGCTATCCGCGCTGATCTGGGCAGACCCAATTCAGGGGACAAGGCCTTCTAAATTCGTTTTCAGGCTTTTTTGGCGCTGGCACCTGCCTTGCTCTAGTGGCTCCCAGTTGCGATTGTCGAGGAGGGCATTTGCGATCGAGCCGGGTGGGGGTGTTCCTTACGTCGTGTTCGTTTTCTTTCACTTGGGGTGAGCGCTTTTCGGCTCGCCCAAAATTTTCTTGGCCCTGTGACTGGACGTTGCGGAAATCTGGCCGGGAATACTTGAGAGAGAGTCCCATGAAGAAACCCAAGGAGATGTTTAAAGGGTGGCGCCCCCGCGGGGGAGCAATTCCTAGTCTGATTGCGTTCGGTCTTTTGAGTCTGAATCAAGCGCAAGCTCAGGTCATTCCGCCATTGGCAGGATTGGAACTGGGGTTGCCGTCGTATGGCGGGAACGGCTGTCCGGCTGGATCTGCCGCTGCGGTTCTTTCGCCAGATGGTAAAGCGCTTTCACTTCTTTTCGATAAGTTTGACGTGAAATCCGGCGGCACCACCGGTCTTCCTACGGATCGAAAATCTTGTAACGTTTCGATCCCCGTCAAAGTGCCCGAGGGTTTTTCGGTTTCCGTCATCAAGATCGACTATCGCGGCTACAACCAGCTTCCTCCTGGGGCATCATCCGACTTCAGCGTCGAGTACTTCTTTGCCGGACAATCCGGGCCGAAGTTTCGAAAGCAATTCGTCGGTCCTTTGAACAATGATTTCCTTTATTCCAATCAAGTCGTAGCGGCGACCACTTCGTGGTCCGCTTGCGGCGAGGATGTGATTCTGCGGTCGAATATGTGGGTTTCGAATATGACGAACTCGAATTTCGAACAGACGCAGACGACGATGGATTCGGCGGACGTTACCGCCGGGGTCATTTTTGCGTTGAACTGGCAGCAGTGCGGACAGCCGACACCGGTTCCTCCAGCGCCCGTTCCACCGGCTCCGATTCCACCGGCTCCGATTCCGCCGGCTCCGATTCCTCCGGCTCCGATTCCGCCGGCTCCGATTCCACCGGCTCCGAGTCCACCGGCTCCGAGTCCACCGGCTCCGATTCCACCGGCTCCGAGTCCACCGGCGCCGAGACCCCCGGCTCGGATGCCAGGGGCGCGGAGGGCCGCGGGGACGAGGCCGGC
>JAEUWC010000010.1 GCA_016786465.1 Bdellovibrionales bacterium | reverse complement strand
GCCAACCGCTTGAAGCAAACAGACGTCCAGTGGTCCGCTTGCGGAGCTTCGACTTTGATTTCGGTCAACACTTCAGTCGTCGTTCAAACTAACGAAAAGAACGAACTGGTCACCAGTTCAATCGATTCGTCGGACATCCAGTCGGGTTCTGGCGCCGCGATTAAGTTCGGTTTGATGTACCGCACTTGTAAATAAGACCAGGTACCGATTTAAGAAGTCCGAAGCCTTTCAAACTGCGTCTTGCCGTCGCGTTCGAAGTAACTTCGAAGCCGCGCGTGCTTGGCGGACGTCAAGTCGGGGTCTTGAATCAAAAGTTCTTGTGCATCGTCGCGTGCTTTCAGAAGCCATTCGCGGTCACGGACTAGGTTGGCCAAACGAAAAGGCAAGCCACCCGCTTGGCGAGTTCCCAAAAATTCTCCGGGCCCACGAATTTCAAGATCCGCTTCAGCGATTCTGAACCCGTCGGACGTTTCTTCTAGAACTTCCAGACGCTGATTGGTCAGCTCACCGCCGCGAAGGGGCGCAAGCAAAAAGCAGTAAGACTGATGCGTTCCGCGCCCCACGCGGCCCCGAAGCTGGTGAAGCTGCGAAAGGCCAAAGCGTTCTGCATGTTCGATGACCATGATGGTGGCGTTGGGGACGTCGACTCCGACTTCAACGACCGTGGTGGAAACCAGAATCTGGGATTTCCCCGATTTGAAATCGGCCATGACCTTGGCCTTTTCGTCCGCTTTCATCTGGCCGTGAAGAAGTCCGACTTTGAATTCTGGAAAAATTTCTTTCTGAAGGCGTTCAGCCTCGACGGTGGCCGCCTTCAATTCCGTAAAGCCTTCCGCTTCGCTTTCTTTCACCAGTGGATAAATGAAGTAGGCTTGGCGGCCCTGGGAAAGCTGTTCCTTAATCTTAAAAAGGGCTTCTTTTCGCGCTTCTCCGCGAACGACCTTTGTGATGATCGGACTACGACCCGGGGGCATTTCCTGAATCGAAGAAACGGAAAGATCGCCATATGCAGTCAAGGCGAGCGTGCGTGGAATGGGTGTGGCCGTCAGAACCAAAATGTGGGGCAGGACCCATTTTCCAGGGTTGTTGGGGTCAGGGTTTGCGCCTTTTTTCCGAAGCGTCCGGCGCTGTTCAACCCCAAATCGGTGCTGTTCGTCGATCATGACCAAGGTCAGGTTTTTAAAGACCACGGGATCTTCCAAAAGCGCATGGGTTCCGATCAAAATCAGGGGTTCGCCTGCGGCAAGCCTTGGCAAAAGGGCCGCGCGATCCGAAGCAGAAGATTTTCCCAAAAGAAGTTCGCAGCGGATCTTTGATCCGAAAAGCTTTAAGCAATTTTGGTAATGCTGTTCGGCCAGAATTTCAGTTGGCGCCATCAACGCGACTTGCCCGCCTTCGGCAATAGCGCAGCCCGCGGTCAAAAGTGCGACTGCAGTTTTTCCACTTCCGACATCGCCCTGAACCAAACGATTCATGGGGTGGGGCTTACCTAAGTCTTCTAGAATTTCATCAACGGTTTTCTTCTGATCTCCGGTCAAACGAAAGGGCATGGCCCGGATCAGTTCTGAAACGGCTTCACGTCCGCCAGAAAGCCCAATCCTGGGTGCGGCCTGCTTTTCCATTTTTAACTTTTGCCGAAGCACCAAGTACTCGAACTTGAAAAATTCTTCGTAAACCAAACGCGAATGGGCAGGCGTGCGAAACTGAATCAGGTTTTCAATTGAAAAGTCCGCTGAAGTTTCCGGAAAGTCTTTGCTTTCAGGAAAATGAATGTATCGGATCGCCTTACCTAAGGCGGGAAGACCATGCTTTTTCAAAAGTTCATCGGGCAGGTCTTCGTTCACCTGCGTGATGTACTTTTGAATCGCTTCCCAAAGTATTTTTCGAAAAGTGCGGGTGGGTACGCCTTCCAATTCGGTGTAAACCGGGACCACTCGTCCGACGTTTTCGCTGTTCGCCGCCGTTTCAGCCGGACCGGATGCGTCCGCTGACTTTCCCCAATTGATTTCGGGATGATTGATTTCAAATCCACCTTGAAAAGTTTTCGGCGTTCCCGTGGCAATGAAGTGGGCTCCGACCTTGAACCTAGATTCCATTCCGCGAGGAACGTGAAACCATTTCAGACCGATGGATCCAGTCGAATCGGCGGCACGGACTTGAAGAAGCGTTCGACCGAATTTTCGAATGGGGATCAGTCGGGAAGAAACGACTTGCAGCGCGACGCTTGCGGCGACGCCTTCTTGCAGCTGTGAAACGGTGACTAGGGTTGATCGATCTTCGTACGAACGTGGAAAAAAAGTCAGAAGTTCGCGAACGGTTCGAATTTCGCGTGAAGCAAGAACAGCACCCAGTCTAGGCCCAACGCCCTTTACGAACTGAACGGGCGTGTCCATGGCAGAACCGAAGTCCCCGGACTGCGGGGGCCTGGTGGACTTAGACGTACCGAACTTCGATGACGTCGTAGAGGATCTGTCCTTTGGGAGCGTGGACAACGACTTCGTCTCCTTCGGATTTTCCGATCAGCGCGCGGGCGATTGGAGAAGTGATTCCGACTTTACCAATCTTGACGTCGGCTTCATCGACACCGACGATTTGGTAGGTGATTTTCTTTCCCGTATCTTGCTCGGACAAAACGACGGTAGCGCCGAAGACGACTTTTTCGGACTTGATTGTCGCGGGGTCAATGATCTGGGCACGAGCTAATTTTCCGTTAATGTCTTGAATTCGCCCTTCGATAAAACCTTGACGCTCTTTCGCAGCAGAATAATCCGCATTTTCGGAAAGATCGCCGTGACCCCGGGCGATTTCGATCGCCTTAATGACAGCAGGGCGGTCGACGGTCATCAAACGTTTCAGTTCTTCGTCGAGCATTCGTTTGCCCAAAACGGTCATTGGGATTTTCTCTTCAGCCATGGGTCATGGGTAGCAATGACCTTCAGTAAAATCAATCCTTTGCCGATCAAGACCAGGTGAGGAAAAAGTTAAAAATCGGCGGCTTTTTAACGCTATGCGTGATGACCACAACGGTCTTTGCGATTCCGGGTGATTCGATCTTTCCGGATCTGCACCGGGGGCCTGCGTCCGAAAGCGAAGCCTTCCGTGAACGTGCCGAAGCCTGGAACGATTGGGTTTTGGCTGAAGACTATGTCGCGGAACTGGAAGCCCAGACCAACGCGGGGTTTTTACAGGCGATTGAGCACGTCGAAACAGCCAGTGAAGAAGAGCTCAAAGGTTTTCTGCTGAAGACAGCCGACGAGGTGGAAAAGGATGCTCCCGGCTTTGCGGCTGAACTGAAAACAGTTGCCGCGTCTAAATCCGTGAAGGGCACGCTTCGCGGAAAGATCACCAGGACGCTGAAGAAAAGTCGACGCATCTTGGGTTGGGCCGGGATCAATCTGGCCTATTTCACAACTGCGGTGACTTCGACCGTTTCGTTTCCCGTCGTTTACCTGTCCAAGTTCATCTTTGGTTTGGTGAAGGGCGAAAGACTTCTAGAAAGCGATATCCACGCTGAAGGCACGATTGGATCACGCGTTTTTGAATCGGCGGTTTTAGGCGCCGGAGGGGTCGCCGTCTACTACGTCATCCTTTCTTCCGTCTTGGCGGATTCGGTCGCGGCACCCGTGCTGGTTGCGCTTCAAGTGGTCAACAGTGTGGCGCTGATCGCGGCTTGCGGTTCAGCGTTGGAAGGAAATCCAACTGCGCTGAAGCAATGTGAAAGGCTTCGCGAAATCTACCGATTCTTTTCCAAGATCACGGATTCGTCCGCAATCGCAGGAACGCGCGTGCACCAGTGGTTTGAAACCCGTGTGGGGATCGTTCTTCGCAAAAAGCGGGTCGTATCCAAGCGACTTTGCAGCAAACCCGAACACGCGCGCCGTGTGGCTCGACGCGTGATCTTGCGTCGGGGTGACGACCTTCGCGAACTGGCAGAAGTGACCAGCATCGTGGTCGGAACATCAAAGAATCATCCGATCGATCCGTCTTGCACGTCGATCATCGTGACGTTGAAAGCCGGATCTGATCCGAAGCCATTGGTTCAAAAAGTAAGTCCCGCACTGGACGGGGTTTTTGTCGAAGTGAAGTGAGTTGCAGTTAACCCGATTGGAGAAAAAACCATGAAAAAGAAAACAAAGAAGAAAGTAGCAAAAAAAGGGAAAAGAACCGCAGGGTTTTTTACCGGTACCATTGGCCGTATTGCGATCGCTTTTCTAATGATCCTTTCGCCGCTGGTGATCCTATTTGGCGTAAAGACCTGGATGAACGCGACGGCGCGTTTGCCTGCAGCGCAGGCGGACACGGCTCGTCCGACGATCGACATGCCAGCTACCTGGCGTTTCGAGTAGGACAGTCTTCGATCTGAAAACCTAGGACCGCGTGCACCACATCGATTTCGGTTTTTCCTGACAGCGGTCTTGGGTCTAAGACGACGGATGCATTGATTCGAATCTGTGCGGTTTCGCCACATCGAACGATCAGGCGCATCGGTCCCTTCAGTAGCCTTTCACCCTTGAGGACCCCAGACGGGGCCTTCAGGGGTTCGTCCATTTTCGAGCCGCTACTTCCAGGCGAAAAAGTCTCCATGCGAAAATGAGCCGAACTATCGGCCACCAGATTTACGTTCGCAAAGACCGACTGCTGATGAATCATCATCTGCTTTCCGGCTGGGGGTCTGATCGTAAAAACCCAAAGACAAGTTCCGCGAACGGGCGAAGTTTCTGTTGCTGGGCGTTCGATGTGCCACTTTCCCGTTTTGAAAACGAATTCATTGGAACTCGAAAGCCATTCCGGAAGCCGCAAGGATTCCTCGCACCCAAATTCCTTGGATCCTTTCTGAGAAAGGTCGCTGACCCCCGGAGCTTCGCCGGCCAGGGCCAAAGACGTTTGGAACGAAAAAAACCAAATCAGGATCTTCACGTCTAAGATTTCTTCTTGAATAGGGCTTCCGCCGCGGCCTTCATGGCATCGCGAGACTGAGCACCCGTACCGCTAGGAGTTCCCGGCTTGAAGTAATCGCAAAAATTTGCGACTTCCTTGTCGACGACTCGATCGGCCATGGTTTCGCGGCAGCTGTTATGGGCGGTTGGATCAAAGTGAACGCATCCCTTGCAAGTACGAGTCGCGCGACCGCACTTGCGGCAGACATCCCCACGTCCATAATCAAAGGCCGTCAGAACGGTTCCACAGTTCCAGCAGTTTCCGCCATTGGTTGCCATGAATTCAGTTTGCCCTTACAGGGGCAAGGGCTCAAGGGGTCCTTTTTTGGATTCCTTGATGGCCAGGACCATGGCTCGGGCTGAACTCATGACCGTTGAATACGGGACCTTTTTTTCCAAAGCCGCGCGACGAATCGAGAAACTGTCGCGAACGGCGACTTCGTCCGAAGCTGTATTGATCACGAAGCAGAACTTGCCTTCACGAATCGCGTCCACGCAGGTGTAGCCACCCTGATTCATCTTGTTGATCGGTGTCACCGAAAGGTCATGGCTGTTCAGGAACTTTGCGGTTCCACCCGTCGCCGTCAGCTTGAAGCCCGAATCGCGAAGGCCGCGTGCGATCCAAAGTGCTTCGGCCTTGTCTTCGTCGCGAACCGACAAAAAGACGTTTCCTTCTTTAGGGACCGGCATTCCAGCAGCGGTGATCGCTTTTGCGTAAGCGCCGGCAAAAGTGACCCCGCGGCCCATGACTTCGCCCGTGGATTTCATTTCAGGTCCCAAAAGCGTGTCGACGTTCGGGAACTTGTGAAATGGGAAAACCGGCGCCTTGACGTTGAACGTTTTCAGGCCGGCATCGAAGTCGTCGCGAATTCCCAGGTCATGAAGCGATTTGCCCAGCATGACTTGAACGGCAAGTTTCGCAAGCGGTCGACCCACGGCTTTGCTGATAAAGGGAATGGTGCGCGAAGCGCGCGGATTCACTTCCAACAAAAAGATCCGATCCCCTTGAATGGCAAACTGGGCATTCATTAGCCCGACGACCTTTAGGCGCTTGGCCAATTCGCGGGTGTACGTGCGGATTCGATCGCAAACGTTTACAGGAAGCGTCGTCACAGGCATGCAGCACGCGCTGTCGCCGCTGTGAATTCCGGCTTCTTCGATGTGTTCCATCATCCCGGCGATGTAGCATTCGCGTCCGTCGCTGATGGCATCGACATCGACTTCGGTAGCGCGGTCCAAGAATCGGTCGATCAAAACCGGTTCCTTGTCGCTGACCAAAATGGCTTCGTCGATGTATTTCATCAGATCGTTCACACTGTGAACGATGCGCATTCCTTTTCCGCCCAGAACATAAGACGGACGAACCAGTACGGGGTATCCCAGCTTGTTCGCGCGTTCGATGGCTTCTTCGCGGGTAAACGCGATGGCCGCAGGCGGTTGTTCCAATCCCAGCGGCGCCAGTTCTCGAACCATTTCTTCGCAGCGTTGGCGGTTCTCGGCGATGTCGATGCTTTCGGTCGAAGTGCCCAAGATCTTCAAACCGCCCTTTTCAATCGCCTTGGCAATTTTCAGCGGGGTTTGTCCACCGAATTGCACGATAACACCCAAAGGTTTTTCAATCCGGGCGATGTTCAACACGTGTTCCGGGGTCAGGGGTTCGAAGTAAAGCTTGTCGGAAATATCAAAGTCGGTTGAAACCGTTTCGGGGTTTGAATTGACCATGATCGTTTCAATTCCCGAAGCCCGTAGCGCCATTGAAGCGTGCACGCAGCAGTAATCGAATTCGATCCCTTGTCCGATTCGGTTGGGGCCGCCGCCCAAGATCATGACTTTCGCGCGGTTTGAAATCCTGGATTCGTCCGATCCATTATAGGTGCTGTACAAGTACGGTGTGCGAGCTTCAAATTCAGCTGCGCAGGTGTCGACCGACTGAAAGTAACCGTGAATGCCCATGGCCGTTCGATCGATCCGAACTTTTTCTTCGGTTAGCCCCAAAAGGCCTGCGATTCCGCGATCGGTCCAGCCCCGAGCTTTGGCTTCTTTCAAAATTTCTTTCGAAACGGGCCACGGCTGGGACTTCAATTCTTTTTCGCAAGCCACCATCATCGACAGGCGTTCCAAAAACCAAGGATCAATCTTGGAAACTTCCGCGATCTTTTGAACAGTAGCGCCCAAGCGAAGCGCATCGCCGATGGCGTAAATTCGATGCGGGGTCGGCCTTTCGATCAGATCCCAGCGGATTCCATCCGACGTCGGCTTCGATCCTTTGGGTGGTTCAGGAAGGTTCTTGCGTTGAACCAAGGGAACAAACCAAGGTCCATCGGTTTCCAAACCGACCAAGGCTTTTCCGAAAGATTCTTCAAACGTCCGGCCCATGGCCATGACTTCGCCGACTGACTTCATCTGCGTTCCCAACACGGGTTCAGTTGGGCGGAATTTTTCGAAATCAAAGCGTGGGATCTTCGTCACGACATAATCGATCGAAGGTTCGAAACTGGATGGTGTCGATCCGGTGATGTCATTAGTCAGTTCGTCCAATGTATAGCCGACGGCCAATTTCGCAGCGACCCGAGCAATGGGGAATCCAGTGGCCTTCGATGCCAGCGCCGAAGAACGCGACACGCGTGGATTCATTTCGATCACGATCACGCGACCGGTTTTTGGGTGAACGGAAAACTGGATGTTGCTTCCGCCCGTTTCGACGCCGATCGCGCGAATGATGCGAACGGATTGATCGCGAAGGTTTTGGTATTCGCGGTCCGTCAAGGTCTGTGCCGGTGCAACTGTGATTGAATCGCCGGTGTGAACGCCCATCGGGTCGAAGTTTTCAATTGAACAAACGATAATGACGTTGTCGCGTTTGTCGCGGACGACTTCTAGTTCGAATTCCTTCCAACCCAACATGCTTTCTTCGACCAGGCAGTCCTTGGTGGGCGAAAGGAAAAGCGCCCGTTCCAGTTTGGTCAAAAAATCTTCGGCCGTGAATGCGATACCGCCGCCTTCACCACCCAGGGTGAACGAAGGACGAAGGATCAAAGGAAGCCCCAGTTTTTCGATGATCTTTTTGCCGTCTTCCAGACTGCGCGCAACTTCGCTTTTGGCACTTTCAACACCGATCGAATCCATGATCTTTTTGAAAGTTTCGCGGTCTTCTGCTTTGTGAATCGCTTCAGGCGTCGCACCCAAAAGTTCCACGCCGTGCTTTTTCAAAACACCGCGGCGGTGAAGTTCCATGGTCAGATTCAGCGCTGTCTGCCCACCCATGGTGGGAAGAAGTGCATCCGGGCGTTCGATTTCGATCACGCGTTCGACAGCTTCAGGGGTCAGGGGTTCGACGTAAACCCGGTCCGAAAGTTCGGGGTCCGTCATGATGGTCGCTGGGTTCGAATTGACCAAAACGACCTGGTACCCTTCTTCCTTCAGCGCCTTCAGCGCCTGGGTTCCCGAATAGTCGAATTCACATGCTTGTCCGATGACGATCGGTCCGCTTCCGATCAGCAAAATTTTCCGAATGTCCTGTCTTCTTGGCATTAGAAATCTACCCCCGTGCTGAATTGCAATTCAATTGGATCGCCTGGCTTCGCGTCGTTGTACTTCTTCACTGCTTCGTTCAGGTGACTTTGTGTCGAGCGAAGTGACGTGTAACCGGTGATCAAGGTCACTCCTAAAATCAAAACCCCGCTGGCGATTCCAGCCGTACGCAAATCTTTTGCTGAATTCGGATCTGAAGTCAGTCGACTGGAAAGCGATCCGCCCAAGATGGCCAGAAGTCCGACACCCCCGGCGTACGAAAGCTTCATGATTTCTTTTCGCTTCTTTTGGTACGAATCCAGTTCGGCAATTGAAGCGGGAACTTGGTTCAAGACCGGGCGCAAACCTTCGCCATCACGGTCTAGGTTTGAATCACAATCCAGTGTCCGCCCCTGGTACACGTACTTGCGTGTGCAACGAATGACGTTGGGTTTTTTGACCGGAGTAATCATCGGCGGTGCACTGGGTTGGCGTGGAAGATTTTGAAGTGGGTCGCGGGCCAACGCTGGAGAAAATGGGGCTGCCGGCTTTCGTTCTGGGTCACAAAAAGCCAGGCGCGGGGCAAGGGTTGTGGAAACAACCGTCAGGGTCGCCACAAGAATTGCGATAAATGATTGTGCGGGCACTGACCATCGATTACGCAGACTTCTAGGTTTTTACAATGAAGAATCCGCCCCCCCTGAAGAACTTTCTGGACCCGTTGTTCAGCCGCTACCACCGGCGCGAATACCTGGTTTCTGACCCCCTGGAATTCGTGCATCAATTCACCGATCCGTGGGATCAAGAAGTGGTCGCGATTCTGGCTGCACTTTTGGCGTATGGAAACGTGCGCCAGATACGGGCTTCAGTTCAAGATGCTCTGAGTCGAATGAGCGAAGTCAGTCAGTCACCCCAGGACTACGTGCGCCGTGTCAATGAATCCAGGGTTCAAGACGCAATGAGGGGTTGGGTTCATCGCTTCAATACGGGCGACGATTTGATCCTTCTTTTTCAGCTGATCCATCAAAGCTGGCAAAAGTGGGGATCCGTTGGGGCGCATCTGATTTCTCACCATTCGGAATCGGCCCAGAACATCGAAGCAGCATTAAACGGACTGATGGGTGACTGGGTTCAAGGCTTGCCCCAAAGCGCGTCAACGGGCTCGGTTCGCTATTTTTTAACCGCCCCCAAGGACGGAAGCTGCTGCAAGCGCTGGTGCATGCTGCTTCGGTGGATGGTGCGTAAGGACGAATTGGATTTAGGGCTTTGGGGTACGGGGTCCGGGCTTGAAAAGACCTTTCCCCAGGGCCGATTCGTCCACTCACATCAACTGGTGATCCCCTTGGATACTCATACCGGAAGAATCAGTCAGTACATCGGACTGACCGAGCGAAAGTCTTTGGGTTGGGCAGCCGCTTTGGAAGTCACCCAGGCCCTAAAGAAGGCAAATGCTGACGATCCGGTGCGCTACGATTTTGCGCTTTCACGATTGGGAATTCTGTCGCTTTGCCAAAAGAAGTTCCGTGCGGAAATCTGCGAAAAATGTGATTTGCTACCTTCATGTCGATTCGCACGCCGCTCGCTGAAAAGCTGATCCTGATCAGCTTGGCCATCTTTTGTTTCATGACTTTGGGTTCGATGGCCACCATGAGCATCGGCACGGCTTTTTTGATCCTACCGTTTGTGGCGATGAAAAGAACGAAGGTCTTTGGTTCTGCACCTGCCGGGTTTTCCGTTTCAGAAGGAACCGTGGGCCAATACCTACGAATCACAGCTGCACTGGTCAGCGCGCTGGCATTCAGTTTGGTCGTCGCGAAAAACTGGCCGCTTTCTTATTCCGGAAAAATTTCAGAAGTTCAGTTTGCCGACGATTTGAAGAAAGTTTGGCACTTATTCATTCCTCCGATCGTCGCGTATTGTTTTGTTTTGGTCCCTGAAACTAGCCGCCGAAAAATCGGCGTTGCCTATGGCGTCGTCTTTTTGATTTTTTCGGTGATTGGGTTTCAGCAATTCTTTACCGGCTGGCCCAGACCTCAGGGCGTTCCCGAATGGCCCGGGCGTTTTCATTCCACGATTTTTCTAGGCCACCATCTTTCTTTGGCCAGTATCTGGATTTTCCCGTGGTTTGTGGCTTTGGAATTGGCGTTTTCGGGTAAAGAAAGTTTGCGCGTACGGGCCTTCGCGTGGGCTTGTGTCGTTTTCGGCGGAGCATCCTTGTTTTTTTCCTTGTCCCGAATGCTATGGGTCGCTTTGCCTGTGGGGATTGCGCTTTGGACGGTTTTGCGTCTGCCCGGAAAACTTCGAATCGCCGCAGTTGCAGCGCTGGTCTTGATCGCAGGCGTCGCCACCCAGATTCCCGCTATTTCTTTACGTTTGAATTCCCACATTGGCGCCGGAACACGGGTCGAACTTTGGAAGGCAAATTGGGAATTTTTCAAAGCGCGTCCTTGGACGGGTGTTGGCTTTCGCCACACACAAGAAATGTCCGGACTTTACCTGATGGAAAAATTCAATTCGCAAGACGTCTTTTCCGGTCATGCGCACAACAACTTTTTGGAAATGCTGGGTGGAAGCGGAATCTTGGGAACCCTAGCGTGGCTGGCCTGGTGCTTTTTTTGGTTTCAGCAGTCCTACGTTCTACTTCAAACAAAATCTTCAAAGGTTCTTTTTGGTCTGGGTCCATCCGCTTGGGGCCGAGCCCTTTTAGCCGTTGGCGTGGTCTTTCAGTTGAATGGCCTAACCCAAGTCAATTTTTGGGAAGCGAAAGTCATGCATTCACTGACGTTTTTCATGGGCTTGCTTCTGGCAGCGCGGGTGGAATTTCGTAAATGAAATCGGTTCGAACTGCCGTACCGAAAGTCATGATCGATGCGCGAATGGTGGGGCCGATTCCACACGGGATCGCACGGTTCGTGGATTCCATTGCGCTGGGACTTTCGCAGCTTCAAGAAAGGCAGGGACAGCTTTCCTATCTGCCGGTTTTCATGATGGAGCATTCCCAGGCCAAACGCCGTGAAGCCGAAGGCGGATTTCATGGCTTCCCGGTATTGGGAATGGGATCACCGTTTCTATCACCAAAGGAATGGTGGGAAATATCTTCAAGACTACGGCTGGGCCAGGCCGATCTTTATCATTCCCCAAGCTTTGCTTCGCTTCCCGCAGGATTTTGGCCGCGCTGCCCTTGGGTTCTGACCATTCATGATTTGAATCATCGAACGTTCGGTGGCTGGAAAGAAAAACTTTATTATTCGACCCTTCTTCGGCCATTTGCGGAAAGGGCTGCGGTCTTGACGACGGTCAGCGAAACCAGTCGATCTGAAATTTTTCAGTGGATCGAAAGAAGCCAAATCGACGTCATCCCCAATTCACTTTCGCCGAAGTTGGCCGACCCAGTTTCAGATGCCGATGTTCAGGCGGTATTTTCCAAGCCTGAACTTTCAAGCATCCAACCCGGAAAGTTTTTTTTCTGCCTATCGAATCCCAAGCCCCACAAGAACGCTCGTGCTTTGGCGGATTCGTTTCAGCAGTTTTTAAAGAATCTGGGACAGTCCCAACAAAGACCAAAACTGATTTTTAGCTTCGACGGATTTGAAGATGAACCTTCCGCCTATCGGAACATTCCAGAAATCGTTTTCCTTCCCAAGGGAAGCTGCGACGATCGGACCAGTCAGGTCCTATTGAAAAGTTCCGCCGCGTTTTTCTTCCCGTCGCTTTACGAAGGGTTTGGACTTCCGCCGTTGGAAGCCGCGCTAGCGGGGGCGCGCTTGGTGATTTCAAAAATTGATGCCCATCTGGAAGCGCTACGGGATCTATCGCCAGGTGAAGTTCACTGGGTTTCGCCCGAAGACCACCATGGCTGGGTTCAAGCGTTTCATCGTGCAATGCGAGACGATTTGATGGCCGTTCGGCC
Source organism: Bdellovibrionales bacterium (assembly GCA_016786465.1). Taxonomy (GTDB): domain Bacteria; phylum Bdellovibrionota; class UBA1018; order UBA1018; family UBA1018; genus JAEUWC01. Next base: position 96,359 of record JAEUWC010000010.1, on the reverse strand, counting down.
AGAATCAGGACGCCGAATTCTGGATCGTTACACCCCATTGGCTACGGGCCAAGCGGTAGACCGGGTCTACCGAAGCGTGCTAGGAACAAAGAAATGAAACATATTTTGGTAACGGGTGGTTCCGGCTTCGTCGGGTCCCACCTTTGCGACAAGCTTCTTGAAAAGGGTTACTTGGTCACAGCCGTCGACAATTTAGTCACAGGCCGCCTATCGAACATCGACCAAGCCATGAAAAGTTCTTCCTTTCGGTTCTTGAATTGGGATGTTTCCAAACCAATTCCGGAAGACCGTATCGAATTTTTACAAAACCACGGTCTTCACGGACTTTTTCATTTTGCTTGTCCGGCAAGTCCAGTGGATTTTGATCGACTTCCGATTGAAATTCTTTTGGTCGATAGCTTTGGTACCCATTACGCCGTCGAAATGGCGCAGAAGTATGGTGCCCGATTGATGCTGGCTTCGACTTCTGAAATCTATGGCGATCCCGAAGTTCATCCCCAGAAAGAAACTTACTGGGGAAATGTAAACACGTTGGGGCCTCGCGCCTGTTACGACGAAACCAAGCGCTTTGCCGAAGCTTATGTTTCAACTGCAGTGCGTTTGAAGGGCCTAAATGCCGGTATCGTTCGAATCTTCAATACTTATGGTCCTAGGATGCGCCCGGATGACGGACGCGTGGTGACTGAACTTCTTTTGCAGGCGGTTGCCGGCAAACCGATGACCCTGCACGGGGGCGGGAATCAAACTCGAAGCTTCTGCTACGTTTCTGACTTGGTGGAAGGGATCGTTCGACTTTTCGAAAGTGGCGAAAAGAATCCAGTCAACATCGGCAATCCTTCTGAACGATCGATCAAGGAATTTGCAGAACTGGTTTTAAAGATCACGGGTTCGAAATCGCCCCTAAAGATCGAAGCCCCAAGACCCGATGATCCTCGCCGGCGTTGCCCCGACATTAGTCGGGCCAAAGAAATCCTGAAGTGGGAACCGAAAGTGGATCTAGAAACCGGCCTTCGCGCAACGCTTGCGGATTTGACGTCGCGATAAAAAGATGAAAGTCGCACTGGTTCACGACTGGCTGACCGGAATGCGAGGGGGCGAATACGTCCTAGAAGCGATCGCGGAAATTTTTCCCAAGGCAGACCTTTTCACGCTGGTGCACGCTCCCGGAAAACTTAGCCCGATTTTAACGACGATGAAAAAGATCGTCAGTCCGATTCAAAAACTTCCGCGTATCCAAGATCGCTACCGACATTTTCTTCCCGTAATGCCCAAACTGATCGAACGCTTTGATCTTTCAGATTATGACCTGGTGATTTCCAGTTCGCATTGCGTGGCCAAAGGCGTTCGAAAGCGCCCCGACGCGGTTCACATCAGCTATGTGCATGCCCCCATGCGGTACATTTGGGACCGTTTTGACGATTACTTTGGGCCTGGGAAGTCGGGCTTTTTGACTCGATTGGCGGCGCTATCCATTCGTAATTATCTGCAGACTTGGGATCGTTCGGTCAGTCAAGCGGATCGCGTGGATCATTTGATTGCAAACAGCCAATTCATCGCCGATCGAATTCAAGAATTTTACGGGCGATCCGCGCAAGTCATCTATCCCTTCGCGGATCTGGAACGCTTCCAGCAGGAAAGAAAACCAGGGCGGAACTACTTGATGGTGGGCGCTTTTGCTCCGTACAAGCGGGTCGATCTGGCAATCGAAGCCTTTAACCGTTTGAAGCTTCCACTTTTGATCGTGGGCGGTGGTCAAGATGGCGAAAAAGTGAAGAAGCTTGCTGGTCCCACCGTGGATTTTCTAGGGGCGTTGTCCAATGCGGCGATTGTGGATCTTTACGCTAAGTGCCGTGCATTTGTTTTTCCAGGCGTCGAAGATTTCGGCATCACGCCACTTGAAGCCATGGCTTCAGGTGCTCCGGTTATCGCCTTAAAAAAGGGGGGCGGCGCTGAAACAGTGACAGAAAAGACGGGAATCTTCTTTCAAGACCAGACTGTTGAAGGCTTGATGGCTGCGATTCAGAAAATGGAATCCGATCCGCTTCGCTTTTCGCCCGATGAATGTCGCGCAAGGGCAAAGAATTTTTCGAAGGAAAGATTTCAACGCGAATTCATGGACGCGATTCGCAAGACCTGGAAGGATCGAGGCAAAGATCCGGGGGCGCTTGAAACTCAGTTTGAAAACAGTTGGATCGGAAAGAAGTGATAATGAATATCATTATTCATCGCGATCGCGGTTTTGCTCGCGCAGACTGCTTGCTGAATATATCTGTATAAAAAGGCGCTTTTTTCGGCTAAAATTAAGGCACATCGAGGAAATTTTATGAAGGGTTCAAAAACGATTATCGACATGTTGAATGGAATCTTGGCCGTCGAATTGACTGCCATCAACGAGTACTTCCTTCATGCGCGGATGCTGGATAACTGGGGCTATAAGAAACTGGGCGAAAAAATTTATTCCGAGAGCATCGAAGAAATGAAGCATGCTCAGAAGTTGATTGACCGCATTCTTTTCTTGGAAGGGCTGGCCAACGTTCAGCACATCTTGAAAGTGAACATCGGCGAAAATGCCGAAGAAATGTTCAAAGCCGATCTTCAAATGGAAATCGATGGTCGTAAGGGATTGGTTGATGGAATCGCGCTTTGCTTGAAAGAACAGGACAACGTCAGCCGTACGATTCTTGAAGAAATTCTTAGGGACTCGGAAAATCACATCGATTGGCTGGAAACGCAGCTTTCGATCATTAAGGACATTAGTCTTCCGAACTATTTGGCTCAGCAGATCGAAGCGAAGGCCTAAGTTTTCGTTTTGATTAAATCAGGCTAGCGCGAGGATCTTGCGCCGTCGGGTCATTCGACTGCGGGCGACCGGATGGGTCGGCCTGGGTTCGAGTTTCTTTCAGGATCTTTTCAATCGATGGGACGCAGGTTCCGCACTTAGTGCCGGCGCCACAAACTTTGGCGCATTCACGCACGCAACCGATTCCGGTTTCACGGGCCATGCGGCTGATTTCTTTGTCCGAGACTGCGTAGCAAAGGCAAACGATCATTCTACCGTCGGGCGAGCTCATTTCGGCTCGCCCTTCCTTTCTTTCGGCCCAGCTTGGTTTGGGCAGGGCCATTGGCGAAGTTATCGGTGAAAGTTATAGCAATCTTGAGACTGATTCTCAATATCTAGAAACGACGCGTCAAAAAATATTCTTAACCGTTTGTTATTTAAGGATTTTATCCGATGGTCAACATCTGGGTCATGGCCTTTTGGCGATCGACCAGTTCGGATTTCGTCAGGCGAACCAGACGTTGGATCGAAAAGTCTTCGACCGTGAAGCTGGCCATCACACATCCTGCCAGGACCGCTTTTCGAAGTGTGGTTTCCCAAAGCTTGGGGTCTGACTTGGCCACTTCGCGATCGATTCCTGAATCTGCAAGGTAGCCCATGAAGGCACCGGCAAAGGTGTCGCCTGCGCCAGTGGGGTCGACCACCATTTCTAGTGGGTACGCAGGGGCGTGGAAGATTCCTGATTCCGTGAAAAGCAGGGCGCCGTACTCGCCGCGTTTGATGACCAAAACAGATGGGCCCATGCCGCGAATGATCTTTGCGGCTTTCAGCAAATTCTTTTCGCCGGAAAGCATCGCCGATTCGCCTTCGTTAATCGAAAGAATGTCGACTTTCTTTAGGGTTTCCTTCAGGGCGTCCAGCTTGCTGGTGATCCAGAAGTTCATGCTGTCGCAGGCGACCAGGTTTGGGCGGGGCATTTGATTCAAGACCTGATTTTGCAAAACGGGATCAATATTGGCCAAAAACACGTATTTTGCTGCTTTATGGCCAGCGCTAAGCTTTGGATTGAAGTGTTCAAAGACGTTTAGGGCCGTTGAAATCGTACGCGCTTCATTCAAGTTTTCGTTGTACGAACCCACCCAATGAAAGGTTTTTCCGGGGACAATTTCGACACCACTGACATCAATCTGTCTTTGAGAAAGCCAGTTCAGGTGTTCTTTCGGAAAATCTTCGCCGACCACGCCGATCACCTGGACAGGTGAAAAGAAAGACGCAGCGATCGAAAAGAAATTTCCAGATCCGCCCAGGACTTTCTCGGCGCGTCCTGAAGGAGTCTCAATCGTGTCAAAAGCCATCGAGCCAACGGTAAGAATCGAATTTTTAGTGGAGTTCACGGACGTGACCTTAACCTTTTAGAAGCGGACCTGGAAGGGATCTGTCACCGCTTTTTTCTTGGATCCCGGAATCCCCGCCGAAGGCTGTTTTCCAGCCCTTTCTTGGGTTAATCGGACCCCTAGTTCGGCCAGGCCTTGCCAGCTTTCGCCCAAGCGTCGCCAGTCTTCATAGGACCCCTTTGATCTCAGGGCCGCGCCCCCCTGTGCTTCAGTGGCAAAGACCTTAACCTTTCCCGGGACTACCCAGGCGACCATTGAACCCGCAGTGCTTCGGGATGGCTTCCACCAAAATTGAATTTTTCCCAGATCGCGGACTTCCGAACGGGCTTCCCAGGGCCCATCCAAGGCAAGCGCTTCGCTTCGAATCGCATCTACAATGAATGGCCGCCCGCTGGCTTGAAGCCAAGCTTCTGCAATGGGAAGGATCCCTTCGATCTGCAAAGACGACCGTTTTAGCTGCCATTGGGTGCTGGCGGTGTGAGCGATCCAGGCCAGTCCGATGATCGATACGGCGGATCGAATTCTTCTTGAAGCCTGGGAGCCGAGTTCAGCAAGCTTCGGTAGCTTTTCCACTGCTTTTGAAAAAGCACCGAGTAGCCGCTGATGCTCAGGGCGATCAAAAGAACCCAAACGAGAGATTCGAGAAGGGCTTGTCCGGTTTGGTCCATTGAAGTCTCCAGTTTGATTCATTTTGATAAACCACCGCCGCCGAGTATCGGTTGGATCGATTCATTTGAAAGCGAAACCGGGCGTCCGGTTTCGCCATCCAAGTCAAAAGCCCTGGGCCCGCGTCGTCAGCGGGGGCGCGGACCCAGGGAAATTCTGATCCCAGCTGCCAGGAATCAGAAAGCTTTCTACAGTCTAAGGCGCCGATGCGAATTCGGTTCCAACGCAATTTCTGGAAATCTTGAACGCCAACTTCAAATTGAATTTCGATGAGAAGTGCTGCTTTGGTTTCCGGTGTCAGCGCTAGTCGAAATGCATGTTTTGCCCACTTCATTCTTTGAATCGAATTTTCGGTCTGTTTCAGAACCGAACGACTTTGCTGGGCTGCCTTTGCAATGCAAGCGTCCGCTTCGAACTGGTTTCGGACCTGTCCCTTCCAAAGCTGAATCCAACCCAATCCTGCTGCCGCCGTCACATGCAACCCAACTGAAATTAAAAGAAAAGCAGGGCTAACGATACAACACCGTCTTTTCAGAAATCGGTCCGCAGGTTCCTAAGCCCTGAATTTTTTCAGAAAATTCATGAATTCGGAAACGATCCGCGGGTCGAACATTTCTAGGTTGGGATTGCACCAACCCTGAATGGGTCCATTCAAAAACCGAGTACGCACACCGGGCCTGATTCCACTGAGCCCTTAGAAAAAATCCGACCAATGCCAGGGTGGGAAACAGAATCAAAGATGAAATCAAAAGTTCCGTTAATGCCTGGCCCGATTCGTTCACGAAATCAGTTCGAGCCACGGCCAGCTTCCAAGTCGACTTCAGTGTGAATCTTTTCGCGTGCTAGCTTAATCTTCGCTTGAATCGTCTTTCCTAGGCTTTGCACGGAAACAATCGAAATGATCCCGACTAGGATCAATAGAATCAGATACTCGGTCAGGCCTTGGCCTTTTTGGTTTTGAATGGGGTTCTTCATGGGGTTTCTCCTTGCAGGGGCTAACTGAAAGAACCATGCCCCGGAAAGCCCGCGCACTTCGTCAACCCATTGGCGGAAGGGATACGTTCAGTAGGAAGTTCGGACTTGTTGACGCATCTTCGAAAAGGCCGGTAAAATAAGGGGGATGCTGTCGAACAAGAAACACGGAATCTTGATCTACGAACGCCGCGAACTGGTTGCAGGAACTCTGCTGACGTTGTCGCTGGTTGCGTTGGCCTTTACGTACGGACTTCACGTGGGTAAGAAAGTCATGCCCTGGACACCTGAATTGGTTTTCCGTGACCCAAAAGACCACGCAACATTGGGAACCGAAATCGATGGTACGCCCAATCGACAGGAATTGACTGAACAGGGAAAGGTAGCGCCCCAGTCGGCAGACCTAGCGATGTCAGAAGCTTTGTTTGAAGAAACGCACACATCGGGTGCGAAACTTTCAGTTCCTGTTCAGACGGAACTTCCAGACGGATCAAAATCGAAGAATGCCGGTGCAACTGGATCGAACACGGGCAAAACGGCGCCGAAAACCGTGGCCGTCGCACCGAAGAAAGATGAAAATCTGGCGCAGCAGGTGGCAAGTCCGGAAGCCGCCGCCGATGCTGCCAAACAAGCAGCCGCCGCAGCAGCTGCCGGTGAAAAACCCAAAGAAGGTCAGCTCGGTTTCATGATTCAAGTCGGATCCCACATGGACGACAGCGACGCCCAAGAACAATGGAAAGCCATGAAGGCGAAGGGCTTGCCTGCGATCACAAAATCCGAAGAACTGGTCAACAAGAAGGATCCAACCAAAAAGACGACCGTCTACCGCGTTTACGTGGGTAGCTTTGCATCCAAAGCTGACGCCGAAAAGGCAGCGCAGGGTTACAAGGCTGAAAAGAAAATCGGCGGGTACATCATTTTTAACGGCGCGAAGTGATAAAGGCGCGAAGTGACGCTCCTGCGCCAAAAGGAGCAGGCACCTTTAGCGGCGGGCTTCGTTGGTCTTATGAATCGCAATGACCAGCTGCTGCAGTCGCAGAGCTAGCTTGAATTCTTCTGGCTTGATCTGCGTGAACGCTTCATCGCCGTTCTTCATGATCAGCTGCGTGCAGTAACCCAGCTTCACCAGTTCAGGGAATTCTTCCATGCGGAAGGGTTCTTTGCCGGCTGGATCGGTTTCGCGTGCGCGCACGCCGGCAACGTTCACAATCGTCATGCCCGTGCGTTTGTCGACTTCTTTGAAGTCAGCCAAGTTCTTCGCGATGCATTCCATGATGACCAAACCACGAAGGGTCACGTCGTGACGCTTCGAAGGTTCCAAAAGGTATTCTTCGTTCAAATAGGTGATCGCTTGTTCCAAGAAATCAGCGTCTTTCAACACCGACTTTTCGTCCTGATCACCCATCTTGCTGTTGGTGATCAGCCCGACTTGCGCCAAGACATCCAAGGTGGTTGCGATTTTCGCAACTGGTACGCCCATGATCTGGTTTGCGTAGCGGGTTAGCAGCCCCACACGAATTTCGATTCCAGCAGCGGTCTTAGTTCCGTTACGGGTACCGACCAAAAGAATCGAAGTCAGAATTTTTAGGACATCGGTCGGAGGAAGGTAGATGTACTGAGCCGATCGCTTGCCGTCGCGTTCAGAAGTGTAAGCGGTCGACGCTTGTTCCAACTGGCGAATTCGGGTCGACGCCGTACGCAGACGTCCGACAACCGTCTTCAAAAGAATTTTCAACCAGTCTGGGATGTTGCCCAAGACGGCTTGGAAAGTTGGACCAGAAATTTCCATCAGTTCGCAATCCGTCAGCGCTTCACCGCTTGCAGAACGTGGATTGCCGTCCAAGAAAGCCAATTCGCCCAAGACCGAACCTGAACGAACGGTATCGATTTCAATGTCGCTATCGCCCTTTTTCTTGAAAATGCGGATCATGCCGCTTTTCACGAAGTACATCGCGCGCGACATTTCGCCTTCTTTGAAAAGAAGTTCGCCCTTAGAAAGTTTGCGCACTTGTGGGCCCACGGCTGCAACCGCTGGACGCGCCGGAGGACTACCGGCTGCTGCGACGGGCGCGGCGCCTGGAACTGCTTTTGGAGGTGGTTTAGGTGCGGCTACAGACATAGTTTACTTACTTTGCATCTCCCAGCTTCCATCCCATTCGGTATTTTGAGGCAATAGTTTGAGCTGATTGCACCTTTCGATCAGAAGTTGGGACGGTCCGTCAGGTTTTCCGACATTTTTTTGACTGATTTGGTTACAAGTTTCGAAGGCTTCGATCGCTTCTTTCCATCTTGCGGCGCGATAAGCATCCCTTCCTTTTTGATAGGAATCCAAAAGCGTGGGCGCTGGGATTTCGGCAAAGACTTCAATCAAGTCGATGGCCTGGGTCTTACCTTTGACCTTCACGCGGTCCAAAACGCGATGCGCAGGCGGGGTCTGCTTCTTTTGGCGCATTCCGCCGATCGTGTATTCAGACGTCAGAATCTGAACCCCATAGTGTTTGGTCAACCCTTCCAGTCGGGATGACAGGTTCACGTGGTCGCCAATCACCGTGTATTCAAAGATTCGATCCGAACCCATGTTTCCCACGCTGACTGAACCCGTGTTCAGCCCGATGCCTATATCCACGTCGATTCCGTAATCTTTTTTGTAGCGTTCGCGGTTGGCCGAAAGAACTTTCTGCATTTGAATCGCGGCTTCCAAGGCTCCCTTTTCGTGGTTTTCATTTTCCAGCGGAGCGCCCCAGAAGGCCATCACCGCATCGCCGATGTACTTGTCCAAAGTTCCGCCGTGCTCGAAAACCAGGTCCGTCATTTTTCCCAAGTAATCGTTTAGAAAATGGGTCAACTGACGGGCGTCCATCTTTTCAGAAAAAGTCGTGAAACCCCGAATGTCTGAAAAGACGATCGTCAGATCCTTACGATCGCCCCCGACCGAAAGTTTGGTGGGGTCTTTCAAAATGGAATTCACGATCGATGGCGCGACGTACTTGGAAAAGGCGCCACGGATGAATTTCTTCTTTTGTTCTTCAAGCACGTACTTGATGGCTAGGGTTGAAACGAAGACAGCAAAAAGTTCCAAGTAAAGAAGGCTGGAATTGATGTTGATCTGGTTCGAAAAAAGAATTTTCAAATCAATCAAAAGCATTCCTGCCAGGATCCCGGTGAATAAAAGAAGGCTAGGGATCGATTCCAAAAGCGACATCCCGTGAGCAAAGAAAAGCCCACCAATCAGCATCAGGGCCGCGATCAAGACGACGGAATAAGCAGGTCCTCGGGTCATCATGTCTCCGGCCATCAGATTGTCTAAGATCGTGGCTTGGCCTTCGACCCCGGGGGTGTTCGAATCAAAGGGGAAAGCGCGAATATCGAAAATCCCGATTGCGGAAATTCCGACGATCGCCAGCGAATCCTTGAAAAGTTCCTTTTTTGAAACGGTCTTGGGTTTCCCGTCGACTAAGATTTGAATCTGATCGGATTCGCCCAAAACGTCGATCGCACTGACGTACTGGTAAGTATAAGACGGACCCCGAAAGTTAATGTCCATGATCCCTAGCTGCGTGGTTGGAATCAGTCGTCCTGAATTCATGTACTGAATGGACGTGACCTTGCTTTCGGAATCGGTCGTGATCTTTATTTTTTCACCCAAGGCTGCTTTGCTCATGGAAAGTGCCAACGAAGGATAGGGCATTCCGTTCACGAAGTTCACTAGGTGCGTGCGGCGAATGTAACCATCCCCTTCGGGATCGACGGAAAAGTATCCTGAATGGGTGGCCACTTCGTTGTAGATCTTGAGGTTCTGAATGGGATTCACAGCCGACATGACCGGGGTTTCGAACGGATCAAAGCCATCCGGCCCTTTTCCCTTAGGGGTCACAAAATCGTCGAACGCAAATTTTTCATAGTCGGTTCGAAAGCGCTTTTGCACTTGCGGGTCACCGATGGGGCAAGTTTCGGCACTATTGAATGCAGGCTGACACGAAAGATCGGAAATCCACCCCAAGACCAGACGATTCGAATGAACCTTGATCACTTCGCGAAGGTACAGATCCGTTTCAAAATCCGGGGCGCGCTTTTCTAGCCCGTGCTTTTTCAAAAGCGCAAAAAGTTCGTCAGAAATTTGTCGGTCTTCTTCAGAAAAGACAATGTCCAGGCCGACAACCTTTGCCCCGGCATCGAAAGTCCGCTGAATCAATCCTGCCGTCAGGTCGCGACGCCACGGCCAGCGCCCAAACCGAGTCAACGATTCATTGTCGACATCGACAATAATCACCTTCGTTTTGGGCAATTCTGGCCCGCGAAGGCGAAACTTCAAGTTGGTCATTAGACCCGTGATGATGGAAGTGGCCGAATAGATCCGATTCACGATCGCCGAGTTTTTCAGTTCCCCGCGGCTTCGCATTTCAAAAAGAATGAATCCCAGCGTGAACGCGAAAACGATCGGAATCTGCACAAGCCACAGGCGATTTTTCATTGTAGACTTAAGTGTAAGGTCCCATGGAGACAAACATCAAGGTACTGATTGTTGATGATATGCCGGCGATGAGAACCATCGTGCGTGACATGTTGGAACAGATCGGATTCAAAGACTTGACTGAAGCAGAGGACGGCGACGCAGCTTGGCGCCAAGTTCAGGATGCTGCTGAAAGTGGAACCGGTGGTTTCGGTTTGATCGTTTCCGATTGGGTGATGCCTTCGATGTCCGGTGTCGAACTTCTTCGAATGGTCAGAAACTATTCTGAATCTCAAGACATCCCATTTTTGATGATCACCGGTGAACGGGATCAAGAACAGTTCAGCGAGGCGGAATCTGCCGGGGCGACCGCGTATATCGTCAAGCCCTTTAACGCCGGACAGCTGAAGGGCAAGATTCAGGAACTTTTCGACAGGACAAAATCGCCGTGATGGGTTTGGTGCTGACTGGAGGTGGCGCACGCGCCGCTTACCAGGCAGGCGTGATTCAGGGAGTTTCTGATATTTTTCAGGCGAACCGTTTTGATTGCGGGCAGGCGCCCTTTCAGGCTTTGTCGGGAGTTTCCGCAGGCGCGATCAATTCGATGTTTTTAGCAGGGACCGACGAATCATTCGAAACAGCGGCATGTCGGTTAGTTGGCCTTTGGGAAAACATCACGGTGAATCAGGTCTTTCGCACTGACATGAAGACCGTCAGTCGAATTGGATCGCGATGGCTTCGAGATCTGACCTTTGGGGGATTGATCGGATCCACGCGCTCAACCCACCTTTTGGACACCACACCGCTTCGGGATTTCCTGCATCGCTTTACTGATTTTCCTCGACTGTACCAGCGCATCGAAGCCGGAAGAATTCAGGGGGTCGCACTTTCCGCGACCAATTATCGAACGGGTACTGCGATCACTTTTTACGACGGTTCACCCAAGATTCAACCCTGGGCCAGAAGCGCGCGGCTGGGTATTCGGCAAAAGTTGACCGTGGACCACATCCTAGCGTCTTCAGCAATTCCTGGTTTCTTTCCACCGGTTCGTTTAGGGCAAACTTTTTACGGGGATGGCGGGCTTCGGCTTTCGACCCCCTGTTCGCCGGTGATCCACATGGGCGCGGATCGCGTCTTTGCAGTGGGTATTCGTCACTTTCGTTCAGAAGACACGACTGAAAGAATCAATCGCGATCTTTCGATGGAACATATTTCCATTGCCCATGTGGGCGAAGTGGTCCTGAATTCGATTTTTGCTGATTCACTGGATTCCGATATCGAACGCCTGGAACGCATCAATCAGACTTTGGATCTGATGCCAGAAGAAATACGGGCAAAGCACCCTCGCCAGCTTCGCAAGATCCCAATTCTGGCCATGCGTCCATCCAAGGACCTAGGAACATTGGCGTCTGAACAGTTTCAGGAATTGCCCCGATTCTTTCGCTACATGCTTCGCGGCCTAGGGGTTTCGGAACGGGAAGGTTGGGACTTGATCAGTTATCTGGCTTTCATGCCTAGCTATACGAAGACGTTGATTCGCCTGGGGCGTGAAGATGCCCAGTCTCGCGAAAAAGAAATTCTGAAGTTCTTCACCGACGCTTCTTCGGCATGAAGCCGTATGCGACCCCGGCGGCCATCATCGCCCAGAAAATCCAGAAGGCGGCGCTAGAAGGCGAATGGAAGTTGATCGCTTCAACTGGATAGTAATGAAGCGTCCCTTCTAGGGAAACCTTTACACCGATGATGAAGACCAAGATGTAGGCAGCGGTTTCGAAAGCTGGGAAACGTTCCAGCAGTCGAATGAAAACGGATGCTGCGTATCGCATCAAGATCACTCCCATGATTCCGCCCGTAAAGACGACCCAGAACTTATTCGACAAAGCAACCGCAGCCAAAATCGAATCGACTGCGAAAGCAATGTCGGTCAATTCAACCAGCAAGACCACTTTCCAAAATTGCATCTTAGCAGTGTTTCGTTTTTTCTTAGGTGAATCGTCATCCCCTTCGCCAAAGAAAAAGTGCTTTAGGCTGATGAAAAGAAGATAACCCCCGCCCACAAACTTGACCCAGTTCCACGCCAAAAGCTGCGTCACAACACTGAGCGAAAGAAGGCGAAAAACAATGGCGCCACCCAGGCCGTAAGTCAGGGCCTTTTTTTGTAAATCTTTCGGAAGGTCCTTCGCCAGCATCGCCAAGACCAGTGCGTTGTCGATGGAAAGAATTCCTTCCAGGAAAACCAAGAAACCTACCGTGAACAGATCCTGAGTGGTGATGTTACCTAGTTGCATAGTTTCACTGAAAGGGTCAGGCCTTCTCCGGTCGGTAGCAAGGTCGAACGGACGCGAGGATCGTTCGCCGCCTTTTCGTTGTATTCGCGAAGAGCCTGTACAGCTTCTTCGTCTTCTTGCGATTCAAATTTCGTATCAGCAATCATTCCCCAGGCAAAAGTATTGTCCGCCAGGATCGACCCGCCCACACGAAGGTTTTGGACTGCCCAGTCAAAGTACTTGGGGTAGTTCACTTTGTCAGCATCGATAAAAACCAAGTCAAAGGGTCCTTCGGATTGAATCGAAGGAAGATTTTCCAGTGCGGCGCCAACCTTCAGCGTCACCTGCCGGTCGACCCCTTGCTTCCGAAAGGTTTCCCAAGCTGCGTCGGCATGATGCGGATGGTATTCAAAGGTCCAAAGTTTTGCGTCGGGTCCTGCGCCACGAAGCAGGCAAGCGCCTGAATATCCTGCCAGTGTGCCGATTTCGACGATCTTTTTGGCGCCCATCGAGCGGGTCAGAATTTCAAGGTGAAGCCCGTCACTTTCGGCCACGTGAATGGGGCGAAGACCTAAACCGTCAGAACGGTTTCGAATTTCTTGCAGGCTATTTCTTTTGGGATCTTGAAGAAGGAAAACTTTTTCGAAGTACTCGATCAGCAGAGGGGCGTTCTTACCGTGCAGGCCGTAGGATTTTTGCATGGTGGTTCGAAGTCTTAAAAGTGGTGAGCCCAGATGGACTCGAACCATCGACCCTCTCATTAAAAGTGAGATGCTCTACCGACTGAGCTATGGGCTCACACTCTTATTCCGCTGAAGGGATTTGACGTGATTAGCAGAGCACTGCGGCGAGTGCAAAATAAAAAACCCAATTCCCTAAGCAGGATTTGCGTTCAGGACTTAGGTCCATTGGGCATTCCTCCGATACTAAAAGGTCAGCCAAAACACCTTGAAGGAGGTTCATTCGATGGCTCTCTCTTTTCGCTTTCATTCTCCATACTTAGCTCAGTTTCGTCAGGACCCGCTTCCGCTTTTCGTCGAAGGGCTGGGTGCGGCGCGACAGACTTTGGAGCTGTGCACGGAATCGAAAGGGGTCGAATTTTTGATCGCAAAGGTTTCCACCTTACGCGAACAGGGTGTTCGAATTCGTTGGGTGGTCAGCCTAGACGAATTGGCCGAAAAAGAGGCGGCGGAGGCCATTCAAAAGCTTCGATCGCTTTTTCGCGACCACGCTTTGACCGAAAATGAAGAATGGCGAATCATCAAGGCCGCAGAAGCGAAGTTGCACCCCGCATTCTGCGTGATCGATCGCGCAAAAGTGATTTGGGTCAGCCATCCTCTTTCGTTGGAAGGTCTTTACCTACAAGAAAGCGCATCGATTTCGTCTGAAAGTTCAGAAGTCGCTTGGGCATTTCAACGTGGATTTCAAACTTACTGGGATGACGTTGAAACCATCAATCGCGAAATCACGAAGACCCCTTTCTTGCCGGGGTTGGTATCTTCCACCGAAGGAATGCCTGTCGGGCCCGACCAGATGGCGTCTGTATACTTTCTTCCAAGCGATCAAGATGTGATTGAAAAACGATTGATCGAAACGGCCATCGAAGCTGAAGAATCGATTTTCTTTGCGCTGCCGTGCCTGGAGAATCCTGAGTTGGTCGACGCATTGGAAGACGCTGCAAAAAACGGAATCGCCGTTCAGGGCGTTTTGGACGCCCATCAAGCGCACGTGGATCATTTTTGGCGCGCCCCGACTTTGCGACAGCTGGCCTTGTCTGGAAAAATCCGTTTTTCCCGGGGTTTTGCGAAAAAAGGAAAGAAGCTTTTGGACCTAGTTCAGCTGAAGCTTCTGGTTTCGGATTCACGATTTGTGTTTTGTGCGGCTGAACGCTTTGATTCACGCCGTACAAACACGCAGGCCGACGTTCGTTGGCGCGGAGAATCGGCATGGGCGTTGGATTCGATTTCGATCGCCAAACAAGCGATTCAAGCCATCGAAGCTTGGAAGGAATTGGCGCATCAGGGCGGTCACACTTTTGCAGGATGGGGATACCGCGATCGTTATCCGTTCCCGAAAGACTGGGCATCGGTCGAAACCCGGGTTGTCGCAAAGGTGAAGAAGGTCGCCACAAAGGTTGCCGTGAAAGTTGTGAAAAAAGTTGCGGCGAAGTTAAAAACAAAAGCCAAAAAACCGGCGTCAAAAAAGACGCGAAAAGCCGCCTAAAGGCGAAGTTTAAGAATTCTTAGGGGCGTCTTTAGTCAGCGTCAAAGCTAAAATCGTAGGACTGATATGAGTCGGATTTTAGTCGTGGACGATGACGACGCATTTCGGCCCGCGCTTCAGGGAAGTCTTCAGGGTCTTGGCCATGAAGTATTAACCGCCGCGAATGGGAAAAAGGCGCTTGAAGTCCTTGAGAAGAACACCTTCGATCTTGTGATTTCCGACATTCGGATGCCCGAAATGGACGGGATCGCCCTGACTCAGCACGTTCGTTCGGCCTATAATACGCCGGTGATTTTGATCACAGGTTTTTCCGAAATTTTGGAAACCTTTGATGCCCATGAACTCGGCGCGGAGGAATTTCTTCCAAAACCGTTTCATCGCGAAGACTTGATTCGTGCGATCAACCGCTGCCTAAAACCCCAAGCAAAGGGGAAGGTTGAAGAAAAAAATACTTTCTGTCGCCTGGCGATCGACGACTTTCGTTCGGGCCGTCAGATTCAATTCGGCATTTATATTCGTTTAGCGGATACCAAGTACATTAAAGTTGCAGCACGAGGCGAAGATCTTTCAGTCGACCGCATCAAGGCCTACAAAGAACGCGGCGTTCGCTACCTGTACATGGAAGATCGGGACTTCCTTACTTACGTCGGGTTTGATTTGAAGCTTAGCGATGCGCAAGTGAAAGCCACGGTGGAAACTGCGGAAGCGCGCAAAGAACTTCTTCGCAAAACCAATGAAATTATCGCAAATCAAATCAACCGCGACGGGATCGATTCTGATCTGATGGATTCTTCAGTCGCATTTGTCGAAACCGTGGTTGCGATCGCCAGCGAAGACCCGGATGTTTATCGATTGTTGCAGTCTTTGAACACACACACCGACTATCTTTTTGCACACAGTGTAGGCGTAGCGCTTTTCAGTGTGATGATCGCCCAGAAAGTCGAATGGAAACTTCCGACGAATAAATTCAAAGTTGCCTTGGGAGCGCTACTGCATGACGTTGGCCATCGCGAAATCGATCAAGCGATGCTGATGCGACCCAAGAAGAACTGGTCAGCTAATGAAGTCAAGCTTTACGAAAGTCATTCGCTTCGAAGCATGGAACTTTTGGGTCGAATCAAATCCATTCCCAACGACGTTCTTCAGATCGCCAAGGAACATCACGAAGACTGTTTGTCGCACGGGTTTCCATCCAAGCTTTCAAAGTCGGCCATTCATCCGATGACACGATTGGTGACGGTCGCCAATGAATTCTGTTCCCGCGCGATCCGAAACCCTCACGTCGTCACGGTCGATCCGGAAACGGCGATCAAGCAGATGATTGCACTTTCATCGGACCGTTTGGATCACGTCTTTTTTGAAGCGCTGATGCGCATCTTTGATTTTCAACCCCCATCCAGTTTTACCAAACTGAGGCAAAAGGTTTGAACGGCCCGGTTCTAAGAAATCGGATTGCATGGGTGGTCGGGACGGTCGCACTGGGGGTGCTGATTTCTTGGAGTGCCGAGCTTCCGACAAAGGCTTGGTTGGGTGAAAGATGGACAGAAATGAACCCACTGACGGCGGTGGCTTTCTTGGTTTGCGCAGCCTATTTGCGCTATTCAGACTCAAAAGAAACGGTTGCAGTACGCTTGGGACTTCCGGCTTTGGTCGTTTTGCTGGGCCTGGTTCGCTGGTGGGGAATTTGGGGCAATGATCTGCAGTTGGATCGCTCGCTGTTTCGTTCCAGTTTGGACCAAAGTCGGATGGCACCGAATACGGCCTTTGCCTTTACCATTTTTGGCGTGGGTGCACTTTTAAGCCGGATATCTTGGCCCAAGAAAATTTCGATCACCGAATTACTGGGTCTGGCTGTTTTTCTAACGGGTTTCTTTACGTTGATCGGCCACTTTTATTCGCAGTCGGTGCTTTCCACGGTAGGTACCCATATCCCGATGGCCGTCCACACGGGGTTTTGCTTTGTCTTACTGGGGATAGGATTGTTTCTGACCCGAGAACGGGGCCCGATAGTTCAGTTGCTCACTTCCAGCCGATTGGGCGGAAAGTTGGCCAGGATGGCCTTTCCGGCGGTCGTACTTGTTCCAATGACTTTGGGATGGTTACGAGTCCAGGGCGAGAGACATGGATACTTTACTTCAATTCTGGGGACCGGGACCTTTGTACTTTGCGTGATCATCGTCTTGGCTGTTTTTGCGACCGTGTCGGCCTTTTATTTGGAAAAGGCTGACGAGGACGCCCAGCGAAAGTCAAAGATCTTGAAACTGATTCTTGAGAATATTTCGGATGCGGTTGTTGTTGCGGATCCAAACATGAAAGTGACCCATTTTAATTCTGCCGCTGAAAAGCTTGTCGGTGCAGGCCTAGGTGCCGAAGACTTGTCTAAGTGGTGGGAGAAGTATCAGGTCTTTCGCCAGGATCAGGTCACCCCTTACCCAAGGGGTGAAACTCCGTTGGCAAAAGCGGCGCGGGGGATTGCCACCCGGGATGACGTCATGCTGATCCGAAAGGCCGACGGAAGTGATGACGGAATCTTCGTGCAAAGCACCGCCAATCCGTTGGTGCTAAGCGATGGCACGTTAGTGGGCGGAGTTTCGGTTCTTCGGGATATCACTGAACAGGTTCGTTCTGAAAAGGCATTGATCCAGTCAAAAGAAGAGCTTGAAGAAATCGTCACCCAGAGGATGAAAGAGCTTCAAGAAACCGAAGCCCAAGTTCGCCAGCTTCAGAAAATGGACGCCGTGGGAACGCTGGCTGGCGGGGTCGCTCACGACTTCAACAACATCCTGGGTGCGATTCAGCTTTATTGCGACATCATCATCGACAATCCTCAGGCCCATTCCAGTGTGATCGAAACGATCCGAAACGTCCGCCAGGCGGCGCAAAGGGGCGCGGGCTTGACCCGCCAGCTTTTGATCTTTAGTCGCAAACAGGTCTACCAGCCCAAGGTCGTCGACATGAACGATATCGTTGGGCAGCTTTTGAAAATGCTTCGACGGATGGTTCCGGAAAATATTCAGATTCGGCCGTTACTGGCCACGGGACTTTCTAGCGTTCGGGTTGATCCCGGCCAGATGGAGCAGGTCATTCTGAATCTGGTGCTCAACGCACACGATGCAATCCAAGGCAACGGCGCTACAATCGAACCGAAGTACGGAATCATCACGATCGAAACGGCTAATGTGGACCTAGACCAAAGTTTTGTGACCAAGCACCTGAAGTCAAAGCCTGGACGGCACGTCATGCTGAGCGTGACTGACACCGGTTGCGGAATGAGTCAGGAAGTTCAGGGGCGACTTTTCGAGCCTTTTTTCACCACCAAAGAAGTTGGAAAGGGCACTGGGCTGGGTTTATCGACCGTTTACGGGATCATCAAACAAAGCAACGGAACGATTTGGGTTTATAGCGAGCCAGATAGAGGGTCTGTTTTCAAAGTCTTCTTACCCGTCGCAGAAGAAACTTCGGCATTCCCTGAGCCCGTCAGCCAGGACGGGCCAAGTTTTTCGGGTACGGAAACTATCTTGGTCGTCGAAGACGAAGAAGAATTGCGGAACTTGGTGGTCGCGGTTCTTAAGAAGGCCGGTCATCAAGTGCACTTTGCACACAACGCAAAAGAAGCCCTGGAAATTCTAAAGGAACGAGATTCCGAGATTCATATGATGATCACGGATATTCTGATGCCTGAAATGAGCGGCGTTGAATTGGTCAGGTTGGCACGACAAAAGACGCCCGAACTGAAAGTCCTATTCATGTCCGGCTATCCAAACGCAGCCCCCGACGAGATCGTAGGAGAAGTGAAGGAAAACGTCGCCTTCATCCAGAAGCCTTTTGATACTCAGTCGCTTCTGAAAAAAGTTCGTGAAATTCTAGCCTAGACTTAGCGAGCTCGAAACGGATCCTGAATGACGAAGGTTTCTTCGCGCCCTGGACCCGTACTTAAAAGAACGACCGGCACGCCCAAGAAATTTTCGATCATTTTCAAATAGCTTCGTAGTTCTTCGGGAAGGTCTTCAACCGATTTGCAGGCCTTGGCGTCGTAGCTGTTCCAACCCGGTAGTACTTCATACGCGGGTTCAATTTTTTCCAGGTCTTCAGCAGCAGCCGGCCAGTCGTAAATCGTGTTTCCGCCCAAGCGATAGGCCGTGCAAACCTTTACGTGATCGAAATTTTGCAGAACGTCGGCCTTCATCAAAGCCAGACCCGTGATTCCGTTGACTTCAACGGCGTACTTCAATGCGACTAGGTCCAACCAGCCCACGCGGCGCATGCGGCCCGTGGTCGCACCAAATTCGGCGCCGATCTTTCGGATTTTCTGAGCGGTTTCTGGTTCGGTTTCTTCGATTTCAGTGGGGAAGGGCCCCGAACCCACACGCGTTGTATAGGCTTTTGTGATTCCGATGACTTCCGTGATGCAGTGAGGTCCGATTCCAGTTCCGGTCAGTGATCCGCCCGCAATGGTATTGGATGAAGTGACGTAAGGATAAGTGCCGTGGTCGATGTCCAAAAGTGTTCCTTGCGCGCCTTCAAAAAGAATCGGGCGATTCATTTTCAGCGCGTTCGCCAAAACATTACGAACATCCGAAACAAAGGGCTTTAGACGTTGACCTAGTTTCAGGCATTCCGCAAAAATTTGGTCGGCATCCAGTTTTTCTGACGACTTAAAGTGATGCGAAAGCAGGACCGCTTTTTCTTCGATCGCAACTGCGATCTTTCGCTTCAAAAGTTCAGGTCGAAGCAGGTCACCGACTTGAATCCCGCGTCTTGCTACTTTGTCTTCATAAGCAGGACCGATTCCGCGAACCGTCGTCCCGATCTTCTTTCCATCTTTGGATGCGTGTTCTTCGCGAAGGCGGTCAACCAGGCGATGGTAGGGAAGAATCACGTGTGCGCGTTCGCTGACGCGAATGGCGTCGTGGGGATTTTCCTTTGAAAGAGCCCCGGCTTCGATCAGCGAATCGACTTCTTCAAAGAAAACGGCGGGGTCGAACACCACGCCGTTCCCAATCAAACAGACCTTTCCAGGATGAAGCACGCCGCTTGGGATCAGGTGCAGAACGGTTTTCTTACCTTGGACTACCAAAGTGTGTCCGGCATTGTTCCCACCTTGGTATCGGACGATGTAATCCGCTTTGTGCGAATACAGGTCCACAACCTTTCCTTTGCCTTCGTCGCCCCACTGAGCGCCGACGACCACGACGTTTCGGTACTTCAATTAATCACACCCGTGCGGTCGCCTTTTCCGAAAAAGCCGACGATTTGGTTTGCAGCCGTCAATGCGACGCGATCTTGAGCTTCGAAAGTCGAAGCCCCCAGGTGCGGAGCGCAGACGATTTTTGGGTGATTGAAAAGGGGATTTGGGAAAACCGGAGGTTCCTTTTCAAAAACGTCAAATGCAGCACCCGCTAGCTTGCCTGAATCAATCGCAGCGATAACGGCCTTTTCGTCTACGATTCCGCCGCGGGAACAATTGATGACAAAGCTTTTGTCCTTCATCTTGGCCAGGCGGTCGGCGTTGATCAGATTGGCAGTATCTTTGGTCTTAGGAACGTGCAAAGTGACGATGTTGGCTTCTGCGATGACTTCGTCGACGGTTGTGACCAGCTTGAAGGATTCGTCCATCTTCGAAAGCTTGCCTTGAACCTGGGCCATCGACTTGACCATCGGATCGTAACCGACGACTTTCATTCCAACGCCAATCGCCTTTTCAGCGACGATTCGGCCGATGTTTCCTAGACCAATCACGCCCAGGGTCTTGCCCGTTGCTTCGTAACCCTTGAAGCTGTCGCGGTCCCACTTGCCTTCGCGCATCGTCTGCGCCGCTTGTGGAATCATTCGCAGCATCGAATACATCAAAGCAATGGTCTGTTCGGCAGCGGCCAATGAATTTGCCGTAGCTGTGTTCATGACCGGAATTTTCTTAGCCGTTGCGGTGGGGACGTCGATGTTATCCACACCGGCGCCCGCGCGGACGATCAGCTTCATGGACGAAGCTTTTTCCACCAGATCCTTGGTCAGGGTCGTGGCGCTTCGAATGATGATGCAGTCGTAACCGCCAATGATTCCAGCCAGTTCATCTGCCGGAGTCGCTTTGCGAAGGTCGATTTCAAAATTTGGATTCGCCTTCAAGATGTCGACACCATCTTTTGCCATTCCGTCGGTGATCAAGATTTTCGTTTTTGCCATAGTTCCTCCGGGCCAGCGGCCCATTTTTTAAGAAGTTTTCTTATAAGACGCCAAAGCGGCGCCCACGCCTTTTCCAAATTGAACCGGATAACCCAAGTCATGCAGGGTCATTTCCAAACAAGAAATCCCGGTCGTGATGTCGAAGATCCCGCAGTATCCGAAATGCGAAAGCCGGAAGATCTTTCCTTCCAATTCGTCTTGGCCGCCTGCAATCGTCACGCCGTAGCTATCGCGCATCGTGCGAGGAATCAGCTTTCCGTCCGCGATCTGCGACGGGACTTTTACCGAAGTGACGGCCGAAGACGGGCGCTTGGTGGCCAAAATTTCCAGGCCCAGCGCTTGAACCGCGGCGCGGGTGGCTTGCGCCAATCTTTCATGGCGTTTGAAAACGTTTTGAAGGCCTTCTTCCTGGATCATTTTCAGGGCTTCATGAAGTCCCTGAATCAGTGATGTTCCAGGGGTCCAGGCGGTTTGATTCTTCAGCTGGGATTTTTTTTCACGGGCCAGGTCAAAATAAAAGCGCGGGGCTTTAGCGGTTTCATTGGCTTTCCATGCGCGATCTGAAAGTGCGATGAAGGCCAGCCCCGGAGGGATCATCATGGCCTTTTGCGATCCCGTGATCATGACATCGATGCCCCATTCATCCATGGGCAGATCGAAAACGCCGCAAGCCGTGATGGCGTCGCAAACGGAAAGCAAATTCGCGCGGCGGGCGACTTCGACGATTTCTTCTGTGGGCATGCAGGAACCCGTCGAAGTTTCTGAAGCCTGAAAGCAAATGGCCTTGGCGGAAGGGTGCTTGGCTACAAAGTCACTGACTTCGGAAGCTTCAACCGATGCGCCCGGTGCGACTTTGATTTCATGGCAAATGATTCCGTAGGCCGAAGCGATCTTGGCCCAGCGTGCACCGAACTTTCCGCCGTTGATGGAAATGATTTCGTCGCCAGGTGAAAAAAGATTTGAAACGGCCGCGTCCATTCCGCCAGTCCCGCTGCAAAGAAGGGTCAGAACTTCTTGCTTCGTTTGAAAAACGTATTTCAGGCCCGCGCGTACTTCTTCGAAAAGCTTTTGGAAACCCGGGGTCCGGTGATGAATCAGCGGGCGCGCAAAAATCGAAGAAATGGTTTCAGGGACAGGGGTCGGCCCCGGTGTTAAAAGATAAGTCTTCTTCATTTAATTCGGGGCGATCTTTTTCGGGTCGGGACGCGCGTTCTGCTCGTCCGATCCGGCGGCTCGCCCGATCCCTTCCATTCTTACGAGTTTTTCTTGTGAAAATCGCTCATCAAATTGGCCAATGCTTCAACGCCTGCCATTGGATGGGCATTGTAAATCGATGCACGTAGTCCACCGACGGATCGGTGTCCTTTGATTTCGATCAGGCCGGCTTTTTTGGCTTCGCCAATCAGGGCAGTTTCAAGTGCTTCGCTGTCTTTGGATTCCGGCTTCACGCGGAAAACCACGTTCATGTCCGAACGGACTGCTTTGTCCACGGGGCAGCTGAAGAAGCCATTGGATTGATCAATGGCCTGGTAAAGAACTGCCGCTTTTTTCGCATTGTGATCGGCCATTTTTGCCAAACCACCCTGCGCTTTGATCCAATTCATGACCAAGCCTGCGACGTAAATGCCAAACGCAGGCGGGGTATTGTGGCGTGACCCGCCTTTGATGTGGGTGCGGTAGTTCAACATGATCGGAAGCTTTTCATCGCCGCGTTCGGCCAGATCCTTGCGGATCACGACCATGCAGACGCCGGATGGGCCCAGGTTTTTCTGAGCGCCCGCGAAAATCAGACCGAACTTTTTGGTGTCAATCGGACGTGACAAGAAATCAGAAGACATGTCGGCGACCAATGGCACTTTTCCGGTGTCCGGGAATTGCTTGAACTGGGTGCCTTCGATCGTGTTGTTCGAACAAAGATAGACGTAAGAAGCCTGTGGGTTGAACTGACTGGTTTCGATTTTCGGGATCTGGGTGAACTTGTTGGATTCTCCTGAATAAACCATCCGCATTTCGAAACCTTTTTTCAGGTCCTTGATCGCAGCATCCGACCAGCTGCCGGTGTGGATCATGTCGATGGGTTGGCCCTTGATGTACAGATTCAGCGGGACCATGGCGAACTGAAGCGAAGCGCCGCCTTGAAGGAAAAGAACTTCATAGTCGTCGCCGACGCCCAAAAGTTCCTTCGCAACTGATGTCGCGTTGGCCAGGATTTCATCGAATTCTTTCGAACGGTGGGACATCTCCATCACCGACATTCCTGAATTCCTGTAGTTCATCATCTCGTCGCGGACTTGTTCCAAGACCGTTTCGGGAAGGTTTGCTGGGCCAGCGCTGAAGTTGAAGACTCGTCCGTATTTGTTTGATGAATTTGCCATTGGGATACTTTGGCCTAACCCCAAGCTTGGTTTCAACGGAATTTACCGCTCTTGACCCTAGATATTCTCAGCTATCCCTAGGATATCCCTGGGGAATTGACGGTCTGCGCCTAACGCATGTTTCTCAGGATTTGCGAAGGAGTATTAATAGTTGACCAAAACAGTCAGAAAAGATAAAGAAGGGGCATGAAAAAGGCGATTTCAGGTCTTTCGGTGGTGGCTTTGTCCATTCTTTCAGCGTGCGGTCAGCCATCCGGCAACGAAAATTGCAGTTCCGAGTTTGTTACCGATCATAACCGACTCGGCAGCACGGCGCGTTCGGTTCAAACCGAACAAGACCTAGCGGACCTTGAAAAGATGGTCGATCGCTTTGAACAAAAGTACCCAGGAATGCGCTGCCAGGCCGCCGTTTTTTCGTCGGGAAGCAGTAAGAACGAAGAAATCACAGTCGACGTGTCTCAGAAGGTGGCCGGATATCGAGCCGTCATTGCATCGGCAAAGCAGCCGACCCCTAAGACCACAACCCCGAAACCCGACACCTATGTTTTGACCGCCGCTGTGGATTCCGTTTGTTCAAATGACTTTGTTCAGATGAAGAAAGTTGTCGAAGACGCGCAGGAATACGCTTCTGACGTCATGAACGATATGCGCGGCCAGGAAGAACTTCCTGCGGCAAAAGCGGCCCTTGAAAATGCTGAAGAAAACGAAAAGACCTTCACTGCCGCACACGGAACTACAGACTGCACAATGCCGGCTGTCGGTGCGACACCCGCTGCTAAAGTCAGCGGAAAAGTTTTGTCGGAAGCGTTCAAAAGGTCCAACGAAGTCCTTCGTGCACAGTTTGAATCATTGAAGACGCGCTAATGGCGTGGCCTGGGTCGAAATGGGACCGAAGGGCTTATTTGGCACCAAGGGATCGATTTTATCTTGTTCAGGTGTGGCACCGACTTTGCTTTGTGTCGGAGCATGCACAAATTCATCCTTGTTTTATCGGCATTTGCAGCCCTTTTTTCTGATCAAGCCCTAGCCTGCGGTTCTGTTTGGACCGACCTGGAGTGCAAGGTGTTTGGAAGTTCCGAGGTCGATGAAGTCTGCGCAAAACAGAATTCGACGTTCCGGGCCGAGCTCTATATTCGATCCGGCATGGTGACCTATCACCATGCGGCTTCAATCGAATACATCAATTCTGACCCTGTGATTTCCACGACGGATGGAGCGGTCTTGGACTTAGCCCGCGGCCATTTCCAGACCCAAACGGGACAAGAGTACGACATTCAATGCTCGGGCGCAGTTTCGATCGACTTCTAGTGCTTGCCCTGGGTGGCAGGGTGTTGCTTTCTGTAGACCCCAGTCCAGGCGTCTTTTTGCCCAATGAACCCGCCGCTTAAAGCATAGAAAAACCCAAGCGCGAAATTCACCGGAAATAGCCAGCGAAATGACTGGGGCAAAAAGTTCGATCGGTAGAACTTCAGGCGGTACGGGATGCGGCGAAACCAAAGGTCTTCAAGCTGCATGGATACCGGAAACGAAAATTGAAACTGATTTTCAGTCGTATTTTGAAAAATCAGATTCAAGCTTTCTGGTTGGTAAGGTTTGACATGGTCAAAGTCGTCAAAAAAGTTCGCGGTCAAAAGCGGTGTCGCAACGATCAAGATCCCGCCGGGCTTTAGGCGTTTCAGATAATTTTCCAGAAATCCCAAAAGGTCATTTGGCGCCAAGTGCTCGATCACGTGCGCAATCACAAGCACATCCAGCGAATTTTCGGGAACACCCTTTTCTGTGTCCAGGTCATCCAATTGAAGGCAGGGCAGCCCCTTTGCCTGGTGTGCTTGAATCAAGGATCGGTTGGCATCCACGCCACGTACCCGGTGCCCCTGCGCAAGAACTTTACGCAGCAGGCGACCTAGCCCACAGCCCACTTCAAGAATTTGCGCCTGGCGCGAAGAATCCACGCGCGAAAGCGTCCGCAAAATGAATGCGTCTTCGCTTCGAACTTCCAAAAAGCTTTGGTTTAGGCGCTTCAGCAGACCCAGCACGTGTTGCGCCTAGGTTTTAGTGCTTGCCCTTACCGGCAGGCGCTTTGGCTGCTTTTTTAGCCAGCTTTTCGGCCATGATCACATCGATGATCGCCAAAGCTTCGTGGCGAAGATCGTTGTCGAAGATGAAGCGGTAAAAGTTTTCCATGTCAGGATGGTGGCGAAAGTTTTTGAAGGACTGAGACATTTCAGAAGCGCCACTTGCGGCTGCCAATGCGGCTTCGTTTCCGCCGCCGCTGCGGGATTTCGCTTCTTCGGCGGCTTCTTCAAGTTCTTCAGCGTCAACGCCATCGCCGGCGGGCGCGGCGGCTGCGATTTCTTCATCGTCTTCGGCTTTGCCTTTGGCGGCCTTAGCTGCTTTTGCAGGCGCTGCTGCGGCCTTCCCCTTGGCTTCAGGTTTTGCGGGCTTGGCAGGGGCTTTGGCTGCGCCTTTGGCGGCGACTTTTTTGGCTTTAGTTGACATAGGTGGTTCCCATCTGTGGCTGATGATCAGTCCGATTGCAATAGAAACTTAGATTTGTGCTTGCGGGGCAGGGGACTCGATCACGCCGTAGCGGTGCAGCTTGTTGTAAAGAGTCTTGATCGTGATTCCCAGGCTGTGGGCGGTTTTGGTCTTATTGCCTTGATGATAGGCAAGGGTGCGTAAAATATGGCCTTTTTCGACTTCGTCCAAAGGCATGTCGATCAAAGTTTCTAGACCGGCTTCAGTACGGGCTTTTGGAACGCGGATATTGAAAGGGATGTCTTCCAGTTTGATTTCGTTGTTTTCGGCCAGAATCTTAAGGCGTTCGATCGTGTTCTGAAGTTCGCGGATGTTTCCGGGCCAGGAATAGTTCTGAAAGGCGTCCATCACGCGCGGATCGATGCGACGAATGTGGTGCGCGGATCCGCCAAAGCGTGAATTCTTCAGGAAGTAATCGACCAAGACTGGAATGTCTTCTTTTCGCTTCCGAAGCGGCGGCATTCGAAGCGTGATCGTGTTCAAACGATAGAATAGATCTTCACGGAAACGTCCGCCTTTGACTTCGATTTCCAGGTCGCGGTTCGTGGCGCTGACCACGCGAACATTGACCTTGATCGGGCGCTTGCCACCAATGCGGTAGAATTCGCCTTCTTGTAGAAAGCGAAGAAGCTTGGCTTGGATTCCCAGCGACATTTCGCCGATTTCATCCATGAAAAGTGTTCCGCCGTCTGCGGTTTCACAAAGCCCCATCTTCTGGCTGATGGCTCCGGTGAAGGCACCCTTTTCGTGTCCAAAAAGTTCGCTCTCTAACAAAGATTCCTGAAGGGCGCCGCAGTTCACGGTGACGTAAGGCTTTTGCGAACGGTCCGACTTGTAATGCAAGCGGCGAGCGATCAGTTCCTTGCCGGTGCCGCTTTCGCCTTGAATCAAGACTGTGGCAACGGTTGGCGCGATCTTGTCCACCATCTGGATGACGGCCATGATCGAAGGGCTTTGGCCGATGATATCCATCCCTTTTCCGTCCTGATTCACCAGGGTTTTTAGGGCTTTGTTTTCACGTTGAAGAAGCTTTTGCTGATCCAAAATGCGTTCATGCGCCACGCGAAGTTCGCGGGTTTTTTCTTCAACCGTGTCTTGAAGGGTCTTGTTGAAAAGCTTCACTTCTTTGTAAAGCCGGCGATTTTCAATCGCGACGGCGACTTGTCCGGCGACAGCTTCCAAAGTGATCACGTCATCTTCGTCAAACGCGTTTGCGATTTCGGATTCGACGCTTAGAATTCCCAGAACGACTTGATCCTTGGTGATCGGTACGGTCAGCTGGGAACGCGACGAAACCGGCAATGAAAGATTTGTATAATGAGGGTCTTGGCTGACGTCATTGGCTAGGTAACTTTTATGGGAATTCAGAACCGCGCCGATGATTCCTTCGTGGTGTTCCAGGCGGGTGCCGACTTCGAAGTGGCGCGAATACGCGCCTGACTGCGAACGAAGAGTCGCGACGTCGCGATCGTCTTCTTTTTTGACCGACCAAATTTGAAGCGCGTAGTAATCGAATTGATTTTGGATCAGTTCGACCACGTCATGAAAAAATCGATCGCTTTGAATCAAGCCTTGAAGATTCGTCGAAAGCTCGTTGAGCAATCGCAGTTGAATCTCGAGTTTTGAAAGATCAGGATTATTTTTCATACTTCCTTGGGTTGAGTCCTGCGTTTTTTACACGCTTTGACGCCTTGGAACCTATAATTTTTTCATGAACCGGTCAACCCGAGATTTGATGCATTGCATCAATTATTTTAACCCAGTAATATCATATAGATAGGTGTGCTTTTTTAGATGGTCAGGGGCTAAAATTGATCTGATTCGGATTGAGGTCGACTTAAGCCGGGGTCACCCTGAAATTTCTGACCCAGTTCACGATTCAATGATCTAAGACCTAGGTATGATTTCAGCCGCACTTCATCCGTTACCCGCAGGGTGTCCCTGGTCCGATTGGGCAAGGCCCACCTTGGCTTTTTGCGAAGCCAGTCTTTGTAGTTGGATCACAGCGCCCGCGAACACCGTTTCAAACTTGGCTTTTGTGATTTGGGGCATTTGGGTTTATCGCGATTCGAAAAAAAATTCGGCGCCTGGGGATTTCCTTCGATCCGTTGGGCCCATTCTGATGCTGATTGGACTTCTTTCGGGTTTCTATCACGCTTCCTACACTTGGGTGGGGCAGGTCGGAGATCTGGGATCGATGTTTCTGATCGCTGCACTTTTTGTGGCCATGAATTTGAAGCGCCTGGGTTGGATACGTTCGGATCAAGTTCTGCCCGTTTATTGGGCGACCACCGGGGTGGCGTTGATCCTTCTTTTGATTTTTCCGACCCTTGGAATTTTTGAATTCGCGCTGATCTGCATTTTCGGAATTACTTTGGAATTTGGATTTTTGCGAAAAAAGCAAAAGCCCAATTACCGCTACCTGACTTATGCGCTTTTGACTTGGGCGGTGGCGCAAACGGTTTGGATCCTGGATATCACTCGGGTTTGGTGCGATCCCGATCGTCACTGGTTTCAATGGCACGCCGTCTGGCATCTGGGTACGGCCACGGCGGGTGGGTTAGTGTATCTTTTTTACCGGCAATTTGGGGCGAAACGGTGAAGAAAGTCTTGGCCCCATACGCAGCTTTTTCGTCACCTGAATTACTTTCGGGTTGGAGCGATTGGGGTCTGGGCGATGCGGGAATCGAAGTCCCGATTTCGTGGATGGATTCGGTGAATCTGAATCGTGCAAAGATTCGCGGCCCGATTGCGATCACGGGCCTTCCATCTTTGATGGATCGAATTCAAACCCAAGCCGGCTACGGATTGGCGTCCGCAGATGAAGTCGGACGTCGCCAGGCGGTGGCTGATTTCAAAAAAGCCTATGAACTTTGTCGCCACGTCGACTTTTTTGAATTTCACAGCGGTCCCAGAAGCCCCGATGTTCAAGCGTTTCGGCGTTCGCTTTTGGATTTGGCACCCGTGGTTTCTGATTCGGGCCCCGCGCTTTTGCTGGAACATTGCGATCGATTCGCTCCTGGCTTTGCCAAGGGGTTCTTGGATTTGGATTCTGAAATCCAGGCGATTCAGGAAACCGGATTCCCCGCCCGGATCTTGATCAATTGGGGGCGAAGCGCGCTTGAAGCCCGGTCTGCAGATGAACCCAGACGCCACCTGGTGCGGCTTCGCGAACACGGACTTTTGGGTGGGATCGTCTTTTCGGGGGTCTGTTCCGCCAGCGAAGTCTATGGAAACTGGGCAGATTCTCATGCGCCTTTTGGCCCAGGCTTTCAGGGAATTGCCCAGGATTCGGCGTCACTGATGTCCAAGGATCGGGTCCGGGAATGCGTAGAACAGCTTAGGCTAGCCGGGGTTTCTTGGTTTGGCGCAAAGATTCAGGTTTTGCCCAAAACTTTATCTTTGGAACAGCGGGTCGATTGGTTAAAGGACGTGCATCGGTTTTTAGGGGAATTGGGATGATTCAAGGGTTGGTATCCTTCATCGGATTAGCGTCCGTATTTGCTTCCAGTCTGGCTTGGGGAAGCTGGACGGCTGCGGATGCGGCGAAAGTCGACGCAGAAGTCGCGAAACTGGTACCGGCGCTACCGGCGACCGTGACGGCCGGAAAGTCAGCATCTGTTGCGATACGAATTCGTGGCAAGTGGGTTTACCAAAAGCATTTTGGCGCGGCTTCGCATGAATCCCTTTATGACCTAGCGTCTTTAAGCAAAGTGGTTGCGACCACTACGGCGGCGCTGCTTTCGTTTCAAAAAGGCTACGTCAAGCCGGATGATTCAATCGAAGCTTCCTTGCCTCAGGTCTATGACTGCCTTTGGGTGACGGATCGACTTCCGGATCTTCCAAAAGAATCCAGCTGGCCAAAACTGGACCCACCCGATCCAAAGATCTGCGCATTGAAATCCAAGATTCAGTATGACCACCTGCTTCGTCATCGGTCCGGTTACCGTGACCTGGTCCCCATTTCGGCAATCGATTTTGCGCGCCAAAAGGGGATCGACCCATTTGCTCTTTTTTCGGGCCTGGCTCTTCGGTCTGAACCTGCAGCGGAATACCGCTACGCCGACATTTCCATGATCGTACTTCGTGAAACCCTAAAGGGCGTGCTTGCGCCGATGGGCTTGGATTTTGACGAATGGGTTGGCCTAGAAGGCTTTCGAAGAATGGGAATGATTCGAACGGTTCCGCAACCTGGAATCGCCCAGCTTTTGAAAAGCTACCCCAACACGCGCGTTGTCCCGACGCTTTCGGCAATTCCCGCCGGGCAAACACATGACCCCATGGCTTGGGCCTTGGGTGGGGTTGCGGGTCACGCCGGATATTTTTCGACCCTGGAAGATCTGATGAAGTTTTCTGAATTTTGGATTCAGCAACCTTCATGGGTCGATGCGGGGCACTTTCAGTCAGCGACCACAGCAACGGGAATTCCTGTAGCAGAAGGCCGTGGATGGGGCTGGGATATCACTAGCCCGATCAGCGATTCGGCCCGGGGCCCGATTCAAGGCGGTTTTGGGCACACCGGATTTACCGGTACTTCGATTTGGATTCAGCCTGGGGAAGACTTCGCGGTTTTGATCCTGACCAATCGCACGTATCCGGTCGAAACAGCAGCTTCAGCTGTCGAAATTCAGAACCTTCGCCGGGCGATTGCCACGATTGCTTGGACTAAGAAGTAGGCTTTTGTTTTTCTTCAAAGCGTGGACCGTCACGAAACTTCACGGTCTTCTTCTTGTGATTCAAAGTTCGTTCTAGATCAAACTGCGCCATAAAAAGTCGTTCGTCTTCGGTGGTTCCGTAGTTTGCGCTCCAGCAGTACAGAAAAACTTGGCTGGGTCGGGATAATGGGTCCAGCGCTTCTAAGCGCAGAATCACGCTAATCGTACCCGGGTAACCTTCGGAATCTTTCAATGAACTGGTGTTTCGTTCCACTTTCGTGATTTCGTACTGCGAAGATTCGTCCAACAAGGTCGCGCCGGGGCCAAAAAAATCACGTTCCAGCTTGGGGTGCGCCAGGTGCGCCCAACCTTTTGAAAATTCACACATGACGCCGTCAGGGCTCATCGAATAACCAACGCCTTCAGTTCCGATTTCGGCGGAAATAAAGTGTTCTTCGTCTAGGTCGACGTCGCGTTGAAAAGTTAGAATCTTACCCACAAATTCCCGGGGGTAGGTCGAATAGGCGTGGGCGAAGCTTGAAGCCAAGAAGGTTCCCAACGAAATCGCGACGGCCAAAGGGGCAAAAGATCGATTCTTCATACCAAGGACTTTGCAATCCAAGGTCCAGATCTTTAGCGATGGAAGGCCCTTATATTTCGGGGATTTCCAGGATTCCGACCCGGAAATCTGCAGGTGTCTAAAACTTAGACAGCTTCAAGGACCATCACGCTGCCCAAACCGCCGGCGGCGCAAACCGAAATGATTCCCAGGTTCTTCTTGCGTGCACGAAGTTCGTGAAGCGTTTGTAGTATCAAGCGGCCGCCGGTGGCGCCGAAGGGGTGCCCTAGCGGGATGCTACCGCCATTGACGTTCAGCTTCGACGGATCGACCTGGGCGATCGGCTGATCCAGGCCCAGCTTTTCTTTGCACCAGGTCTTGGATTCGATAGCCCGAATCGTTGAAAGCACTTGGGCTGCAAATGCTTCGTGAAATTCATAAATATCCAGGTCCTTCCACTGAATTCCTGCCGTCTTTAAGGCGCGCGGCATCGCGTATGCGGGTCCAATCAGAAGGGGTTCTTTCTTGATGTCGACGGCTGCAGCCGCATAGCTTCGAATCGCGCCCAAGATCGGAAGCCCCAATTCTTTTGCCTTGGATTCTTTCATCAAAAGGACCGCAGACGCGCCGTCAGTCAAAGGGCTTGCGTTTCCGGCCGTGATGGTTCCGTCTTTGTAAAAGACAGGACGAAGGCCCGCCAGCTTTTCAACCGAAGTGTCAGCGCGAATATCGGTATCGCGTTCGACGATTTTTCCTTCAGGGGTTGAAACTGCAACGACGTGGCTTTTGTAAAACCCGCGTTCCCAGGCGGCGGCAGCTTTGTGGTGACTTTCGACCGCGAACTTGTCTTGTTCTTCGCGGGATACTTTGAATTCACGTGCCATCAAGTCAGCCGACTGCCCCATCGAAAGTCCGGTGGTGGGTTCTTTGATCCCCGGAGCATGTGGGGCCAAAAGTGCAGGGCTGAACTTGGAAAGCATGCCCAGGCGCTGACCCAAGGTTTTTGCTTTGGCGATGTCTTGAAAAAAGTCGGTCGCCTTTTGGCTGAAAAGTGCACGGATCGAACTAATGCTTTCGACGCCGCCTGAAATTCCGATTTCAATTTGTCCCGAAGTGATCTTGGCAGCGATACCAGCTGCGGTTTCCATCGAAGAAGCGCAATAGCGGTTGATCGTCGTGCTTGGAATCGTCGCAGGAAGTCCGGAATCAAAAAGGGATTCCCGCGCGATGTTGCTGCCTTCGGCTGGAGCACTGACGATTCCGAAGTAAACTTCATCAATCAGTTTTGGGTCCAAACCTGCCTTCGCAGTGGCTTCGCGAAGTGCGATTCCGCCCAGGGCGCTTGGCGACATTTTCGCGTACACGCTCCGTGCGCGCGCAAAAGGGGTTCTGGCTCCACCGACGATGACAATCCGATCATTTGTGCTCATGGCGCGATCCTATCTTTCTTTCGTTGATCCTTCAACGAGTCATCAGTTAGATTTCAGCCTTGCGAAATGCGTTCACTTTTCCTGGATATCTGATTTGGATTTTCTTGGCCTACCTGGCCAGTCTTTCACTGTACACTGTGCCCTTAACCGGCGACCAGAAGGTCTACTTGGCGATTTCGCAAGAAATGTGGAACGCCGGGTCGGTTTTCCAGCCGTTGCTTTTCGATGCACCCAGTTACGTGAAACCGCCGCTTCAGTACTTGTCGATTTTGCTTTCTTGGAAAATCTTCGGGGTCGGCCTTTTCTCGGCCTTGCTTCCATCGGTCCTGGCGTTGCTTGGAACCAGCGCGATCTTGGGAAAAATTTCACTTCACTTTCAAGGCCGTGAATTCGCATCCAACGCTGGGCTGTGGTTTGCGGCAAGCGTCGGTGCATGGGTTTTTGGAACCGTCGCTCAAATGGAAATCCTGCTTTGCTTCATGGATGCCTTGGCGTGGTTTTTCGCTTTGCAGTTTTTGGCCAGAACGCATTGGCCTTCGCTTTTCTTGGCCTTCGTTTTTGCGGGTTTGAATGCCTGGGTGAAAAGCCCCGTTTATTCCGTGTTTTGGGTCGCTGGATTTCTTCTTTACCTTTTCATGACTGGAAACTGGTGGGTGATTCGCCATCGACGGTTTTACGCCGCCGGCTTCTTGGGTGTCTGCGTGGGATTGGTTTGGTATGTGGCGATGTTTCGTATGGATCCGCAGAATTTCTGGGATCAGTACTTCGTTCAGGAAACATTTTCTAAGAAAAATGGGAACGCCAGCACCCCGTTGGGCCTTTGGGGTGCGCTGCTTTACTGGGCTTTTCCAGGAACCTTGCTTTTGATTCCTGGCGTTCTTCGAGCCCTTCGCTTGGTGCGCGCGCACCGACCTTTAAGCCATGTTTGGACCTTGGCC
Source organism: Bdellovibrionales bacterium (assembly GCA_016786465.1). Classification (GTDB taxonomy): domain Bacteria; phylum Bdellovibrionota; class UBA1018; order UBA1018; family UBA1018; genus JAEUWC01. Next base: position 62,933 of record JAEUWC010000010.1, on the reverse strand, counting down.
ATCTGTTGGGTCCTGCCGGCCTTTGCTTTCTTCAGCCTTCATCCCTATCGTGTGAAGCCCTATCTATTCGTCTTGGTTCCACCGCTGATGTTGGTTTTGGATTGGACGATCACCCATTGTCGAAATGACCGGGTCTTTGTGGCGTTGCTTCGATCTTCCGGAATCGGAATTGCGGGCCTTGCAGTTTTTGCTTCGGCGTTTTTGATCCGGGCCGAATGGATCAGTTGGTTTGTTGCCGCGGCATTGATGATCGCTTCAATTCTTGCTTTGTGGGCTGCATGGAAAAGACGCCTTAGAGGATTCGCGTTTTCGGTCATTTTGGTGCTGATGTCTTTTCGATTCGCTGCCGCAGATCTGGGTTCGCACGATCTTGCGGATTTGGTGGCGTGGTCAAAAGCCCATCCAACAGTTCAGGTGGCGAATTTAGATCCAGGAAAGAATGTTTGGAACGAAAGAACGTATGTCGGTCTTGGAATCGACCGTGAAATTGGATGGAAAGGTTCGATCGAAGACGCAGAAGCCTTCGTTCGCCAGGGCGGTCACCTGATTTTGTCCGACGAACAGTGGCAGTCTGGTGGCTGGTCTGAAAAACCTGGGATACAGTTTCTGGAATGGCGGCGTTTCAAAACGCGTCGGAAGTTTCCCTATGGAAAAATTCTTTTGCAAGGACGGGCGGCGCTGCCGAACTTCGATGACGAAACTCATCGAAAGTTTCGAATTGTTACTGGTCTCGGCGCGGAAACGCGTAAGTCGCAATAATCCCGTCGATCGAATTCAAAAGGTTTTCCAAAAGACGGCGGGATTCCAGCGGAAGATTTGCACGCGAAAGTGTTTGATCCGGAATGGACTTGGTCGTGCGTTCGGCAATTTCACGAAGTTCTGGGAATCCGAAACTTTCGGCGTTCTGGGCCAATTGTTTGCAGTCGTCTTTCAGTTGCGACCAGTTCCGAGCAACCAAATCCCTGCGCATTTTCCGCAGCCGGCCGGATAAACGGTCCAAGTACCGTTTGCGGAGCATTTCGCGGACTTCGTCTTTGTCAGTGGTGAAATTCATTTCGCTTCCTGCGGTGTCACAGCTTCCATCTTGGAACCTGCGTTCAAAAATTTTATCTGAAAATTTGAAGAATTGGGACGCTTTACTTCTTGTTACTTTTTGGGTTCCGCGAAACGGGGTTTAACGGGGAACTGGGACCATTTTGGTGCAACGCAGTTGCCCAAACCGTACGTCAGCCTTTTGACAAAAGTACCGTCGACGTTCATCACGTAGATATTCTTTTCGCCGGTTCGGTTTGAACTGAAAGTGATGAAATTTCCGTCCGGGCTGAAATGAGGGTCTTCGTTATTTCCCTGATTCTTGGTCAATCGTTCGATGTTGGTTCCATCGGGATTCATGATGAAAATATCGAACATCCCATCGATCCAGCCCGCAAAAGCGATTTTGTTATTCGTCGGCGACCAGGTGGGTGTCGCATTGTAATCGCCCGCGAAGGTCAATCGTCGAATGTTTCCCCCAGCCAGATTCATGGCGAAAACCATGGGTTTACCGCTTCGGGTAGAAACAAAGGCCAGTTCTTTTCCGTCGGGGCTCCAAGCCGGATCGACGTCTTCACCCAAGGACTTGGTCAGGCGGGTTACGGTCTTGTCGTTTGGGTCAAAGCTGAAAATTTCGGGGTTTCCTAGAAAGCTCATCGTTAAAGCGATTCGCTTTCCGTCGGGTGAATATGCGGCACCCGAATTGATACCCTGACGATTCGACAGCATGCGGATCGTGTTGGTGTTGAAGTTGTATTCGTAAAGATCGATGTTCTTGATGTTGTTGCTTCTTCGTTTGGTGAAAAGCGAATAGGCGATCTTCGAAGAATCCGGGCTCCATCCTGGGGCAAGGGCGATCGAACGGTGGCTGGTGATTTGTTTCACTTCGCTGCCATCGAAATTCATCACGTAAATTTCTTTTACGTTACTGCGGCGATCGCACGACATAGTGATCTTGGTGGTGAAGATTCCGCGAAGCCCGGTCAGGACTTCCACAATATCGTTGGCCAATGAATGTCCGATGATCTTGGCTTCAATCACCGTTGCCACATACTTTTTGGCCAAAAGTTGCTTGGCCCCAAAAGTATCGTAAACGTACGCTTCGAAGGTCAGCGTGTTCGCATCCCGAGTGATTTTGGATTTTACCAGAAATTCTGCGCCAATGGATGTCCAGTCCGAAAGCTTGAACTTGTCGGGGGTCAGTCCTGCGCTTTTGTCTTCGATGAAAGCGCCCCGATCCATGAACTTGAAAATTTCCATGAATGTTAGATCGGCCATCGCGGTGTCACGAATGGTTCTAGCCAAATCAGTCGGGTCGGGATTCCCCTGAATCAACATCGGCTTTGAATCGGTATAGGCGATGACAGTTTTCTTGGTCTTTGCTTGGCCCACCGGAATGTAAGCCTTGCCTTGAGCCCAAACTGAACTTGACCAGGTGCATGCCGCGAGAACCAGAAGAAGAGTTTTCATTGCTTAAAGATTATAGGGGGAAGCCGACCAGAATTCCATCAATCAAGAGCTGATCTGCCATTCCTTTAGGTGGCGTAGGAAAGGGCTGCGCTTGGGCGATACTTCTTTTCACCGCTTCGTCAAACTGACTGTTGCCCGACGCTTTGATAAAGCGAAAGCTTCGTACCCGGCCCTTGCCGTCGATGGTGATTTCCACCCTTGCTTGAAGGTTTTGGCGCGCTAACCAGGGTGCCAGTTCCCATCCGTCACGCAAACGATCGCGCACCAAATCGCGATAGTTCGCTTCGGCATTCTCCTTGGCGTTTCCATCCAGGCTGGATCCCTTGGAAAGTTTATTGCCCTTGATGACAACGTTTTCTTCTTCTTTTTCGATTTTCTGCAGGGCTTTGATTCTTTCCAGCGCGCTTTTCATCTTCTTGGCGCGATCTTTCGAAGAAGCGGTCTTGGTCGGATTCAAGATCATGTCGTCTGGATTCGCGATTTCTTTGGTGATTTTGATTTTCTCGGGCGCGGGTTTTTCTTGCGCCTTCGCCTGAGTTTCAGCTTCCTTCAGCGCTTTTTCCAAGGACTGCGAAACGACCTTGTTCAGGGCTTCTTTGTCCTTTTTCAAAATATCTGGAAGGCCGACCAGGTCAACGCGAAGCGAAGGCGTGTAAGTGATCGGTTTTGATGGGAAGACCAGACTTTTGATGACGAAAAGCAGGATCGCTCCCAGGTGCAAGACCGCGGAAATCTGAAGAAATCGAAAAAGCTTCGGTTCTAGATCGTCAAAAGTCGCGTTCATTGTCATCGTGCCAAGCAAATTCTTGCTCGGGACGGTTCCTCACAGCTTGAAATTCGGGTCTCCCGGGTCGGTCACCAGGCCGACTCGTTGTATCTTCGCCTTTTTCACTTCGGCCATCACTTGGGCCACGAAGCCGTAAGGGACTCCTTGGTCTGCAGAAATGAAGACATCCAAATTGGGTTTTGACGCCGAAAGTGTTTCAAGCCAAGTCCGAAGGGTTCCTTCCTTAATCACTTTTTCATTGATCAGGATTTTCTTGTCTTTCGTAACGACCAGGACAATCTGTTCCGGAGTTTCGGTCAGCGTACCGGCATTGGCCTTGGGAAGATCCACCTGAACCCCTTGTTGCATCAAGGGCGCTGAAACCATGAAGACGATCAAAAGCACAAGCATCACGTCGACCAAAGGGGTGACGTTGATTTCAGAAAGAGTCGTCTGAGTTCCGTGGCCGCCTTGGCCAGTTGAAAAACCCATCTTACCCTTTTCTGGAGCCCATCATGCTCCGTTGAACGATGTTCAAAAAATCTTGTGCGAAACAGTCCATGTCGACAGCGACTCGGCGGATCTGTTGTCCGAAGTGGTTGTACGCAATGACGGCGGGAATGGCGGCAGCAATCCCGGTTGCAGTGGTGATCAAGGCTTCTGAAATACCTGGCGCAACGACGGCTAAGTTCGCGCTTCCAGTCGATCCGATGCCTTGAAACGAATTCATGATCCCCCACACGGTTCCAAAAAGACCGATGAAGGGCGAAGCGCTGGCGGTGGTGGCTAACCAAGCGACGTGTTTTTCAAGGGATGCAACTTCGGAAGCAGACGCGCGACTTAACGACCTACCCACGTTGTGAACACCGGATTCATCCAGACCCCTTCCGTCTGCCGAAGTCAGTTTTCGAAGCTCTTTGACTCCGGATCGAAAGACGTTGGCGATCGGGCTGCGGGGGTAGCGATCCGCCTTGTTGTAGATTTCTTCGATGCTTTTTCCGTTCCAAAAAAGATTCAGGAACTGGACGTTTTCTGCGGCGGCCGTTTTCATAATTCGCCATTTGAAAAGAATGATGGCCCAAGAAACCACCGAAGCGAAAACCAGGATCAACAGAACCAGTTTTGCGACCGGGCCGGACTGCGAAATCAGATCTAAAATGCCATTTGGGGCAGCATGAGGCGTATTCATCGTTGTTTTATTTTATTCCCCGATTTCGATTGGTTAAAAGCGTTTTCTTATTTTTTAGGATGCCCTGCAGAATATCCACGACCAGCACCAGCTGAATGGCAATACTGGACAACGGACCGCCCGCACCCCCTGTCAAAAACCTTGAAAGCTGTGACGTCGACGCGGTGGTCAGTTCGGGATTCTGGTATCGGATCAGAAAAATGCCTTGGTAGTCATTGCCCAGAATCGGCAATGAAAAAACAGGATGCAGAATCACCAGGATTCCGGCCCAATAGCCGGCGCCTTTTGAAAAATCAGCTTCGGTGATGGTTCGAACTGAAACCGCGATCCCGATCAGGAACAACGTCGCAAGCTGGGCGATCCCCAGGTCAAACTGCAACGATTTTACCCAACAAAAAGCCAAAGTCGAAAGAACGACGGCCATGGGATCCGACATGACGGCACGAAGTCCGTTCAGAACTTTGTAACGAAAAATGAATTCTTCGCAGTAAACCAAAACCACCAGGGTTAAGACCCGAAACCCGATGCTGGTCATCGAAAGCAGGGCTTCGTCCATTTGAACCAAGACCCCCAAGTAACGGTAGCTTCCGCTGACTAGAACTGCAGCAACAATGCCCAAGCCCAGCGCTGCGCCGATTCCAAATCCGGGCAGGAACCTTTTTCGAAGTCGAAATAAAGTAAAAATTTCGTCGGTGGTGGTCGCGGTGATCGGGTTCAGGGCGCGAAGCAAAACCAGAAACAAGACCGACCCCAAGCTGACGAGCGGAAGCGCATTTGCGCCAAAGACGTCAGTGATGTCCTGAAAGCGGGACCGACTAAAGGCCAGGAAGTACGTGATCAAAGTCAGGACCAGCAGATAAAAACAAACAGAAACGACAGTGTAGGCAAGCAGGTGACCCACGGCACTGAGCAGCGGACGCGAACGCAAAGATGCCGAAAGCTGATTCGAGACCCGATCCAGAAGCATAAATCCCAGGTTACGGGACGCCTCTCGCTTCCGTCAATGAATTGGGTAGTGTCAATCTCCTGACACCAATCGTAGGTCGCACATTTCCTTTCGCGCTTTGACCCCCGGGTCGAGCAGAAATGTGCTCGATCCAATCCCGATGTGCTAGCCTGAAGAAGGGGGAATTCGCGCGTGTACGTTCGTCTTTCGGGCGTTTCAAAATGGTATCACGGACAGACTCGGGTTCTGGATCATGTGGATCTGGAAATGAACCGCGGAGATTTCTTGTACGTCGTCGGTGGAAGCGGTGCCGGGAAATCCACATTGCTTCGGTTGATCGCGACTGACGACGTTGCGTCGCAGGGGCAGGTTCAGGTCTTTGGCTACGATTTGGCAAAAGTGAATCCGTCGACTCTTCGCACGATTCGCCAGTCCATCGGATATGTTCCCCAGAACCACCAGTTGATTTCCGACCTTAGCGTTTATGAAAACATAGCGCTTTCATCGCGGCTTTCTAGGAATCCGCTTTCGGGGCTGAATTTAAAGAATTCGGTTCACGAACTTTTGGAAAAACTGAATCTAGTCGCGCTTCGCAATCGTTCGATTTCGCAGATTTCGGGCGGAGAATGTCAGCGCACGGCCTTGGCTCGGGCATTGATACGAAAGCCCGAGATCTTGATTGCGGATGAACCTACCGGTTCGCAGGATCCAGAAACGACTTGGGTGTTGATGGATCAGTTTCTTCGCGCGAACACTTCGGGCACGACAGTGCTTCTGGCGACCCATGATCGCGAAATCGTTCGGCGCGTGCGCAAACGTTGTGCGCAAATGAAACACGGGCGGGTCATGCTCGAGGACGGTCTATGCTTTTACTAAAAATGTCGCTTCGGCCCTGGCGCCAAGCCCCCTTGACCCAGATCCTTTCGGTCCTTTCGATGGGCGCGCTTTTGACAATCGCCGCAATGCTTTTTCATCTTGAAAATGGGCTAACCCCGCTGGTTCATCGTCTTCAAAGCGAACAAGTGATCACGGCCTATCTGGATTCTTCGGTTCGCCCCGAAGACGAATCCAAGATTTCGGATTCAATTCAGCTGCAGCTAGGCGCAAGACCGTCGCAGGTGCAGGCGGTCAGCGTACAGGAATTCATCGATCGGCTTGGCGACACCTATCCTGATCTTGCACGGGAAGTTCAGGGATTTGGCGCTGAAACGCATCAGCTGGTTCCACGGCATTTTTCAATCACGGGAATCTTTTCCCAGGCGGCTGCCGAAAAGCTTTCACAGATCCCCGGAATCGAATCCGTCGAAACGTCGCGCGATCGCCACATTCAAATCGTGTCTGGCTTTAAGGCCATTCGATGGGTTGCGCGGGTTTTAGTGATTGGGCTGGCCTTCGCGCTTCTTTCCGCTTTGGTCTATATGGCCCAAGCCAATTCTTCTTTGCATCGAGACGTTGTCGATCTGATGACTTTCTGGGGTGCAAGCCCGGGGATGGCCAAGGCCCCGATTTTTCTTTCGGGTCTTTGGATTGGAACCGTGGGTGGAATCGCGGGTCTGGTTTTTTGGAACCTTTGCGGATCCTGGCTTTTTCGCCAGCTGACTTTGCTTTCACCGCTTCTATCTGATTTTCCGCAGCCGACTTGGATGGCTTCAGTCGCCGTCGCATTGGGCGGAATCGCGCTAGGGATTTTTTCCGGGGGTTTTGCTCGCAAATGATTCTGGCTTTAGCGCTTTTCCTGATTCCTGAATCTAGGGCGATGGTTCCCAAACGGGGTCTTGCCGAACAGCTTGGGGCGATCCGCGATAAGATGCATGAACTGGAAAAGTCAGTCGCTGCATCGGGAAAATCGCATTCAAACGCGCAAACCCATTTGAAAAGGGTTCGCGCATTGATTCGCCTACAGAAGCAGGAAAAGGAAATTTCCCTTCGACGCGTAAAGAATCTGGAAGACACGATCGAAACCCTGGAAGGGCGTCGTGCGCGGCTGAAAGAAAAAATCGAAGAATCCAAAAAAGCCATTCGGCTGACCTTGCGTGACATTCGGCGTTCACAGTCAGAAGTGCCAAAGGGATGGAATCTTCTGGAAAAAGAAAAACTGGAAGCCCCGCGCCGAAAAGTCCTAAGCCGCTTGGTTGAAAGAAGCCTTCGCGAAGTCGAAGTCGTAAAAGCCGACGTGGCCGACGCCGATCTTTTGGAAAAAAGGATTTTTGAAGAACGATCCCAATTGATCGCGCTGATTCATGACATCGACGAAAAAGAAGGGGTTCTGGAATTTAACGAAAAGATTCAGTCGGACTTAATGGCCAAAAAAGGCCAGGAAAAACTGGAACAGTTGGACAGTTATCAGAAACTGAAGATTGCGGAAGCCGACGTCGAAAAATTACTTAAAGACTTCAACGTCCGGATGGAACTTCGGGAATCCCTGGCCCGCGAGAAGTCCGCAGCCGCACCGATCACGCAGTTGACTGCGCTGCAAGGCAAACTGGATTACCCCGTGATGGGACGAATCGTCGGCTTTTTCGGAAAGTCCTTGGACCAAAAATCCAAACTTCAAGTTTTCAAAAAGGGGATTGAAATCGAAGTGGCTCCGGGACAGGAAGTTTCGGCAATTTTGGCAGGCAAAGTCGCTTTTTCAGGAGAAGTCCCAAACCTAGGAAAGATCGCGATTATCGATCATGGGAACCATTTCTATTCGATTTCCGGAAAGCTTGAAAAGTTAAGCTGCAAGGCCGGGGATTCAATTCAGAAGGGCGCGAGCATTGGTACCACCGCGCGCAACGGGGATCCGCTTTATTTTGAACTTCGAACCAACAACATTCCGATCAACCCGGTTCAATGGTTGAAAAAGACAGAGAGGTCTTGATATGAAGAAGCAAGTTTTGATTCTGTTGGCGTCCCTTTTGCTGATCGTTGCCCAATCGGGTGCGCAGGCGTCTGAAGGCAAACCGACTTCGCCCACCCAGCAAGAACGCTATGAAGAACGCGACATGTTTCAGAAGGTCATCCACCAAGTCGAAACCATGTATGTCGACGAAGTGAAGCACAAGGACCTGATTTATGGTGCGATCAAGGGAATGCTTGAAACCTTGGATCCTCATTCAAATTTTCTGCCCCCGAACGTTTACCGGGAAATGAAGGAAGAAACGCAGGGTAAGTTCGGTGGATTGGGTATTGAAATCGGCGTGAAGGATGGGGTTTTGACCGTGATTGCTCCGATCGAAGACACCCCGGCTTGGCGCGCTGGCGTGAAAGCGGGCGATCGCATCGTCAAGATCGGAAAAGACAGCACCAAAGGCCTGAGCATGGAAGAAGCTGTTTCAAAAATGCGGGGCAAAAAAGGGTCTGAAGTCAGTATTTCGATTTACCGCGAAGGATTCAAAGAACCCAAGGAAATGAAGCTGAAGCGGGACTTGATCAAAGTGGTTTCGGTGAAGAACGAAATTTTGGAACCCAATTACGGATACGTCCGCTTGACTAACTTTAACGAAAGCGCCGCGCAGGACATCAAGGCTGCGATCGCGAAGATGGAAAGCAAGGGCACTTTGAAGGGATTGGTCTTTGACCTGCGCAATAATCCAGGGGGTCTTTTGGATCAGGCTGTTGAAGTCAGTTCACTTTTCGTAGACGAAGGCGTGATCGTTTCCACCATCGGGCGCAATCGCGACCAAAAGGAAGTGAAATACGCAAAGCGTGGCAAGGCCCGTAAGGATTTCCCGGTTGCCGTTCTGGTGAACGCCAGTTCCGCTTCTGCTGCCGAAATCGTGGCCGGAGCACTTCAAGACCATCATCGGGCCATTGTGATGGGGCAACCGACTTTCGGAAAAGGATCCGTTCAGACTGTGATGGAACTGACCCCCGAAGTGGGTTTGAAGTTAACCATTGCCAGGTATTACACCCCAAGCGGCCGAAGCATTCAGGAAAAGGGCGTGAAGCCTGACGTACTTTTGGAAGATCTGGATCCAAAAGTGTTAGCTGACGCCAGGAAGAAGACCGAAGCCCTTCGTGAAAAGGACTTGCGGGGTCACATGGTGAACACGGACGTGAAGCCCGAAGACGACAAGGCGGATAACGAATTCAAGGTTCAGGAATTGGAACTTCTTGGGAAAAAGGAAAAGGCGGCGAAAGACGCAAAGTCGATCGCGGATGATGACGAATTCGGTCCTTCCAAGATCAATCCAAGAGATGATTATCAGGTCCAGGCTGCGCTTTCGCAGTTAAAAAGTTACGACGTTTTCAAGAAGATGGTCGCAGCAGAAATTCTTCCCCCCGGCGGTCTAGCGACCCCTGGCACGAAGAAGGCTTCTTCAAAGTAAGTGGGAAGTAAGTGGAAGACCTTCCTTTATTTTCGCAGGCGAATTCCAAAGGAAGCACCCAGCCCCCGAAGCACTTAAGCGTGACGGAACTGACGGCGCGAATTCGCGGTGTTTTGGAACCGTCCTTTCAGCAAGTTTGGGTTCAGGGCGAAGTCAGTAACTACCGACCCGCATCCAGCGGTCACGTGTACTTCAGTCTAAAGGACGCAAATGCAATGATCCCCGCAGCTGTTTTTGGATGGGGCGCGCGGGGTGGCCAGTCCAAGCGTTTTGATCTGAAGGATGGGCTTTCCGTTCTTTGTCGCGGAAAGCTTTCTATTTACCCGCCGCGCGGATCCTATCAGCTGATCATTGACCAGATTGAACCCCTGGGTGCAGGTGCGTTGACTTTGGCTTTTGAACAATTGAAGGCCAAGCTTTCTCAAGAAGGTCTTTTTGACCCACAAAGAAAGCGAAGAATTCCCGAATATCCCAAGCGTGTGGCGATCATCACTTCGCCAAGTGGCGCCGCCATTCGCGACATGATCACGGTCATGGAAAGACGAGCACCGCATGTTCAAATTCTGGTGGTCCCCGCCCTGGTTCAGGGGACCGAAGCGCCAGCGCAATTGATTCGTGCACTGGAAGTGGTGAACCAGAAAAAACTGGGCGACGTCGTGGTCTTGGCCCGCGGCGGTGGAAGCATGGAAGACCTTTGGTGCTTCAACGACGAAGGGTTAGCGCGCGCGATTGCGAAAAGTGCACTACCGGTCGTGTCTGCGGTTGGGCATGAAATCGATTTCACGATTTCTGATTTTGTTTCGGATTTAAGGGCAGCGACGCCATCGGCTGCGGCCGAAATGATCACTGGCGCTTGGTTTGATGTTTCTAGGCGACTGCGCGAAGCGCAAATCAGGCTAATGCAGGTTGTTAGTCGTGACCTGACCGCCAAAAAAACCTTACTGACACACGTCGCTGCGCGCCTGATCAGTCCCAAGGATCGATTGCGCGAAAAAGTTCAGCGTTGTGATGAGCTTTCCATGCGACTGGAAAGAGCGATGCGAGTAAGATTGGAAAGACGACGTTCGACCTTTGAACAATGGGTTGGAAAGCTCGGGGCTCTTTCGCCGCTACGGGTTTTAGAGCGTGGATTTTCATTAGTCCGAGACCCAACCAGCAACCAGGTGGTCCGATCGTCCAAACAAATTTCAGCTGGGACGCGCTTAAGGATTACATTCCATGATGGTGATCGCGAGGTTAGTGCTTTGTAGTTTTGCTTGGTTTGTCGGCTGCACCAGCCAGGCAGTGGTGAAGTCAGAAAAAGTGTCGGACGCCGCGCCCGAAGCTCCCGTCGAAATTGACCAAAAACTTCTTTTCAGTCTTGAGCGTTCGAACGAACCGGTGAAGAAAATTTCGGGTCCGTCGGACATTCAGGTGACGCTTTCTTCTGAAAAAATCTATGACGGTTCGATTCTTCTGATCGACTTCAGCATTCCGGAAAGCCGTCAGGCGACAGCCGATGCGAAGAAGGCCTACAAAGTGGTTCACGAAGAAACAGAATTTCCGCTGATTCCCGTCGACGAAGCCGCAGGTACTTTTGTTTCAGTCGTGGCCGTACCGATTAATTTCAAACCTGGGACCGTGAATTTTCAACTGATTGCCGGAGAAACCAAGATGACCATTCCCGTGGATGTCTTGGAAGGAAAGTACAAAGCCGAAAAGCTTCGCGTGGATGGCAAGCACGTGAACCCTCCGAAGAAAGACTTAAAGCGAATCAAACGTGAAAGCGCCGAGATCGGAATGATTTATCGGGAAATCCGTCGCGAGCGCCTTTGGTCCGGACCTTTCATTTTGCCCGTGAATAGTCCGATCACATCGCCGTATGGAACCAAGCGAGTTTACAACGGTGAAATGCAGGGGTTTCACCAAGGATTAGATTTGAAAGCTGCCGTCGGAACCCCAATCTATGCGCCCGCCGGCGGCGTGGTCGTCTTGGCTAAAGATTTGTTTTTTACGGGAAAAACGGTCATTCTAGACCACGGATACGGGATTTTTACCGTCTACGGACACATGAGCCGACTGAAGACCAAGAAGGGTAAAAAAGTTTCGCCCAAGACTTTGTTGGGCCTTGCGGGCGCAACCGGCAGGGCAAGTGGCCCCCACTTGCATTGGGGCGCAGTTTTACAACGGGTTAAGGTCAACCCGCTGGATCTTTTGAGGGTCCTTCGCTGATGACCCCAAGTCTTGTACGTCGTCTAGTACTTCGAATGACGACCGGACTTTTCGTGGGAATACTGGCCACTTCCATTTCCTTTGCCGCCCGAACGGGGAGAATCGATGTCGACGGTGTCGACGTTTTCAATGGTCCGGGCGAAGGCTACGAAGTCATCGATCAGTTGCCGCACGATGCGCCGGTGACGGCTTCAAACTATCCAACGGAAGGCTACTACAAAATTCGAACGTCAACCGGACGCGTGGGTTGGGTTGAAGCCGATTCGATCAAATTCGATAACCCACTGTCGCCTGGATCATCGGATTACGGAACATCAGGTCCCGCTGGTCCAGGTCAGGAACAAGCACCGCTGGCAGCGGATCCATCCAATCCCTTTCGCGGCGGAAGCCCTGCCTACAAGCGTGAATCGTCGGCTTCAAAACGGGTCTATTCTTTTGTTCGGGTTCGCGCCCTGGGCGGAGGAACTTTCTTCAAACCTGCCGACGTCAACGATCAGCTCAGTTTTTCGGAAATGAATGGCGGCTTCAGTTATGGCGGCGAATTGGGATTTCGCTTTACCAAGGATTTTGCAGTGATGTTTCGCGCAGAAAATCTGTCCCGAAATCTTGCAGCCCATAACCCTACAGCTAACAAATCTTACAACATTGAATACTACACATTCCCGGTGATGGCGGGGGTGGAAGTCACTTTGTCTGAAGAGCGAAGCTTTTCGACGTCTTTTGCTGTCTTCGCGGGACTTGGGGTGAATTCAACCCTCAGTTCGGCTGAACTCAGCACGCCGTCTCAAATCACTTCCTACCAGAACACGTCATTTGCGGGTTTGGGGAAGCTGAATATTTCCTATCACTTTAATAAAGACGCGCACGTGACTGCCGAAGTCGGCTACCGGTTTTTGCGGACCCCGCAGCTGGATCCTGGACAGACGGATACTGGCGGAGAAATCTGGCAAGTGAACAGCGCTTTTCGGCAATTGAGCCTGGATTTCAGTGGCGTACTACTAGGCGCCGGCATCACCCTTCAGTTCTAATGAATCGGTAACCGGCTCCGCGTACGGTGATGAAGTGACGTGGCTTTTCTGGATCGATTTCAAGACGTTTGCGCAAGCGGTTCATGAAAAAATCCACGGTGCGAGTTTGCGGTAAGAATCGAAATCCCCAGACTTTGCGCAAAAGTTCTTCGCGCGAAACGATCGACCCATCTTCTTCAATCAGCTTTTTCACCAGGCGAAATTCAAGCGGCGTAAGCTGGACCCAACCCTTGGGTGAAAGAACGCGAAGCCTTTCTTCTTCCAGGGTCCAAAGGATTCTTTCTTCGGTCTTGGGGCTATATCGCCGAGAAAGCGCTTCGATGCGTGCCTGAAGCTCGTCCCAATCAAAGGGCTTGGGCAAGTAATCGTCGGCTCCGGCGCGAAGGCCCCGAACCCGTTCTCGGGGGTCACCGCTAGCGGTCAGGACCAAGATCGCGCCCGAATACTTTTGGTCGCGAAGTTCTTGGCAGATTTCCAGGCCGTCACCGTCGGGCAATGTTCGATCCAAAACAATAAGCGGCGGAATCTTGTTTCCGTCCTGATTCAGCTTCTGAAGGCCCTTGCGAAAATCGCCAAGGCTGCGGTGCCAGACCACGGTCATCCCCATTTTCTGAAAAGCGATCTGAATCGCGTCTCCCAAAGGGGCTTCGTCTTCCAAAAGCAGGACTTCCAGGAAGGGTAAGTTCATGATGAATGCCCCGACACTGCGAAAAGAGCGCCCTTTCCTGATCCGTCACTGTGCGCGTCGACCTTTAGTTTCATGGCGGTGGCAGCGGCTGCGACCAGATAAAGCCCTAGCCCCGATCCCGCAATGTGGGATGTGTGCCCCACTTTCAAACGCTGAAACTTTTTGAAAAGCTTTGATCGTTCCGAAGCATCGAATCCTCGGCCTTCGTCCTGGACTTCGACTCTCCATTCGGTTGGGTTTGAAACTTTGGTGCGAATGATGACTCGGGGTTCGTTGCCTGAAAATTTCCGAGCATTGTCGATCAGGTTGTCAAAAATTTTGTCCAGGATTCTGGGATCCAAAATCGCGACTTGGTCCAGGCGGTCGCCTTCGCGGATCAGTTGGGCAGATTCGCCCAGCATCTGTTGCCAGCGCGGAAAAGAATCAACCAGGTAGGATTCCAGCTGAACTTCTTCCAGTCGTGGACGAATCAGATTCGCCTGCCATTGGGCGGCTTCCAAAAGGGAACTGACTTCGGTTTTCAACCGTAACAGTCCATCCCGGTGCGAAGTCCAAAGCCGATTCATTTCTTCGCCCGTTAGGCCGCCTTTTCGCAAAAGCGACGATGTTAATTCCAAAGTTGCGATGGGGGTTTTCAGTTCGTGACTGACGGCGGCGAGAAATTCGGACTGCATCTGGTTCAAACGCATTTCCTGAATCAGTCGAATGTAGATGACGATCAGGCCAATCAGAATTCCCACGAAACCCAAGCTTCCCAAAACGACCTTTAGCGTAGGGCCGTCAGGCATCTTGACGGGGCTGGACGGGAAAGATTTCTGGAAAGCTTCGATTTGCGAATAGTGCTTCACGACTTCTAGGTTCCAACCCGTCGCGAGAAGGCCTAGAATAATCACGGCAAGGATGAAAAGGGTGAACCAAACCCAGCGGTGCTTTCGAATCACAGCCCCAGACTAACAAGACTGACATGGATAAAGCAAAACTACTCGATGGCCTAGTTCAAGAGCTTCTAAAGCAACGGAACGAGGAAAAAGACCCCGCCGCGATCGCTGAACTGGATCAGCAGATCTTGATGCTCAGGTTCTTGCCCCGGAAAATCTATGAACCCAGTGACTGGATCATCCCCAGTTCGCTTTTGAAGCTTCGCCTGGGACAGGTCACACTTTTTGCGCTGATCGTGCCGTCATATGGCGGACTGATCACTTCCTGGGAAGGTCAGGCGCTTCAATTGATCACGCCTTCATCCCCATTGGGCGAAGCTTTGGTTGGAAAGAAGCAAGGTGATCGGGTTCAGGTCGAAATTCGTGGGACACACCGGACCTACGAAATTCTGGAAGCCACCTAAAGCAAGATCCCTTAGCCTTTGCCCTTCGGAGTTGCAGCCGCGTCGACGGCGCCTGTGACTGTCTTCCCGTCTTTTGCGGCATTGAAGCGTTCCGTTTGGTCGGCGTACTTTTTGGTTGCGCGGTAAAAAAGGTCGTCGCGGATGTCGTTCTGCTTCGCAAGCGCCGCGCGGCGGATCGCTACTTGGTAAAGCAAAGGATCTTCCAGGCCCTCTTGAATCAGGGATCGTGATTTGTCCAAGACCAGGCTGGCGTTTTCCGTCATCCGATCCAGGATCAAAACTTCCAAGGCTTTGAAGGGTGCAGTTTTTTGAAGTTCAGGCGGATAGCGCTTCAAAAAACCTTCGGCTTCTTTGGCTTGTCCAAAGTCGCAAAGGCCTTGAACGATTTCGGCCAGGACCTTTGGATTTCCATAAGCGGCGGTTGCTGCTTTCTTGTAAAGTTCTAACGCGCGTGAAGGAACATTGGTCTGTAAATAGTATTTTCCGCAGACCACCAGCGCGGCTGAAATGTAGCGAACGACGTCCGGGCTTCTTTCGTCGATCTTGGTAAACATCTGATAGTACTTTTCGACGTCATCGTAACTTTGGGTCATGATCGCCAAGCGAAGGACCATGGTCAGGCGCTGTGGATTGGCAGGAAAGTAATTCGAAATCTTTTTCACGACATCATAAGCTTCGCGGTAACGCTTTTGCCCCATCAGCGCTTCATACAGACCGACCAAGCACTTGTAGTGAATTTTGTTGTGCCCCAGGCCTTCTTGGTAACTTCCTTCGGCCGGGGCAATCTGACTTTTCATGTAATTCACTTGCCCGATATAGGCACAAGCAAGCGCGGGCTGTGGATCCAGCGTTTTGGCTTTTTCAAAATGCTTGATCGCGTCGTCCAGTTTTCCGTCCTTAATCGCTTCGCGACCGGCCTCGATTTCCACCAGATATTCGGGCGGGCTCATTTTTAACATGGCCGTTTTCATCAAGGCTTGGCGCAGGGTAAAGGTCGTGAACGGTTTGATCACATAGGCGTCCACGTCTTCTTCAGCCGCACGCGCTACCGCCGATTGTGAAGTATTGCCCGTGACCATCACAAAAATGCTTTTCTTCGAATCCGGTTGCTCGGCCCTTTGCTTTTGCAAAAGATCCAGACCGCAGCGCTTTCCCAAGTCATAGTCGCAGATCACGACCTCGGGCTTGAATTCTCCGATCAGAAGTTCGGCATCCCGAAAACTAGACGCGATTTTGATATTCGTCGCCTTGGCGCCTAATTCGGTCAAAGCTTGGTGAAGCGATGCTTTGCTGGACGGACTGGTGTCCGCCATCAAAATCTTCTTCGTCGACAAATAGGACCGAAGTGCTTCTTCCTGAGCTTTGCTAATTTTGTCCAACGACATCGAAGTCAGTAGCCTTTCACGGATGCAAAGAAATTCTGGATATCGGCTTGTCTGCTGCTGAATGCGGCGCGGATTTTATCCCATTCCGAATGATCGAACTGGGACATGGAAAAACGGATCTGATCGGCGCCATCCAGATTCTCTAGGCTTTCGATCTTTCCTTCGATTTCCAAAGTTTTGAATGGGGTCTTAGATCCTTTCACTTCCAGATTGATCATCAAGTAGTGGCCAGTGGCGTACGACTTGGACGGAAGCTCGATCAAAAGTTCGTTCTCGGAAAATTCAATGATGTTGAACTGCGAAGGATCCTTGAACGCGACCTTGGTGTGTGCGTGAACGACCGAGGTCACAACGAGTTTCATCGACTCGAACATCGAGCTATCGACATCTTCTGGTAACTCATCACCCATGGAACGAGTATAACCGAAATTCGGTCAACGCAGCGTTCTAAAGATGGATTTGGCGTTTGTCGACGGCCAGCGCCGCTTCTTTGAAAACTTCGGCCAGCGTCGGATGCGCATGCGTCGTGCGGGCGATGTCTTCGGACGACGCACCGAATTCCATCAATGCCGCCGCTTCTGCAATCAAGTCACCTGCGCGAGGTCCAATAATATGAACGCCCAGCACCCTGTCAGTTTTTTGATGGGCGATGATCTTCACAAAACCGTCGGTTTCATCCATCGCCTTAGCGCGGCCATTCACTTGGAATGGGAAACTTCCGACCTTGATCGGCGTCCCTTTTTCTTTCAGTTCGTCTTCGGTCGCTCCGACTGAAGCCACTTCGGGCCAGGTGTAAATCACGCCAGGGATTGCTTCGTAATTCACGTGACCGGCTTGTCCGGCCAAGATTTCAGCAACCGCAACGCCTTCTTCACCTGCCTTGTGCGCCAACATCGGTCCGCGAACCACGTCGCCAACCGCGTAAACGCCTTTGACCGACGTCTGGAAATGATCGTCGATTTCAATCTGCCCAGCCTTATTGATTTTGATTCCGGCTTCTTCCGCGCCTAGGCCCTTTGTGACCGGGCGGCGGCCCGTCGCAATCAAGACGCGATCGGCTTCCAGTGTAAACTTTGTTCCCGTCTTTCGGTCTTCGGCTTCAACCAAGGTCCAGTCGCCTTTTTGGGTGGCACCCGTGCATTTTGAAAAAAGGCGGAATTCCATGCCTTGTTTGGTCAAAACTTTCTGAAGTTCAGTAGCGATCGCGCTATCCATTCCTGGAACCAGACGATCCAGGAATTCGACGACCGTGACTTTTGCGCCCAGCCGCAACCAGACCGATCCCAATTCCAAGCCAATGACGCCGCCGCCAATGACGACCAGGTGCTTTGGAACTTCGGTGAATTCCAAGGCTTCAGTCGAACTGACCACTTTCTTTCCATCATAAGGAAGGAAGGGAAGGGACGATGGTTCACTGCCCGTTGCGATCAAAACTTTTTTGGCCGAATAGGTCGTTCCTGCGACATCGACTTTCTTTACTTCGCCTTGAGCGTCCGTGATTTTCGCCAGGCCCTTGAGCCAATCGATTTTATTTTTCTTAAATAGAAATTCTACGCCACCCGTCAACTGGCGAACGACGGCGTCTTTACGCTTGAGCATCGCGGCCAGGTCCAGTTTCACATCTGAAACTAGAACGCCGTGCTTAGAAAGCTTGTGCTTGGCGACGTGATAATGTTCGCTGGATTCCAGAAGCGCTTTTGAAGGGATGCATCCGACGTTCAGGCAGGTTCCACCCAAGGTCTTTCCTTTTTCGGCCAAAGCGACCTTCATTCCCAGTTGGGAAGCCCGAATCGCAGCTTCGTATCCGCCTGTGCCTGCGCCAATGACCAATAGGTCGTAAACCGTGTCTGCCATTTTTACTCCTGAAAAGAATTAGTACTCGAAGCCCAGTTTCTGGGGATTTTCCAAAGCGTCTTTTAGCGTGACCAGGAAAGTGACTGCGCCTTTGCCGTCAATGATTCGGTGGTCATAGGAAAGCGCCAGATACATCATGGGACGGATTTCAACCTTGCCGTTCACGGCCATCGGGCGATCCATCGTCTTGTGCATTCCTAGAATTCCGCTTTGCGGAGGATTCAAGATCGGCGTGGACATCAAGGATCCATAAGTTCCGCCGTTTGAAATCGTGAATGTTCCGCCGGACATGTCGGCGATCGAAAGCTTTCCGTCACGGGCCTTCAGCGCCAGTTCGCCAATTTTCTTTTCGATTTCGACGAAGCTTAATTTTTCAGCACCGCGGACGACTGGAACCACCAGTCCGCGATCCGTTCCGACGGCGATGCCGATGTCGAAATAGTCGTGATAAATAATGTCTTTTCCATCCATCGAAGCATTCACTTCGGGAATCGCTTTCAGCGCAAGAACTGAAGCCTTGGTGAAAAACGACATGAAGCTGAGCTTCACTTTGTGTTTCTTTTCAAAAGCTTCTTTGTGCTGATTGCGAAGGGCCATGACTGCGGTCATGTCGACTTCGTTGAAAGTCGTTAGAATCGCGGCCGTGTGCTGCGCCATCACCAGGCGTTCTGCAATCTTTTGGCGAAGAAGCGACATTGGAACGCGGCGGTCGCCGGGGCGTTCAACATAGGTCGAAGGAATGGCGGCAGGCTTTGGCTTTTGTCCGCCTTCCATGAAATCGATGACATCGCCCTTGGTCAGGCGTCCGCCTTTTCCGGTGGCGGAAATCGAAGCGGGATTCAGATCGTTTTCGACAACCATCTTGCGAACCGATGGCGACAGCGGAGCAGACGAAGCAGGCGTTTCGTTTGAAAAAGTTTTCGCAGGTGCAGCGCTTGAAGCAGCGGCAGCGGAAGGGGCTGACGAAGTAGCGGTGGCTTTGCCTTCGGTATCGATTTCACCGATCTTGGCGCCAATGGGGATGCGTTCGCCGGCGGGCTTAAGCTGGGTCAGGACGCCGCTTTGTTCGGCAACGATTTCGACCGTGGCTTTGTCGGATTCAATTTCCAGTAGAAGATCGCCCGTCTTGACTGCTTCACCGGTATTTTTTTTCCATTTCAAGATGCTGACTTCGGTGATGGATTCACCCACCGATGGCGCGACAACAGGATGCTTCATAGGATCTTTTTAGTCTTTTAATGCCTGATCCAAAAGATCTTTTTGCTGAGAATCGTGGACTTTCGGCGAACCCACGGCTGGCGCTGCTGCCAGGTCGCGGCCAGCATAGCGAATCGGGCGTCCCCCTAATTGCAGAGCGAAGTGGTCGGTCGCTCCCATCCAGGTTCCGAAAACATGTCCCCATGCACCCATGTTCTTGGGTTCTTCTTGGACCCAAACAAACTGCGCGTCCTTGGAATATCCGGACAAGACGGCCTTTAGTTTTTCAGCCGGCCACGGGTAAAGCTGTTCAACGCGAACAATCGCGATTTCAGCCTGTTTTCCGCGTTTTTCGCGTTCTTGGACCAAGTCGTAATAGACCTTTCCGCTGCACAAAAGCACGCGCTTCGCGGCTTTCGGATGGGTCGGGTCGTCGATGACTTCCTGGAAACCCTGCTTCGTGAATTCATCCAAAGATGAAACGGCCAGTGGGTGGCGAAGCAGGCTTTTGGGCGACATCACAACCAGTGGCTTACGGAATCGGCGGTGAACTTGACGACGCAGCGCGTGGAAAATTTGGGCCGGAGTGGTCAAATTGCAGACCTGCATGTTCTGTCGTCCACAAAGGTTCAAGAATCTTTCTAAGCGAGCGCTGGAATGTTCGGGTCCCTGGCCTTCGTAACCATGCGGAAGAAGCAGGACCAAGCCTGAAGCGCGAAGCCATTTGCTTTCGGAAGTTGCTAGGAACTGATCGATGATGACTTGAGCGCCGTTGGCGAAGTCCCCAAACTGGGCTTCCCAAATCGAAAGCGTGTGCGGTTCGGTAATTGAATAGCCGTATTCAAAACCCATGACGGCGGTTTCGGAAAGATGGCTGTTATAGACTTCGAATTTTGCTTTTGTGTTCTTTAGATTCTTGAAAGCTGAAAACTTCTGACCGGTTTCAGAATCCGTGACCACCGCGTGACGGTGGGTAAACGTTCCGCGTTCGGCGTCTTGGCCTGTGATTCGAATTGGGAAACCTTCCTGCAGAAGCGATCCGTAGGCCAAAGCTTCGCCGTTGCCCCAGTCGATTCCTTTTCCGTCTTGCACGGCCTTCAATCGCGCTTCAAAAAATCTTCCCAGTTTGCTGTGCAGGTTGAATCCTGCGGGCAAAGTGTTCAGTTCGACGGCCAGGGCCTTGAGCTTGTCGGCCGAAACTTCGGTGTTGGACGGATTGAAAACATCGGTTTCAGTCGGTGTTCCCATTCCTTTCCAGGGTCCCTGGAAAACCGAAATGCGCGAATATGGAGCGTCCTTTTTCGCGACCTGTTGGGCTTCAATGTACTTTTCATTCAGCTTCGCGACCATCGCGTCGGATTCCGCTTTTGAAACCACGCCCAGTTTTTCCATTTTTTCCGCATAGACTTCGCGCGGTGAAGCATGGGCTTTGATCTTTTTGTAAAGCATCGGCTGCGTGAAGGTCGGTTCATCGCCTTCGTTGTGGCCGTGCTTTCGGTAACAAATCAGATCCACAAAAACGTCGGTCTTGAACTTCAGACGAAATTCGATCGAAAGTTCTGCGACCTTCCAAAGGGCTTCTGGGTCATCCCCGTTGACGTGGAAAACCGGAACATCCAGCATTTTAGCAAGGTCGGTGGAATAAACGGCCGAACGCGAATCCGACGGATCCGTTGTGAAACCGACTTGGTTATTGATCACGATGTGGACCGTACCGCCTGTTTTGTAGCCTTGAAGTTGGCACATTTGCAGGGTTTCGTAGCAAACCCCCTGTCCAGCCAACGCGGCGTCGCCGTGAATCACGATCGGAAGCGTGCTGACGCCAGTGGGGTCGTCCCAGCGGTCTTGCTTGGCGCGCGACATTCCTTCAACCACGCAACCGACGAATTCCAAGTGGCTAGGGTTAAAGGCCAATGAAAGGTGGACCGAATTTCCTGACTTCGTCGTAACGTCCGCGCTGTAGCCCTTGTGGTACTTCACGTCGCCTTCGCCGTCGGCAGGGTCGGTTTTATAGTTGCCTTCAAATTCAGTGAACATCGCTTCGGATTTCTTTCCGAAAACGTTGGTCAAAACGTTCAACCGGCCACGGTGAGCCATTCCAATCACGACGTCTTTTGCGCCGGCTTCGGCGCTTTTTTCAATCAAGCAGTCCAAAGTCGGGATGACTGCTTCGCCGCCTTCGACGCTGAAACGCTTTTGTGCGACGTAGCGCGTGTGCAAGAATCTTTCGAAAGTTTCCGAATCGGTCAGGCGCTTCAGAATGTGTTTTCGGGTTTCTGCTGGCAAAGCACCTGCGCCCTGCTTGGCTTCGAATTTTTGAATCAGCCAGTCGCGCATTTCCTTGTTTTCAATGTGCGCGAATTCGACACCGATGGTGGACGCGTAAACTTGCTTCAATCTTTCGATGATGTCCGAAAGTTTTGCCGCACCCATTCCGATCAAGGCGCCAGCTTGGAAAGTCTGCGAAAGTTCGTTTGCCGTCAGACCAAACGCCGAAAGTTCCAGCGCCGGATGACTTTTTGATGGCGGGACTAGCGGGTTGATGTCGGCGATTTTTTTTCCAAACGCGCGATACGCTTCAATCAGCGCGATGACTTTGGATTCCAAAGCCAATTGGGGATGGGCAATGACGGTCGCTTGTGCGGATCCATGATCCGGTCCATCGGCACCTTCGGCACCCCCTGCGACTGCTGTTCCCAATTCCATCCCTTCGAAAAAATACCGCCAGGATTCGTCAACCGAATCGGGATCCTTCTGATATTTTTCCAAAAGTTCGTCGATGTAGAATGCGTTGCTTTGGGACAGGTAACTGAACTTGTTCAAGTGGTGATTTTTCCTTGCGTGCCCCGGTTCTAGTTGATTCCAGATCGACCGGTCAAGGCTTCCGCAAGGACCCTTCCTTCAGAACTATTCGGCGGAATGACGCCCAGGATAAAGGCCAAGGTCGGAGCAATGTCCATCACGTCACCGCCGGGGTATCTGCCCGATTTAACGCTGGGCCCCATGAAGATGATGGGTACGGTGCGATCGTAAGTGTAGCCCGTGTGATGACTAACTGCGTCTCCACCGATCATGAAGTTGGGTTTCGGGTTAACGATTACATCCCCGCTTCGGGTGGGGATGAAACTTTGCTGCACTTGATGGCCCAAAAGCCCCAGGGGCAATTTTCTTTCCAGGATTTCAGAAGCCGTGATGACATCCGCAACTTCGGGCTTTTCCAAAAGAAGCGCCTTTAGCGCGGCGTCGGCGGTGGATTTGGAAATCTTCTTTTCTGAAAGGGCAGCATCGTTCCAAAAGAAGTTCAGTTCTTCGGCAAAGGCGATGTAGCCGGAATGGCCGTGAACTGATTTTTGGGAAGTCTGTCCCCATTTTGTGGCCAGTTTTTTTTCCGCGTCTTCGACCCACTTGTCGGTAGGGATCTTTCCGGCAGGGCTTCCATGGGTGATCACTTCATCTGGGTTCGGAGGCGTTCCGTGATCGGCGGTCAAAACGACGATCGTGTTCTTCAATCCGACCTTCTGGTCGACTTCTTTTAAAAGCGCAGAAATTTCTAGGTCTTCGTGTCGGGTGATTTCTTCGACTTCGCGGCTGTTGGGTCCGAAATTGTGCCCGACGTAATCATGGGTAGAAACGCTGATGGCAAGCACGTCCACACCCTTGGGGTTCTGGCCCAGTTTCATTTCGTTCAGAGCAAGACGGCTGACCTTGAAAAGTTCTTTGACGTTCCAGGGTCCCAAGGCGTACGCGCGTTCGCCGGGTTTGAATTCGTAGGGGAACCCTTTTTTCTGACCCGCGAAAGATTCTTTCTGAAAAACGGTATTCGGTGTGTAGGTTCCTGTGCCGCCGGGTAAAGGTTCCCATTTTTCAGGCTTTCTTTCGGTTTTTCCAATCCCGTCATTGTGACTTTGAAGCCATTGCGGAAGCTTTTTGTCCTTGAAGTAATAATTGCTGGAAACCCATTTTCCCGTGTCCCAGTCTTGCCACACGGCCATGTCGGCGCGGTGTCCCGCCACCAAGATTGCGCCGCGGTCTTTTTGTGAAAACGCGACCACGCGGGACTCCGGGTACGCTGTTTTGATTTCGTCAGTGATCGTGGTTGCATTCAGGTTCTTGGGCGAAGTTCCCTGATCCCGCTTTTTCTTATCTTCCGAAGGGGCGACGCCGACCACTTCGTAGCGTTCATCTTCAGCGCAATACTCTCGTTTTTGGGTGGCGCGATTGTACCAGCGGTTGATCGGAATTCCGTTTCTGGCAGGGCTTGCACCCGTGGCCATAACGGCATGACCCACGCAGGTCACGGCTTGCAGAACATCGTACTGAGCCTGTGCGAAGTACGCACCTTGGGTCATCAATTTTCGAAACCCACCGGATCCGAACTGTTCCGAATAACGGCTTAGGTAATCCGATCGGAACTGATCAATGACGATCCAGACGATCAGTTTAGGAAGTTTGGGGATTCGTGGCGTCGAAGCCAAAGCCCGTTGGCCGGGGGCAACGGACAGTCCAAGCACCAACGAAGAAATCATTAACCAAGATGCAGTCTTCTTCATCAGGCCGCCAGTAAAGCCGGTGACAGCGCCAGACGCAAGTGGCTTTCTTGTTAGGGTTTAAACCAGGCGATGGGCCTGGACTTCCGGCAGACTTCCGACAAGATCAAATCAAGAAAGGTCAAAATTTGCTCATGGCCAAAAACATCTACTGCATTGGTCGCAACTATGCCGAACATGCCAAGGAACTGGGAAACGAAGTGCCCCAAGCGCCCGTCGTTTTCTTAAAGCCCACCCACGCGCTGGCGCTAGAACCCAAAACCATCGCGCTGCCGTCCATTTCCAAAGACGTTCATCACGAAGTCGAATTGGTGCTGATCCTAGGACCAAGGAAATCCAATCAGCCGCAAGTTCAATCTTTCGCAGTTGGAATCGATTTGACGGCGCGCGACCTTCAGTCCGAAGCCAAAAAGAAGGGCCTTCCTTGGGTTTTGGCCAAGGGCCTCAAGGGATTTGCCCCAATCGGAAGAATCATCCCTGCGGCGCCGGGCGAAAACTTTCAAAACTTTGAAGTGGGCATCGAAGTCGACGGACAAACCAGGCAAAAAGGCAGCACACGTGACCTGATTTTTTCGATCCCGACATTGCTGGCTTACTTGGATGAACACTTTGGACTAGACGAAGGCGACCTGATTTTCACAGGGACGCCGCCGGGGGTTTCAGCGCTCAAGTCTGGGCAAAAAATTCGGGCCTGGGTTCAATCGGCCCAGGGTGAAAAATCCGAATTGATCGCTTCCATTTCTTGACCCCAGCAAGCCTAGTGCACCGGGTGACTGTTACGCAGGTATTCGATTACCGACGAATCGTCGTCGCTGCTTAAAATCGAATCATAGACCAAGACTTCATACACGTCGGCCGTACCGTTGTTGGCGACACCCGAAAGCGCTCCGATCGAAAATTCGCCCGTCAATGTCAGCGTGTTCGTACCGATGGACGAAGTCGACGAAACGGATTCCGTCATTCCGGGGGCAAATAGCCGGATCGTTTGATCGGATTCGTTAAACCGAACCCGAAGAATTCGGGACGCTGTATTTTGCCCCGTATTGTCCAAAGCAGCCGTGACCGCAGATCCGTATCCCGATTTGCAAATATCCGCGCGCCAATAACCCGTTCCGGATTCAGCAAAAAGCCCGATCTGATCAATTGATCCGCAAGTAAATCCCGCACCGCTGGACACGCCGACACCGCCATCGCCCGCGCTGGGCAAGCGAAGCGCGGCGTAAATTGAAATTCTAGAAAAAGTCCCCAAGTTGGATGCGGCGACAAAAAATTTCGTGGCGCTTCCCGCAACGCTGACAGACTGTGTGCCCGGATAAGAACCGTTGGGCGGCGAACCCTGGAAATAAAGGTTCGATCCGCTGGTGATCAAAGAACTTCCGTACCCATCTTGCCCCGACCAGGTCGCCCCGGAAAGCGATGCTCCAAAATTGAAGGTTCCCGAAAACGAAGCGGCCCGATACCAGGCTTTCAGGCCTGTTTTGACTTCAAGTTCAGGTGCCTTGATCACGAAAGTCGTGTCTAAACCCTTGCCGCAACCCGAAAAAGTCCAGGCTAAAAAAGCCGCCGCAAGGATTCTAGAAAGTTTCCCCATAAGATCAGTTTAGCTGTAGGACCGGGACATGACCAAAAATTTTAAGAATTTGAAGGCGATCTTCAGCCCCGCCGTCGTGGTTGCCGCGCTGGGGTACTTTGTCGACATCTACGATCTTCTTTTGTTCAATATCGTTCGCATTTCCAGCCTTCGCGACATCGGGCTGACGGGTCAGGAACTTCAGATGGGCGCCATGCTTCACAACATCCAAATGTCGGGGATGGTCATCGGTGGGCTACTTTGGGGGATCATGGGTGATAAGAAAGGAAGGCTTTCGGTTCTTTTCGGATCCATCATCCTTTATTCGGCCGCCAATCTTTTGAATGCGTTTGTGCAGAACTTTGAACAGTACGCGATCTTGCGCTTGATCGCGGGAATTGGACTGGCCGGAGAACTAGGAGCCGGGATCACCTTGGTGGCGGAAACACTGCCCGCTCATTTGCGCGGTTACGGAACCTTGATGGTGGCCACGATCGGAGTCAGCGGTGCGGTCGTCGCCGGAATCGTCGGCGAAATTTTCGATTGGCGGATTTGCTATGCCATCGGCGGAATCTTGGGCTTTCTTCTACTTTTGCTTCGGGTTGGCGTTTTCGAATCCGGAATGTTCACTGCTTTAATGAAGAAGGAAACGTCGCGTGGAAATTTCCTGATGTTCTTTCACAATCCAGAACGATTCTTTCGATACTTGCGCTGCATTTTGATCGGCATTCCGATCTGGTGCACGATTGGTATCCTGGTTGCCTTCGGACCCGAATTTGGAAAGGCTATGGGCGTGGTCGGAGAAATTAAGGCATCGCGTTCGATCATGTTTTGCTACATGGGTCTGATCGTCGGCGACTTCACCAGCGGCTATCTTTCTCAGGTCATGGAAAGCCGGAAAAAGGCGGTAGGAATTTTCTTGGGAATTTTGGCCGTTTCAATTGCGATTTATTTGAATTTAGGACCCGTCCCCGCTGAAGTTTTCTACGCCATGATCTTTAGCATGGGACTAGGTACGGGTTACTGGGCTGTCTTGGTGACGATTGCGGTCGAACAGTTTGGAACGAATCTTCGCGCAACCGCGGGCACATCGGTTCCAAACTTTGTTCGCGGATCCGTCGTTCCAATGTCCCTGCTATTTTTGGCCCTGAAGCCGACTTATGGGATCATTCATTCCGCCGCGATTACGGTAACGGCTTCGATGGTTTTTGCTGCGGCGGGTCTATTTTGGATGCGTGAAACCTTTGGGGCCGACTTGAATTACTTAGAAAAGTAGCGGGGTCGTGGCTAAAATTAAGTCATGAACAAAACCAAAACGGGCAGTGAGGTTTCTCGTCGTGATTTTCTAAAATCAGCAGCTTTGGCTGCTGCCGTGGTTCCCGCGGCTTCTTTCTTGATGCAAGCATGCACCAAGAAGGGCGGTGGGGGTGCGGACATTCCAGAAGGCCAAAAGGCATTGAGCGAAAAGGATCCAGTAGCAACTGCGCTGGGTTACAGCGAAGACGCCTCGAAGGTCGATGTCACCAAGTTTCCGCGTAAGGGCACCGCTGAAGGCGCCAAAATGAGCTGCATGAACTGCGCTCAGTACACGGCTTTGAACGAAGGCTGGGGCAAGTGCAATATTTTTGCTCAGGGCGTCGTTACGGCCGGCGGTTGGTGCAATAGCTGGGTCGCAAAAGCGTAACCACCGGTCGAGCAGAAATGCGCTCGACCTGAGACCAAAGACCGGTCGAGCAGAAATGCGCTCGACCCGATACCAAAGGGTGTGTTAGCCGTTGGCCACAAACAAGGCTTGGCGGCTAACACTTTTTGCTCCGAAAGGGCTCCCTTATGTCGTCTGTCTCTGCAGCTTTCGCTTCTCCCATTAAACACAATTCAGCCTTCCGCAGTCGGCGAGCCATCAATTGGCTGACACTGGGCGTGACCTATGCGGTCATGTACATGGGTCGTTACAATCTTTCGATGGTCAATAAAAAGCTGTCGGATACGTACGGCTGGGACAAAACCCAGATCGGCGCGATCATCACGGCTGCTTTGACCATTTACGGCGTGTCGGCCATTTTTAACGGGCCGATTGCCGACAAAATCGGCGGACGCCGCGCGATGCTGATCGGCGCAGGCGGATCGGTAGTCTTCAACTTTCTTTTCGGCTTGGGCGCCTACATGGGCTTCCTGGGAACGGGCGAAGTTTTGATCGCCTATTTGGCCACCGTTTGGTCCATTAACATGTACTTCCAGTCCTACAGCGCATTGGCCCTGATCAAGGTCAACGCCGGCTGGTTTCACGTTTCCGAGCGCGGAGTCTTTTCGGCAATCTTCGGTTCGATGATTCAGTCGGGTCGTGCGTTGATTTTCTTCGTAGGCGCTGCACTGGTTGCCGTGCTTCCTTGGCAGTGGGTTTTCTTCGTTCCTTCGGCATTGGTCGCAGTCATGTTTTTCATGACTTACAAGTTTGTTCATAACGGTCCAGATGATGTCGGCCTTCCTGCCTTGGACGTTCAAGATGCATCCAGTGGCGACAAAGAAAAAATTAGCGTGAAGTACGTGCTGAAGAAAATTCTGACCAACCCTGTGACCTTGACGATCGCGGCCGCAGAATTCTGCACGGGCTTTGTTCGCCACGGTTTTGAACAGTGGTTCCCGCGCTACATGCAAGAAGCGCAAGGCATGAAACTAGAAAGCGCGATCTTTCAAAAAGGCGCAGGCGGCGTCGTCATCGCCGGCATCGTCGGCGCATTCTTTGCCGGCACGATTTCGGATTGGGCATTCAAAGGCCGTCGCACGCCGGTCGCATTCTTGGGCTATGCGGCCCAGATTCTATCGTTGGCCGTGATTTGGTTGTCGCCGTCGATGGAACTGGTCATCTTGGCTTTCATCGTCAATTCCTTCGCCATCAGCGTCGTTCATTCGATGCTTTCAGGAACAGCTTCGATGGACTTTGGCGGAAAGAAAGCAGCGGGAACCGCGGCTGGGATTTTCGACGGAATGCAATACATCGGCGGTTCGTTTGTCGGTATCGGTATGGGATCGCTGATTCAAAAATTCGGTTGGGGCGCATGGGGCCCAAGCATGATCGGGTTTTCCGTCATTGGCGCCGTCTTGATGTTAACCCTTTGGAACGCACGTCCAAAGGCCAGTAGCGGCCATTAATTAGGGCTGGGAGACCCGGGCAGCCGCAGGCGGCCCGAGAATTTAGGCCCATCAGGGCCGAATATACCCCTTGATGCGGTACAAGCCCTGCGCCACGGGCGCAGGGCGGTCGCTACAAATCGTGTCGACAAAAATGTGCATCGCTTCGGGAAAGATTTCCGAAAGTGAAACCAAGTTCAGGGGTTCGTTTTCAAACGAAGCCACCAGCGTGCCGTGCTTGCGAATATAGTTTTCGGCCGACTTCTTATGAAGAAGATCGTCCATTTCAAAGGTGGGCTTCAATAGCAGGTGGGTCTTGGGCTTTTCCCACGGAAATCCATCGCGAAGCAGGTTCTGTCGCGTTCCGCGTCCCATCCCCGGTTCATCACGTCCGGTCAGGTAGACGATCTCGCAACCCAGCTTGTAGATGTCGTTGACGAATTCTGCGGCACCTTCATAGGCGATGTCGTGCTTCAAATAATCGCTGTTGAAAAAGCGTTCTTGCCAAAAGGCCTTCGCATTTTCCCAGGCAGCCGAAAATTCTTGAAAGCTAAGGTCCAGACCCAAGCGTGAAAAAGTGTCTTTTAAGGAATAGCCCAGGTGATCACGAGTGATCTTGGCGACTTTATCCCGGGCAATGGGGAAGCTGGTGCTTTGAGGAGAATCGATCCATTCCAACAAGATCTGGTGGGTCCTGGGTTCGACTTCATAAAGGGTAGAATCCAAGTCCAATAAAACTAGGGGATGAGCTGTTTCCTGAGTCTTCTTAATGCGGCGTCCGATTTCGTTCAGGACGTCCGTTTCTTGTAGGTCGTGAAAATGACTAGAACGAATCCAATCGTGGCGAACGGCGGTCGGTTTTGAGCTCATGACCCTTCGATACGGCAAATTCTGCCGACTGTCCAGACAGCCGAATTCCGGTAAACTAGCAGACTATGAAAATGAGATCTGGAATTCAGGGACTTTCTTTGGCGTGGGTCGTCTTTGCAATGGCAATGGCAATGGCAATGGCTGGATGCACCACCAAAACCGGTTCGATCGGGGCGCGATTCCCAGCAGGAGTCGCCATCAAACTTTCCGAGTTTGTGGAACAAGCCCGCGAACAGGTGAAGAACGAAATCAAGGATTCAAACAGCTGCAGGACGGTGCTTGAAGACTTGTACAATGTCGCATTCGATATGCGCTTTAAGGATCTGGATGCAAATGATCTTTCCAAGAATTCCACCGAAATTTCAGAAAAAGCCTTTGTCGCTAGGCTTGAGCTTCGCCAAAAGTTAGCTGCCTTAGAAAAGCAAGGCGAGCCCGATGGAAAATGCATCATGCAGATTCGAAACGTTCTTCGAGTCTACCGGTACATTGAAGAAACCATCGGCGCGTATGCTTCAAAACCCAAGCCGTACGATGAAAACAAAGTTTATCCCTACTTGCGCGGGGTAGCGCCGTATCTTCAGCTTAACCCAAGAAATCCGGCGGCTCTTTTCCCGCGCCATTTCAAGTCGGGCGATATTCTGGTTTCACGAGGCAATGCTCCGACCAGCGCCCTGATTGCGCGTCTGGGTGATGTGGACGGACAGTTCAGCCACCTGGCCCTGGTCTATGTCGATGACAATCAACAGGCATGGATCATGGAAGCCCACATCGAAGTCGGTTCCACGGTTCGGAAGTACGAAGCCTATGCTGCCGACAAGAATTTTCGCGTGACGGTATTTCGCGCAAAGACCCGAGCAGATCAGGAAATTGCGGCTCGTTCAGCGAAGTACATGTACGAACGCATGAATCGTGAAAAATTTCCCTATGACTTCGGGATGGTCATGGACGACGAAAAAGAACTTTTCTGTTCAGAAGTCGCTCATGTCGCCTACAAGCATGGATCCGATGGGAAGTTCATCTTGGGGCGGTATCCAACCACCTTCAGTCCAAGAAACACCAGCTTGTTGGATGATCTAGGGGTTCAGGCGCGTTCGATGTTTGCACCTTCGGACATGGAATTGGATACGCGATTTGAAATCTTGGGTGAATGGAAGGACATGTCGCGTGTGGTTGATAACCATTATAAGGACGCGACTTTGACGATGTACCTGCGCTGGATGGAAGAACTGAATTATAGAATTCACGTCAGCACGGGTGCCAATTTCAAAGCTGAAGTCGGGTACTTTTTCCGCCACGGCGTTTGGCTGCACGAAAAGTGGATTGCTTCACTGATGGATCTTGAAAAGAAGTTTCCATTGAACATGAAGAAAAAGACTTTGGAAACCGTGCTGACCTTTGAACAAGTTGCCAACGCGGTTTTTGAAGAACTAAAGAAGCGCGCTACCGAAAAGAAGAAGCAAACCGGCTATCCACTGTCGTTCAAAGAACTTTACGACGTCTTGGACGAAATTCGGAAGGACGACGAAAAGACCTACAAGAACTACCGCGGGCTTCATGAATCCCACGAAATGGAACGGATGTCGGCAAAGGCACCGATCTTCCACAAGTGGTTTAGAGCCCCCTGATGTGCCGGAAGCAGTACACCCGGGCAATACGCGTTCTTGGGCTTGTTCTGATCTTTGGCATTACGGCCCCACAGGTGGTGCAGGCCAAAGGCAAGGGTTGGTTTTTTTCGATCTTTTCTGGTGATGAATCGCGGTCACGTGAATGCGATCTTCAACTGGTCAAGACTTCGAAGAAGCGTGAAATACGCTATCAAGAAAATGAAGACCTGATTCAGAAGATCATCACTGAATACAAGGCCCACTCGGGTTCTTCTCAAATCGCAATTGACTTAAGTCGAATCGAAAACCGGGATTACTTCGAAACGATCTTCGAAAATCGGCTTGAGCACGCCGGCTATCGTGTCATCGACTTCAATTTGAATTCGGCATCAACCCTTGAAGGTCGTTGGAGTCTGATTCGAGACCGCTTGAACCGAAAGTTTGGAACTTCGACCAGAAACTGGCCTGTCGACGGCGCTCCGGCGATCAGCGGGACGCACTTTCTGCGAGACGTAGTTCGATCCCAAGAAATCGTTTCGGATCGCCCCGTGATCCTTTACTTCAAGTCCTATACCCCGTTGAACAAGCAGCAAGATCCAATCAGTCTTTGGATCGAAAGTTTGAACGAACAACTGGCCGGCGTGACCTATCGGTCTCACGGATTGATTCATGTGGTGATTAGTTCTCCCGAAGAATTTTATCAGTTGGGTTCGCGTGGATTTCAGTTTGGATATCGTTGCGTCGTTCAGTAGTGGGCCATTTTGGCGCGCATTTTGTCACAGATTTGAGACGAATTGACCTACCCATTTCCCTGGGAATTCCCGCTATGTGGGCCTATAGATGGGCTTATGAACACTTCAATTTTGCGCTTCAAGCCCAAGACTCGTTGGATGGCCGCACTTGCGATTCTGCCCACGGCACACTTGCTTTTTTTGGCCGCAAACCAAAGCGGAATTTTGGTTGAACCCACCACTGACAATTTAGCGGTGGGGTTGGTGGATGAAATGAAGTTTGAAACCCTAGAGCAAATCAGCCAGGCGGGTTTACAAAAAGCTAAACTTGCTCAGCAACCCTGGTCAGATTCTTATTGGCCCATTTACAAAGGGTCGCTTGCGGTTCGATTCAATGACCCCGAATTCCCTGATTCCATCGATTGGAAAGAAAACGTCGATTTCTTGGCCGGGCGTATCGGTCAGGGGCCGGTCGAAAATCTTTCGCCTGCCGAAAAATATGACCTGCTGGTCGGCGACACTT
Source organism: Bdellovibrionales bacterium (assembly GCA_016786465.1). Taxonomy (GTDB): domain Bacteria; phylum Bdellovibrionota; class UBA1018; order UBA1018; family UBA1018; genus JAEUWC01. Next base: position 30,538 of record JAEUWC010000010.1, on the reverse strand, counting down.
CGTTTTCTTTGACCCGAAGAATGTTGGAAGAAGGCAGGCCCTATTACGAACGAAGCAAAGAAGTCGAACCCTGGATGGGCTACTGCCATGGTTGGGCGCCCGCTTCTTTCATGGAAAAACGCCCAAGGCATAAAGTTGATGTGCTTTCATATGACGGAAGCCAAGTGATTCCATTTGTACCTTCGGACATCAAAGCACTGGCCACACTTTTGTGGGCCAAGGGTCAAAGCAAGACGACTCGATTCATCGGCAGGCGATGCAACACGGCATCACCCCCGCGCGATCGTTTAGGCAGGGCCTTGCAGCAGGAATGTTTAGATACCAACGCAGGTACGTGGCATCTTTCGGTCGTCAATCAAATCGGCGGTGCGGGCAGAACGTTTGTGATGGATGCAACCCGAGACTTTGAAGTCTGGAACCATCCAGTCCTGGGATATTCGTATTCCTACTTCAATCCGGTCACTGGCAAGGACACGGCCAGCCTGGCGGAAGCGAAAATTGCGCGAACGGCATTTTCTTCAGATCCGCGAAAGGGTTTTCGGGCACAGGGTTCTACCCATGTGGTGGGAATCAAAATGGACGTGACCTACCTGGTTGAAACTTTTCCGTCGGACCGCGTTTTAGATTCTGAAAAGTACGATGCTTCGCGGACGATCGGGTACAGGTACGAATTGGAATTGGATTCCGACGGAAGAATCATCGGCGGTGAATGGCTTTCAGAGGTTCAACCGGACTTCTTGTGGACCGAATCCAAAAGAAGCGTACCGAAAACATTAGGAGATCAGACCCTGGATTCCCAATGGGATCGCGCGACTTGGAACGCTGGAAACCAGGAAAAAATTCCGTCGACTTGGAAGGCGGCAGCAATTCAGTCTTCGCGCGTAGGCCAACCGCTTCGTCGGATCGTGCGCAGCTTGATTGAAAGCAGCAACCTATGAGTCATTTTCAATCCAAAAAAGTCGTTTGGGGGGTTGATCCTTTTGAAGAATCAGGGCGAACGATCAGCGCGGCCAAAAGGGCGATTCAGTACCTTCTGCAAGGCGCCGAAGTTTACCCGGTTTTCGCTCCTGGAAGCGCTATTCCTGAAGTATCCATTTCGGTCGAACAAGCCCAGGTACGAGGATTAAAGGAATTTTGGAAAAAACGGCTAGCAGATACACCGGGAAAGCCTTTGGCGCATGTGGCGGGGTTGTCCGTTTTGGGTAAGCCATCCAACGGCGTTCGCGAAGCGGCCAAGCGCCTAGTGAAGTTTTCTCAGTCGATCGATGCTGAATTGATTTTGGTAGCCACCCATTCGCGTAAGGGCTTAAGCCGTTTGCTTTTGGGAAGCTTTACCGAAACTTTGGTCACGCTTTCGCCGATTCCTGTACTGACCGTGCATCCCGGTTGGCAGCCTTCGGCGGGAAGTCACACGGTCTTTTTTGCAACGGACTTTTCAGAAGCATCTGAAAAGGCCTTTGAAAAGGTGCTTCAATTTTGCGCCGAAACCCAAAGAAAACTGGTGATCTTTAACAAAGTCATTTTCAACGATTATCCGATGGGGGTCCTAGCGCCTGCGGTTTACGTCGCTTATGAAGAAGCATTTGACGCTCAGGTCTTGGAATCAAAAAAGAAGGCCAACCAGTGGGTCAAGAAAGCGAAAAGCATGAAGCTATCCGCTAGCGCCGTGGTGGATTCGGAACGCGGAACCGCTGTGACCGATTCGATCTTGAAACGCGTGAATGGAAAGGCGTACATGGTTGCGCTGGCTTCGCAGTCAGGGCCTTTCCTGTCGGTGCTGGGAAGCACCACCCGGCAAGTGATTCGGGGAAGTCATCAGCCCGTGTGGGTGATTCATCCCAAGGCTAAAACACTAAAGCAAAAAAAGCCGACCCCAAGGTCAGCACCGCGGTCATAAAAGCGGCGAAGCGCCTGGATCCGTGCGTCCACGCCAAGCTGATCTTCGCGACGACGCTTGCAACCGTGGCAAGCGATATGTTGATGACCGCTGTATCCGCGTCGATCGACGACTGCGTGTACAGGGTCGTGGTCGCCAAAGTAACCCCGTGCATTTCAAAAAGTCCGGTAACGAACGCGAAAAGCCCCGTTGCTTGACTGCCTAAAACCTTTTGCAGGGCCGCCATTCCCGCGAAGATGGTTCCCAAGAACAAGGAAAGCCGAAGTACGTTCTTGGCATCAATGGGGGATCGAACTTCGATTTTGAAGTCAGAATCTTTCTGACTTCGCGAACACCAAACAATCCCAGCGGTCAGGGTCGCCGCCAACAAAGCCGTGGGAAGTGCGATTCGGGTCGCAAGCGGCCTTGCTGCAAACAGGACAATTCCAAACATTTCAAGGGTCGCTGCCAATTGGGCAGCCAGCGCCGTTCCCGATCGAAACTTCCAGCTTTTGGCGCTCTTGTTCGACGCTTCTGCGCAAGCCAAGGTCACGGCCGTACTGGAAACCAGCCCACCTAGAAACCCCACAATCCAGAAAGCCCGTCCTGATCCGAAATACTTCGCGGCCAGGTAACTGGTAAATTCCAGGGCAGCCAGTAAAAGCACCAGTTCTGCGATTTTCTTGGGCAGGTCACCCAATAGGGTCACCAGGCCGAAGCCGGCCACAAGAATCAAAACGGCTTTAAGTTCGTTTTTCGAGGAAGAAGAGAGGGGCATTTGAAAGTGGAGCCGATGGGCGGGATTGAACCGCCGACCTACGCTTTACGAAAGCGTTGCTCTACCACTGAGCTACATCGGCACCGAATTGATTACTGGATCAGTATCCTCTAACGTGGAAGAGCATGCAAAGTAAAGTGCAGGTCTGGATCTATCAACGGCCGGGTCGACCTTCCGCGAAACCCCTGGTTCTGCTTTTAAAGATGCGCCCCGACCGCGGTGGCCGCTGGCAGCCCGTCACGGGGAAGGTCGAAAAAGGGGAGTCCTTTGTTGATGCCGCTTTGCGCGAAGCCCAAGAAGAAACCTCGATACCGTTTTCAGAATCTCCAAAAGACGGCGGCTATGAATTTGAATTTGAAGGTCAATGGGGAAGGGCCCATGAAAAGGTATTTAGTCTGGAAGCCCCGCAAGATTTCGATCCAAAGAATGTGAAAATCGACCCCAAGGAACATGTCGACTTTGAATGGCTATCTCTGACCGCGGCCAGGGCAAAATCCGGCTATCCGTCCAATCAAATCGGTCTAGACCACGTCGCAAAGTCCCTGGGGTGGGCCATCGAATGAAGCCTTTAGGAATCCTTTTTCTTTTGAACCTAGCTTGCACAGCCACTTTGCCAAAAGCCTTCGCTTCGCAAACGGCCGTGATCAACGTTCGCGCGGCCTACCTTTATGAAAAGCCGGATCGGGGATCAGGCGTTCTGACCGAAGTCTTCGAAGGCGAAAGCATCGAAGTGTCGTCCCAGCCCTTTACGAATGGCTTCGGAGAGCTTTGGTACAAGGCCAAAAGCCGAAGCAAGACCACGGGATTTATTCCTTCCAACGACATCATGACCGAAGAATTCGCCGAAGCTGAAATGAAGCGCGGCCATGATCCGTACAGCAAGCGCCGAAGTCCCGAGGCCGAAGCGGACCCCCGATGGACGTCGATCTGGATCACTCAGCTGGCTTGGTCATGGAGCTTTCTTCCGCGTGATCCCGTCACTGGAATCACCAGTTCAGTTTTTGGGATCGGCGGCCAATCCGAATGGCTTTCTAATTTACGCCAGTCACGTCCTGGTTTTGAAGGCCGCCGTTGGGGGCTAGGAGCAGGAATGTTGATGACCAGCCAAAGGCGGGCACTTTTCCTTTCAGGGGCGGGTCGAACCTTTTTAGAAAACAGTTTCGCCGAGCCTGAATTTCGGCTGCGCCTGGGGCGGGATTTCCTGACGGGGCAGTACATTTGGGGTGCAGCACTGGGCTACCGTAAGCCTTTTTCCAGCCATTCGACGGCCGCGGCGGTACCGCACTGGGGATGGGACGCCGAATTAGGCGTCTGGAGCCTGCTTTCAGCCGCAGATGACGCATTCCAGTTTGGGTTTGCCATAGGCATTCACCGAAGTTTCGAGTAGTTTTCCCTGCATGCAAAACATCGAAACGAAGGATTTGGGTTTGGGTAAAGGGCTATTTGCGATCTTCACGACGACTGCAGGAGAATGGATCTGCTCGCTTGAAGAAGAAAAAACCCCTGAAACAGTGGCTAATTTCGTGGGTTTGGCGACCGGTGAAAAAGAATTCGTCCATCCGAAAACCGGTGAAAAGGGCAAAGCGCCCTTTTACAACGGAACGATTTTTCACCGCGTGATCAAGAATTTCATGATCCAGGGCGGAGATCCGCTGGGTCAGGGGATTGGCGGCCCGGGCTACCGTTTCAAAGACGAGTTCCATCCTAGCCTGCGCCACACGGGTCCTGGGGTGCTTTCCATGGCCAATGCAGGTCCAAACACGAACGGATCGCAGTTTTTCATCACTTTGGTGCCGACGCCTTGGTTGGACGGAAAGCATTCGGTGTTCGGAAAAGTAGTCAAAGGAATGGACACTGTCGAAAAAATCGGCGCCTGTGCAACGGGTCCGATGGATCGTCCGAAGCAAGAAATTCGGATCACGGAATTGAAGATTGTCCGGGGAGAATAATTTTTCTTTTGACAGGCCCAGAGCCCTTAGACATCATCTGCGTCGAGGGGAATTTCCTCTCAATTCATAACCACAAACCCAATGGAGAGTGTTTGAAATGAACAAATCACAATTGATTGATGCGATTGCAAAAAGCACGAAGCTAACCAAAGTTGATGCAGAATCTGTCATCAACGCAATGCTCGACACCGTGAAGAAAAGCGTTAAAAAAGGCGAAGACGTCACCTTGATCGGCTTCGGCACCTTCACCAAGTCGAAGCGCAAAGCACGCATCGGCCGTAACCCACAAACTGGAAAAGAAATCAAAATTCCAGCGATGATGGTTCCTAAGTTCCGCGCTGGCCGCGAGTTCAAAGACTCGATCCGCTAGGCCGTATTTAGAGAAATCTCTAAAAAATGAAGCCACCCTAAGTCATTAGGGTGGCTTTTTTTTCGCAGTGCGAATAGGAAGGTGCGTTACTAATCACTGCTCATAACCGCTCCGGCTTTGACCGATAAGAAGTCTGTCATGTTAGAAATTTTAGGCGTTACCAAAGACTTTAGCTCTCCAGATACTGGCGGAATTTTCCAGGCCGTACGAGGAGTCGATCTAACGATCAAAGAGGGCGAGTTCTTTTCTTTGCTAGGGCCTAGCGGTTGCGGAAAAACGACCCTGCTTCGCATGATTTCGGGGTTTGAGCGGCCGTCAGGCGGCACCATTTCGCTGGACGGTGTCCGAATCGACCCGCTTCCTGCCAATCAAAGGCCCTTCAACCTGGTCTTTCAAAAGTACGCTCTTTTCCCGCACCTTTCGGTTCGTGAAAACGTGGCGTTTGGCCCAAAAATGAAGGGCGAAGCCAAGGGCTGGACCCGAGAAAAAATCGACGAAGCCGTTCGTGAATCCCTGGCGCTGGTCCAGATGGAAGCTTTTGCAGATCGCCCGATCACGACCTTGTCCGGCGGACAGCAGCAGCGCATTGCTTTGGCCCGTGCCTTGGCCAACCGCCCGAAAATCCTTCTTTTGGACGAACCGCTTTCGGCCCTGGATTTGAAGCTTCGCCAGCAGATGCAGATGGAACTTCTGACCCTGCAACGCCGTCTGAAGATGACCTTCATCTTTGTGACCCACGATCAAGAAGAAGCCCTGACCCTTTCTGACCGAATTGCCGTGATGAATAACGGTCTGATCGAACAGATGGGCACTCCGCAGGAAATTTACGAATACCCCCGCACCCCATTTGTCGCCCAGTTCATCGGTACGGCGAATTCGATGGAAGCCGATATCAAGGAAGTCCAAGCCGACCGAATCGTGGTTCAGTCACCATTGGCCCGCCGCCCGATCACCGTAAAGGGGTCCCGAGACGGAAGCCGCCCGCTTCCTACGGCCCAGGTCGGACAATCCGCGCGCGTGTTGATTCGGCCCGAAAAGCTGAAGGTTTTAAAGTCCAGCCCCGGGCAGGAACAAAACGTGATCGAAGGCGTTTTGAAAGACATCCTTTATTTGGGGCCCGTGACCCACTTCACGGTCGCTTTGCCGCTTTCTAAAGAAGGTCAGTCGCTGACGGTATCGGTGCCCAATACCGCCGTTAGTGCAAAGAAGACCTTTGTTCAGGGTGAAAAAGTTTACATCGCCTGGTTTCCGGAAGACTGCCTGCTTCAGTGCAATGGCACGGTGTCGGTGGCCAGCGCGCCGTTGACGACATCGACCGTGGACGCGGTTGCAACGGATCCAGTCTCGGGACTTCAAAATGTCGGTGGGTGACGAATACCCTAGAATCAAACGCTATCCGCCTTGGGAACTTTGGCCGGCTTTGGGTTGGCTTGGGCTTTTTTTCATCGTGCCTTTGGCGATTGTTGCAATCTATAGCCTTGGGACGCGTGGCACTTACGGGGGTGTGGTCCTGGATTTTAGTTTTGCCAATTACCTTCGCGCGTTTGACGGAATATACATCAAGATTTTTCTTCAAAGCCTGCTTTTGGCAGGATCCACGACGCTGGCTTGTCTTTTGATGGGTTACCCGGTCGCGTATGTGATGGCGACTTCGCGCCCGGCTTTCAAAAATCTTTTGGTCGCTTTGACCGTATTGCCGTTTTGGACCAATTTCATCGTCCGCGTTTACGCCATTCGCGCGCTTTTGCCTGAAGGCGGCCAAGGTGGACTGGCGGTCGCGTTTGGAATGCTGACCAACTACTTGCCCTTCATGATCCTGCCGCTTTTTGTGGCCATCGATCGCTTTGATTTCACGTTGATCGAAGCCGCGCGGGATTTGGGCGCGAAGCCCTGGCAGGTGGTGTTTCGGGTTTTGATTCCTCAGACCCAAAGCGGAATCATCACGGGGTGCGTTTTTGTGTTCACCCCGGCACTGGGCGAATTTGTGATTCCTGACATCCTAGGTGGCGCAAAATCGATGCTGATGGGCAACCTGATCACCGAACAATTTTTAAAGACCCGCGATTGGCCATTTGGATCTGCGCTTTCGCTTTTGATGATGAGCGTAGTGACGCTTTCCCTGATCTTTTACATTCGGTCCAGTGGCGAAACCGGAAAAGCGGCCCATTCCACAAGGGGTGCGGGGGCAGAAAATGGCTAGTTCGAAAGAAGCCGATGTTTTTCGTGTTCGTCCCCGGGCGCCCTGGTCGGCCAAGGGTGTTGCCGTTTTCACGTACGCGATTTTGTACATTCCATTGATCACCTTGGTGTTGGGATCCTTTTTGAAGGGAGAGCCTGGGGGTCCGAAAGAGTGGACCTTGCACTGGTACCAGCAAGTTTTTTCGGATCAATCGATCTTGGAAGCCTTTACGGTCAGTCTGATGATCGCCGGTTTTTCGACTTTGATTTCAAGTGCGATCGGGACGACGGCCGCACTGGCATTAGAACGTTCCCGTTTTCGTGGAAAGCAGTGGATGGACACGATGATTCACATCCCCATAGTGATGCCGGAAATCGTGATGGGGCTTTCGCTTTTGATTTGGTTTGTACTTTTGAAAATGACGTTGGGAATGTTTTCAATTGTTCTAGCACATGTCACTTTCAGCGTTTCTTACGTCATCATGACGGTTCGTTCCCGATTACACGGATTTGATAGAACGCTTGAAGAAGCAGCGCGTGATCTGGGTGCCTCGCCTTGGCAAACGTTTTGGAAAGTGACTTTTCCTTTGATTCTGCCGGGCGTGATCAGCGGCGCGTTGATGGCTTTCACCTTATCTTTCGATGACTTCCTGATTACCTTTTTTACTTCGGGCGTTGGGTCAGAAACGCTTCCCGTTAAAATCTATTCCATGATTCGTTTTGGCGTCAGCCCCGCGATCAATGCACTTTCGAGCCTGATGCTGGGCCTGACTGCGGTTGCGGTTTTGATCGCTTTTCGTTCGCCAAAACCGGGTCGAGCTGGTTAGCATTTCTGCATGATCACTTGGAATTCGTTTAGGCTAGCGGCCGTCGGGGTTTTTGCGTCTTTCATTTTTGCCCTTCAGGCGCAAGCAGGCGGATGCGAAGTCACCGACGTCACAGGGTTTCCGAACGACCTTTCGGCTTTGAAGTTCAATCCCAAGAAAAAAGGAAAAGTTTACGACCCCGAAAAGACGGTCATCTTGTTTCCTTCGACGGCCAACATGACGGTTTTGGATAAAATTCAAGCCGCACGTCTTTGCGGGATTGGTGTTCGCGTTCTGGTCCTGAAGGATTGGAAATTTGATCAAGTCGAACTTTCGCGCTTGGACTATTTCAACGTCATTTTGCAAAACGGAATCGTGTTCGCAGACGCAGTGATGGGTCGGTACAAGGGAACTTTCGGTGTGATGGGTTCAAGTCTAGGTGGGGTAGTCGCATCGGTGGTCAAAGGCATTCGGCCAAAGATCGGGCCGGCCGTCCTTTTGGTCGCGGGTGCTGGCCTTCCTGAACTTTTGGCTTACACCGTTTCGGCCCAGTGGGTGAAAGTGCAAGAAGCGCAGATGGCTGCACTGGGAACAACCGACCGTGCCGTACTTCAGGCCGAACTGGCAAAAGTGATCGTGTATGAACCTGCGCAGGTAGCAGATCCGTCACAAAGCAAAATGATTCGCTTTGTGGGTGGGGACCAGGACAAAAAAGTATTTACCAAAAACCAGTACCAGCTTTGGGAAGCTTGGGGAAAACCCCAATACCTTTTCTTTAATTTCGGCCATGTCACTTCGATTGTTTTATCGGAACTTTTCTTTTCAGGTAGCCACGCGCGCTTTTTGAAGCGCAGGCTTTGAAGCTTTTTCAAAGCTCAGCTTTTCTAGAAATCGGACCGTGCGCAGAAACTTCGCGCGGACTGCGGCAGGGGTCCGGCCTTTGTTTGGATTCATCTTCGCGCGCGCCAGATCCAGCGGGGTTTTTCCAAAAGCGTTCTTGGCGTCGCGCCGAACGTTTTCTTGAACCAGAACCTGAATCACATCCAAGTTCCCGTTTTCAGCCGCGACCATCAATGGGGTCATGGCCGTGTGGCGAGACTTCAAATCAGGAAGTGCTCCCCACTTCAAAAGTTCCTGTACAATCGCGGTATGTCCTTTTTCGGCGGCAAAGTGCAGGGCTGATTCATTGTGGCGATTCAAGCGATTGGGATCCGCGCCGGCTGCCAAAAGAAGTTTGACCAAGCGAAGCGATCCACCCGAAGCGGCCGCTTGAAGTGCTGTACGATCGTCGCCGACGTAGGCCGTGTCTTGCGCATTTGGGTTTGCGCGACCGCGAACGATCAAGACTTCGATTGCGTCGATGATTTTCTGCGCACCCGAATGCGCAAGCGATGCGGCTGCGACTAGAATCGGGGTTCCTCGGTGATCGGTGCTTTCAACCTGGGCGCCGGCGGCAATCAAAAGTGCAACTGCAGGGGCGCTTCCGTTGGCCATCGCACGGAATAGTACCGGGGCGTATAAAGCCTTCTTGCTTCGGAAGTTTGGGTTGGCACCTGAATCTAAAGCCTGGCGAATCTGAAGGGTCGATCCGGTTTCAATGGCCGAAAAAAGCTTTTGATTTTCAGGGGTCTCGACCGCGGTTGATTTCTTTGCGGTTTGGGCCTGGGGTGGCATCGGCAGCGCGAAAGCAGCCTGTGGGGCAGCCCAGAGCATCACTGCTGAAATCGCTGAAACCGTAAATCGGTGGGGTTTACAAGCCATCATCCTGCCCTAGGGTATTTCATGATCTGGGCCATTTCTAGGTTCCCCTAACCCGTGGAAAACTGGCCTTTTTTCACCCGATTGGCGGGGGGTACCTGTCTAAAACTTCGACAATCGTCTAAGGTACCGAGAATGGACCTGAATGCTTTGCCCCTGTTTTCGGAAGTCATCCAGAACGGCAGCTTTAGCGGTGCTGCCAAGAAGCTAAAAATACCCAAGTCGACTTTAAGCTCGAAGATTTCGCAGCTGGAAAAGGATTTGGGGATTTCTCTTTTGCAGCGAACGACCCGGCAGCTTCGCCTGACCGAAGAAGGCCGTCGCTTTTATGAAAGATGCAAAGTTTTATTGGCCGAGATTGATCATGCTGCCAAGGAAACAACGGGGACAGCCGGTGAACCCCAAGGGCACCTTCGGCTGACGGCGACCATGGAAATGGGTTCACAGATCTTAGCTGGATTGGTTCCGGGATTCTTGGCCGCTTATCCAAAAATTTCGGTCGAATTGGTTTTAACGGATCGAGTAGTCGACTTGATTGCCGAAAACATTGACCTGGCTTTCCGAAGCGGTGCTTTGGAAGATTCGTCCCTGGTCCTAAAAAAGCTGGGTGAACTTTCACTGAAGCTTTACGCAAGTCCGTCGTACTTAAAAGGAAAGAAGATCGTGTCGCCCGATGATCTTTCCGAAATGGAATGCATCGCTTTTCATCCGGACTTTTCCGAAACCGAATGGATCTTGGTGACTGAAAAACAAAAGAAGGTGGTCCGAACGAATTCGCGATTTCTTTCAAACGATCTGACGGCGGTGAAGAATTATGTTCGTTCCGGTTCGGGGATCGCACTTTTACCCGAAGTGGTTTGCTTAGAAGACGTTCAAGAAGGTCGCTTGGTTCAAGTTTTGCCTGAATGGCGAAGCCCGGATTCAGCGGTGCATATCGTCTATCACCGCGACAAGCAGACGCCTGCAAAGGTTCGCGTTGCAATTGATTACTTTTACACGCATTTGAAAAAAAGGATGGGTGGCTGCCTGGATTCTTAAGGGCAGCTGAATCCGCCGCTTTGCGCGGGCGTTGGTCCCATTTCAAAACGAAGTTCGCCATCCACCAAATCTGAATGGCGAATGAAGGGCTTGCAAATGGCTTTACCGTTCAAGCTGGCTTTCTGAACATAAACGTTTTTGACGCCCTGGTTTTGAACGCGAACCTTTAAGCTATGCCCCTGTCCCAGATTCAAGTCTGCTGATTCAACGACCGGGGAACCGATCCAGTAATTTTCGGTTCCAGGCTGGGGGTAAATGCCCAGCGCCGAAAGCAGGTACCAAGCCGACGTCGATCCAGAATCGTCGTTTCCGTCTAGCCCGTCCACGGAATCACCAAAGCGGGTTTCCAATGCCCAACGTGCCCAGTACTGAGTCAATTCAGGACGGTTCACGTCGTTGAAAAGGTACAGGGCGTGAAAATCGTGTTCGTTCCCCAGCCAGTATCCCCAGCCCGGGCTGATGGCGCTTCGGTTTCGGCTGGCTCCGCCCATGAAGGCGCAAAGTTCTTTTTCAAATTTCTTGGGTCCGCCCATCAGTTCAATCAAGCGATCGGCGCGGTGAGGGATCGAATAGCGCCATTGGTGCGGAGTCCCTTCGGCATATGCGTGGTCGTTGATTCCAAGGAAATCGATGAAGGAAGTCAGTTTAGGTGCGATCTTCAGAAATTTTCCGGTGGAATCGCGCGGGGTAAATAGCTGGTTCTTGGGATTCCAGATTTTTTCAAAACCCAGGGACGCAGCTTCAAATTCAGTCGCAGCCTGAGTATCCCCTAGGCTTTGGGCAAAAGCCGCGGAAACACCGTTGGCCCAGGAAACTTCCAGGGTCTTACTGACTGATTTGCTTTCGACATCGGAAGCGCAATAGCCCAAACTGCCGCCGCAAAGTGCGCCGGGGTGCAATGCTGCGTTTTTCATGAACGTCAGCGCTTCTTGAGCATCAGCCTGGGTCAAACCTGGAAGTTTTTTTGCCCACGATTCTGCAAAAAGAAAATGAGCAGGAAAGCCGAACATGCTGCCGCCTTCGCCGCTTCCTGCAGGCCAAATTGGGAACACGTTTCCAAAGCTTCGGGCCATCGTCAGCAAACTTTTCAAAACGGAAAGCTGAACTTCGGGCGCAATCAGATTGTAAAGCGGGTGCAGGGTTCGAAACGAATCCCAAAGCGAAAGATCCGTATAATAGGTGAAGCCTTGCGCAGTTCCTGCAACCCTTCCGAAGCCCATGTATTCACCATTGGAATCTTGAAAGCGCGTCGGCATTAATCCGGCACGATAAAGGGCGCTGTAATAACGGATGCGGACGGACGGGCTGCTACTTTGAATTTTTGCGCGATCCAACCAAAGTGACCATTGCGATCGAGCGCTTTTCACCGCTGATTCCAAATCCGTCTGCGCGACTTCGGCCGAGAAATTCAATTCGGCGTTCGCCTGGCTGACGGCGCTTAAGCAGGACTTCAGAAGGACTTCTTCAGGATGATCTTTCCAGACCAACCAAAGCTTGTCGCCTTGTTCGATGACTTCGGTGGGCACGCGCGAAAGCTTGGCGTAAAAGTGATAGGGTGTTCCGTCGTAGCGGTTTGAAAAGTCGCCTTTGAAAAGCGTGTACCCCTGAATGATCTGTCCACTGGCTTGGGTCGAAATCTGACTGTCGCTACTTTTCTTATCGGGCGATGAAAGGTTGGCGGTAGCGTCGATTGAAAGCGCGAAGTTTTCGGTCGTCCCTTTCGGGATGCTGTATCGCTGAATTGAACAATTTCCCGTCGAAGTCATTTCAGCCGTGATCTTGTTCTTTAGGCGAACGGCATAGTAACCGGGGCTTGCGCTTTCAGTTTTCTTTTTGAAACGAAGGCCCTTCTTGCGAAGCCGGTCATCGGGACTTTTTCCGTCTTTGAAAAGAACGGGAAGAACTCGAAACGCTCCGCCTTCTTTCAGACCTGCGCCTTGCAGCCGCGTGTGACTAAAGCCATAAACTTTTCGTTGGATCGGAGCGTATCCGGCCGTGGCGATGTTCGCTTGGTTTAGGAAAAAAAGCGGACCCGAAAACTTTCCGTCGGGGCCCACGCGAACCATCCCAAAAGGAACGGCCGCGGCTGGAAAGGTCATCCCTGCAGAATACAAAGTCCCGCCTGAACCGATGAAGACGTTCACTTCATCAATGGGTGCTTTGGGCGTGCCTTTTTGGGCCCAAGAAGCGGGCACTGAAACAAGGCTCAGGGCTAGGGATAAAGGCCAAAAAATTCGCGACATTGTGATTTCCGGGCGGGACTGTAACACGCAAAATGGCCAAAAGTAAACCATTTTGGTCAGTTATACTGGGTTAACCCAAACCTCGAGTTGATTCAGTTTCCGGACCCCGGCATCATCATCGCAGGGGGTTGGGTGGCAGATGAAAATATCCAAGGTTTTCAAAAAGGTAGCTGGCGGGGTCGGTGTGCTGGCCTTGATCATCAGTCTAGTCGTATTGCAACAGGGTTCCACCCGAAGCCCACAAAGCAAGAATCCAAAACACCTGGACGTGTTTTCGAAAAGCCTTTTGGGGCAAAAAATTTGCGTGCTTGGGGATACGGGCAGCGACACCCCGGAACAGTACCGTGTCGCGGCGGCTCTTGAAAAACAGGGCTGTGATCAGATTCGAATACTTGGCGATTTGATTTACGATGACGGTCTGAAAAGTGCCGACGATCCATTGTACCAGGCAGCTTTTGTAAAACCCTATGAATCCCTGATTCAAGCGTCGCAGGGTCCCAAGTTCTTCATGACTTTAGGTAATCACGATTATCAGGGTAACCCAGGCGCATGGGTCGAACTGGCGAAGCGCCATCATTATCTTTACATCCCTCATCGGTACTATGCTGAAAGCTACGGCCCGGACGAAGTTTGTATCGCGACGTTGGACACTTCGCCGTACGACAGCCTGAAGTGGTTCTTCAAGGGCTTTGGGCAAGGGGCGTGGGTTCGCGACATTACAGATTCGTTTCGAAATTGTGCGATGACAATCGCCCTGGGACATCATCCTTATTGGAACAGCGGGCATCACGGCGATGCCAGGGCCTTTCTGAAGGGGTTTCTGAACCGAAACATTGTCGGTCGTTTCGACATCTACATGGCCGGGCACGAACATTTTATTTCGGACGAAGGCGAAGCGCAGGGGACCCACCTAGTGGTCAGCGGTGCGGGAGGCAAGGAACCCACCGAAAGTTTTCGCGAACCCAAAGGCGGTTTTGTCAGGTCGAGCCTGGGGTTCGTCGTGATGACTCTTTCAAAGAACGCCGATCAAAAAATTCAAGCGAAACTGGATTACGTCACCGAAGAAGCGGGAACTTTTGCCGTTCATCACAGTCGAACCATTGTTGGAAAAGGGATTCGCTAACGGCTAGCGCATGGCCGCACGCAAAAGCGAATATAGACACTTTGGAAGATCCGCATATTGGCGCGCTTCAATGAATTGCCCCGACCCTTTTTGTGCTAAGTCCTTAAGGTTTTGCCTGCCCCCAATGTCTTTACCGATCTTCAGAACGTGAAGCCTGAAAAATCCTTGAACCGCTTCCAACGGGTTTCTTCCTTCGGTGTATTTTCCATCACCAATAAGAATCACGTTGGCACGAGGCCTTTTAGCTGATTCCAGTTCGGCTTTGAGATCTGAAAATGCGGCATCCATATTCGTGAACCCCGCAGCCGGCAGGTTCAAGATTTTCGCCACGATTTTTTCGGTCGAAACTTTTTCGTCAAACCGCTTGACCCAAGTAGTCTTTGAATCGAATCCCGCAAAACAAAGGTCCGCACCGGGAATAGACAGGGCCATCGCCGACGCTGAAAGGGCCAAGTGTGCCAATTTATCGCCCTTCATCGACATGCTGACGTCCATCAGTACGGCGATCGGAACCCGCTTGGGGGTTCGGCAAAGAAATCGAAGATCACTGAAATGAACCGGATCCGCTTCCAGCGTCGATTCCAAATCGATTTCAGAAACGGACGTGCCAGGGCCGATTTCATTTAGGGCCAAGACCCGATCTTTTTCAGCAGCCCGAACTGGACCGACCAGCTTTCGGGCTCGATTCATCACGCCTTGGATGGCTTTGGATTCTAGTTCTTTTTGCTTTCGATAAGAAAGCACGGCTGCGTGCCTTTTAATGTCTTGAAAATGAACAGCGACGTCCCAGGCTTCTTTTTTGTCGTAACCGGTTCCATCAGCGATGTCCCGGGTTTGGATCACTTCGTTATGTTGGTAAAAGAATCCTTCGTTTTCCGATTTGGTGAAAACGGTCCAAGGTTCTAGTGGTTTGCGTGCGGCCCCGTCAGGCTTGGCTTTTTTTTTAGCGTTTCTGAAGCAGACTGAAAGAAGTCTGAAACGATTAGTTGAATCAGGGCTTGATACTGTTCCCCGGTGGTGGATGAAGCCAAAAGTTCAATGCGGTTAGCTAGCGCCATGGTGCCTGCGCGAATGAATGTTTCAGCATCCAAGTGCTGGACCTGGGTCAAAAGGCGGGCCAATGCAATTGCCGCGCGGACCGAAGCGCCGCGCTTGATCTTTGGATGATTTCGCGTCGAGCGAACCAGCGCCACGCAAGTTTCCAGCCAGGGTGATGGAAGGCTGTCTGGCAAGATGGCCATTTCAAGAATCTGAATTTCTTCTGCTTCGCTTTGTGCCGAAAGCGGGATCCATTCCATTCGGTCCATCAGCGCTTCGCTCAGGTGGGATGTCGCTACGAATTCCCTTGGATTCTGGGTGGCAACGACCAGGAATCCCGGCTTAGCTTTCAAAGTTCCTAAATGAGGGATCTGAATGAATCCTTCATCCAGTGCCGGAAGCATCACGTTCTGAACGTTTTCGGGCATCCGGTTCAATTCGTTGATGAAAAGGATCGCACCTTCTTGCATGGCTTGAACCAATGGGCCAGGTTCGAAGGTTTTCCAGTTGTAGCCCTTTTTTAACGCAGTCGAAGGATCAAAGGATCCAGTCAACTTTTGTTCAGTGTAACGAGAATCACCATCGATCCGAATGAACTTTCGACCTAAGTTTTCAGCGACCGTTTGCACCAAATAGGTCTTGCCGACGCCGACGGCGCCTTCAACCAAAAGGTGGCGGCCCGATTGAATCGCCCAAAGGATGGACTGCATTTCCTGCGCGCGACCGACGATCGCAGACTTTCTGGGCGCAGCTTTCGGTTTTTTAGGCGAAGTCTTCATGGATTTTGGGATTTCCGTTCCAGATCTTTAGACTAGCCCGGGGTTTCCCGTCAATGTATTCAATCAGCGCGTAAGTTCGTAAAACGCGATGACCCAGGGTTCCCATATCCAGACTGGTGATCGGAATCCAAGTTCCGGTGTTGATATAGACCCTGTTTCCCGGAAAAACTCGAACCGCCGCCTGATGATTGTGACCCATGATCAGGGTGTCAAACCCGCAGTCTTCTTTGCCATCCAAGCGATCAAAAAAGATTTTTTCCGCTTCTTCTTCCAGACTGGGACGATTGAACGCTTCTGCGATTAGCATCAGTGTTTTCTTGAATCGGGCAAATCGCATCGGGTGGGTAATGAATCGCATTTTAAGAAAAAACCACGCTACCTTCAGTCCATTGGTGAAGAAGAACCAGGGTTCAAAAAGCAGCGAAATTTTCACGTAGTTCTGCAGCGGGTAGACTTGATTGATGAAGGTCTTTTTCAGCTTCATTCGGTTGATGAAGCCCAAGACGAAGAAGCTTCCAAACGGAAGGTTCTGGATCTTGATCAGGCCCTTTTTGGTCTTTCTTTCGATAAAGATGTTTTCTTCGTCAAAGTGATTGAAAACTTCCAGCTGATGGCCATGGTCTACACAGACCCGATCAAAGACGTATGCATTCTGCTGAAATTCGATCTGTTCAGACTTAGGGGGTGACAAAGTTTCACGTAAGTATTCCTGAACCTTGGGCCAAAGGATCGAAGCGTCGTGATTTCCCCAGCGAAACACGATCTTCTTTCCGCGTTTCAAAAACAAAGAAAGGGCTTCGATCGATTTTGGATGTCCCGCAATGATCAGTTTAAACTGTTGAACTGCCGCGTCTTCTTCGACTTCGATCGGGAATTCCAGGTAGGGCTGACGTGTTCTTTTTTTGGGTAAAGGAATAACCGCAAGTGGGTCGAAAAAGTCGCCATTGATGATCAATTCCACGTCGGCGTTTTCGTACTTTCCGGAAGAATAGTGATCCAAGAATTCAAAGAAGCGGTGATCCTGATGGAAATCTTCAAGCGGGTTTCGTCTTCCGTCGGGAAGCCAAGCACCCCTGGATAGGTGAAAGTCGCTGATCACTAGTTTAATTTTTAGATCACTATTTTCTTTTTCCATGAATCAGTTGTTCGATTCTTCCGATCACCGCTTCAACCGTTTTTTCCATGGGTGCTGAAAGTGCTAAACCGGCTGCGAATTCATGACCCCCGCCCCCCAGTTCCATGGCAACGCGATTGATGACAATTCGTCCTTTGGATTTTATGGAAACGCGAATTTGCGAATTGTCTTCTTCGCGAAAAAGACAAACGACTTCTGCATCTTTCAAAAGAAGAAGCAAGTTCAAGAAGGACTGAGTGTCGTCCGACGTAGCTTGGTGTCGCTTACGAATGTCCAAACCCATTTCTAACCACGCGACTTTTCCATCGGCGGCGACCTGAACATTGGAAAGGGTGGTCCCCAAAAGTTTCAGGTGGCTGACTTCTTTTGAAGAATAAATCGCTTGATAGACTTCTTCAGGATTCACGCCACCCATCGCGATCATGTCGGCGGCTATTCGGTGCGCTTCTGGGGTCGTGCGTGCGTATCGAAAGCTGTTTGTGTCGGTCATTACTGAAACGTAAAGGCCTAGCGCGATGTCGGAATTGATTCGGGTCAGATTCAATTCCGAAAAAAGATGGGCCAAAAGTTCTCCGATGCTGCTGCTTTCGATGTCCGAAACCAGCATGGCGTGGGGTGGGTAAACGATTTCCGGAGCGCCTTCGATTTCCGGATGGTGATCCAAGAAAACGATTTTCTTGGCACGTAACGACATTTCTCCCCAAAGTTTTCCCAGTCGGCGTGGGTCATTGGTGTCAACGATCACCCAAAGGTCGCAGGTGTCCCAAACTTCGGCGTCGCCAGGCCCAAGAATGATCGAACCTTTGGGGTCCAAGAAGCGGTAACGCTTGGGTAATGGATCGGGGTTATAGATCCGACACTGTTTTTTGGAACGCTTCAAATAATGGAATAAAGCCGCTTCGGCCCCAAGTCCGTCACCGTCCGGTAAGTGGTGTGTCGAAACTAACACCCTTTTTGCGTCCGAAAGCCACGATTTAAACTTCTGAAATTCTTTGGTTTTCGATAATTTTTTTGCGCGACTTTTGCTGCTCAAGATTCGCTCCCGCCCGACCGAATGAAACTATGTGGGATTCGCAGTTGGTAGCCAGAAAAAATAGGAAGACTTGAAACATGAGACAATCCGTAAAACGGTCCACCGATAACCTGATCCCCGGTCCAGAAAATGAGGCTGCGGTCGAGGCCCGTACGGAAGAAAAGATGGAAGCTGTGAGTGATCAGGACCCAAAAAGTCGAAAGTCCAAGGCGAAGGAAACCGGTCAACTGGATCCCCTATACGTTATTTTTGAACAGCATCTTTACAATTTTCAGGATTCCGATTCGGACCGCAAGACATTTATCGGGAACATCATC
Organism: Bdellovibrionales bacterium; assembly: GCA_016786465.1. GTDB lineage: Bacteria > Bdellovibrionota > UBA1018 > UBA1018 > UBA1018 > JAEUWC01. The sequence continues at coordinate 12,117 of JAEUWC010000010.1, read as the reverse complement.
GTCGAATATTTGACGTACCTTCGCAAAATGAATGTCGTTGTTCCGAAGTCGCTTGAACAGCCCATCATCGAAGAATTGGCTGCGCAGGTGAACACGATGCTGGTCAAGAAGATCTACGGCTGCCTGAGCATCGAAGATTATGTGAAGGGGCGTCCGTTTGGTGAAAAGCGACGCGCCAAAACTCGCTATCGACGTCTGACCCAGAAATCAAAGGCAAAAGCCGCCGCTTAACGGCGCTTTCGGTTCTTAGTTTTCTGAGCTTCTTTGGCCATGTACTCGACGATCTCGTGAGCAATATTCAGCCCGGTCGCCTTTTCGATTCCTTCAAATCCAGGTGAACTGTTGATCTCAAGCACCATGGGCTTCAGTTTGGCCTTTTTTCCTTTTCCGTCCGCTTTGCCAGTAATGATGTCAACACCGGCGACTCGAAGTCCGACCGTCTTTGTGGCTTTGACGGCCAGATTCAAAAATGATTTTGGAAGCTTCACCAAGGTTCCCTCGCCCCCACGGTGAATATTCGAACGGAATTCTCCTTCTGGTGCCGTTCTCATCATTGCAGCGACGACGCGATCGCCAACGACGAAAGCACGGTAGTCGCGTCCACCCGCTTCGGCCATGAATTGCTGCATTAGTACGTCTTGTTCAAGGCCGCGAAGCGTATCGAGCACGGATCCTAGTGTGATCGCAGTGTGAACCAACATGACGCCCACACCTTGCGTTCCTTGGATTACTTTCAAAACCACCGGAAGTCCTTTGACGGTTTGAACCGCAGTACGAAGTCCGCGCGGTGAGCGCGCCAGAACCGACGCGGGCACGGGCAGTCCTGCTTGTGAAAGTTTCTGCAGACAAGCCATTTTGTCGCGTGATTCCCAGATCGCCGAAGAAGGATTGATCACAAATGATCCGGTTGCTTCAAAGTGACGAACGACGGCTAGGCCGTACTCGGTAATTGAAGCTCCGATTCGCGGAAGAATTGCGTCATATCGGGGAAGGATCAAGTTTCCTACCTGCACGCAGCTGTTGCGGCCATCGACGACCAGTTGACAGTCCAGTGGGTTGATGATGTCGCACTCGACCCCAAGCGTTCTCGCTTCTTGAAGTAAACGGCGAATGCTGTGCAGATTTTTATTACGAGACAGAATTGCGAAGCGCATTTAGCATCTAGTTTCATGGGCTTCAGAGCGCTTTGCAATACGGTTCTACTGGGTACGACTTTGGTCGCGTGTACGACCTTCCCAGGATCGACGATCGAACCCTTTCCCTTTCCAGAAGGAATTCATTGGGAAGCGCAGCCAAAACCCAAGACAGGTGTTTGGACTTCGATGGTCAGCGGAATTGCTACGGACCTTGCGTTGACGCGTGACGGTTCTGCTGCGTTGATTGCGACCATTCCTGATCCTGAAAGGGAAGGGCCACATGATTATCGATTGGTCCGCTACCGTCGCACCTTAAATGGTGCTTCGCTTCGTTATCAAGTCCAGTGGTCAAAAAGCTTTAAGAATAAGGTTCGGGCATTAGATCTGTCTGAAGATGGACGCTTCGCGGTGATGAACAATTATTCCGACGAACTGATCGCATTTGCAGCATCGGGCAAGCAGATCTGGAAAGTCCGAGGATCTTGTCGACCCAAAATCCTGGCCGAAGCCAAACTGGTCGTTTGCTTTCACGATGACGACGCAGATCCTGATACGGCTTTCACGCTTTTTAGTTTGAATCGTGGTGAAAAGGTAGCGCAGTTTCCTGCGCCCGGCGACGTCCTGGGGCTAAAGACTTCACCAGATCAAAAGTGGATCGCAATTGCACTTTCTGGTTCGCGAGCGGCCGCGACCCTGACTCGAAGTCGGGTCGCGCTTTACGACGTCGCCCGGCGTGATTCAGTTTGGGAACAGGAAATGGAAGGCGAATTTCTGGATTTCGCGATTTCGCCGGTCGGATCAGACCGGACGGATATGCCCCCTTCGGTAGCCGTTTTGACTGCAGCGTATGGGTCAAAAGCGAAACCAGGCGCATCCCGGAAATCCAGGCTTCGGATTTGGGATCGGCTGGGAAAGCGGGACCAGGACATCGAATTTCCTGCTGAAAGCATCGAATTTAGTTCGCACGGTGAAGGTGTCTATATCTACGGAAACGCTCCGACGGGACAAAGCTTGGCCTTTTTAGAAATCGGAAAGCCGGCGCCGCGATGGCATCGGGGAATTCCCAATCAGGCTGATTTTGCGGGCTCGTTGCTCAGTACGCCCGAAGGAGTCATTTCCAGCTTTGAAGAAATCGAAAATGGAACCCGTAAGATCCGTTGGATTGAAGTTCGGTCAGACGGCAAAATTTTGGCGCGTCGTGACCTGCCCATTACCGAAGGGGCCTACCTTTACGTTATGGGGCTAAGCTCGGACGGTTTGACGGCTTGGTTCCTGAGCGACAACGGTCTAATCGGCGCCTTTAAACGCAGCGTCGGATTCTAGTTCTAAATCCTTTTCAAGACCCTGCGGAATTATTCCGAAAAAGAATCATGAACATGAACGCGTTGATTGCCAAATTCGTCGGCTTGCTTGCGCTTTTAGGCGCGGCAGATGCACTGGCTGAAAAAAAGATCCTGGTTAGTCCACCTGCTGGAAAGAACTGCCAGATGACGATCACCTTCGTCGCCAAGACGGAACGGGTCATCACCAAAACTTACTGGAGCCACAAAACTTCGGAAGCAGACTGCCAGGATTGGGCAAACGGGCATCGCGACAACATGACTCCGGCAGTGACGAAATCGAAGACAGTTGAAGCGAGGTACGTGAAATGAATAAGTCACTGCTTCGCGGGTTAAGCGTCCTAGTCGCTTTGACATTGGCACCTACGTCGTGGGTTCACGCCGTCGACGAAGTTGCCGAGGTTTGTAAGAATCTTCTTCTAGCTTCAGGCAAGTCGTATCCGATCAAAGCGGAATTCGGGCCGAACGACGGGATGTCCGCCGACTATCTTGCGCATACGCTGCAGTTCACCAGTTGGCGCACGGGCATTGGGTTGAGCTACGATTACAGCGCCATGGATTCAAACAATTTCACCCAGGTGCTTATGGAAGTCGACACGCTGACTGGAAAAGTCACGCGGATCAAGACTCCTCCTGTGAATTACGAAACCGAACCCGATTTCGACGCAAGTTTAGAACTGGCGGGAAAATACGCCATCATTCAGCGCTCGAAGATGGTCATGGTCTACGACACTCAAGCGAAGAAGTTGACCAAGCACGAACTACCCGCCAAGGGGCTGTATACTCGTGCAGGACCTGACGAACGCCCGGTCGTCGTGCGCGTTCGCTTGGAAAAAAATAACATCGTGGATTTCTTTGACGTGGCGACCGGTAAATCGGTTGCGTGGGAACTTTCGAAATCCGTTCGGCAGACGTCGGCTTGGTCGCGGGGCGATTATGTCACTGTTCTGATGGAAGACGGAAAGCTGGGGGTCTTCAATTTAAAGACCGGAAAAGGCTACGAAACGGCCGGCATCGAAATGACTGACCCGAATTACTTGCCGCAACCGGAAATTTCTTCAGATGGAAAGCGAATCACGTTTGTTCGTTACGCGGATGATGGTGCGACGGTAGCAGTTCAAGTCGTCAACGCGGAAACTGGGGCAGTCGTGCAGGCGCTGGGAACCAAGGAAAAGCCCGTGGAATCGGCGGACATGTCCGAAAACGGCCAGTTCTTGATGACGACCCGGCAAGAAGTCAGTGCAGACGGCCAGACCATCAAGTACTTTGCCCAGCTTCATAAGTCCAATTCGGACCTGAGCTATTCGCTTGAGAAAGAGTTTGAAGTTTCAAGTCCCCCTGGGAGCAACGGAGCCCATTATTCTGAACCGCTGTGGGTCACTTATTCCGGAACTAGCGAATCAGAAGGCACGGTGCGGATTATCCGCCAGGGCGACGGAAAGATCTTTGAAATCGACGCTTCAAAGCTGGGAAACTACAGCAATGTGTCCTACGGAATTGCGGATTCGGTTATCGCTCTGGACACCAAGATCAGCCAGTTCCTAATCAAGATCGAGACCGATGGAGTTTCGCGCGTATTTTTCTTTGATCCAGGTAAAGACATCCTTCGTGAAGTCGCGCGTGCGCAAAGCCAAGGCGGCAACAAGCTGGTCAAAGACAGTTCAGGACCTGTTTTGGTTAGTTCAAAAGAAACCATCCGCTTGGATCTTCGTAATCTGACGGATGCTTCGGGGGGCTTGGTCGCTAAGCCGGCGAGCAATACTCCGACAGCAATCAAGCGACAGGTCGGTGCTTGGATTAAGAATGGATTTGATCCACCAAAGAATGCTCCGCGTTTGGTCGAACTTTTGTTGAAGAACGCATACCGGGAAATGCCGAAAGAATTTGCGGCTATTGCGGCTCATATCGCAGGTGAATATCCGGTTCTTTTCGAGCAGTTGGTCCAACGGTTTCCGGAATGGGAAGCGACCAGTCGAAAGGTTCAGTTGACCGCGGCGGATTTGAAGCGTCCGGCTTTCGCGTCAGCTTTGAAGTCAGCTAAGAAATACGTCCAAAGAAAAATGGACAGTTTCCCGGAATCCCAAGGGACGAACTGGCGGGTCTGGCAGGAAATTGAAAGCCTGACGCCGTTCTTGGCGAAAATGCCGGAAACGACTCGGGAAGCGATGGCGGATTCGATCGCACAGAGTCTAGCGAACGCAGCTGGAAGTCAGGGCGACTTAGAAGGGGTATTTATTTCAAAGCTCTATAAGTTTACCCGATCGTTTGTGGATCACTTCTTTGGTTTCAAGCCAAAGAATCTGACGGATTTTACTTGGATTCGCAGCGCGGATGAAATCAAGCCGATGATTCTGGGAACTTCGCCGATTGACGGAGTCGGCGATCGAAACGAGTACGGATTTTATTCAAAGCTGCTGCCAGTGGTCCAATTGACTGAAGGCACGCCGGGTGGAAGTTTGGATATTGTTCCCGCAAGTGTCCTGACTTGGACCCATAACGGCGAGACCTTTAAGATGGATTGGTCAGTCACGCGTATGGATAAGCCGATTTCCGAAGTCATTCCTGCAACTCCAAGTGCGAACTTCCAGTCGATGTTGAAAGACGGAAAGCTTACGGGGATGGTGATCGCTGGAAGTAATATGGGCGAGGACGCGGTCCCGACTTTGGACGAATACCAAGCCTATTACGAAGATCAGGGGTTCAAGTTCGGAAAAGCCCAAAGTCTTCCGAAGACTTTGGATTTTCTGAAAGAACAGATCGAAAGCGGGACACTGGATTACTTCTTGAAAGAAGCGCATTCAGACGGAGACGAAAAGAACCTGTTCCGAATGTCGAAGGCTTCGAAAATGAAGACCGGAAAAAAGAAGCGAAAAGACGGAACGGAAGAAGTCTTTTACTTGGTCTATCCGGATTCGACTTCAACCGACGACGCAGCTAGCGTTCTGATTTCAAACCAGGACTTCGGGCTGTGGATCAAGAATCGCGAAAAGAACAACGGGGTCGAGTTTGTTTACTACAACGCCAGCTGCTGGTCAGAAAGCAAAGTAGTCAACGAACTGGAAGCGGCGTTTTCACCCATTTTAAGGATCTTGGCTTCGATCACGACGGTTACGACGTTTACGAACGACGAAACGCAGGCGGAATACCAGATGCTACACCAGTTCCGGGCCAACGAAGCCAGCTGGGAAAAGATTCGCGAAGCTATGGAACGGGACCCGGAATATGCCAACGGTTCAGGCGACAAGATGATCTTCCCGGATGAACCCGCATATGACGAGCGCATCCGAAACGTGATGAAGGTTCCTGTCGCGATCAACTCGTTGATCAAGAAGGCGAACGGCGAACCCTACAATATCGACCAGCAATAGCGGGATCAGTCCTGCTTTTGATGGTGGTTCTTCACGATTTCTTTGTGCTTCTTCAGCTGGCGGTCGATCTTGTCGATGGCTTCCTCGATTGAAGCGTAAAGATCCGACGTTGAAGCCTCGCCAAAGTAATCCATGTGGTTACCAACCAAGTGGCAATGCGCGATCTGGGTTTCACGTTCGACCGAAAAGTTCCAGGTGACGTGGATCTTCCCGTTGAAGTAGCGATTCAATTTTTCGCACTTTTCCTTGGTAAAATTCTTAATGGCCTCGGTGGGTTCGATGTTTTTGAACGACATGTTTAATTGCATAAAATCTCCGGAAGTTTCTTAGATGATTTTCTTCCGCTTACTGGAAGAAAGGATGCTGAGCATATCACGGTACTTCGCGACGGTACGCCGCGCGATTTCGATGTTTTCTTCACGAAGAAGTTCGACAATCTTTTGGTCCGATAGTGGATTCTTTGGATCTTCTTTCGCGACCATTTGGCGGATTTTTTCCTTAACGGCTTCGCTTGCCAAGGAATCTGAACCGTCCGCAGAACTGATGCTGGAATTGAAGAAGTACTTCAATTCAAAGATCCCAACCGGTGTGTGCACAAATTTATTGGTCGTGACGCGTGAAATCGTGGATTCGTGCATCCCGATATCGTTGGCGACGTCTTTCAGAATCATCGGCTTCAGGTGTTGAACGCCTTTTTCAAAGAAGTCGCGCTGGCGACGAACGATTGCTTCGGTCACCTTATAAATGGTCTTTTGGCGGTTGTGAATCGAGCGGATCAACCAGATCGCGCTGCGAAGCTTGTCTTGAACATAGTCTTTGGTGACTTTTCCCTTGTCCGCAGATTGGTCCGTCTTCGCAGCTTGCAGAATGTTTTTGTAATAAGGGCTGATGCGAAGCTTCGGAAGGCCGTCTTCGTTCAGGACGATCGAATATTCGTCGCCCACTTTGTAAACATAGATATCCGGCGTGATGTACTGAGTGTCGCTGGAATGGAACGATCGGCCCGGTTTGGGTTCAAATTCCAAAATCAAGCGCGTGGCTTCGATGACCTTGTCGACCGGAATCGCTAGTGCCTTCGCGATCTGAGAATAGTTCTTTCTTTCAAGGTCAGGTAGGTGGGCTTCGATGATCTTTTCCACCAGCGCCTGACGGGGCTTCATGAACTTCGCTTGGGTCATCAGGCATTCTTGAAGGTTTCGGGACGCAACACCGACTGGGTCAAAGTTCTGAATGATCTTCAGAACTTCTTCGGCATCTTCAGGATCCATTCCGGATTCCTTGACGATGTCGTCAAAGGCCGCGCTGAAATATCCGTCATCCGAAAGATTTCCGATGATCAGTTCACCCAGGCGACGTTCTTGGTCGGTCAACGCGGCCATGGAAAGCTGCCACATCAGGTGGTCTTCCAGGGTCGTCGTCTTGGTCAATACGTTTTCAAAGCTGGGCAGTTCTTCGCTGACTTCTCGCATCGAAGGCGCCGAGCTGGACGACGAATTGAATTCTTCGACGTAAGATTCCCAATTGAAGTCGTCTTGTCCCGCGACCAGTTGTTCTTCCTTAGTCTGCGGCTTCAACATGCTTTCTTCGTCGCGACGCTGTTCGGCTTCAGTGTCTGAAGCCGATGTGCCGTCGCCTTCGGCAACCTGGGTTTCGCCCGAAGCATCGACTTCTGTGTTGTCGCTGCCGTCTGCGGATTCTTCCAGGATCGGATTCTCAACCAATTCCTGGTTGATCACTTCAGCCAGTTCCATTCGGTTCAGCTGAAGGAGCTTGATCGCCTGCTGCAGCTGCGGCGTCATCACCAGCTGCTGGCTTAATCTAAGGCTCTGTTTCAATTCAAACGCCATGGATGGATTCCTGATTCACGATGAGTTTCAAAACTGGAAGTTCTCGCCAAAGTATTTCTCGCGGGCCAAGGGACTCGCGATGATTTCTGCAGGCGTTCCTTGAACCATGATTTTACCATCAAAGAGAAGATATCCAAGATCACAAATCGCCAATGTTTCCCGAACGTTGTGGTCAGTGATTAAGACACCAATTTGACGCTTTTTGAGGACCTGAATCATGTTCTGAATGTCTGCAACGGCCTTGGGATCGATCCCAGCAAAAGGTTCGTCCAAAAGGACGAAAGAAGGGTTAATCGCTAACGCACGTGCGACTTCAACGCGACGCCTTTCACCGCCCGAAAGCGTGTAGGCTTTTTGCTTTGCGATATGATTGATCGTGAATTCATCCAGTAATTTGTACAGGCGGTCTTTCCGTTCGTGCTCGGTTAACGGAAGGGTTTCCAACACTGCGAGAATATTTTCTTCGACGGTCATTTTGCGAAAAACGCTGGCTTCCTGAGGAAGATAAGCAATTCCGCGTCGAGCACGTTCGTGCATCGCCAAACCTGAAAGTTCTTGGTCGCCTAAAAGGATCTTTCCCTGGTCCGCCTTGACCAATCCGATGACCATGTAAAACGAAGTCGTCTTACCGGCGCCGTTCGGACCTAGAAGGCCGACGACTTCGCCGGGACGAACTTGAAAGCTGACCCCTTTTACGACTGGGCGCCCTTTGTATCCCTTGAACAAGTCGACTGCTTTCAAAGTTTCAGTAGTGGTTCTGCTCATTCTATTCTTTTTTGGGCTGGGACTTCATCATGCTTCCTTCACTGTAAGCATTCCCATGTTCCACTTCTACAATATCCGTATCGCGATTGAAAAGAATGTAGTCGCCCGTAATGGTGTCGTTGTCTTCATAGATCTGTGGAAATTCGCCCAGACGCACCTGGTTTTTTTCGTTGTCAAATTCTGCACGACCCCCCGTCGCATAGCGTAGAGACGCCTTGCCATCGACGATTTCCCTCAAAAGAACGTCTTCGTTGATGACCAGATAGTTCACGGTTTTTCGATAGTCTCCATAATCCAGCTGCGCCTTGCGCGCCCGCGCGAACAAGGTCGGTTCTGAAATCTTCACGTACCGATCCTTGGCTGGGCGCTCGGGGTTCATGAAAAAGAATCCCTTTTGGGTATCTCGAAGAATTTCGCAGCGATCCGATTCGATCATGGTGACGTTATTGGTCTTACGACGACGAGACGTCAAAGTGACCTTTACGTCTTTCAAAAGTTCTAACTTCATTGTTTCAGCCGAATAAGAAAGACCTTGGGCTGTAAAATCCAACTTTTCGGAAGTCTCAGTCGCTTTTCCGTCACCAATCACCGGCATAGGAACTGGAATTTCGACTCGTCGCTTGGATCCCACATAGCGAAGGTAAGGACTTCGTGTAACGAACCCGTCGGGGAAAGTGGCGACGACTTCTCCGAAAATTTCCAGGTCGCGTCCGTTTAAAAAGTACTTCGCTTCTTTCCCGGTGACGTGGGTGATCCGTCCGTTGGCATCAAACAACTGTGCGCGAATATCGATGGCGTGAACCAGTTTTTCTTCGTCGTACAAGAATGCGCGGATGGCATTCAGGCGCCACTGACGTGAAGATCCTTGGCTTGCGGAATACTTGAAGCCTTCGATGGTGTAGTCGGCAATCTTGTCTTTTGGAATTCCCGTGGCCAAGACGGCCTGGTGACCGGTGATCAATTCAACAGGTGAAAGTTCAAGGTCGCTTCGATCCGATTGGTCCAGTGACTTGGGGCTTAGGGCAACCGTCTGGGTGATGATTAAAAGGGCGGTCCCAATCATGAATACGGGACGAAGTTTTTGGCCAACACGGATGGCTCTTTGAACTCCCGAGGTCAGGTCTAACTGCCCGACTTTTTTGGTTTTTCTTTCTTCCGTCCCCATGTTGACCAGTCTACTTGAAGTCGGCCTGGTAATCGAAGTGGATTTAAGGCTTCGGTCAGAGTAAATCCTGATCCTACGCGCAATGTCAGAAGAGATCGGTCAATTTGAGCAACGAAAACGCGAGCATCTGGCGCTCGCCCTGGACGAACGCCATCAGGCGATTCAGTCGGGGCAGTTTGACGCCATCGTTTTGGAACATGATGCTTTACCCGCATTTAACCTTTCTGAAGTCCGACTGGACCAAAGCTGTCTTGGGCGAAGTCTAAAGACACCCTTTTTTGTTCCGGGCATGACGGCGGGTCACGCCGATGCGGTCGCCCTGAATCAGGTATTGGCGGAAGCCTGCGCCAGCCGGGGCTGGGTTTTGGGCGTTGGATCCCAAAGGCGCCAGTTGAATCAAAAGGATGCGGTCGACCAGTGGTCGCAGCTTCGCGAAAAGAATCCTAGTTTGGTTCTGCTATCGAACTTGGGAATTACTCAGCTGGCAGATGCTTCGATCGAATCGATTTTTAGCCTGGTTGAATCTTTGGATTCACAGGCCCTGGTCGTGCACTTCAACGCTTTACAAGAAGCGTTGCAGCCCGAAGGTACCCCTAACTTTAAAGGTTCGCTGGAAGCCTTAAAGGAATTATCAGCCGCCTTGAAGTCGCGCGGAACTGCGCTGGTTTTGAAGGAAACAGGTTGTGGATTTTCGGAAAAGACCTTGTTTCGTCTGGTTGACCAACTGGGCGATGGAATTTCAGCGGTCGATGTTTCGGGTCTGGGCGGCACGCATTGGGGGCGCATCGAGGGTTCCCGTGCAGGTCATATGACCCAAGAAATTTCAGAAACTTTTGCAAACTGGGGCGTTTCAACGGTGGCTTCAGTCCGAAATGCGGTTTCGGTGAAAAAGCAGTCCGGACTTTCGTTTGAAATTTGGGCTTCCGGCGGGGTCCGCACGGGCCTAGACGCCGCAAAATTAATTTCCATTGGCGCCGACCGAGTCGGGTTTGCCAAGCCAGCGCTTGTCGCGGCGATGCAAGGTCGTCAGGCCCTTCATCAGTGGATGGAAAAAATCGAAAAAGAACTTCAAATCGCCGCGTTCTGTAGCGGCAACATCACGATGCAGCAACTAGGCGGAAAAAAATGAATCAGGACAAGCAGAATTCATCTGAAATCAAGCGAAGTTTGATGGAAGGCTTCCATCTTCTGACGCCGCGGCAGCGCCTGGATCGGATGCGCGCGATCAGTGGACTGGATGACGAAGATGTCGCAATTCTTTCGGGCGATTCAGCGCTTCCGACTTCGGTTGCCGAACACCTGATTGAAAATGTGGTCGGATATTTTCAGATTCCGTTGGGTGTCGCGACCAACTTCAACATCGACGGCAAAGATCTTTTGATCCCGATGGCGGTTGAAGAAACATCGATCATCGCTGCGGCCAGTGCTTCGGCAAAGTGGATCCGAAAAGACGGAAGCATCAGAACCTATTCAAAAGGAAGCCTGATCATTGGACAGATTCAATTGCCGTCCGTACAAAACGTTGTACGCGCGCGCCAGCTTTTGCATGAAAGCCGCGACGTCTTGATCGAACAAGGAAATCTTTGCATCCCTGGAATCGTTGCACGGGGTGGCGGAATCCGGGATCTTGCGATTCGCGAACTTCCCAGGGCCGATGGTCAGGGAACGATGCTTGTGATCCATGTATTGGCGGATCCTTGCGATGCCATGGGTGCGAATCTGATCAACCAGGTCTGTGAATTTTTGAAACCCGTGATCGAAGATCTGACTTCGGAAAAAGTCGGAATGTGCATCCTTTCGAATCTGGTCGACGGAAAGTTGGCCGGAGCAGAAGTCGTCATTCGAAACGTCGAAGAAAAACTGGGTCGCGGCATTGAAGAAGCGACTCATTTTGCGAAATCAGATCCTTATCGCGCAGCCACCCACAACAAAGGCGTCATGAATGGCATCGACCCCATTTTGATCGCCACCGGCAACGACTGGCGCGCCGTTGAATCTGGAATTCATTCTTTTGCTTCGCGAACAGGGCGGCTGCAACCCATCACGGATTGGCGCCTGGAAGGTCGCGACTTGGTCGGCCGAATTGAAGTTCCGATGGCCGTGGGAACCGTCGGCGGAGTCACCAAGCTTCACCCCACTGCACGTGTTGCCCTGAAAATGCTGGGGGTCAGTCGCGCAGAAGACCTGGCCCGAGTTTGCGTAGCCGTGGGTCTGGTTCAGAATCTTGCGGCGTTAAAGGCGCTTTCGACGGTGGGAATCGTGAAAGGTCATATGCAGCTTCACGCGGCCAATTTAGCGATTGCTGCCGGTGCCACGGTCCACGAAATTCCAGAAATGCGCACCCGTCTTTCCGCCGTTTTGAAGAATGAAAAAACGATCAACCTGACTCGGGCAAGGCAAGTTCTTCACGACCTTCGCCAGGAAGGGTTCTAATCGCCATGTTCCGGTATTCGGTCGCGGGAAAAGTTTTCATCCTGGGAGAATATTCGGTCATCA
>JAEUWC010000028.1 GCA_016786465.1 Bdellovibrionales bacterium | reverse complement strand
ATGAAGACAATCAGCGTGATCCCCAAAAGCGTGGGGATCATCGCCAATAGTCGTCTAGCCAGATATTGGATCACTCAGTCCACCAGTATGCCGTTCCGACGGCGTACTTGAAAGTGTCCACGGGCTTCTTGGTTTTCGCCGTGTGCCCATAAAGCGTGTTCTTATCATTAAACAAGAATGTGTACGGAGCATCTGCCGCGATGACTTCGTAAACTTTCTGAAGGATCGGAATACGCTTTTTCTTGTCCATCGTGACACGCGCTTCATCGATCAGCTTGTCGACTTCGGGGTTTTTGTAGCCGATGAAGTTGGATCCCTTTTCTACAGCGCTGGCGCTGTGCCAGATCTGTTTTGGGTCTAGGTCCACCGAACCAGCACCCCAGGACAGCATCATTCCGTCAAACTTTCTTTCGTCCAAAAGCTTCACGAAACTGTTCCATTCCAGTTGCTTGGTATCAATGACGATGCCTGCTTGCTTGGCGTCTTCTTTGAAAACCGTCAGGTACTTCAAAGCATCTGGGTTTGCCGTGTACACGGAAATTTCAAAACGGGTCTTTTTGCCGTCGATCACTTTGTCCAAGACCCCGTCTTTGTCGGTGTCTTCCCAACCGGCTTCTTTCAATAGCGCCAAAGCTTTTTTCGGGTCGAATTCAATCGGCTTCACCTTTTTGGAAGCGTAATCGCTGGCCAAGTGCCAGGGTCCGGTCGCCGGATCCGCCATTCCATAGCGGAACTTCTGAATCATCAGACGGCGGTTCACCAAGTGGGTCAGTGCGATTCGAACTTTCTTGTCCTGGAAAATCGGACGGGTCAGGTTCCAACCGATGAAGCCATAGGGCTTGGGTCCTTTATTGACCGTTTTCACTTTCAAAACCTTCTTGCCCCATTCCGGTCCAACGGCTTTTTCGGTGTAATATTCGGGGGTCAGTTCTTCGTAATCGATGTCGCCCTTTTTCAACATTTCAAAGGCAACGTTGTTTTCGGTCACAAAGCGCATGACGATTTCGCCAAAGTTGTGCTGGCTTTTCAGTGCAGGCAAGGAAGCACCCCACCACTTTTCGTTTCGCTTCAGGACGATGCGCTTTCCCTTTTCGTACTTTTCCAGCTTGTAAGGTCCCGTTCCGATCAATTCACGGTTCAGGTTCTTTCCTTTTTCTGCATCTTCATAGATGTGCTTGGGCCAAACGCTTAGGCCAGCTGCGACTTCAAAATTCTTGAAGTACTTGTCCTTGGTCGTGAACTTCACCGTTTTGGCATCGACGATTTCGACCTTTTCAATTCCTTCATAATAAGGACGCATGTGCGCGGTGGTGTATTTGTCGCTGAAGATCACATCAAAGCTGAACTTCACGTCTTCAACGGTCACGGGCTTTCCGTCATGCCAGGTTACCCCATCGCGAAGTTTGAAAGTGAAAACCTTGCCGTCATCCGAAATCTTGTAACTTTCTGCGATGGCGGGCTCGAATTCATAAGTATCAGCGTTTCGATCCATCAGGCTTTCAACGATGAACGATTGAACCTGCTGAGCCGGAAGGTCCGTAGAAGTGATCGGATTGATCGTCGTGGGTTCAGAAGAAAGATTCAGGATCAAGGTACCGCCTTTGGGTGCTTTGGAATTTCCAAGAACAACCGGGGCAGCGGCCTGAACCGAAACGCTGAACGCGAAGAAAGTGAAAGAAAGAACAAAACCAAAGGTTTTCAACATAGATGGATCCTTTAAATGGAAACTTTAAAACCCACTGTGTCCCGCCAGACACGGTCATTTAGTGAAACTGACTAGATTCTAGACAGTTTTTCCGGGGGTAAACAACGCCCTCGACGTGGCGATTTCGACTTTGGGTCAAAGTTAAGTGACTTTCCCTTTAGCCACAAGGGGTTAACCCACCTTTTTCAGATTATGGCACGGTGCGTGCTTTAAGTTATCTGCATGAAGTACACGTTTTACACAGGAATCGTCGCAGCTCTGGTTCAAGCAAATGCAGCAAATGCTCAGGTCGCAGGCATCACTGAAATGCCAAAGACGCTTCCGGTTTCCGCACCGGTTGCCGAGCAGATTGAACCCAATTCAAAGCCGACGATGAATGAATACCAAATTCGCCTAGCCCACGCGAAAGAGCTTCTGGGCAAGTACTTCGACAAGAGCATTGTCGGAAAAAGCGTTAAGAAGAATCCTGCTGTTGCCGCTTATGACACCTACATCAAGGACAGCTTTGAAAAAGCTTTCAAAAAGAAGCACGGTGGACGCTTCGCAAAAGTCGCAGGCGAAGTCGCCAAGACCTTGGTTGAAGAATCGGTACGCTACGGCTTTGACCCACTTTTTCTGATGGCCGTGATCGAAAACGAAAGCAGTTTCAATCCCTTGGTCCGCGGAACTTCGGGCGAAATCGGCTTGATGCAAATTCTTCCTGACACGGCAGCTTGGATCGCAAAGAACAGTGGTCTTCCTTATGCCGGTGCCAAGACCCTGGAAGATCCTGTGCAAAACATCCGCCTAGGTGCAGCGTACATTGCCTACCTTCGCGAAAAGTTTGATTCGCATGGCCAACTGTACCTAGCGGCCTACAACATGGGTTCAGGAAATGTGAAACGTTACCTGGCCAGCAAGACGATGCCCAAGGTTTACCCGACTCGTGTCATGAAGCGTTACGTACGCTTCTATACTGAAATCTCGAGCCGAACCCTGTAGGATTTTTGAATGTCAAAATGGGTAGGGACTTTTCTCAGATATTCCGGTTGGTTTTTGATCGGACTATTTTTGATCACAATTCCCTGTGCCCACTGGGCGGCCCTTCTGGGCGCCAACGTGAAGCCCGATCTTGAAGAACTTCTGCCCCGTAAATCCCGCGCGATCACGGACCTAGACGAAATTCGGGCCCGAATGAAGTCGGTTCAAAAGCTGAACATTCTGATCCGTTCGCAAGACCCGGTTGCCGCGAAAAGACTTCAAGTCGATCTGGCCGAAAAGCTTCAGGCCGAACCTAAAGAAATGGTCGCGTCCGTTGAATACCGAATTGATCGCGAACTGAAATTTTTCGGCGACCGAAAGGTTCTTTTTCTAGAAACCGAAGACCTTCGCAAGATCAGAAATTACATCGGCAACCGAATCGAATTCGAAAAAGCCTTGTACAACCCCCTGAACATCTTCAGCGAAATCGAACTGAAAGAACCCAGGATGGACTTCAGGGCCATCGAAACCAAGTACCAAGGACAGGCCGACAGCTATTCCCATTTTCCAGAAGGCTTCTATTCCACCAACGACGGAAAAATGCGGATGGTGGTCATCTACCTTCCGCCAGAAAAATCCGGTGTCACCGGAATTCAGGTTTTCAAGAAACGGATTCTGGAAATCGTCGCTGCCGTCGACCCGAAAAAATATTCATCGGACATGGAAATTCTTTACGCCGGCGGTGCACAGGACGTGATCGAAGAATTCACGGCATTGATCGACGACGTCGAAACTTCGGCCGAATTGGTTTTCGTAGTCGTCACCTTGTCTCAGATTCTTTTCTTTCAGTCTTTCTTGGCGACGGCTGCCCTGCTTCTGGCGCTTTTCATGGCGCGCTTTTGGACTTTCGGCGCCAGCTGGTTTTTGGTCGGATCGCTGAACGCCAATTCAGCCTTCATGGGCGCCATCGTCCTAGGTAGCGGAATCACATTCGGGGTCATGCTTTTATCGCGTTACCTGGAAGAACGCAGAAAAGACAAAAAACCGCTGCGTGCCGCATACACTTCCATTTTGAAAACCGCCCGGGCGACCTGGACTGCAGCCCTATGCGCCGGCTTTGCTTACGGAAGCCTGTACTTCACGGAATTCGAAGGCTTCAAGCAATACGGAATCATGGGTTTGACCGGAATGATTTTTTGCTGGATCAGTTCCGTTTTGGTCTTGCCCGCGCTTTTGATTCAAATCGAGCGGGTCATCAAAATCGTGAAGAAAAGTCCAGGTGGATATAAACCCCGCAAAGCTTGGATCTTTGGACCTTTGACGGTTCTTTTGGATAAGTATCCGGGAACCGTAGTCGCCGTTTCGGGCGTGTTGACTTTGATTTCGCTTGTTTCCTTCGTCAAATTCGATTCTGAAAAAATCATCGAAAAAAACCTGGCCAATCTTCGCAACAAAGAATCGATGGAAAAAGGCTCGGGCTTTTTCACCAAGTACGTCGACGAAATCATGCAGTCTCCGAATACTCCGGTCGTCATCTTGGCGCATTCGCTTGAAACGGCGAAAGAAATCGCCGACCGTGTCCGCAAAAAGAAAGAAGCAGACGGCCCCGACAGTTTGATTATGGCTGTGGGTGACATTCGAACCTTTGTCCCTGCTGATCAGCCCCAGAAGTTCAAGCTTTTGAATGAAATCGAAAAACTGCTGCCCGAAAAACTTCGATCGCGGCTAGCGAAAGCGGATCGCGAAAAAGTGGAAGACCTGCTTCGCCCCGAACTTAGAAAGCCCATCACGATCGAAGGACTTCCAGAACTGGTTCGCGACAAGTTTGAAGAAAAAAGCGGTGCGGTCGGTAATTTGGTTTTGGTCGATCCACGCCAGGACAGCGGACGCTGGAGCGGGCCGCAGCTGAACGACTTCGTGGGCTCGATGCGACGAATCGCCGACGAAGTCGAAGGCCGCGTCGTCCCGGTCGCAGGACAGATTACCGTTACTTCGGACATGATTGCTTCGATTCTTCGGGATGGCCCGAAGGCCACCGCCTTGTCCTTTCTGGCCGTCGTGATCATGATTCTGATCCTTTTCCGTCAACCCAGGATCGCAGCACTGATGCTGTCGACTTTGATCATTGGGAATCTTTGGATGTTCGGCTGGGTTTTGCTGACGGACTTCAAGATCAACTTCCTGAACTTCATCGCTCTTCCCATTACGTTTGGCATCGGCGTTGATTATGGCGTTAATATCTTCCACCGCTACTTGCACGAACCTTCGAAGGACATCTTAAAATGCGTGCGCGAAACCGGCGGCGCCGTCGGACTTTGCAGCTTCACCACCATCGTCAGCTACAGTTCGCTATTGATTGCTAGAAACCAATCGTTTGTCAGCTTCGGAATTCTGGCTGTCTTGGGTGAAGTCACTAGCCTAGTTGCGGCTGTTGTTTCGATCCCCGCATTGATTCTTTGGCTGGAAAGACGAAAGAAGAACAAAGAAATCGAATTGCCTGCGGCAGACCCTAGTGAAGCTCCTGGCTCGGCTCACGGTTCTGACTTGGCCGTGCAGACGCATGCGCTAGAAAATAAGCAACCCACGCCAGGTTATCCGCGGACGAAAGCATAACCGCCATCGGTCGTGTATCGCCAAAGGCCGAATGCGGAGTATCCAGCCATTCCACGCGCTTTTCCTTTTGGTCAAAGACCTGGCAAAGGCGGCGATGAATTGAAATCAGGTGGATTCCACATTCCAACCCCGGTGGGATGGTCGGTTGCATCGGGCTTTGGCCCACGTTTGCGCGCGCTTCTTCCAGACGAATCAGCGGCACGTGCAAAAGGTCAGCTAGCTGCGGATCCGAAAGACCCCATTCGCGTTGAATGAAAAGAAGTTCGTCCAGTACCGTCATCGTTAAATCCGAATCTGTGATCCGATTTCGATCACCTTGTCAGGAGGAATTCTAAAGAACTCGGTCGCGGTTCTGGCGTTCCGAGACATCAGCACAAAAAGACGCTTTCTCCACTGCGCCATTTTTGAATAACCCGTGGTCAAGAAAGTTTCTCGGCCCAGATAAAACGAAAGATGATCGTGTTCGATCTTCAATCCGGCCTGATCGCACCTGGCCAGGATTTCCGAAATATCTGGGGTTTCCATGTAACCATACCAAGCGATGACCTTGAAAAATCCTTCAGACAGTTCGGTGACCCGAACGCGCTCGAGCGAATCAATTTCAGGATCATTCCTAGTGATGATCGAAAGCAAAATCACCTTTTCGTGAAGCACCTGATTGTGGCGAAAGTGATGAAGAAGAACGGACGGCGCAATATTTCGCGTCAACGTCATGAACACAGCAGTTCCCTTCACACGGGGCGGTTTCACACGCCCCACTTCTGTAAAGAAACGATCCAAAGGCTGCGCAATTTCCATCATCGACTGTGCCAGGATTTCCCGACCCCTTTTCCAGGTCGTCATGATGGTGAACATTCCGTACGCAATCGCCAATGGCACCCAGCCCCCGTGATGGATCTTCACCAAGTTGGCACTAAAGAATGCGGTATCGACGACGAAAAAGGCCAGGAACAAAGGAAACGCAACCCAACGCGACCAGCCCCAAAGGTAGCGAAGCACAAAATAGAAAAGGATCGATGTCGTGATCATCGTTCCGGTGACGGCGATTCCGTAGGCCGCCGCTAGGTGCGTGGATTCTTCAAACGCAATGACCAAGGCAATGCAGCCGATCATCAAGAATTGGTTGATCCTTGGAACAAAGATCTGTCCTTCGGTTGCGCGCGACGTGTGATGGATCGTCAGACGCGGCAGATACCCCAGCTGAACCGCCTGCTGGGTCAAGGAATAAGCCCCTGATATTAAGGCTTGCGACGCAATCACAGTAGCTAAAGTCGCAATCCCCACCAAAGGGTAAAGCATCCAACCATCCACTAGCCCATAAAAAGGGTTCGATAGAACTTCAGGACCCTTGGCCAAAACCAGCGCCCCTTGTCCAAAGTAATTGATCACTAGGGCAGGAAACACAGCTGCAATCCACGCTAGACGAATCGGGTTTTTTCCAAAATGCCCCATATCGGCGTAAAGGGCTTCGCCGCCGGTGATGCACAAGACCACCGCTGAAAGGACCAAGAAACCCGCCGTTCCATTATTGATAAAGAACTGAACTGCGTAATGCGGACTGAGCGCCGCAAAAACTTCTGGCTTCTGAATCAACCAAGGAATCGCGATGGCCGTGATGGTGCCAAACCAAAGAAGCATCGTTGGACCAAAGATCAAACCAATTCTGGCGGTTCCAAAATTCTGAAAACTAAAAAGGCAAAACAAAATAAAAATCGTGATGGGCACGACCACGTTCTGAAGCCCAGGGGTCGCCACTTTCAGACCTTCCACGGCAGACAAAACGGAAATGGCCGGAGTAATCAAGCCATCGCCGTAAAGCAAAGAAGCACCGATCAGGCCCATTAAAATAATCATTGCGGCACGATAGCCGGTGCGGTGATTCGAATTTTGCGCAACTTCGCTAGGCGCTTGCGGTGATCCCGGGGTCGCCTGGGCTTTGGCCAAAAGAAGCGCCAGAAGCGCCATGATTCCACCTTCGCCCTTGTTGTCGGCGCGAACGATGAAAATTAAATATTTGAATACGACCACCAAAACCAAAGACCAGAAAATCAAAGAAAGAATTCCCAAGATGTTTTCTGGCGTTGGGGCCAATCCGTGCGTGGGATCAAAACATTCTTTGAATGCGTAAAGTGGCGAAGTTCCGATATCGCCGTAAACAACGCCCAGGGCTCCGATCGCTGTAACGATCAGTCCGGGATGTTCAGGATGCGAAGATTCCTTTCGTGCAAGCCGCGCCTGCCGCGTGGGAATTTTTCGGATGACCATGAGACCGAGAACTATCGCCGGGTACAGACCAAGTCCAGCCAGAAAAGTCTCTTGTTTTCAGTCGCTTAGTGATAGCCTTGGGGGGATGGCACCTTCCCTTGCGTCCTCTTCAAGTGCGAATCGCCGTGAATGGGCCATCATCCTGGCTCTTGCGGCGATTCAATTCACCCACATGGTCGATTTCGTGATCATGATGCCGCTGGGACCCCAGTTTCTTCGCGCCTTTGACATCACGACCAAACAGTTTGGCTGGATGATTTCAGCGTACACCTATGCTTCGGCGTTGGTCGGAATGCTTGGTGCACCGTTTCTTGACCGTTTCGATCGCAAGAAGGCCCTTCTGTTTTTATATTCGGGCTTCATTGTTGGGACTTCGATTTGCGCAATTGCCCCGAATCACAACGTCTTTATCTTGGGGCGGATCGCTGCCGGAGCATTTGCAGGCCTGATGGTGGCTACCGTTTTTTCCATCATTGGTGACTTGATTCCTGAAAATCGAAGGGGCGCGGCGACGGGAACCGTGATGGCTTCTTTTTCAGTCGCATCCGTGGTCGGGGTCCCTTCGGGTCTTTGGCTGGCCCAGCAGTGGGGTTGGCATGCACCATTTTTTCTTTTGGCGGGAAGTGCGGTTTTGGTTTGGATTTTGGTTTCTTGGGTTCTGCCCCCGGTGCGCGGACATATTTCAGCCAGTTCGCGCCCGAAGCCGTCGATTGGCAAGTCGTACCAGTCGATGTCGGAAATTCTTTTTGACCCTAGATTGCTTTCAACTTTTGTCTTCACGGTTTTGCTGATGTTTGGATCTTTTTCGGTGATCCCCTACATCAGTCCTTATTTTGTAACGACCGTGGGATTTCCTGAATCCAAGCTTCCACTTTTGTATCTGATCGGCGGAATTTTCACGATGTTCGCGTCACGGGGCGTGGGAATTCTTTCGGATCGCTTCGGAAAGAAGAAAGTCTTCTTGATCGCCGCTTTCTTTAGTCTTGCGGCCGTATCCATCATCACGCGATTGCCCGTCGTTCCGGTTTGGGTAGCGATTGCATCTTCCACTTTTTTCATGATCACGATGTCCGGCCGCATGGTTCCGGCAATGGCGATGCTGACCGGACAAGTCGAACCTTCGAAGCGCGGCGGTTTCTTAAGCCTGAACACAGCCCTTCAACACCTGGGTTCCGGATTAGCCGCAACAGTGGGCGGCTACCTGATAATGCAGGCGCCGGGGCAAGCGATTCAGCATTATGACCGTGTTGGCGTTCTAGCCGTCGTATCCACGATGCTGGCTATGGCGCTTTCGCGTGGTTTGAAGGGCAAGTAGTAGCTAGATTCTAAAGACTCCGCCAATGAAGACCGAATCACCCCATCCAACACTGGTCAGATATTCAGCGCCTAGGCCAAAGTTACTTTCAAAAAAGTAATTCAGACGGATTCCTGTCAAAGGAATCGATCGACCCACGTTGCCTTTTTGTTCGTTCAGGAAGCTCATGCCCAACTTGAATCCCATTTCGAAAGAATCGCCAAACCACTTCTGGAACGGCAAAATTTCAAAGTGAAGTCCAAAACTGGGGCCGCTGTTCACATAAGCCCCCATCGAAAAATTCCGATTCACGCGGTAGTCACCAGACAAATAGGCACCCGTCCATTTATTGAAGTCTTCGAATTCAAAAATATCCGAATACCTTGTGGATTCACCAGCAACGCCCAATGACAAACGCCATCGTTGAAAGCCTTCTTCTTTCGGCGACAAGGTCTGCGCCGTCGCCGTTGAAGTCACAGGTTCAACGATTGGAACGGGCAAGGTGGGCGACTTCTTTTTAACCGCGGCTTGCTGCACACCCACCGGACGGCATTTGAAGCTTCCGTCTTCTAGGGGTTCGCAATCACCCAAAGTTGGCTTTGGCGCAGCTTCTGTGTGTGCTTGTGCGCCGACCGCGATGTTCGGGCTTGCGACACTATTCGCGCCCTGCTCGGTTCCGTTGAAGTAGATATTGTAGGTCGCTGCACTTGCAGTCGTGGCCCATGAAACTGCGATCACCGAAACAAACTTCATCCCCTGAAACATACACTCCCCCTGTTGAAATCAACTGCGTTTAAAGCCTAAACACAACTCCGGCTTCGATGGAATTGCCTAAATCCACATAATGCTTATAAGCCACGTCAAACCCGACCGAATCGGCCAGTAGAAGTCCGAAACGAGCACCCAAGTGTCCTTGGAACTGCCAGTCATCGTCGCGGTACGAAGCGTAGGTCGGCGCGCAAGTGGTTCCGTTCCAGCTGCATCCTGTGCTGTAAGTCTTCAGCTGATTTGAAGGCCCAGTAGTAGAAGCTCCGGCCAGGAACGAAAATTCGAACCCTCCGCCCGCGTTTCGCGAAAGCGCTTTCATTGGGAAAACTTCTAGTTCAGCACCCAGGCGTTTTTGCGTGGAATAGAAAAAATTGAATGCCATGTAGCGGAACAAATACACGCCTACATCAAAGCCCAGGTATCGGTTGTAATTCGGACCTAGCCCAAATTCACCCACTTCGGTTCCGTTCACGTCGCGTTTAAATCCGATTCCAGACATTCGAAGGCGAACGCCGCCCATTGGGCTGCGATAGCCGTCTGATGGAACGGCAGCTGCCTGTGCAACACTTTGTGAATCCGAAGCTGCGGCTGGCGCCGCTGCCGAAGGAACCGCGCTCGGCACTGGACTTGGGGCCGCTTCTGCTACCGGTGCCGCATGCGAAGGTCCTGGACTAGGCACAGGGACTGATGAAGCTGCCGCAACAGGGGGTTGCCCCACGGTAAGTGTCGGGGCCGCATTTCCATTTGCTCCCTGCTCGGTGTTATTGAAAAAGAAGTTGTAAGTTCCGGCGCTAGCCCAAGGTCCGATCGCCAACGAAAAACTTAAGATGAACGCTATCCTTGCTTTCATAACCTAAACACCAATCCTGCTTCTGCTGCTCCGCCGCCAAAAGATCGGTAAGAGGTTGTCAAACCCACACGATCCCAAAAATAAACGGTCGCCCGGGCGCCGGCATGTCCCGTTGAAACCGAATCGCTTCCTGAAATTGACGATGAATACCCCGTTTCCCAAATCGAATCGGTCCGACTGGCGCGGCCCCAGTTCATCCCAAGCAGAAGCGAAAACTCGAACGATACGCCTTTACCGGCCGTAGCGGCTCCCCAAGGAAAAATTTCCATTTCGATTCCGCGACGGGAATTCGTATTCGCAAATCCGTTCAGTGCAAAATAGTCGCTTAGGTAAACCCCAAGATTGGCGCCGATACCGTTTGTTTCACTCGAACGGGATGAATAGCTACCCCACGATGAAGCCGTAGTAGTAAATGTGGGCCTGGGTTCGTACTGACTGCTTTCACCCACTGCCGACACGATCAGGCGAACACGTCCTGCGTTCGAAAGGGGCGACGCCGAAGGCACCGGCGCGGCTTGCACGGATTCCCCTTGCGCAGCCGGCACAGGTACTGCCTGGGCTTCTGCGACAGAAGGACTTGGCGATGGTGTGGGCGATGCCCCTGCTTTTGCCGCAACCGCGTCCGGTCCAGTCAGGACCTGTGCACCGCCTTCAGGCAATGGCACCACATGGACATTCGGGTTGGCCGTCGACCCATCACCCTGTTCAGTATTGTTGAAGTAGAAGTTATAGGTCGCTGCTTTGGCTTGCAAGGCCATCGCTACTCCTAGGGTTCCGGCTAAAAATGCACTGATTCTTCGATTGTGTTTCATGATCTTAGAACCTCAAGACCACACCGACGTCGGCGAAGTAGGTGTCAACCGCACGTCTATACGAAGCGGTAAAACCAAAATGCTGACTTCCGTAAAAAGTCGCCCGGGCGCCGGCATGGGCCGACAACCTGGAAGACAGGTAAGAAGCACGATCGTTCTGTTGACTGAACCCCAACTGGTTCACGCCGGCCAATAGAGCCAGCTCGAAAATGTGGGGCAGATTGCGGCCCGGTACGATCACGGGAGCGATCTCGAACTCAAGACCGAAATGTCGGTTTTCCACAGGAAGATAAAATGCGTTTAAGACAAGGCGCTCAGACAGATAAACTCCAAGCGACCCTACGAATCCGTTACTCAGGCCCTGATAGTTCCCATTTCCCGCTTCGGGCAAAAGGTAAGATCCAGCAATACGAAACCTTCCAAAATCCGATCCTGTACTTTTCCACTTCTTCTTACGAACTGACCGGGATTCGGCTTCTTCCGATTCCGCAATTTCGGCCTCAGATTCGTCACCGTTCGCCAATTTTTCTTCGTCTTCTTTTCCGGTTTCTTTTGAAGACTGGAAAGTTTCATCCGCGCCTTCGGCTTTCACTTTGTTTCCATCAACCGCAATCGAAGGCTTCGCTACCGAACCGTTTCCTTTTTGTTCGGTGTTGTTGAAGATGATGTTGTAAGTCGCGGCCATTCCGCTAGTCGCAATTGCGGCTTGCGCAACCGCGGCAGCAACAATCTTGAACCACTGCTGATTCGTTTTCATTTTAGGGTCTCCTTGTATTGAGCTGCTTAAGTAGCGCTCGAATCCGGTTGGGTCAGACTGTCAGCGTCTGCAGAACCGGCTGGATATTTTTCAGTTTTTGGCAACGAGCTTGGAACGGGCTTTTTCAATTCCCTGAGCTTCTTGGAACCTTCTTCAAGCTTTGAGCCCTTGGAATCTCCAGACTCTGGCGATTCGTCATCACCCTTGGAATCCTTCAGCTTCGGTTTCAAGCCAACCCCATCCAAGCCACCGCGCTCGATCGTAGATGTCCCGGGTTTCCCGCTGGCGATTCCGTTTGGAACCCCATTGGCCGCGACACTTAGATTCGGTGTCGCTGTCGAACCATCCCCTTGTTCGGTGTTGTTAAAGTAAAAGTTGTAAGTTGCCCCATATGCGGAAAGCGCCGCTACAGTCGCTGTGCCGATCAAGGCACTGACCATCGCGACACCTAAAAGACGATAAAATCGATTGATTTTCATTCCGCGATTCTCCTTCCGGTTGCTATCTAAAGCAGGGAGAATGCCAACTTTAACTGCTTGAAACTTCATGGGATTTTACCTTTGTGGATCTGCCAAATCGGACCTACTGCCAGATTTGTCAGACAGTTTTGTCAGAAGTCGGTACAAAGTCCGCTCGGAAATCCCCAAAGCCTGAGCAGCTGCGGCGCGGTTGCCCCCCAATTGATTCAGCGTGCTTTCAACTAACCCTAGCGTGAACGCTTCCTGCGCTTCTTCTAGGCTTTGGCCATTGAATTCGACTGATAGCGCGGTTGCTCGCGCAGGTGCTGTTGAAAAATCCTGGGTCTGAATCCCCAGGTCTTCGGGCTGAATCTCGGGCCCATCTGAAAGAAGGGCTGCACGGGTCATTGCTTGTTCCAATTCGCGAACGTTGCCCGGCCAATCGTAGCTTTTCAAAACCGCAAGTGCAGACGAACTGATCGGGATTGCGGATCCAGCCTTGGCGATGAAACTTTTGGCCAACCCTTCGATGTCCATCGGACGTTCTTTTAGGGATGGAAGAGTGATTGAGATTCCATTCAATCGGAAGAAAAGATCCTGGCGGAAGCGTGCTGCTTGGATCATTTGTTCCAAATTTTGGTGTGTCGCAGAAACAATTCGAACATCGACAGCGACCGAAGCGGTTGCGCCGACAGGATCGACTTTCTTTTCTTGAAGTGCACGTAAGATCTTCGCCTGAAGCTCCAAAGGCAGGTCTCCGATTTCATCCAGAAAAAGGGTCCCGCCGTCGGCCTGAACGAATTTTCCGGAATGACTTTTCACTGCCCCGGTGAAAGCGCCTTTTTCATAACCAAAAAGCGTCGATTCCAAAAGCGATGCAGGAATCGCCGCGCAATTGATCGCAACGAATGGACCATTCTTACGGGCGCTCTTTTCGTGGATCTCGCGGGCGATCAATTCTTTTCCGGTTCCTGAAGCGCCTTGAATCAAAACACTAAGCGGCGTTGCCGCAACTTTCGCGACCTTACGGGTCACTTCTTCCATGGGTGATCCAGAAGTATACAGGATCTTTCCGTCGGCTTCGGTCAGGACTTCCGGACTGGTCTTCGCCTTCGCAGTCACCTGGAAAGTCAGAAGAAGCGCGGCCTGTGACGCGAAAAGCGTCACTTCGCTTAAAGTTTCCCGGCGAATGAACCGTCCTGGCGAAGAAGTCGTCAAAAGAACCGCGCCAAAGACTTCGCCATTCAAAATCAACGGAAAGCAGGCTACCGAAAAAATTCTGGCCTGGATGATCGAATCGGCTTCTGACCAAGGGTGGCCGATCATGTTTTCAACATAGACCAGATCCCTTTTTTTCAGCGCTTCGTTCAAAATCGTCGATGAAAGAACTTCGCGTCGGGAAGGATTCACTTCTGGAATCGTCGAAGCCGAAGTGGATCGACTGACGATCACGGACCATTTTGACCGCCTGGAAAAATCTCCGATCAAAAACGCGCGTTCAGCGCCCGAAAATTCGATCAATGAATCCAAGATCAGCTGTGCAGTTTGGTTCAGGTTTCCGGAATTTTCCAAGCTTGCGGCAATGTTTTGAAGCCGAAGCAGGCTTTCAAGCGCCTTGGATTCCGACATGGATTCCCCTGCCGAAAGGGCCGAATCCAAAACCACGGCAGAACCACCCGGCCATTCGATTCGATCGCAACTTCCTACGCTTTTGGTCCCTGATACGACCTGACCGTTGACTTTGACCTTGGCGCGCGCGGGGCTGATTTCAATCCCTTTTTGCGATTTCAAAATTGAAAAAAGAAGTCCCGGTGAATCGGATTTCACGACGACGTCCTGGACGGATTCAGACCCAACGGTCGTCATCCGCTTGGTCAGATGGAATCGCACTTCGCGTTGGCTAGGATTTGAATCTTTGGAAACAATTAAAACCGCCATTAGCGCACCCGAATTTCTGTGGGCTCATCCGACCGAACGACGATGTTTTGTTCCATGGGTCGCATGCCCGGGCGAACCAGCCGAATGCGATGAATCCCGGCTTTTTGTTTTGGAAGTCCCTGGGCCATATCGACGCGCACGCCATCCCAAAAGACTTCGATTTCGCGGCCGACGTCGAATTTCACGACACCTTTGCCGACCAAGCCGGGGTCCTTCACGGGTTTGCGGGCCGGTGCAGCTTGCGCTGAACTAGTCTGTGATGCCGCAACACTGGCAGCGGCGGGGACTTGCTGGGCCAAAACTTCAGCAGTCGATTGCGGCGCAGACGTCACGACCGCTTGTGCCGGGGTATGAACGGTGCTTTGGATTTTCACCCATTGGCTTGCCCCAAATCCGAAACCCAATAGGATCAGTAAGCTTGCCCCTGCCCATGCCCAGCGCTTTTTGGTTCGCGCGCGACGTTGACCCAGGGCCTGCATTTCCAAAAGCCGATCCAAGGCGGTGCTTTCAGGCGCAATTGAACTTAAGTGGCTCAGCAAGCGATGAAAGGATTCCAAACTTTCGGATGCAATTGCGGCTTCAGCTTTTTTTTCAAGACTTTCCGCGATGGTCTGCATTGCTCCTAAAAGAAACGGCGTGGGTTCTGCCAAGAATGCGGCGACCGAAAAGTTTTCGGGCTGAAGTTCCAGGCTTTTCAAATAATCCGAAAGCGCTTCACGCATTTCATCGGCCGACTGAAAGCGCAAGGAAGGGTCCTTTGAAAGCCCCTTAAGGATCAACGCCGAAAGTTCGGCCGAAAGTTTTGGGTTTCTAGCCTGCGGCGGTTCGGGCTGAGAATTACAAACGGCCGCAAGCGTCGCCAGCGGGCTTGAACGGGTGAAGGGTTTAGTCCCTGTGACCAGAAAGTACAAAATAGCCGAAGCCGAAAACAGGTCGCTTCTTTCCGTGCAACGTTCGCCGCGAGCCTGCTCGGGCGACATGAAGTCCGGGCTTCCCAAGATCGTTCCTGACAAGGTCATCGTTGAAACATCGATCATCCGGGCCAGTCCCAAATCGGTAATCACCGTTCGCCCCGTGTGATCGACGATGATGTTTGCGGGTTTTAGATCGCGGTGAATGATTCCTTTGCCATGAGCGTGCGAAAGTCCTGAAAGCACGTCCATGATCAAGCGCGCCGAAAGTTCAGGAAGAACATAAGGAAGCCGAGCCTGAAACTGATCCAAGGGGGCCCCGTCGACAAATTCCATCACAACGGCGGCTGGGTCATTGTCCAAAAGGGATTCGACGACTTGAACGACGTTGGGGTGCTTAAGGGTTTCAGCCGCTCGGAATTCGGCCAAAATCCGGCGACGAAGTTCATTGCTCTCAAAAAAACCAGGGTGGAAAACTTTGACCGCAAATTCTTTTGGGCCCGTATCGGTCGCTTTCAGTGCGCGATAGACCACGGCGGTTGCCCCTTTTCCAAGGCGACGATCAAGCTGATAGGGTCCTACTTGCTTCAATTGAATCTCCCCGATATTGGGTCTAGCGAACTTAGGCCGGAATTTCAATTGGATTATGTTGCCGTGCGTTATCATTAACTACTTGTAATATATGGGAAAAAATACATTATCGCTACCTGAAGCACGTAGCTTAGTTCTCTATGCCCAAGGGCTAACGACCCCGGCACCCTTTGGGTCATCCATTCCGTCTGCTCTAGACCATTTGGGGTACGTTCAGATCGATACCATTTCAGTGGTCGAACGCGCACACCACCATACGCTTTGGTCGCGAATTCCTAGCTACCAACCCCAGCATTTGGAAGACGCCGTTCGATCCAAGCAGATTCTGGAATACTGGTCACACGCCGCCGCCTATCTTCCGATGCACGCGTACCGATTCACTTTGCCTAGAAAAAAACAAATCGAAAAAGAAGGACACTGGCATCGGCGCGATCGCGGCGAAATGAAAATGGTTCTGGATCGAATCCGGGCTGAAGGTCCACTTCGATCCGCAGATTTTGAAAAGCCCAAGGGCGCCAAGTCAGGTCCTTGGTTTGATTGGAAGCCTTCCAAGCGCGCATTAGAACAACTTTTCATGGAGGGAAAACTGATGGTCATCGGCCGTCAGGGTTTCCAAAAGATTTATGATTTGACTGAAAGATCTTTACCCGCGGGAATCGACACCCGCTTCCCCACGGATTCTGAACGTGCTCGCCACCTGATTGAAACAACCTTAAAGGCCCAGGGCATCGCGACAGCGCGCGAAATCATCTACCTTCGACGAAACGTTCTGCCTTTAGTCACTGCCGAACTAAAAAAAGGAGTTCACGAAGGCCGGCTGATTCCGCTGCAGCTTGAAGGTTCAGAAGACCCGTACTTTGCTTGGAAAGAAACTTTCGAATCTTGGCTAAGATCAGCGCCCAAGCCTGGGCTGACCCAAATTCTTTCACCCTTTGATTCACTGGTCATTCAACGCAAGCGGGTCAAAAATTTTTTTGGCATGGACTATTTCATTGAATGCTACATCCCAGAACCCAAGCGAAAGTTTGGCTACTTCTGCCTGCCGGTTTTACAAGGCGATCGCCTGGTCGCGCGGCTGGACGCCAAATCAGACCGCGCTAACAAAAACTTGATCATCCGGTCGCTTCACTGGGAAAAAGGCGAAAAAAAGAACGCAGACATCCCTTCGCTTCGAAAAGCGCTGGTCCAGTTCGCAACCTTTAACGGTTGCGAAAAAATCAGCGGTAAAAAGCCCTAAAAGCGAAGCTTCTTCTTGATCGCGTCAGTCGCTTGCGACTTGCCGGCGTTCGAAAGCGACTTCTGGGCCTGAGCCAACTTGTTCTGCCCTTCCGACTGAACTGCGGCGACGGCCTTTTTCTTTTCTTCGATCGGCCCTAAGACCTTAGCTTTGGCCTGATTCATCTGATTCGTCAGCGCAGCTTTTTCCTTGCCGATTTTGTCATGGATCATGCCATCCAGCTTTTTGCGTGCTTCAGCGACCTGCCCCTGAAGTTGCTTTTGAAGGCCCGCTTCCAAGGCACTAGCCAAGTTTGTCGTAATCGAAATCGATGGGCTTAGGAATTCGCCTTCCAACTTTGCCCCCAAGGTCACCATCGGCAAGGATCCCGTCGCGTTTTTTAGAATGCCTTCCAAAAGTTTTGATTTTGCTTGGATGTCGTATTTGGGGTTCTTGTAAGTTCCGGTCATCGCCAACAAGAATCCATTTTCTGCAATCTTACCGCTGATCGAAGTCGAACCCACAGCTTCGGTCATCACAAATTTAAGATCCGCAGAATCCGAAAAGCTTTGGCCCGAAACAGGATAGCTTCCCACGGCACCATTGATCCGCATTTCCATCTTGTCGCCGACTGCATCAAAAATGACGTCGAAGATCACGCCTGTGACGTTCTTTTTCGGAAATTCACCAGTGATGTGAAGCATCGCTGGCTTTCCGATTCGATCAGGGTCTGAAGAAACGTTCGTCAGTTCACCCGCAACATTTCCTCCCAATTCCGTGTTTTCCGCCTTGGACGAAATTTCAGCTTTCTGAAGCCAAAAAACAGGATAGCCGGTTGTAACCGGGAATCGATAATTCTTTCCCTTGGCCCTGGCGCGCGCTTTTTCTTCAGCGATTTGTTCTGGGGTTTTCTTTTCAGGCTTCTTCTTCGGGGGCATGTACTTCTTCGCCATGTAGTAATACTTGGCGTAGCTTCCCAGATTTCTCATGACCAGATCGCCAAAAAGCTGGCTTCCGATGCTCTTGGCATCAATTTTGGGAAGCTTCAGTTTTCGTTCAAGATCTTCCCGATCCTTTTTAACCAAGTTGTCGACTTCACCGACTGAAGAACTGAACTTGTTGACGTCACCCACCAGTGTGTCCGTGGTCTTGGTGACTTTTTCTTGCGCTGCCTGCGCTTCTTTCAAAGCATCTTGCAGCGTCGAAATGTTTTTTTGAATTTCAGCCGGATTGCTTCCGCCAATATTCACCGAAGCGATCTTCTTCTTAACGTTGTCAATTTCCTGCGTCCCCGGAACCGAAGACAAGGCCTTTGCCCATTCCTGTTCCTTTGTGCCCAACTGTCCTTTCAATTCCTGAATCCGGGCTGCCGATTTCAAATTGCCCAGGTCCTTGATCTTTTCCGAAGGATTAAAGCCGTTCAGCATTTCACCGATTTCACCCATCGGCGTTGAAGCCAGACTTTCCTTCATCATCGACCAGGCTTTGGATTCTCCTTCACTTTCGGACGGCGGCGAAGGCGGAACAATGAACCCTTTGGCCTTACGAGGCGTATTCACTTCGATCGTTCGAATGGCCGCGATATTCGTCACGAATTTTCCGCGAAGAAGCGCATCCCAGCTCAGCTTGTAGCTGACCTCGCCGACTTCGACTCGGTTCTGCATCGGATTTTCTGGGTCAGTGACCTGAATTGCTCCCATCGCAAATGAAGCTTTCCAAAACGAAGTCTTCAAATACCCGACGTTCACTTCGGCACCATTTCCTTGGGTCAGTCCGTACTGAAGGCCCCACCGCAGCTGGTGGTCGAATAGAAAGAAAAAATAGGCCCAAATGCATCCGACAACGATTGCAAAAGGTCCAATTGCTTCGAAACGGATCGGTCCCTTCTTTTTGTAGCGGGGTTTCTCGGATGGATTAGCCATTTTTCAGTTCCTCGTATTTCGCGTACCACTGGTAGAATCCGGAAGCCTTGATCCCCTGCCAAAGACGGGTTTTTTCAAAGCGCGCCACAATCTGGTCACGGTAAGTCGCGATCATTTTTTTACCGATGAAGAAAACGACCGGGGTCATCGCAATAGCGAATACGCCCGCACCCATGACGATCGAATTATTAAAACGGGTAAACGGCACCAGGGGCATGTTGTACATCTGGGTGTACAGCGGCTGAAGCGATGGAAGTTCCAAGATCGCCGAACCTAGTTCGTGAAAAGCAGGGTCGAGCAAATAAGCAATCCCCTTGAAAAAAGCAGCGAAAAGAAAAGCAGCGCCAATCTGAATTCTAAAGAAGAACATCAGGAAAAAAACCAAAAGCGCCTGAAGTGAAAGAATCGGGGACATCCCCAAAATAAATCCGCAAGCGATGCCCGCAGCGATCTGGTTGGTGCCCTTGTCGGAATTCAGCAATTTAAACAGGCCATACAATTGTTTCATCAGCATGACCGGAAGTTTAACGAATCCCGATGCCGAATCAATCTCGATTCAAGGGCTTGACGCGACTGAGAAGCATTCCTTGAGAAAGAATCTGAGGAAGAATTTCAGGCCGAAGTGTGTCGGGTGGGTACCAAAGGTACACAGGAACACTGTTACGTCCGACTTTTTCAAGTGCAGACGTGATTTCTGGATCCGCGTTGGTCCAGTCCGCGCGAAAAAGTTCGACTCCGGCAGCCGCAAACGCTTGGCGTACGGGTTCGGTTTCTAAAACTAAGGATTCATTGACGTGACAGGTCACGCACCAATCAGCGGTGAAATCCACAAAGACCGGGCGCCCCTGGGCGCGCGCCGCTTCGACATCTTTTTCGGAAAATTTCTTCCAACTCAATCCAGTGTTGGGCGCGGTCGCAATGGCGCCTTTGTTCGGAACCGAAGTTGGCGCCCCCAGGAAGATGAACGTAGCAACAAAAACTAGAAGTCCCGCCGCAGCTGCCACGACGTTCTTGACGTGACGCCCCGGGTGCCTCTGGGAACGTCCGACGCTGAATGCCAAACCGAAAACAAGGGCACCCAAACTGGCAAGATGGAAAACAGCCATGCGACCAGCCTGGGAATCCAATACCCAACCCAGCCAAACTGCAGTTCCCAAAAGTGGAACAGCCATCGCTTTCTTGAAAGTCAGCATCCAACGCCCCGGTTTGGGAATGAACCCCTTCAAGCGTGGAAATCCCGCAACCAGCAAAAAGGGTAACGCTAAACCCAGACCCAGGAAGGTCAGAATCAAGAACAGAACCCAGTTGGGTTGGGTCAACGCATAGCCCAGGGCTGTGGTCATAAAGGGCGCCGAACAAGGGGTCGCTGCAACGACCGTCAGAAACCCCGACAAAAAGGAACCGACGCCGCGAATTCCAGACACCCGACCTAAAGTCGAAAAGGTCATTTCAAAGACGCCCCAAAGATTCAAAGCCATCCCGAAAAAGACCAACGCCAGTACACCTACGAAAATGGGTGACTGCAATTGAAAGCCCCACCCCACGGATTGCCCTGCCGCCTTTAGCGCAATCCCTACCGTCGCAATCAGCCAAAACGTAGACAGGATTCCCAAAAAGTAGGCCCAGGTTTCCCGTCTTGTTTCCTTGGGTGAAGCTTGTGCGGTTTCAAATACAGATATCAGCTTAATGGACAGCACCGGAAGCACACAGGGCATTAGATTCAAAATCAACCCACCCAAAAACGAAAAAAACAGCATCAAGAAAAGTCCATCGCCGCCTTCGTGCGCTGAAGGTGGGACAGAATCGACTAGCTCAAGCTTTTGAAATTCTTCTTCGGAAAGCGACGCGGTTTCTGAAACATTCGTTTGAAATCGGAAACCCGAACGTCCTTCCATTGAAAAGGTGTAGATTCCGTCGATCGAAAAGGGGCCAGGTACAGATGGCTTTTTGAATGGAATCCAAAGCTCGGAAAATCCGTCGACGTGGATCCGATGCTTTTGCATCGCTTTCGAATCGACATTTGCCAAAAGCGGAAAAAAGTACGGCTGGGCAAACTGCTGAGTCAACTGACGGTCTTGCATTGAATCCCGGACCGTCAACACGATAAACGCCCTCGAAGGGGTCTCGGCTAACCGGGCGCCGATCTGTAGACCGAAGGATTCAGCGCCCGCCTTTGGAAATCGATCCACTGCCTTCATCCAGCGCGCAGCTCGGTCGCTTCTTTTTGCGGATTCCGCTTGGGGATCCTGCCCCACATAGGTGGCTTGGTGGGTGCCCAATGAAATTTCTGCCTTCAGCGATGCTTTCGCTGGCAGACATTCGTCTTTGCAAATCAACCACTTTGCGTCGCCATGAAAGTTCAAGGTTCCGGTCGTTGCGGTCTTGGGCAAAGTGAATTTCTGAAAAAACCACGTTTCGCTGGAATAGCCATAGTTCACTAGACCGCGATACGGAATTCGATCCGGAACCGGGAACTCCAATTCTGAAATCGCCGTTCCCTGAGGTATTCCGACCCACCGGACTTCAGGAGGCGACCCTGAATTCCCTGGATTCTTCCAGTAGATATGCCACCCCGAGTCCGGCCGGATCACCCAGGCTAACGTCACCGTTTCACCCGGAGCAGCGATCATTTTTTCAAAGAATACTTCGACCTGGGAATGCTGCGGGCGCTCTTTCGCATGCGCAGAAAAAACCGTCAGGAAGATACCGATGAAAGCAGACCAGATGACCGGGCTTGGCATACCTTCATTGTAGTGTTTCGACCTTTCCGCGTCTACACTAGTAAAACAATGAAACTCGTCACAATTGCGGGACTATCGACGTATTTCTTCACGCTGGCCTTAGCAGCGGCGCCATCGCCGACTCCTTCTCCGACTCCGACCCCAAGTCAGGCTCCGTCGGCTTCACCGACGCCCGCGATTCAGTCGCGCGAAGAAGGAGACCGCCTTTTTCGAAATCGAAACAACGAGGCATCGGCTCGTAAAGCGCTGGAAATCTACAAAGCCAATTACCAAGCCAAACCCAAGGATAACGAAAACGTTTGGCGCTATTCCGTCGCCCTTTACCATATGGGTTTCAAAGTGGAAAAAGACGACAAAAAGAAGCGCGAGTATTTCACCGAAGGCAAGAAAATCACTGAAGAAGCGATTCAGAATGACGCAAACTGCGCAGCCTGCCACTTTTGGCACGCGATTCATTCTGCGCTAGAAGCCAACGAAAGCAGTTCAGTGAATCTTTTGGTGAACATCAATTATGTCCGACGCTTTGCGATTCGCAGCACAGAATTGGATCCAACCTGCACCAAAGCAGGGGGCTACCGGCTTTTGGGGCAGGTAGAAATCGGGCTGCCGGGAATCCTGGGCGGAAGCAATCGTCGTGCGAAAGAATACTTCGAAAAAGCGATCGCCGCCGTACCGCAGGAACCGATGAACTATTGGGAATTGGCCAAGCACCTGGACAAAAACATGGACAAGCCCGAAGAAGCGATCGAAGTCGCAAAAAAGGGCGCAGTCCTAGCTAAACCAGAAGCGCATGACTATGAATCCCTAGAAGCGTGGAATCAGTTGCAGGATTTTCTAAAGGACAAGAAAGTTTCGCTTTCGAACACTCCAAAGCCCTCGCCTTCACCTTCGGTTTCCGCAAAGACGTCTTAAGCCCGCGGTCTGAATCTTGGAAAGAAAGCGGGAACTTCTTTCATATAGTCACGGTAGGCGTCGCCCCGTGTTTCTAGCATGTGTTCTTCCGTCGCTGGAATTCCCGTTACGCGAAAGATCGACAAAACGACCAGCGTGGGACAAAGGATTGCAAGCGCGGCAGCAAGAACAGGGCGATCTGACGAAAGCCCCGCAAAAAGGCTGATCATGCCCCAACTGATCCACTGCAAGGATTCAAAAAAGTAATTCGGGTGTCGACAGCGATTCCACCACCCGACCCGACAGATTTCCTTTGCCCCGCGATTTTCGCGACGAAAGACTTCAAGCTGGTGGTCTGCCATCCATTCTCCGACAAACCCAAAAAGCCACAGGGCGATGAAAATCAGATCCCAGGCCGACGGAAAGCTTTGGATTCCTTCTAAGCTTCCAAGATGCACCAAAGGCAAAAACCAAATCAATGCGCCCTGACCCCAATAGAAAAAAAGAAAATTTTTGGGTTTCCAGTTGCGACGAAGGTCCTGGTAACGCCCGTCTTCAACGCCTGAACGGACACGTCGAAAAAGCAGCAATGCAAGTCGCACCGACCAGGCAGTTACGATCATGGCGATCCAAGTTCGACGATCCATGACACCTTCTGAAACCAGAACCAAGATCCACGTGGTCAGCCCAGTGCCGACGGACCAAGCTAAATCAACCGAAGTTGCATTTTTGGTCTTTAGCTGGCGTGCCCAAAGAAGGGTCATCGCTGAAAAAATCAAGGGGCCCAAGATCAGCCAAGTAAAATCCACTGGACGAAGAACCATGAACGAAGGGTACTACTTCCCGTCGCCGCCCAGAAGCTGAATTTCCACCCGACGGTTCTTGCCGCGGCCTTCTTCTGTCTGACTGGATGCAATCGAACGAAAGGAACCATTCCCCACGGTCTGAAATCGCGAAGGGTCCAAGCCAGGAACAATCTTCATCCAGAACTGAACGACCTGTGCGGCGCGTCCACTAGAAAGTTCCCAATGGTTGGTATAGGGCTTTGCTACGACTTCTTTCTTGTCTGCGTGCCCTTCGATTCGAACTGGCTTATTGGTCAGCGTCAGCGCGCGACCGATTTTTTTGAAAAGCGGCATGAAATCGCCCCGGATCTTGGAATCGCCGGATTCAAAAGCGTCTTTGACCGAAATCTTCAAAAGCGAATTTTTTGGATCGAATGAAACATCAACGCGATTTGCAATTTCTGGCGACGACGCTTCTAACGTGACTGTTTCTTCAATCAGGTCCTTCACTTCATCGACTGAATTGTCTGCGGTCTGTTGAACATTGGTTTTTCCAGCTGCTTGATCGATCAAGCGCCCCTGGGTAACCGGTATTCCGTCCAAGACCGTGGTTTCCCCCGCGACGGGTTCGCTAGGAAACGGCGCGGTCGGAGCACTTTTGCTTACGCCCTTGAAGTAGTCTTCGATCGCCTTCTTCGTGTCGTCATCGGCACCCATCAGCCACATGACCATGAAAAACGCCATCATTGCAGTCACGAAGTCAGCGTAAGCCACTTTCCATGCGCCGCCGTGGTGGCCATGGCCGTGCTTCTTGATCTTCTTAATGATGATCGTCGTGCCCTTCTGTTCGGCCATTAGGCTGCCTTCTTCACAGCGCCGCCAGCAGTTGCGGCATCCATTTCAGAAAAATCTGGGCGAAGTTCCGGCGGAACCGTGCGACGCGCGTATTCCAAGCAAACTTTCGGTGATAGCCCTTTTGCAAAGGCAACCATCCCAGCCTTGATCACTTCCAGGTATTTTCCTTCGGCGGCGATATTGCTTTCCATTTTCGCAGCCAAAGGCTGGATGAATCCGTAAGCCAAAAGAATCCCCAAGAATGTTCCAACCAGGGCGGCCGCGACCGACTGACCGATCACATCTTTACCCTGAGTCAGCTTACCCATGGTGATGACGACGCCCAAAACGGCGGCGACGATCCCCAGACCCGGCATCGCGTCGCCAATTTTCGTGACGGCGGCTGGGGCTTGGTTTTCTTCCTGGTGTGCGGAATCCATGTCCAAAGTCAGAAGGTCATCCAAATCGTAGGGCGACATCGGCGAACTGATCTGAACCTTCAAGGTGTCGCAAAGGAAATGAACCGCGTGGTGGTTCTTCAAAAACTTGGGATACTTTTTAAAGATATCGCTGGCGTCTGGCTTTTCGACGTGCGCTTCAAGGCCCATCAGATTCTGACGTCCCATCTTGGTCACTTCAAAGATCAGCTTCAGAAGCTCCATGTACTCTTCAGTGTCCGGCTGGTGTCCCCCCAGCGCTCCAGTCAGTTGCTTCATCATTCTTTTGATCAGCGCAACCGGCGCGGAAATCATCACCGACCCCAACGCGGCTCCGCCGATGATCAAAAGTTCGGTCGGCTGAATCAGAACAGGAATTTTCCCGCCGTGACCCACGTACCCGCCCAAAACGCTGCCAATCACCACTAGCATTCCAAGAATCGCCATACTGGGTTCCTATCGGCGTAACTAGTGAACTTCATAAAAAAAATCTGCTGGAAGTTTTGATCGGCCGGGGTCAGAATCCCGACCATGAATTCCCCTAG
Organism: Bdellovibrionales bacterium; assembly: GCA_016786465.1. Taxonomy (GTDB): domain Bacteria; phylum Bdellovibrionota; class UBA1018; order UBA1018; family UBA1018; genus JAEUWC01. The sequence goes on along the minus strand of JAEUWC010000028.1, from coordinate 37,097 downwards.
CAGATTCGCAAGTTGGATCCGTTTTTCATTGGTTTTGTTGGCGTTTTTGACCGCCCTTAGCTGTTCGCGTCGAATTTCGGCTCCACGCGAAGTTTCCGCACAGGAAGCACAGGGGCTTCTTCAAAATCAATTCGCAGTCCTAATCGACTTAAAAATGCCTGGGACGCCACCGACTCAGGGACTTCCTGCGGCCCGACTTTTCTTGAATCACGCATTGGTGGACAGCCCTGAAGAGCGTCAAAAATTTGTCAAAGGGATTCCAGAAAAGTACTCGCTGCTTCTTACGGGTGGGCCCGCCGCAAAACTTTCTGAATTGGCAGATCAGATTTCGAAGCTGGGACGCCAGGCGGATTGGATTACCCCGGCCGCCGATACCCCTTCGGCAAAAAAGCTTGCGCCTCGGGGGAAGTGATCTCTCCTCGTGAAAACAAAATTCGATTTTGGTGCAAAGTGATTAATGTTTCGATCTGATTTCGAATCGTCGTCCCTTTTTGGGGTTCGATCCATTCCATCGCGCGTGCGATCGCTTCACCCGTACAAAGATGTCCGGGATGCGGTTCAGAACGAAGTCGGTATCGGGTTGGTTCACCTTCAGGAAGTGTAACCATCGGAATTTCTTTTAATCCGGGTTCCCGAAACGGAATCTTCGAAGCTTGTCGCCAAGTTCCATCGGGAACAATTAATTGAATGGGACCCGGATTCTTTTCACGCCAACTGGGTCCCAAGACCTGTGCCCGTTCGCCTGGGTATAGCAAGACAGGAGAAAACCCAGGCTTAAGTGCTTCGGCCACCCCCGTAGGTTTTCCAGCCAAACCCCGAACCAGAATCTGATGATCCTTAAAGCACTTTGCAGTGATTCTTCCCGTATTCGATGTTGTTTTCAGTTCACCGTAATGAACCACCAACATCAGGCGAACATCGGTTTCAAGCACCGGGATATCCTGACAAATGCAAAGCTCCTGCCTTTGTCGGCACTCCTCGCAGTGATTCTTCAAATGAACTCGGGACACTTGAACCTACTGAACGGTGGGTACCGTCGTTACGGGTTTTGCCGGCCCGGAAGATTCATAAGCGGGCTTCTTCTTCTTTTTAGGTTCGGCAGTTTCCGTCGGTGTCGGCGTCGGCGATGGTTTGGGTTCAGGTTCGGCTGAAGCCGTCGGTTGCGGTTCTTCGACGGGTTTGACTTCCACCTTGGGTTCAGGCGCTGGCGGCAAAGATTGGGCGCCCCAAGCTGCCCGAAGGTCAGTCGCCCGCTTCTTGTACTTGTTCGGATCAATACTGCAGCAAAAAATCATTCCGCGGATATCAGTGGCGGTTACGAATGGGCTGACGGTAAAGGGCCTGGTTTCATCGCAACGTTCATACATTCGATTGGTCAGTTCCGCTTCCATGTCATAGGCGGAATCGGTCTTCACAAAGTCGCAGCCAAAACCAAATTTTTCCGAAACCACATCCATCTTGCGTTGAGCTTCGCGCTGCTGCGCGGTCGAACACCCCTGCGAAAAAATCGCGGCTGCAGCAAGTAAGAACGGAATCGGAATCGTCGTTGGTTTCATCTTCAATCAGTCTAGAATGAACTTCTATACCCGGCAATCACCGAAGATCCCCCGAATTTCCCCCAAAGAGAGAAACAAGCTTCGTAGCCCCCTTCCACATGTTCTTCCGGAGTCACAAAGTAAGCAAAATGTCCATTGGTCAGCCCCAAGACCCATGCGTCTGAAAGGTTGGGCTTCTTCTTCAAAGCCAAGTCGCGAAGTCGTTCGCCAAGACCGTGTGTGGGTTCCCCTGGCCAAGTCATCATTTGAAGCCCATCCCATTCAATCCAGCCTAGATCGACTTCGTCGCGAAAAAACAGATCCAAAGCTAAAGCCAGGGTTTTCGGCAACCATTTTTGTTCCTTCCCACCGAACCAATCTTTAAAACAAGTTCGAAGCGTCAGCCCCGGAGACCCCATTTCATTCATGAAGCGTCGTACATTCCAGGAACCCTTCATCGTCTGCCCCACGCCTACCCAAGCGGCAGCAGCCTTCCGAAAACGATCCTGAATTTCTGTGATCCCGTCGGTTCCGAAAAACTGTGGGGAAACATCGCCTTCCGCGCCATTCCACATTTGCGTCAACGGCTTCACGACCACCTGACTTCCCGTTGCCGCCGCGATCGCTTGGTTGCGGTCTTCCAGTTCTTGCGCAATTCCTCGCTCGATTCCGCCTGGTACATCGGCGCTGAATTTCAAGTTGTCATCGTCCAATGCGATTCCATGAATGGCATAGTGAACCGCCGCGCCCAGCCACTGGCCCGAAACCAAGCTTTTTGCCCAGAAAACGCGCGCTGCAGGGTCAACAGGGCGCCGGCGCCGACTTCTAGAAATTCCGGGAACGTCGAACTTAGAAAAGATGATTTCTGCGGGCTCGACAGCCGCGTCAGCTTTCACAACTGCTTCTTCAACCGATTGGATGAAAGACTTGAACACTCGCTTTTGAAAGGTGTCCATGGCGACTAGACCAAAGAAAAGACTTCGAGTCAGTCCGCCTGGCCCGCTGTGCGTATGGGTTGCAGAAATAAAAACATTCTCGGGCTTGAAGCCCAGCTTTTTTAACGGCTTCTTCAATTCGCGACCAATTTCATCTGAAACACCGACGACGTCTAGACTTAGGAAAAGAAGCTTTTCGTTTCCACGTTTCACCACAAAAGCCTTTGCGCGAACCGGATCCAAGGTTCCCTGGTTCGGGGCAAAAAAGGTGTGATTCTTCTTGGATTTCAAATTGATTTTTTTCGCGCGACGAAAACCCGTGCCGAATCCACCCAAGGGGGCGCCTTCGGGAAGATTGAAATCAACGCTACTGAAGCCGACCTGATATTCACTGGTGACCGTCAGGGATTTCGAACTGGAAGCCAAACCGCAAAGCCCCAAAGCCAAAAGCAAAATTTTTCCTAAACGCATCGGTTCTCCTTAACCTAGCTGGGCTGATGCCTACAGCATTCTGGACAGCAGGGCCTTCATCTTCCCGCGAATAAAGGTTTCGATTCGAATCTGGTCTTCCAAGGGAAGTTCGGTAAAAAGAACACCGACGATCATCTTTTCTGACCCTTCCATTCTTGCGGGCCGAACATGCCGAATCTGGGCCGAACAAAGCACGGTGGACCGGTCAATTTGGAATCGAATTCGTTGAATGGTTTTTCCCGACGGGAAGTGTTCAGCTTCGGGTGCCTCGATGTAAAAAGCGACCCCGCCGGCAGAAATATCGATGATCTTCTTGGAAAACATCCCGCCCGGAGTCGTCGCAGATTCCACGTCCAAGCGCATCGTGTGGCCTTGCGGAATTTTGTAGCGCAGGTGTTGGCGGCGCTGAACCCGAAACACCCCCACGGGATAATTCATGACCAAAAGATTGTCCTTATAGGACGTGATCTGAGACTTGAAGAAAACTTTGTTTCGATCGTTTGCGATGTTAACGAAGACGAAAGGCGATTTGCTTTCTTTGATTTCCAGAAGAAACGGGCCGATGTCATTCGGTCTTTCGGGTTTGAAACCGACTTGGTTTTCTTCCGGGCGAAAATGGGAAAAGTGGCAGGTCAGAACCCGCCTTTTCAGTTGTGAAAACAACTGGGTAAACGAACGTGCGCGCGCTGCTTCGTTCAGCACTTTATGCGCTTCGTCCTTGGTCTCAATCGGTTCAAATGAAATTCGACCCGAGTTGTCCGTCATAGGAAAAGTCTACATGGCAATTCAACCCATCGCCACCTCAGTTCCCCGTCATGTCGCATTTCTAAAAACTGAAGGCAGGGTCTTTTCCGCGATTTCCGGAGACCCCGATCTGGACTCACCCCTGCGTTTCAGTGCCGCAGCGAATCTTCTTCAAGCGCTTTGGTTTCATTTCCCCAAAGATGCGCGAAGGTGGGTTCGAAACCGAATTGAAACCTCGGAACCCAGAAACCTAATGGCGCAAAGCTTCAAGAAACTGATTGGAAAACGAATCAGCTATGATTCCTTCAACCCGTATCCAGATGCCATCCAGCTGGATTTCGACGAAAAACACGGGCTCGAAGATTCAAGGATTGATACGGGCAAATTTCCCCGTGCGACCGGTGATTTCCCAGGCTTGTTGCTCAAGGAAGCTCGGGGCGCAAACAGGTCTGAAAAGCGCTTTGAAAATGATCGCGAAGTGTCGGCCGCGCTTGTTTCCGCATCGGGAGAAATCTTGACGGCTCACCGAAATGGAAATCGATTGATTCGAAGTCGCCACGCCGAAATTCAGGTGTGCAACGATTGGTGGCTCAAGAACAAGTCACCCTTCCCCAAGGGATCGCGACTTTGGGTCAGCCTTCAATGCTGCGAAATGTGCGCTGTAGCGGTCGCAAGTCTGGCCGCCGGAAAACCATTAAGGACGGAAAAAGATTTCCCTCAAGGAATCGACTTTCAAGTCCTGTACTTGAAAAAGGAAACGTGCGGCTCCGCAGCAAACTCGGTGCTCAGGGCACTGGGCTTAGAAAGGGCCTACAAAACTTAGGTCGTCTCGGGACGTCCGTCGTCGATTTCGAAAGTCACTTCTACTTTCGAAGTATCATCCGGGAACTTGTCCATGTTTCTGAAGACGATCGCGTTAAGCGCATAATCGTAGTACCAGATCGCGTTCTTGTCGCTCGCGCGTCCGCCTAATAGCTCTTCCCCTTCATAGCTGACACGGATCGTGTAAGGGACGGGCCGCTCTTTCAAAAGAATCTTCGGATTATCGACTTTCTCGATCAAATCCTTCGCAAAGTCAGCCATTTGCTTACCCAAGTCAGGCTGACAAAGGTCGTATCGCTTTCCGCCGCCGCGAAGATTGAAAAATTCGCGCCACCGGCGGTATTCTACATTGGTGCTTCCCCAATTCCAGCCTTCGTTTGCACAGCCGGCGGTATCGTCTGAAGCAAAAGCCCCGTAAGGAAGAATCCGTTTGTCTTCACCGACCAAATTCACCAACTGCTGATAGTAGTTCTGAACCGTATTTGCCGACTGTTCATATGTGTCGGTCATGAAGAAAATGGCCAGGAAAGCGCGCTTCCTAAGAAAATCATTCCCCTTTAAGTGCTTGGTCAAAGGTTCCAAAAACTGTTCGGTCGCATCACCACTGGTACCTAAGAAGCCGACCGCTTTCTGAAACTGTCTTTTGGGATCGACTGAATTCACGTCGCAACGATCCAGCCGGGTGAAACCTAAGTATGGCGATTCGGAAACGTCAGAAGAAATCACGCCGATGCGCCAGTCAAACTTTGATCCCTTACGAAGAAATTCGTTCATGAAGTCATCGGTGGATTGGATCAAGCGCTGTTGGTGCGATCCCATACTTCCGCTATTGTCGACCACGAATACGATATCGACTTTACCGCCGTTTTCCATTTCGCGAACAGCTGCGACTTGCTTGCCGATCTCGCGTGCAGGAGGATTGCGGTAGTAGAGGAGCCGCGGATCACCGCAGGCGGAAAGAAAAGTCAGGGCGAGCACACTTGAAATAGCGACTTTCATCAGTACGTCCTTGTATCACTGCGTTACACTTGGTTCTAGATCTTGGGCCCAGTTTATTTGATAAAAAAAAAAGGAGCCAAGTTCTTCCGAACTTGGCTCCGATCTTGACCCGGGGTAGCCCCAGGTCCCCTAACCCGATCTATCCTGACCCTAAAGCGATTTAATCAGTTTCTGGACGTCCGTCGTCCACTTGATACGTGATTTGAACCTTTGCGGTGTCGATGGGGAAAACATCTAAGGTCCTGAAAACAATAGCATTTAGCTGGTAGTCATAGAACCAAACACCTGTATCTCGTCCGCCTTCAAGCACCTGACCCTGATATTCCAAACGGATCGTGTAAGGAACTGGGCGATCCTTCAAAAGAATCTTTGGGCTGTCGACCTTCACGATCAAGTCTTTCGCGAAATCGGCCATCTGGGTTCCCAGATTGCGCGTGCAAAGGTCATAGCGGGTTGCACCCTTGCTTAGGCTAAAGAAGTCCTTCCAGCGGCGCTCGTAGCTGCTGGTACCGTTCCAGTACCAGGTCGTTTCTGGGCTGCAATTCGGGTTATCGCTGCTTGCATAAGCGCCATAAACCAAAGTGCGTGCCGCGTCTCCAACCAGCGAAGTCAGCTGGTTGTAATACTGCTGAGGCGTAGCCGACGACTGTTCATAGACGTCAGTCATGAAGAACACCGCAAAGTAGGCACCCTTACGAAGGAAAGTCCCCCGCGAAAGATGCTGAATCATAGGCTGAAAAAAGCGCTCGGTCGAGTCGCCCATCGTACCCACTCGAGCAACTGCCGACTTGAATACCGATTCAGGAAACGGAGTGTTCTTATCGCACTTGCTGCCTGGGCTGAATCCCAGGAACGGCTGCTGCGAAATATCCGAAGAAATGATTCCAATCTGCCAGTCGAAGCCCGTACCGCGCTTGACGAATTCTCCGATGAAGTCACCGGTCGCCTGTGAAAGCGCCGTTTGGTGTGGCCCCATACTTCCCGAGTTATCGATCACGAATAGAATGTCGACCTTCCCGCCGTTGACCAACTCGCGGACCTGAGCTTCTTGGAAAGCCTCTTCGCGTGGAGGAGGGTTTCTGTAATAAAGCAAATCCGGGTCTTTACCGCACGCGGTGAAAGACGCCAGGGTCACTAGGCTGAGAAAACTGAGAGCAATCCTTGAAGAGACCGTTTTCATTTTCATGGGGACCTCCTATTGGTCCGAGACATTCAGACGAATCAGCAGACTACTTCTTGATCATGTTCAAGCACTTGGACTGAGCATTCGAGCGCAGACGGAAAAGTTCGTCTGGCCAAATCACTCCGTCAAACTGGAACGCGATCTCGGCGTTATCGACCGAAACCGACTTCGCCTGTGAAGTCGAGATCGAATCCGTTGGAGCTCCGCCCTGTGTGGCCAAAGCGCGAACCTGAGTCAGGGTCTCGACTTTGACGAATTGCATCTTGCGAATGGCTTCGTTCAGAACAATGCGGTCGTTACCCCACTGTCTGCGGTACTCGGCCAATCGGTTCTTGTTCGCGTCGAAGACACGACCATTCAGCGCGTTCGAGATATCCACCCAGTGCTTTTGAGGGCCGACAGCTGGAAGTGTAGCCCCGATACTTTCCTGAGCCAGCTTTTCAACACGGGCCTTTTCTTCCGTTGCAGCCTTCAAGATCTGGTCAGCGCGCTTGGAAAAGCGGTCCATTTCACGAGGCTGAACGGGGTCAGTCGACTTCACAGCTTGGTCGATCTTCTTCGCCCAAGTTGAATTCACTTCTAGGAAGTTTTTGAAATCGTCTTCCACTTTGTCGTAGTAGCAGAACTTCAAGTTTGCCACTGCGCGAACCAATGGAACTTCTGGAGCGAAACGATCTTTGTAGAACTTCGCCGACAAAGTTTCCAAGTGACCACGAAGTCTTTCATGGTTGCCTTGGCGAAGAAGAAGCCAGGTGACTTCTTCCTTTGCACGAGGATAGTCCGGAGATTTTTCTGGGACTTTTTCGTAGAAGGCCAGTGCGCCATCCAAAACGTTTGCCTGGTACAGAAGGCGTCCAACCTGAAGGTAGTGGTTCGCAAGATCCATTGGATCGTTACGAGCTTCCAAAGCAGGTTCGACGTGAAGCTTCAGGACTCGGCCTGCGCCGGCTAGATCGCCTTTTTTGGCCAAGGCCAAAGAAACGGTCTTTCCAAGCTCAAGTTTGAACGCGTGCTTCGCAGTCAGTTTTTCCAAGATCGGAAGGGCTGCGGTGCCCTTGCGTAGGAAGCTGCTTGCGTACAATGACATGGCGATCGGACCCATTTGATCCGTTCCACCTGCGCTCAGAATTGAAAGCTCTTGTGGATTCACGTCGTATGGATTTTCGACCAACCACTGGTCAAAGCCCTTCGAAACGATCTCGTCCAAAGCGTACGAAAACCGATCCGACTTAAATCCTGGAACGGCTTGCGCCTTGATCCACTCGGACACGAAAGTGTTCTTCAGTTGAAGCTTCCAAAGCGTGTACAGGAAACCTGCACGTGACACGTTAGTCAGCTTGGCAGGCATCTGATTCAACATCGCTCCCCAAAGGTGAGCAGCGTCGGTGTAGCGCTGTTGGCAGATCTTCAAGAACCAGCCACGAACTTCGTAGCTCAGGCCTGGTTCCAATTGGTAGATCTGATAAAGCTGAGTGACGAATGGGTCGATCAACTTCACAGGCTGGTCGGTGTCCAGCACGATTGCGCTGGCCGCCGTTGGGGTCTGCGGCTTTTCAGCCTGGACCGGAGCGCCGCCGACAGAATTCAAGAACAAATCCGCTGCCGAAGCCTTGGGTTGATTCTTGGATTGAGCCAGAGCCTCAGATCCCAGAGCCAAGACAAGTGCTGGAACAAGGGCTTTCGCCAAGCTTAGAGTTTTCATTAAGAACGTCCTCCGCCGAAGATCCAGCCAACGCTGATCAAACCGGTGATGTTGTGTTCGTAGCTTGAAGAAAGAAGACGGGTTTCTTTGTAGAAATAGTCTTTGATTCCCAAGCGGAAAGTCATGTTTTTGCCAGCCCAAAGCTGCAAGCCGGTTTCGCCGACGTAGCTTGGGGTCCATCCGGTCGCCATCTGTACCGAACCGCCACCCAATGAAATGTAGTGGTCAAAGTACATGGTCGAATTCATCGAAAGACGGAACTTGCCGTAAAACAAGTTGTATCCCAGCATCCCGTCCACGCGCTGACTTGCATAAGCGCTGTCCGGAAGGCGGTTTTCGTCTGCCAAGAACTGCTTACCGGTCGAAGTCAACTGGTTGTAAACCTTTGCATAGGCACCTTGCAGATAAATCCGGTCGGTGACGTAGAAGCGAAGAGATCCGCCGACTTCTTGGCTGCGCAAGAAACTGTCGCCTGACAAACGCGTTCCGCCGTTGGCCGAAACTTCCAAACGAAGGGTCGGATCTACGAAACGGGTTTGAACCGAGTAAAGCTTTTCCGACGACATCGGAAGTGGAGCTTCGTTCGGAGGCAGGCTCAAGGTTGAAAGTTGGTCTTCCAACGAAGGCTGAGCTGGAGCCGAGGATGGAGTGGTTTCAGCTTTCGCTTGAACCGCTGCTAGGCCTAGGGCCATCACTGAAACTAAACTAAAAATCTTAGTACTCATTTTTGTAATTCCTCAATTCCTTAAATCGCCGAAGAAGGATTCTTCACCAAAGTCCAGGTTTGCGAAATCTGCTGAACCATTCCGTCCGTCTGATAAATCCGGATCAGGACGTTGATTGGTCTTTCCGTTCCGGTGAAGCCAACAAAGTCTTCAGCCGTCGGACGATAACCAATCTTCAACTGGGTCAGATCCGTTCCGCGAACGATGCGAACCCCGCCGGTCGTTCCGCTGACTTCCACAACGAAAGGTCCTTGTGGGTAATCAACGCTTGCGATGCTCACGTTCATTTCATTCCAAACGCCTTGCGTGAAGCGAGGGTTCGTCAAGCTCAGGGTCGCCGAAGGAGCGATCCGCGAGTTCACGACCGTGATGAATTCTTCACGTTCGATCGTCGTCACCGGATCTTCAGTTGCCGAAAGGCGAATCTTGATTGGATAACGAGCAAAGCCAATTGCTGGATCGCTGCCATCTTTTGGATTTCCGTCGACGCGGCTAGGTTTCCACTTAATGATCAAAGCCTTTTGATCAAACGAAGCGCCAGCAGGAAGTCCGTCAATTTCGACGATTGGATCCCCTGCGTACGGAGGAACCGTCACACCCAAGGTGTAAGGGGTTTCTTCGCCTTCGACGAAAAGAAGCGGCGGAACGTTCACCGCATAGGCCGGCATGAACGCGCGTTGTGGAGGAGCCGTTTCACGAACGTATCCTTCTGCTGGGAAAGGGTTGCTCTCGCAGCCCACTAGGACTAGGGCCAAGGCCCCGGTCATCAACATTACTTTGTTTTGCATCTTGTTCATGATCTTATCCCCTCTATTAGCCTGAACTTGGTCTCAGCAGGAACGGATACGTGACCTTCACGTTTACGCCGCCGACTGGTTTAGGAAACTGCCACGTCATCATTCGATTCGAAATACAGCCTTCGACGCCGCCGTCACCCAAGGTCGACTTGCCGACACGTGCGTAGTTCAACATTCCTGAACCGCTGATTTCGAAAGCCATCGTGACCTGTCCTGCAAGACCGGCCGATTTCTTCAATCCTTGCTCGTAGCAAGCGCGGACTTGGCTGATGTACTTAGCGATCGTCGCTGCAATCGCTGCGCGATCCAAGCCACCATCCAACATCACTTCGTTCGCCAAAGGAATTGCCGTCAGGCCTTTTCCTTCGCCAGAACCCACCATCGAGTTCCCGTATCCGCCAGCGCCGCCGCCACGGCCTTTGGTGCCGATGCCACCCAAGCCTGCCATTCCGGTGTTACCCACCGTCGTGCGCTTCACGCCTTGGCCTAAGCCAACCAGCATTTCGCCGCCGCTGCCTTCTTTGCCTCCGGGACCGGCACCAGCTGACACGTCTTTCATGTCAGTCGGCATGCCACCCAGGGCCTTGGTCAAATTCTTCTTACCTAGCAAGCCCAAGAAGCCCAGGTCCTGCTTGATCGCGCGGTTCAACTGCTTCTTCACGTCCTGCTTCATGTCCTTTGGGACTTCGATTTCAGAAACGTAGTTCAGCTTAGGAACCACCACTTTTTTCTCTTCGACGATCTTCACTTCGACTGGCTCAAGAAGTTTTTCTTCTTCTTTGACTACCGGACGATAGAAAGCGTTGAAAGCTGCGAAAAGAAGGAACAAAAGTCCCAGAAGCGCGGCGCGACGCTTTGCGTGTCCGTCGACATCTTCTTCGATTTCTTCTTCATGAGCGATTTTCCAATCACCCTGAACTGCGGGTTCCAAAACTTTCAGAAGGTAGCTTCCCACTGAGCTTTGAACTTCCCATTCGCCGTTTTCGCGGGCCTTGATCGAGCTCTTTCCAACGGATTGAATTTTTCCGTCATTGCCCAACTGAATTTTGAATTCAGCTGAAGTCTGAGCATTCGAAAGTCCGCGATGCGCGCGGTGATCGTTACGGTCGGCAACGTTTGCTTCAGGCAAGAAGCCGAAAGCCGGATAGAAGCCGATCAAGCTTCCTGCGCGGGTTTTCAACGAACGCAAAAGCTTTCCTTCTGCATCCATGACGGCCAGAACCATTGACGGGCTGACTTCGACGTTAACTGCTGAACTCATTGTGCCACCTCACCGAAATCGATTGCTACTTGGTCGATGAAATTTTCGCGCAAGCGAAGCAAGCCGTCCGTGCCTTGTCCGACTTCACCGGTAACGACGGCAATTTCAGGACGCTGCAGCTGACCGTTAATCAGCATTTCGTCAAAGTTGACGTCTTTAGCTTTGCGGTAACGGACCTTGCCACCACCTTCGCCGGTCGTTGTTCCAGAACTTTTGTCTTCGGCTGCATGTACCGAAGCCACTTCACAGATGGCGACCAGAGCTACTGCTCCAGCCAGGAAACTTAATTTTGCTAAAAACGATTGCTTCATATTCATCTCCTGATCCTAACTACCAATCTCGGGCCGGCTTCGCCTGCCCTGATCATTTCAAATCCCTTAAACGACCTTCAAAGTACGCGCTCAAGCGAGGTTGCTGCTTGCTTGCGTAGTATTCTTTCAAAGCTTGCAAAGCGTCCCGATCTTGCGGGTTCGAGTGCAACCGTTCGATCTGAGCGTTGGTGCCGCCAGCGTTCGAAGTTGCCATACCCAAGATTCCCTGGTCGGAAACCGAATGCGTTGCCTTTGCAATGGCAGTTGGCTGTGCCGACGCTTGGCTGGTCACGACCAGATCGTTTCCAGAAGCCGATCCGGTCCAGGCTGCCAGTTTCGAAACACGCTTCAAAAGATCTTGGCGATCTTTTTCGTCGGTGACTTTTGCCCATTCCGCCATCACGACCTGGCGGTACTTGCCGGTCTGATCCACGAATGGAAGAGCCATCTGATCCAACGAAGCCTTGATCTGAACCACTGCTTCTTCAGGCAAACCCTGGGGAATCGGGCTGTTCAAGATTTCGTCAGAAAGTCCTTGGTAAGCTTCGGTGCAAATTCCTGCCAATTCGACGCGGGTCTTGGCATCCGAACCAGGCAGGCGCTTTTCAGCATACTTGTTCAGTGCTGCAATCGCCTTCAAGCGCTGGTCGAACTTCTTCTGACCGTTCTTACCGTAGAAGCCGATCTTGCGCTGTTCTGCATCCAACGCACGACCTTCTTCCAAAACGTAACGTGCCCATGCGGGTCCCGAGGTTTCGGCGGCAGACAAGATCACTTCTTTCGTCAGCTTCGAGCCCTGGCCTTTTTCTTCCAGTTCTTCAGCCAACATCAGACGATTCTTGGTCGTCCAAGCCATGTTCAGGCTTCCGGCATTCAACATCTTTTGATCGCGTAGCGTGTGATAGACCAAAAGCTGTTCTTGTTCAGACCAGTTCTTGGTGATCGACGCGCCTTTCGAACTGGTCAATGATTCGACGATTCTGCGGCTTTCGCGCATATCGCCGCCCAGCTCATAAAGAAGTGCGACACGCAAAGCATTTTTCAGCGTCCAATCCTTGCCAGCCAAAAGCTTCTCTTGAAGCTTGGCGGCTTTCAGGAAGTATCCTGAAGCTTCGTATTCAGCAGCCAAGTCGGTTTCGTTGCCTTGCTTTTCAAGAACTGCGATCAGGTCGCCCTGTGACTTGGTTTCGATCGAAAGGATCTTAGCATTTTCGCAAGACTTAGGCGTGAACTGTCCGGTTTTACAGAAGTCCATGAAAGTCTTCAGGCCTTCAACGCCGCGATTGATTCCAGCCAATTCAAACTTCGCCTGATCAGCGATCTTTTGAATGTCTGCCAATTCGTCGCGAAGCTTGGCATTACGCTTCAAGATCGGATCGTTTGTCCATTGTTCGGCGCTAGCCAAGATTTTCGCGAAGTCCTTCTTTTGGTTCAGGATATCCAAAACCAAGTTCTTACTTTGAATCGCCCACTGATCGGGTTCGTTACCAAAGCTGTTTCGATCGCTCAAAGCTTCGAAAGTCGGCATCGCCTGATCCAGGTTCTTCAATTCGTACTGAGCACGAGCGGCCAAGTACTGGTACTCGCGCTTCTTCGCAGGCGTTGCTGCGATCAAAGCTAAGGCGCTCATTTCTTCTGCGATAATGGCGTGGTTCTTTGCCTTCTGGGCGATCGAAGCGCGCATTTCACGCAGGCGAATCAGTTCTTTGCCTTGTGTGTTCGAGTCATTAATCCACAACGCTAAACGAGCAATCTTCTTTTCTTGATTCGTTTCAGCTGCGATCCAGCCGTCGATCATCTGGGATCGAATCGTGCTCTTTGGGAAAAGCCCCAAGTAGAAGTCGACCGTCTTCAAGAACATTGGAATCTTGTCGGCCTGTGTTTTACGTTCAGCGTCCAACTGAACCGAAAGACGGCGAAGAACGCCTTCGATTTCGGCCGTTTCCTTGGCTGCATCGGGTCCGCTTGGAAGTTCACCGCCGACGGTGTCTTCAAGCAAGCTTACGAAGCGATCCCACTTACGCACGCCGTAGTTTTCTTCCATCAACTTCACGCGTTTAGCCAGGGTTGGCTTGCGGCTGTAAAGCAATTCAAGAACCTGGGTGCCCTGGGTCTTGTTGCCGGCCGAAAAGTACGAAGCGGCCAAATCGTCCATCAGGCTCATGCGGTGATGCTTGCCCGCGAACTGTTCCAACCAAACCATTTCTTCTTGTGCTTGGGCAGGTGCCGAACCCATGAACTGAACCAGGTCGCGAAGCGATTCTTCACGGATCTGGCCCTTGGAATCATAAAGGGCGGTCTTCATTTCAGTGATTGCGCCAGCGACGTCGCCGCCGCGATTCTTTGCCCACGCCATACGATAGCGGGTGTAAACGCAAACGTCGCCGCCCGAGCAAATCTGGGCGACCGTTCCGAAAAGCTTGGCAGCTTCTTCGAAACGACCCGAGCTTTCAGCGTTTTCCGCCATACGCAAAAGCGATTCGCGCTGAAGTTCAGGGAAGTCGGCTTTCTGAGCCAATTCTTTAAAGATGGTCATGGCCTTGTCGGTCTGACCTAAGTCGGAATGCAAACGTCCCAATTGAAACTTGATCTTGGTTTCAACTGCGTACGAAGGTTTTGGCATCATCCCGTTATTTCCGGAAAGTGCTTCTTCATACATACGAACTGCGTCCTGGCGTGCGCGCCGGACTTTCGTATCACTAGGGTCGCCACCCGCGTCGCGGAACAATTCGGCCTGATAATCGAAGTAAAGGTCCGCCAAACGCAGGGTCAGCTGCGCGCGGCCTGGATCCTTCATTGGAAGCGAGTTACGAAGTCCGTCAACTTCACGGATCAAAGTAGCACTAGAATACGACCCTGCTGCAAAAGCGGTCGAAGAAGCCACCGAAAGGGCGACTGAAACTGCGTTTGCTAGAATCCAAGTTGTTCTATTTTTCTGAGTCATTTTCGTTTCCCAAGTTTCTTTCGATCTCGGGCCGCCTTCGGCCGCCCTGGTCATGATTCGTTCCTGAAATCGCTTACCCGCCTGAAGATCCACCTACGACGGCCAAGCTAATTGAACCGTAGTGTTGGCTAGGCAACATGCCCATGATTTGCGAAATCCAGGTTCCAGGAAGATCCCGGTGAGCTTGAAGGTTGATTTCGCCCTTGAAGGCTTCGCCTGGATGGGACTGAACCCACTGCTTGCGAAGCTCGGCCAACTTGTCCATCAAAGGTTCTGGGTTCTTCATCAGATCCGCAGTCTTTCCGATTTCTTTTTGGTCCAAATAAATCAGTTCCTGGGTAATCGACAGAACTGGAGCGTCTTTGATTTCCAAGCCCGTGCGAGCGGTTGGAAGTTCCACACCCTTGGTGATGGCCAAAAGTTCTGGAGACGTTGAAAAGGTTTGAAGAAGGAAGATGACCAGCAAGCTGAACATGTCGACCATCGAGGTCAAGCTCAGCGAAGCCATCAAGTTCTTCTTGCCGCCGCCGCGACGATGTTTACGTGCGACTAGCCGCTTGTTGAAAGTACCTGCGCCAAAATGGGCTGTATTCAAGCTCATGTTGCATCCCTCACAGGCACAACGCCTAGGTTCGAGATTTTGTTTCTACGAAGCACGTCCATGATCTGAACCAAGTCGCCGTAAGACGTACCTTTTGCTGGCGACACCATCGCTGCAGTTACAGGTCCCATTCCGGTGACCTGCTTCAGCTGTGTGTCCAACTTTGAGACGAACTGGTCCGGCGCGCTCTCCTTAACAGTGATTGAACGGATGGACTTGCCACCTTTCTTCACCGCAATTTGAACAGCACCAGGACCAGTCATCTTCACGTCGAGTTCTAGATCGCTCTTAGCTTGAGCGGCTCCTTCGGTTCCATGACTCTGCTTCACTTGCATCGAGCCCACTTCGATCCACACCGCTGTGATCAGCAAGAAGCAGATACACATCGAGAGAAGGTCGATAAATGGGACTAGATTGAGTTCGGCGTCGAGAGACTTTTTACGGCCACCGCCGCCGCCTGTTGGCATTGAAACACCCATGGATTACCTCACTATTCCTGAATCAGAGACTTACTACTGACTAATAGATGGAGCCGATGCAGACTTCGAACCGGACTTAGCGCTTGAAGCAGAAATGCTTTCAACGTCCGCCAAGAAAACCATGTCGTGGTAAATCTTGGTGGTGTTTTCAGTCATTTCAGAAACCAAACGGTCGGTGCGATTCTGGAAGATTGCGTAAGCAACCAGCGCAGGAATTGCGACGATCAGACCGAATGCCGTACAGTTCATGGCTTCCGAAATACCTTTCGAAAGCATGGTTGCACGTTCGCTAGGACTTGCGTTCGCAACAGCGGCGAACGACGAAATCATCCCAGAGATGGTTCCAAGAAGACCCAAAAGGGTCGAGACGTTTCCGAACATCGCCAGGAAGCCGACGCTGCGATCCAACGAAGAAATTTCGGTGGCCAACGTTTCGTCCATGCGCGCTTGCAATTCTTCTGAACCGCCCGAGTTGATGCGGGAGTGAAGACCTGCCGAGATCACGCGGCCCGTGCCGTTCGTCGAAGAGATCGACGAAGCGTACGTATTTGCCGAGTGGTAATCGTGGCGAGCGATGCTCTGGCGAACTTTCTCGCGAAAGTCAGCCGGAAGGTTTTTGGTTTTTTTGTAGAGCGATTGATACCGCTCCCAAACCAGAGCAATCGTAAACAAACCGATTGCCAAAATGGGGTACATGAAAAGTCCGCCTTCGCGGAAGTGCTCTAGAATCGACTGCATTTTTCTTTCCTCTCGTAAAAGAGTTTGGTTTTTGACGCCCTGTAAAATACCTCAGCGCGTCAAAAATACAACCCCCCAAAAAACTTTTTCTGTCGGATGAAGCACACCGCCAGCGCCCTGAGCCGGAACGGCACATTAAATAATGAATGAATACAATACTTAAGAACTCTGAAGGCGAATCCTTCTGAACTTAAATTAAGTTAAAAATTCTCACAAAATGAGTCGAAATTACCCGCAGCTTCACAACCAAATTACTCAAGTACTGTTTTATGGACCCTTCCTGAGCCCTGGGCGCGCGATTCCCCCTAGATCCGTGCCCACAGCGGGGTTAGGAACCTTTTCCCCTTTCATTCCCTGGGCTTGAAATAATTTCCGAGAATCTGAACGGGGACCGTGAAATTTTTCTAATACCTGACTATTTTGGTCTTGAATTATTTACAGGGTCCCCCTATATTCCCTCGGCCCCGACCTTATAGAGCGACCACTAAACCCGACCCAAACGGACCAGAAAATGAAGCTTAAAAACCGATATCAGCGTCTAAACCGGACCCCATCCAAGCTTTGGCTGGTCGCATTGATGACTTTTGCAAGCGCCCCAAGCATCGCTTCAACCGAAAGTTTTTCAGAAGCAGAGTTCCAAATTCTACAGGATCACATCCAACTTCAAGGCGTCGATGCCGAAGCCACACTTTCGGATTGGCTCAGTTCCCTTTCTACATCTTTGATTGAAAAAGCGGGTTGGTGCAATGATTCGAAACTTTTGAATCGCCCCAACCAAGCTGCGAACTGCATGCGCAAAAAAATGAAGAAACTAATGATTCAGGCCGAAAGACGCGGGATTTCGGACCCTGTCATCCGCCAAGGGATTTTGCGCCAAAAGAAAAGCTTCCGCATGGACCAAGGCGAATTCAGCATTGCGCAGCCAAAGAAGCGTCGCGAACCGACCCTCAAACAAACCGAGCGTCGCGCGAACAGAGCTCAGCGCCGCATGTCGCGAATTCTGCGTAAAGGTAAAGCCCCAATGCCCGGAATGATGGCGTACCTGAACGCGAAAGAAGAATTCCGGCAGCAGCGCTTAAGCGCGGGTGCTGAAGCTGAAATCGCTCCAGAATTGACCGCGGTTTTTAAAAAGGCATATCCGCGGAAAATCGATGGTGCGGGACGAGTCCCCCTGGAAGCTTCAATGTTAGCTCGCTTTAACCGCGCTCAGATCGAAGCGCTGTCTAGGCTAACCTTGCAAGCCGACCAAATGATGAAGTCGCTGAAAACGGAAGTCGTTTATTATCGCGAAGATTTCAAACAGCTGATGATGGACATTCGCTATTTGGAATTGGAAGTCGAAGACATGACCAGCGAACTGCTTTTGGCCCTGGAAGAAAAGGAAGCCCAGCAGGCGGAATCGCAGGACCAGGAAGATTCCGACGAAACTGAAAATGACGAAGACCCTGATGAAGCACTGGCCGCCCAGCCGGATCAGATTTCGGAAGCTCAGCAGCTTTTGGCCGAAAAGATTCACGAACTGGACTTGAAACGCGCCGAACTGGCCGCTTCGAATTCTGAAGTCGCTGTTCAGGATTCAAGAAAGAGCCGCCAAGAGCTTCTTAAACAGCTGGCATCAGCTGACCCGAAAGACCTAGCGGCAATGGCCGACCTACGCGACCAAATCGAAGATCTGGACGAAGTCATTGCGGTACAAGAAGCAGCCGTCGCCAAGAACAAGACCGTGGTTCATCTGACCCCTGCCGATGCTGATTCGCTGACCATGAATTACATCCAAGCAAATTTGGTTCGGATGGGACGCGAATTCGGCGGCCAGACCCCTGATCTGGGCGATATTTTGGGTGCAGTTGCCCTTCGTGGCGACCTGCCTTCATCAACCCTGTTAAAAATGGTGACCTTTGAAGGAATGCAGGAAACCCATGTGACCCAGCTTCAGAAGGCCGGAAGCCTTGGGTTGAATCTTGGAAAAATGATCCTGATGACGACCCCAGCGACGGCGCCCTACATGACCATTGGGACCCTTCTTTGGCAGTCGTACCAAGGCATGAAGAAGGCCCGTAAAGCGGAAGCAGATCGGATTCGTTATGTTCGTTAGTTTATTGATGGGACTGATGGCAGTCGCAAACGCAGCAGAAATCCAGACCCCCGTTCAGGTCCGAACGGCCAAGGGCAAACTGGATGTTGAAGTGGTCACGTTAAAGGAACTGAAGACCTCCGAACCCGGGAAGCCACTTCGCTTTGAAAGCGATCGATTCAAGATCGTCAAGGCGACGGACGAAGTCGCGATTTCGGTGGATTGCGATCCTGAACTGAAATTTCGGGCAGCGACGGTTTACCATCATCTGCACCTGGCCAGCGATTACTTCATGCGTGTTTTGGAAAAGACGCAACATTTGAAACGCCAGACCACGATTCGCATCGAAATGGACAAGGATTTTTCTAATTCGCGCCATTTTCGCGAACCCGAAAGCATTTGGGACGTTCGCAACATCGCTTTCACGATCGCCGCTTCGGATCCCAACTTGATCATGATTGACCAGCCTTGGAATTCTGAAATCTGGTTTATGAAAGCGGAAAAATTGACCAGCGAAAGCTATTCGCACCAGGTCGCTTCTTCGCTGAATTCCAGCTGGTACCGATCCATGCTGGCAGGATCCCTTTTGTACAACGACCTGACCCAAGTCGTTCAAAGTATCCAAGCTCGTGCTTTTGATCCGGTCGACCACTTGATCAGCATGGCTTTTTCTTTGGGAATCGCAAACGCGATGCCGACGATCATGGAATTGTCCACGCGGTTCATTAAAAGAACCTATTACTTTGACAGCGCGCTAGTGCCTGAAGCGATTCACCATGAAATGGGACATGTCGCACTGGCCCCATGGCTTGAAAACCGGGGCTCGACACCGATCACCGAAGGCTTTCCCAATTTTTTTGCCGGAGAGATTTCAGGCCTGAGCAAAATCATGGCCCGAGGAAAAAGTCGCATCAAAGGATTCGGTTCAAAGAACAGCCGTTCCCAGCTGATGTACGGGCTTGATGAAGAAGGTTCGACGGTAGCTGCTCACGGCAGCTTTGTTTACACCCTTCTAACGGACTTCCACCAAGAGCTAGGCGAAAAGGGAACCCAGACCCTGGTTCGGTCGTTAAACCACCTGAATCGCGACAGTGACGTGGCCAATGATCTGACTTACGCGGTTCAAAAGGCCGCCCGTGAAGTCGGTGCCGAAGAACAAGCCGTTCGCAACGTGATCCGCTGCCGATTTGTGGGCTGCGAATCGAAGATGCTGAAGAAGCTGAAACGCCAAAAAGGAAAAAGCGAACAATATTAGATAGTTATAAATTTAGATAAATTTGACTAAACGCGTCAAATTTATCTTGCCCCACGTAGTAATGTCCGCTATAAACGGTCAACTACTTTTTAACCCAGGAGTGAATGAAAATGATCCAGTCCATTCGTCAGCCTTCCCTAGCCCTTCGCTCGGTAGCGGCACTCGTGACTTTGACCATGCTGTCAGAGACCTCGATTGCTTTTGCTCAAACCAGCGAAACCCCAGTCACCAAAATCGCGCTTGGAACGAAGCCAACCGCTCAGCAAGCGATTGCTGAACACGTTCGCCTTCTGAACGACGCTCAGAACGACAAGTCCGTCGACAAGAAGCAGGCAGTGACCCGCTTTATCGACGGTTTGGCAGAAGCCAATTTGACTCAGCGTGATTTCAAAGAATACGCGAAGTCGACCATGACCCGCGAAAAGTATTTGGAATTTTCGGCAAAGCTTTCGGCTGCTGCGAAAAAAGCAGAAACCGAAGATGCAATGCCTGAAGACGTCATGAAGATGTTCGCCGACGAAATCAACAAAAGCGACAAGCAGACCATTACGGGTTGCGCTGGCCGCGTTGCCGCATGGGTATTGGCTGCAGCCGCAGTCACCGTCGGCATTATTGCTTTAATTAAGGCTCGTCCAGTTTCAGCCATTCAGCGCAAATTCAACAAGAAGCGCCGCAAGGCTTTGAAGCAGTACAACGACGACATCTATCGCATCGACCAGAAGCCACAGGAACTAAGCCGTCGTATCGAAAGCTTGAACGAACAGAACAAGCAGTACGCAAACGACATCATCTTCAAGACCGGTGAAGCTTTGGGCACTTCTGACCCTGTCAGAAAAGACCAGTTGCTGCGCGAAATTCAGCAGCTTCAAGACAAAATCCAGGACAACAATTCGACCATCACTATGGTTCAAAACGAATTGCAGAACTACCAGAATCCTGTCTATGTCGCGAATCTGAAGGCTCAGGAACTGAACGAATACAACGCTGACGTTCGTGAATACAACGAACGCGAAGCGGACCTGATCGCAGCTGCTCCGGACAACCACAAGTTGGCTCCGAAGCTGGGAATCGGTGCCGCAGCTGGTGCAGTGGTTTCTGCCCTTCTTTTCTGGGACACGTCGGTTAACGGCGGTTGCAGAGATTCTTCAAGCGGTCGCCCAACAGGTCGTCGCTAAAGAAGGAAGCCTTTAGGGCGGGCAGAAAGCGCTCGTTCCGTAAAAAATCTAAAGCCCCGGTCAGGGATCCTGACTGGGGCTTTTTTTTGCCATCCGGGGGCCATTCCCCGTGCTAGCCTGGATAGCATGAAAGCTTCTCTTCATTTCAAAGATGGATTCGAATTCGAAACCGAAATTCGGGACCACAAACTGACGGTCGATACTCAGGTTGCCCAAGGCGGAAAAAACCGTGGACCTAGCCCAAAAGAAATTCTTTTAGCCGCGATTGCGGGTTGTTCGGCGATGGACATGGCCGCGCTGATGCGAAAGTACAAGATCGTTTCCGATCGATTCGACGCCCATATCGAATCTGAAACCACGGCAACGCATCCCAAGGTGTTTAAAGAAGTGCAGCTGGTCTTTGATATTTCGGTGCCTTCCGTGACCGAAGAGCAGATCCAGCGGCTGAAGGAATCTGCACACCTTTCCTTGACCAAGCTTTGCGGCGTCAGCGCCATGGTGAACGAAGTGTCTCCAATCGTTTACAGCCTAAAGGTAAATGGCGAAGTGCGCGACCAAGGCCGCGCCCAGTTTCAGGTTCAGAAAGGCACATGAAGACCCGTCTTCGTATCGGTTCTTGGATTCAGTTGGGCGTGATCGCGCTTTCGGTCGGATTCGCCGTTTCGGTTCGAATGGGCTGGCTGAAGATCGGATTCATGACCCCTTCCGCAGTTCAGACACCAGCCGATTACCTGGAAAGATCCGCAGAAAGTCATCGACCCTTTTCACGTTTTTACCAACCACAGCGCGAAAACCGCATACCGGCTTTTGAAGAAAATTCTATTTTAAAGCTTCACTTGGCCACTTCTGAAACCGGACAGGGCCGCATTGAATACGACTGGCTCAATTCAACCCACTATAAAGTTTCAGTTCAAGTCACTGAATCGGATTGGGTGACCCGCTCGACCTGCGACTGGAAAAGTCAGCAAATTCGATTCACCGAACCCACACAGAAGAACCCTTTGTGGATCGCAGCACAGTCGGATTCCTTTCAGTTAGTTTCAGCATGCAAGAAAAACCCAGACCGACAAGAACAAGAAAAGCTTTTGGAACAGCATCTGCAGTACCGGATTCTAGAAACCGCGGGATTTGCAGTGCCTTTGGCGCGCTTGGTTTGGATCACTTCGAAAAACCAACCGAATTACGCGATGATTCTAGAACCCGCCGAAGACCTTGCTTTTCGTTATGGTTGGAAGCCGGTTCCAAAAGCTGAAGTCGCTTCCGACCAGGATCGGATAGACACTTTGATTTCAAAGAACCGCTTTGACCCAAGGGCCTTCAGTCAAATTCGGGTTGCCAACCTTTTCCTGGCCAACCCCGACTATTCACTTTATGGCTATCGGACTTACGTCATGGGATCTGGTCGTGACTTGGACTACATCGAAGCATGGGTTCCGTACGGATTCGAAAACACGGGCTTGACCAGCGGGCGATCTGAAATCTTCAACTTCCTGGAAGAAGAAAGCTTTAAACGAAGTTTACCCGCGCTTTGGGATGATCCTGAAGTTTCAGGCTACGATTCAGATTCCCTTGCCGTAGCTGCTTCATTGATTGCAAAAGCAGAACCCCAGATTCGCAAGCTGATTGATGCTCATCCCGCGCGCCATCACGAAAAATTTCATTACCATCTGGACCAGTGGATGTCGGCCTATCGTGCGTTGCCAGCTTCACTGAAACGCTAAGTTCGCTTAAGAGCGGTCGAAAAGACGGGGATCTTGGACGCGTATTTCAGAACGACGGGTTGAAGCGTCCATAGGGACCCCAGAAGAAATCCTTCGTCCCACCAATGGTAGAAATAATTTCCGCCCAGACCCGCGGCATTTAGAACAACCAAAATCAGCGCCAACATTGGATGAACCTGATCATTGGAAAGCCGGGAAATCAAAAGCTGCGAGGCGTCCCGGTCTTCTTTGTACTTGGCCTTTCGGTTCAGGGCGAAGACCCGGACAAAGACCAAAAGCGCGACCATCCATTGAATCGACAAAAATCCATAGAAACCCGATTCAAAAAGTTGAACCGCCGTTTCAGGTGATCCGTCGGCGAAATGGCCCAGAATATCGGACCTGACGAAAAGTTGAAACGCAAAAGCCATTTGCGTGATTCCATACCATGCGATCAACCCGCGCCTGACCCAATCGGTGCTTCGGTCGGCACGCAGCGCTTGATCGTGAAAAATCTGCCAAAGGGCGATACCCGAAGGAACCAGAAAGACTGCCGAAAGAACTTTCCAAAACCAGTTCCCGGATTCGGACCAAGATGTCAGCACCGAATACCAAAGCACGACCGTCGGCAGGATCAGATCCGCTTCGCGGATTTCCCGTAGAATCCACCTTCCATAGCGCCAAATGATTCCGACAAATGCCATCGGGACCCCTGCCCACATGAATCGGTACCAGAACGTGCGGTGGGCTTGATAACCCACGATTTCAGCTAGGACCAAAGCCCCCAAATAGAGCAAAACCGCCCAGAAAAATTCTATCTTCCAGTTTTTGCCTTCTTTCACCATAGCGCCGGCGGCACGATGAAAGTCTTGAAGAATTCGAAGAACGACGCCCAGACTGAAGGCTACAAAATGGAGCATGAAAAAAGGTTGGGCGATCACCCGACCCAATTCAAGGATCTTTTGTATCGTCCGAATTGTTCGTCAGGCTGATCCGATCTTGGAACCGGATTGAGGTCCCCATCCACAGCTTCACGCCCGTCAAAAACGAAGCAGCTGCCTTCGAAATGTTCTGCACCTACTTCTTCAAAATATCGAATGATCCCACCATCCAACTGGTAGACGTCTTTAAGTCCCATCTGGATCAATAGGGCGCTGGCTTTTTCGCAGCGAATCCCGCCTGTACAGAAAGAAACGACTGGACGGTCTTGAAATCGGGGATCTTGGGCGATCTGTTTAGCCTTGGCGCCGAATTCTCGGAACGAATCGATTGAAAAACTTTCAGCCCCGCGAAAAGTTCCGACCCGAACTTCGTATTCGTTGCGCGTATCCAAAAGCGTCACAGGCCGACCTTCGTCCAGCCACTTTTTCAGTTCTTGCGCCTGAATCCTTGGGCCCGTGAACTGGTCGGGTCTGACATCGGGAATACCTAGGGAAATGATTTCTTTTTTGATTCGGACCAAGAACCTGGGAAAGACGTGCTTGGGAACTTGTGCAACCTTGAACGCATCTTCGACACCGGGGAAGTTTTCGCGACAAAAATCCTTGAAGCTGGAGATCGCGTCTTCCGTGCCCGAAACCTGGATGTTGACGCCTTCTTCGGCCAGCAAAACAGTGCCCATCAACCCTAGGTTGCGAGCAAGGTCTAGGATTCGGGCCTTCAAGGCCGGAAGATCCTGAAGGCGGATAAAACGGTAAGCCGTCAAATGAAGCATGACTTTCGACTATCGCGACGATTCGGTCAGGGCAAGTGACCATTCTGTCCCAAGTCCGCCGGCAGTGGGCTGGTCTTCCCGGGTTTTCCTAAACCCCTGTTTTTGTTTCAAATGCAAAATGGTCCAATTCTTAGCCAGGTGGCGACTGACGACTGTTCGAAATCCCAACTTTTGCAGTTTTCGGAAAAGCAAAGGCATCGCCGCCTGGTAAATTCCCTGGCCTCGAAAGGCCGGCAGGATGCAGGTATTGGCCAGATAGAACCGGTCGGGGCCGGCAGATTTTCCAAAGTGCCAGCCCACCAGGGCCCTTTCACTGCCAACCGACCAAAGTAAGAAATGCTTCCAGCGGATCCAGTCCTTTCGCTTCATTTCTGGCAGAATTCGCCCAAATTCTTCGGCGTAGAAGTCCGCTACTTTTTCACGAAAACAGGAAGGATCGACCGATTCCCAAATCAATTGGGTCATTCGAACCTCCGTCTCAGGCCTTCGATTCGGCGGCGTCCCCAGACCGGACTTTCGCCCCCAAACCAACGGGTCGCGACGGCAGGACCCCAGCAGTCGACGACCCGCTGGATTGTAGCCATCAGCTGTTCATGATTCTGAACCGCTGATGGATGGTCGAGTAAGGGCGCTTCTTTGACTGCGGGTTCGTGATGAACAAAATCCCCGAATCGGTCAGCGCAGAATTCAGCATAAGCCCGAGTGCAAAGAATGAAGCTGTGCCACATTTGATCAATCCCGTACATGCACGGAAAGATCGCAGGCCGACTGGGGTGCCGGCAGATTTCCAGCCATTTCAGCAAATCATCAAAAATCAATTCCGCTTCCGCGCGCGGAAGATCGAATTCTCGAAGAAAAACCGAAATGACCTGATTTCTGGCACCGAGCCCCGGCACGTTCATTTACTGCCGTTGCCGTCGCAGACGGTGTAACCGCATTCACGAATCGCTGTGCCCTGGCGAATGATGTTTTCGTACAGTTCCCGAACCAAGTGTCCCGTTTCCGGACCACCCGAAACTGGATGGGTCGGCGGACGCAGGGTCAATTGATCCGAAGGGACGGGAACACAAAGAGTCGCCGATTGTTGGCCGTGAAATAAGACCGGGGTTTGAACTGAATCGAAGCCAGCCGCCTGGGCCGTTGAGCCAAAAGCAGAGACGAAACCTAACCATTGAACGATTTTATTTAGCATTGAATTGCTCCTTTGTTCCGCGACAGGAGCAAAGAGAGTGCCGCCGAACTTAGTGCTGCTTGCGGGCAGGCAAGAGCACCACGTTCGACGGCGTGTGAACTGGGCGGGCAGCTTCGTTCACTTCAATTTCGGTCAGAAATTTGGCCAAGAGGTGGCGCAAATCCATAGCGGCTTCCAAATTCATGCAGACATGAGTGGCGCCGAAAGAAACCTGAACCACACCGTTCGGATTCATTTCGATGTCGAATCCGTCCCCATTCATGAAAAGGTGTTTGGTTCGAATCATAGACCTGATTCAAACCTATCTAAGTTGATAATGATTATCAATATCAAAAATCAGTTTAGTTTCGATGCTTGTGATCGCGGCAGACCTGAACCACTCGATCGTTCACCATGGATTCCAAGGTCCGCGTCAAATCGTCTGTGGCCAAGGCTGATTGCGGGGACGCACACGAACCGAACCGAGGCACGACCAGTTTGTGTTTGGCCTGCAAAACTGCAGATGCAACAGAAGCCAAGCCATCCAATTCGATACGTCCGGCCAGGTATTCACGAAGTGCGACTTCGAAAAAGGTCGTAAATGGAATCGCGCCAGAAGGCAGCGCACGGTTGCGAACACGGCGAATGTAGACTGCGGCAACACGGCTTGGATTTTGTTTTGCGAAGTCGGTAAAGGCTTCTGCGTCGACTTCAACATCATCGCCAATCAGCACCAAAGGTTCCGATCCTTCGCCAGCGACTTCGGCCACTTTAGCCGTTTTATAGGTATAGGTATCGTCGCTCATCTTCTTTTTCAAAAACACGCGGGTATCTGGAAAGCCGTGTTTTTTGATGAATCGATTGATCTTGCCGCGTAACCATTCAGGGGTCGAAGAAACGAAATTCACCTTGGCTTGTGCGTCGACCACGGCCTGCATGTATTCACTGGAACCCGCAAATTCCTTAGAAGTGAAAAGGCCATTCCAGCCCGCGGCCAACTTGTTCTGAATGTTGGCGTATTTCAAAGTGTCGTCGACATCGGAAATGACTTGATAACTGGGCTGCGAAGCCGCAGCCGTTAAAGTGACCAGCAAACCCGATAAGACCAGCGTGAATTTCACCATAAGAACGCCTGTTTATCGTGCCACAAGCGACATGTAAAGCAAAACGGTCGGATATCGGAACCCAGAAAAGACCAATTATTTCATAGATTTGTGCGCTAGAAATAAAAAAGCCCCCATCGTGAGAAGGGGGCTTTGCTCTAATAAATGGCGGGAGCGATGGGACTCGAACCCACGACCTTCGCCGTGACAGGGCGACGTTGTAACCGACTCAACTACGCCCCCGCATTTTCAGAGAGTCCACTTTATTAGTAGGGGTAAACCCAAAAGGCAAGACTAAGCTTCAGTCCCTTTTGCCTTTTTCTTGGGCGACTTGACGGTACGAAACACCAAGGCCTTCAACGCCGTCATCTGAGTCACGCTGGTACTGCTGGAATATCTTGAAACCGTGGTCACGTGCAGGTCCTTAGAACCAACTAGAATCACGACATCCCCATCCATCACTGTGGCCATCTTTTTCAAATTCGCCATATGGCTTTCCAGGCGCGAGTCTTCATCGGACGGAAGTGCGGTATTGCAAACCCAAAATGTTGGCATGTAGCTGTAAGTTCCCAAAGTCAGGGCTTTCAGCGGCGCCTGAGCACCACAGTAAACGTTACGCCAGCTGTCCGTGTATTCTGGCACCCAGAGCCAGTTTTGGAAGTATTCACTGCCATCGACTTTCATGAAATCAGATTCGATTTCGCCCATGAATTGATAATTCGCACGGTATTCGGGTTTGACCTGAACTGATTTGTCGTCATCAGAAAGAGCGAAGCCTTCGGGAAGCTTGGTTCGGTAAATCGTGATCCCTTCTTTGGCTTCTTTGATTTTCGCTGCTTTTTCGACCAAAGCTTTATCGACTTTCAACCCGACTTCGCCGTCTTCAACTGATGAAAGGATTCGCATTCCAGGATTGCGAGTGGCGCAACCGCTAGACGCAAAAACGGTGATCACGGCAAAGAATGTCACTGCATTCATTTTCATAATGCGCGGAACATACACGGTTGCCGCACAGAGTAAAATCCTTTAGGGTGCCCCCAAATGAAAACTTTTGTCCGACTTCTGGCCGTGACTGGTCTTGTGATTTCTTTTAGCGCTTCAAGCGCAGTTGCGGGCTTTCGACTTTTTTCGCGTGGAGGAATCGAATTTGGCGGCGACCCAGTGCTGACCACGACGGACAGTTCGTCCAGTTCGCTTAACGGTACAAGCACCAACACTTTGAAAGCCGGCGCCGGCTTCAACTATTCGATCGAAGGCGCCTATTCGCCGATTGCGACGATCCCGGATCTAGAATTTCAGGTCGGCATCGGACTGAAGTTTTCGATGGATTTTTACTTCACTAAATTCTCGATTCCAAACACCTGGCTTCGGACACCCATCGACTTCACCGTTCATAAAAACCTGCCTTTCGCGCCGATTCGCATGGGCGCGGGCGTCCGGCTTCAACCGTCTTCGTCCCCAAAAGCGGGCAACCCTGGTTACGATTTCACGATTTCAGGGTTGTCATCTGTGCCGTCCAGCACGGGCGTTCTGCTTCAGGCCGAATACCAGGTCGGCGAAAAAGACTTGATTGGTTTGCGTTACACGCTGATGAAAACAAAACTTCCAAGCGGCCTGGAACTGAACGCCAACGCATTTGGTGTGACTTTCGCACGGCAATTTGTGGGATTCTAAGGTCCGATCGCCTTTAGACGTCGTCGCCCCCGCCGCCGCGGGCCCATTCGCCCGTGATTCGGCATTTTAGGAACGCTTTGATGAAAGCGTCCAAATCGCCATCCAGGGTTTTTTCCGCAGCCGAAGTCACTTCGCCGGTGCGATGATCTTTCACCATCTTGTAAGGGTGCAGGACGTAAGAACGGATCTGACTTCCCCAGGCAATGTCTTTTTTGGAGTCTTCGACGGCAGCCTGCTTTTTGCGTTCTTCTTCCATGTGCCGTTCGTACAAACGCGATTTCAAGACCTTCATGGCCAAGTCCCGGTTTTTGATTTGTGAACGTTCTTGCTGACAGGTGACCACGATGCCCGAAGGGTTGTGAGTGATCCGAACGGCGGAATCGGTGGTGTTGACGCCCTGACCGCCCTTCCCGCCTGCGCGGTAAACATCGATGCGAAGATCGGCGGGATTGATCACGACTTCAAAATCGTCGTCGATTTCCGGGGTCACAAAAACGCTGGTGAAAGAAGTGTGGCGACGCGCGTTTGAATCAAACGGAGAAATCCGAACCAAGCGATGCACGCCGGCTTCCGACTTCAGCTGGCCGTAGGCAAACGGACCTGAAATCGTCATCGTGACGTTCTTGATGCCGGCGGTTTCACCCGGCAAAACGTCCATCACAGAAACCTTAAAGCCTTTGTCTTCGCCGTAGCGCTGGTACATCCGGAAAAGCATCTGCGCCCAGTCTTGCGATTCGGTGCCGCCGGCACCCGCGTTGATCGTCAGAATGGCGTTCTTTGGATCGGCTTCTTCCGAAAGCATTTTTCGGAATTCTGCGTTTTCAAATTTGATCGCCAAATCGTGAATCATCTGCCCGACTTCAGCCAAAAGCGATTCGTCGTTTTCTTCTTTGGCTAGGTCATTCATCGTGGTCGCATCACTGTAGCTGCGATCCAGATCCAAAAATTCATTCACTTCGGCTTCCAGGCGCGACTTTTCCTTAGTCAGCGTTTGCGCCTTGCGGTTATCGTTCCAGAATTCAGGCTGTGTGGAAAGGTGGGAGAGTTCGTCGATCCTGCGCTGTTTGATCGTCAGGTCAAAGCGAACCTCGTAGGAAGTCGAGCTTGGTCTTCATTTCTTCCAAGCGCGCGCGGATTTCGTGGGGGGCCAATACGGGCAGTCCTTTGGTGGTCATGTCCCGGCACTTTAGCGGGCCGGCGCCCTTTTCATCAAGCCCGAAAGTTTCCAACCTAGAAGCCGAAAAAGCATCTGCTCGGCCCTTTGCTGAGCGTCGAATTCTTTGGAATCCCGTTCGTGGTCAAATCCCAGAAGGTGAACCACCCCATGAACCAATAGGATGCGAAGCTCGGTTTTCTGGCTATGCCCGTGATCCTCGGCTTGACGCTTCAATGCGCCCTTACTGATGACCAGCTCGCCCAGTTGCCCAAGCTTTTGCAGGGCCAAGGGCGCAGAAAAGCTAAGGATATCCGTAGTCTTGCCTTTGCCGCGATACCGGGCATTTAGGGCCTTCATCGTCGCATCCGTCACCAATGCGACCGTGATCTGAATCGGGGGAAGGCCGCCGATGCTCTTTTGAAATCGTCCTAAAAGGGCCCGTGAACTTTTCCCAGAATTTTCCCCAGACCGCTTAAGGACGCGGACGATCCGGCGCAATTCGCGCTGGGCAAGTTCGTCCGAGATTTCACTAGAGATCCGGGTCTGACTGGGCATGAAACCATGGTATGCCAAAATCAAATCCCAAAGGCTAGGAGCGTGTATGGGCAAAGGACAAAACGCAGAAGCAGTCCAAAAACTGGTGGAAACGGTTCACCGCCTTCGCGCACCCAACGGCTGTCCTTGGGACCGCGCCCAAACCCATCAAAGCCTTCGCCCCTTTGTCATCGAAGAAGCCCATGAAGTCGTCGACGTTCTGGATCAAATTTCAACCACCGATGATTTGAAAAACCCGAAAGTCAAAGACGCGTTTCGTGAAGAACTGGGTGATCTGCTGATGCAAGTCGTGTTGCATGCAGAAATGACCCGCGAAGCCGGCGCTTTTGATTTCTATGACGTGGTTGCGGGCCTAGATGAAAAACTAATTCGGCGCCACCCCCATGTTTTTGGTGATCAACACGCCGATGGCCCGCAAGCCGCGATCGAATCGTGGGAAAAACAAAAAGCGAAAGAAAAAGCCGCCAAGGCAGACCACAGCGTTTTGTCCGGCCTTCCCAAGGGATTGCCTGCGCTTCAAAAAACCCAACGGATCATTGAAAAGGTCACGCGCGTGGGCTTTCAGTGGCCGGACATGCAGGGGCCGCTGGATAAACTTCAAGAAGAAGTCAATGAACTGAAAGAAGAAGTTTCCCGACTGGAAGCTTCGGCGAAGAAAAGTGGCCAGAAAATTTCGGATCTTTCTCCAGATACCAAAAAGAAGGTTTCAGACGAACTGGGTGACCTTCTTTTCAATATCGTAAACATCGGATTTCATTTTGGGGTTTCGGCCGAAGATTCCCTTCGCGGGACGCTATCGAAATTCGAAAGGCGCTTTCGCTTTGTGGAAGATCGGTTGAAAGACGCGGGAAAAACCCCGGAAACTTCAAACCTTGAAGAAATGGATCGCTACTGGGATGAAGCCAAAAAGGTCGAAAGGTCAAAGCAGTCATGAGCGACGAATTGGGAAACCCCTTGGACCAACCGAAAGATCCATTCACGGGAAGCTTAGCGGATCTGACCCAGGCGCGCGTGATTGGCCTAACCGGTGGCATCGCAAGCGGTAAGTCGACAGTCGCCCAGATTTTCGCGTCCATTGGGTTTCCAGTCGTGGACGCGGATCAGATTTCCAGGGACTTGAATTCTCCGAACGGGGCAGCCTACCCCGCCATCGTCAGTCGATTTGGAACCGGCGATCGAATGAAGCTTCGCGAAATCATTTTCAAAGATCCGAAGGCACGTGCAGATCTAGAAGCCATCCTGCATCCGCTGATTCGAACCGAAAGCCTGCTTCGGATTCAAAAAGCGGCGAGCGGATCCCAGTTTGATCCGCCCATCGTTCTTTATGAAGCGGCCCTGCTTTTGGAAACGGGTCGATATCGCGAATTCGAAGGAGTCATCGTCGTCGATACACCGATGGAAATCCGAAAAAAACGATTGGTCGCACGTGATCGCCTTTCGGAAGATTTGGCAGATGCCATTTTGAAGTCGCAAGCGACCGATGCCGAAAGAAAACAAATCGCAAAGTGGATCGTCCCAAACGCAGGCGACCTGAACGACCTTCGACGCGCCGTTCTTGAGGTCGCTAAGAAACTAGTCGGCTAGCGAACTTTTCTTGTGATTTTAGCGGGGTGCACTTAGGCTTTTGGGCATGCGCTTCAAAGCTTTGTCCTTGTCGGTGTGGCTTGGGTTGGCGACCGCTTCTTGCAATATTTTTGCACCTTTTGATGCGCCCAGCGGCGACGAACAGTACTTGTCTGCTGCACGCGCTTGTTTTGACGTAGGCGACTATGACTGCGCTCGAGACTATTACGCAAAACTGACCGGAACCAGCTACCAAGACATCAGGATTTCAGAAACCGCCTTCACCATTTTTGACGAAGAAGGTGCAGACATTGGCGCAGTGATGGGGGGATCCATCACCGGCGGCGATTATGGAAAGACCTTTACGGTCATCGCCAATCGGATGATGAACAAAGGCAGCGGCCCCACCGAAGCTCGTCGCCTAAAAATCTTCAACGCATTTCGAACTGCTAAAGATATTTCAAGCACCCAGCTTCAGGGACTGGTTCGATTCATGGGCGCTGCCGCCTTGGCTGCAGAACTTTTGGGTGAAGATGCTTTGAATTTGGGCCAAACCGCCGTCAGTCAGTCCACATTGGTCGATACGCCGGCTTCTTGCACTTCAGCAGGAAACGCCTGTGCTGGCGCCTTGGACGCAAGCTGCCTGAAGACCGGGACGATTTTGGTCGTTGGTGCGACGATTGATCTTTGGGCAACCGTAGCACCCACCATGAGCGGCGCCCCGACGCTTGACATGGTTTCAAATGCCATGAGCCAAGTGCAAGCTGGCCTAAGCCAAATCGGCGTCAGCGGAAGTTATGGATCCCAGCTTTCGGCATTCGGAAGCGCATTGACCGCATTTACGATCCCTGCCGAAGGCGCGGACTGTTTTCGCCTGACGCTTTTGGAACAAAAGGTGGGTCAATGAGATTGAGCCCTGCCGGAATTGTGTTGGCCGCTTTTTTTTCGAGCGCCTTTGCACATGCCGGGGATCAGATCATCCGACCCTACCTTTCGATTCGCACCATGGGGATGGGCGGAACAAGGACGACACTGGGCCTTTACGAAGAAAACTTTTATGGCAATCCAGCATTGGTCACCGAGAACCCTAAAAACAAAGTCCAGATCATGGACACAACTTTTTCGATCAATTCTTCGCTGATCCTGAATGCGCGAACTGCACTAGCGAATATGGATGATGCGGTTACGATCGCGTCGGACACGTCGGGAACCAATATCCACACCCGGGCGCAAATCATACCAGTGGCATTCTACGCGCCCAACCGGGGCAAAATGAGCTACGCCTTTGGGGTCCTGATGGGCGCACAAACGGACTTTAAGTTACGGAAAAGCTACATCATCGATCCGCAAAGCGTGATCGATATCGGCCCGCTTTTGACGGTGGGACGGAAGTACGGAGTGAATGACGAACTTTCATTGGGTGCGACTTTCCAGGCTCCGTATCGGGTTTCCGTTGCGAAGATCGTGACGGTGCTGGATTTTCTTCAAGGGATTCGCCTAAGCCCATCAACCACGGGTGGCGACGGTGGGATGGTTGATGCATCCGTCGGAGCGACTTACAAGATTCCGTACGCTTACGAAAACTGGAAACTTTCCGCCGGGGCTTCCGTGAACAATTTATTGGATGGCGGGTTTCGGATGTACAGCCTGAACCTGACCAAGGGCAGCGCGCTTCCAAGACCCCAAGGAAGATCAGTCAACCTAGGGGTCGCAGCGACCCGAGACGTGATCGGTCGCTTTTATAAAAATCGCTTCGCGTTTGAAATTAACGATATCGGTCTGAATCGACACGGAAGCTTTTTTCGGTGGGTTCACTTTGGCGGCGAAACGCAGTACGGAATCGTGAAGTTCCGCACGGGCTTCAATCAAGGTTATCTGGCCGCTGGCCTGGGTCTAGATTTTCCAGCGTTTGCCTTGGACTTTGCAACCACGGGTGAAGAACTTTCCCTGAATGCCGGAGCACTTCAAGACCGTCGCTACGCCCTTCGGATTGGTTTTCAAATTTAATCAAAACCTAGGGATTTACGGTGACAATCACGTCATCGTAACGTGAAACACCCAAATTGTCCGTCACGATCAAGCGCAGACGATTTGTACCCTGTGGAAGCAGACTTAAATCTAAATTCAAACCGTTTTGAACCAAAGGCCAAGCTGGGTTTGCGTTGGTGTTGATCCAAGCCGCACTTGCGATCGTGCCATCGGGATCCGAAGCCGTGGGCGTGAGCGTACCTGGCGCACCCAAGGTCACCGTTCGGTTTGCGCCCGCATCGACGATCGGTTCCTGATTCGCCAAGGGCTGACCCTTGGTGCTGAGCCTTTGAGCAAAGACAAAGTCCCAAACTTTGGTATCCGCATAAGTCGCATCCCAGGTGCTTCCGCTGTGGCCCGCGCCTGGGAAAAGCTTGATCTGCACCTTGCGGGGCGCGGCCGCGCACTGGGTGACCAAGATATTTCGAATCGAAATCGTTCCGGAAGCCGCAACCGTTCCGTCATTGGTGCCGTGCGTGCCGTAAATCGGCAACGAAACTAGGTCGCATAAGTGACGACCCTGAGTGTCCACCACAGGCGCTCCACCGGCGTCAAAGCCGCGCCCTGCAGATGGAATTCCGTCCCAGCCCCCTGCAATCGGTACGACGGCAGCCAGAATGTCGTGGTGGTAATAGGCAAATTCCATCGTCCGCATTCCACCACCGCTTAAGCCGGTCATGTAAATTCGGTCTTCGTCCACCCGGTAGGTCATCTTTGCTTCTTCCAAAAGTGCTTCCAGGCGCGTGCGCGAAAACCAACAATCGCCGCTGGTCACGCCGACTTCACGACAGTGGGCGGAAATCGCAATCGCTGGGAAGTTATTCTTGAATGTGGTGACTTTCAACTGCTTGGGCAATCCTTCAGGAGATGCTCGAACCGCAGAACGATCGGCTTCCGTGATCATTCCCCCGATTCCGTGAAGTGCAATCACCAATGGGAACTTCACATCCGGATCCGCATTATAGTTATTAGGCAAAAACTGCGCGTAGTCGTAATTTCCCGAACGCGCGACCACTTGTTGGCCTGCATTGCAGGTCGAGCCTGGCTGCGTGTCCGGATTCACGGATACTCCCCAAGCTTTCAAAGTACGAATTCGGCAATACCCCGTGCCCTTGCAAACCACGCGAAGTTTCTTGGTCACGACGTTCGAAGGAAGCGTGAATGAATGATTCAGTCCGCTTGCAGGGTTTGCGGTCACGACCGTCGAAGCAATGGTCTGATAGCAACCGCGATCTTCATACTGAACTTCGAAATCCGCAGGCGCGCTGTTGGTCGTCGTTCCTACTTCAAGATCGATTTTGTTGATGGAAAATGTTCCGGCCAAATCGACCTGAGCAAAGTGATAAGCACGCGCCCCGGACGGAGGCGTCCAAAAGGTAGTTGAATTTCCATCCGTTAAATTCGACGCAGGATTCCCAGCGTTTTCAGCCAGTGCGGTGACGGATTTTCCCAGGGCCACGTCGGCGACGCCAGAAGGCGCGACACTCGGGCTTGCGGACGGAGATGGACTTGGCGATGGAGTTGCCGTAGCGCTTGGACTTGGACTAGGTGACGGACTTGCAGAAGCTGAAGGTGTCACCGAAGGACTTGGGCTAGGCGACGGAATTGCAGAAGCTGAAGGTGTCACCGAAGGACTTGGACTTGGGCTTGGTGACGGACTTGCCGTAACGGACGGAGTCGCACTGGGCGACGCAGATGGGGTCGGCGCCAAATCCGTTTCAACAGTCGAAGGCTTTTGGGCAACCTTGAAGTCGGGCTTAAAGCAGGCGCTTAGGGCCACGCCCAAAGTCAAAGCTGCCAAAACGATATTATGATGACCCCGAAGTTTCATAGTTCCCCCGAACCATTCTGCGTACCTTCTAGGGTCTCATTACTGGACCTTAATGGTCAATTAATCGTTAAAGACCCTTCCTTTCAGGTAGATCCAGCTGAAGGAGATCAACGCACGCTCGAGACTGGGTCACCGATGACGCATCTATCGGGGCTAGGGCGCATTTGAGACAATGGATGAATTGGGGCGAGCTCTGCTGAGCTTGCCCAAATAGCCTGGGGGATCACCGAGAATGTGGAATGCACCTTTAAACAACAATAAAAACCGCTTTATGGCTGCTCAGCGAAAGCGCGAGCAGGAAAAGATGGCTCCCAAGCTTCACCTGCGGCGCGTCCGCGGAGAGATTAAGACTGTCGGAGACCTTTCAGCACCGGTTCAAACCGAAGCGAGGGTCATTCTGAGCGACATCTTTCCTGACGAGATGGCGTTCTTCGTCGACCAACCTTTTGATCACGGCCAGATCCTGGCTTTGACGATGGATGATCCCAAGCGTTTCTACGTTCGAGGCAAGGTCGTCAAATGTGACAAGCACGACGTGAACACGCACATCATTCAAGAAAACACTTTTTCTTACCGGATAGCGATCGAGTTTGTTTTTGAAAACGAAGAAGAGCGCGCTGAAGTCCGCAAATTCTGCGAACAGATCATGAGCGAATTCACGTTTTCAGCACCGAAGGCAGCTTAAGGCTGCCCAAGCGCTAGGCTTATCCGATCAGCTGCAAGAAATCGTCGAAATGATTTCGAAGCTTAGCTTTCAGGCGCAAGATCGCTTGCGTGTGAAGCTGACTGACCCGGCTTTCGGTGACGTCCAAAACG
Organism: Bdellovibrionales bacterium; assembly: GCA_016786465.1. Lineage (GTDB taxonomy): Bacteria > Bdellovibrionota > UBA1018 > UBA1018 > UBA1018 > JAEUWC01. Next base: position 1,035 of record JAEUWC010000028.1, on the reverse strand, counting down.
CGTCCGATTTCCTTTAGGTTCAGATCTTCGTAATAGTACAGCGAAAGCACCAGACGCTGCTTTTCAGGCAGGTCCTGAATCGCTGTTGAAATCATACGCTTCACGCTAGCGGAACTGACTTCGCTAAACGGAGTCGGAGTCTTCGATCCCGCTTCGCCATAGCCGTGAAGGCTGCGCTTATCGGCTTTTGAGAAGCTAGACAGGTCGTCGTAGGAAAGAAGCGATACGCTTCGAACCTGATTCAACATGTCGTGGTATTCTTCTTGGCTAACACCTAATGCTTCACAGACTTCTTCATCGGTCGCCTGACGACCTTGGGTCTGCTCGATCTTGGCGTAGATGCGTTCCAACTGCTTGGCCTTTTCACGAACCGAACGTGGTACCCAGTCCTGCGCACGAAGTTCATCCAAAATCGCGCCGCGAATTCGGAATTCAGCATAAGTCTTGAACTTGTTGTCGCGCGACGAATCGTACTTGTCGATCGCATCCATCAGCCCAATCACGCCCGATGACATCAAATCATCTAGTTCGATGTTCGCAGGCAAACGGGCTGCGATTTTCTGTGCGATGTACTTGATCAATGGCGCGTATTCCAAAATCAACTTGTCGCGCGAACTATTGACCGGAGTGAAATCAGCGCGAACCAAAGCGTTGGTCTGCGCGGCTTCCCTTTCCAGTTCTTCTGCAATTTCTTTCTGAAGTTCGGCTTCTTCACGGGCTTTTTCGTCAGCTTCGGCCTGGGCTGCAATCGCCGCGTTGGCTTCTTCTTCAACTTTGATTTTTTCTTTTCCGCCTGCTGAACCCTTCGCCTTCTTCGCTTGAGCTACAGGCGCCGAAGCAGCAGCTGCCGGAGCGGCAGTTTTGGTGGTTTTCTTTTTAGCGGGTTCGTCCTTCGCCGCAGCAGCAGATTCTTTCGTTTCTTTAGCCGCGCTTTTGGTCGCACCTTTCGCAGCTTCACGATAGCGATTGATGCCCCTATTCATGCCTTGATTCAAGCTCATCTTGTCCCCACCCTTAACCCAATAAACTTCTCAT
>JAEUWC010000019.1 GCA_016786465.1 Bdellovibrionales bacterium | reverse complement strand
GCGAGCCGCGACAAGTTGGGGGTGTCTATAGCGGTAGGGTTCCACCTGATCCCATCTCGAACTCAGAAGTTAAGCCTGCCTGCGGCAACGCTAGTACCGAGGAAGCTCGGCGCAAGACAAGCACGATGCCCCCATTTAATTACGACCCCTTAGGGGTCAACTAAACCCCGATCTGGAAACAGGTCGGGGTTTTTTATTGCTCAAATTATGTTCTAATTGCTGCATCTTGCATCGCACCCGGAAAGTTCTCATCCTTCGACTGAGCAGCATGGGCGACGTGATTCTATCCACGTCGGCGTTAGAAGTTTTGCGAGCCCAAAGTCCCGACGCCCAAATTCACTGGGTGATTCGCCAAGAATTTTCTGACCTTCTAAAATCCGATTCTAGAATTCAAAAACTTTGGATTCACAATCGCAAAACCGGTTTTAGCGGATGGATGAAGTTAGTCAGTGACCTGAAGCGCGAAGACTTCACGCATGTGATTGACCTTCATCGGTCACTTCGATCGCAAATCCTTCTGCTTTCATTCTTTCTTGCCGGAAAATTCGCGCGAACGACCCTTCTTTCAAAAGAACGGTACCGAAATTGGGGATACTACCTTTTCAAAAAACTTTGGCCCAAGGCATTTCGCCCAAGACCTTATCGCGTGCGTGCAGCCGAAGCGGCGCTGAAAGCCATTGGGGGCGACTTGGCGCTGGCCCAAAATTTCAATCCAGCGATGCCGAACTTTGCCCAGAAAATTCAGAATCCAGAAACGCTCAATGCATTCGAAGAATTCCTAAAAACTTCCAATGGCAGAAAACCCATTTGCATCATGGGTGGCGCTCAATGGTTGGGTAAACGACTTAGCCGCGAAGCGTGGAAAAAGTTTTTCGATCGTAATTCAGAACCCGTAGTGATTCTTGGCACCGATTCCGATGAAGACTCGGTTTGGTTGGCATCCCAAATGTCCGGGCGTTCGCATTTTTCCGCTGTAGGAAAGCTATCGCTTCCTGAAGTTGCCTGGGTCATCAGTCAATCTGCTCGGGTCTATTCGAACGACACAGGAATTGTCCACTTAGCCGAAGCGATCGGAGTTCCAGTGACCGCATTTTTTGGACCCACGCGATCGGACCTGGGATTTGGCCCATGGATGAAACAGTCCAACGCCATTGAAGCCCAGATCTGGTGTAGCCCTTGTAGCAAAGACGGGTCGGCCTGCTTCCGCATAGGTTCGAACCGCTTTGCCTGTCAGAAAAGTTTTCAAGGAGCGCCCTTCGCATGAGCTGGCGGTTCAGGATTTACCTAGCGATTGCGGGGTTCTTCATTCGAATTTTAAGAAAGCCCACGGGGCTTTCATCCTTTCAACAAGCCGCGCCCTTGAATGACCCCGTGATTTGGTTTCACGCGGCTAGTGCCGGGGAATTGGAAAGCCTGTGGCCGGTCGCTCAGGAAACTTTGAAAACTTCGAATGTCGTGTTGAGCATCTTCAGCGCATCGGCTGCAAAAGGCGCCAGGCGTTTTCAGATGGAAAACGAAAGTCGCGCAGGAAAACTGGTCGTTTTGGAAAGTCCTGCTGAAGGGGACTGGACATTAGCTTTAAATCGATACAGCCCTAGGGCGCTGGTCAGTGCGAAATACGAAGCCTGGCCCGACCTATGGAAATCGGTGGCCAATCGAAAAGTTCCGTTGGTGATTGTAGGCGCAAAATGGCGCCCTAGTTTTGAAAGCATCCAAAAGCTTTCAAAGATTCTTGGTTTCAAAATGCCGGACCTTCGCTGGGTTTGCGACGAAGATGTGGATCTAAAGACAATGCTTAGCGAATTCCCGGGAAGCCAAGGGAAGGTCGATTCCGATCCTCGTTGGGACCGGGTTTCTGACCGGCTTCGAACAGGTAGTCCTCGCGCCCGAGAAATTTTAGAGGCATTCCAGGGTTCGCCTAGGCCCTGGGGAATTCTTGGAAGCGCTTGGGCAAGCGATTTGAATATAGTTCTACCAGCGCTTCAACAATCCGGATTCAAGGGATCACTTTGGGTCGTCCCACATCACGTTAAAGGTTCAGAATTGGATCAAGTTCTTTTGCGGCTGAAAAGTCACGGGCTGGCGTGGGCGCGATCCAGCGATCTTGCCGTTCGTCCTGATCCGGGTCGCGGGGCGTATACCGTGAACTTAATCGATGAAATGGGAGTTCTAAACGAACTGTATTCCAAAATGGATTGGGTTTATGTCGGCGGAGGATTTGAAAAAGGCGTACATAGCACGATCGAACCCGCTTTAAGTCTTAAGCCCATGAGCTGTGGAACCATACGAGCCGATCGCTTCCCAGAAATCGCCTTTCTTAAAGAAGCCGGAATGCTGACACAGATCCAATCATCCGAAGATTTTGAAAACTGGCTTAAAAAAATGGCGATTTCATTCAAAGCCGTCCCACCAGAGTGGACCGGGGCCATTGAGAAAAAACAAGGATCGGCGCAGCGCATTGCAAAATGGATTCTAGAGCAAGTTTAGCGACTCGTGTTAGCCTTAGGGCATGAGCAAATCGAAGCCAAGGATCGCTGTCGGAGAAACCGTCACCATCCGTCTGCGTATGAGCATGCACGATGGGCACTATGCAGGGCATTTAGTGGACGGGGCCCGGATGCTAGGTCTTTTCGGCGATGTTGCCACCGAACTTTTGATTCGCTTTGACGGCGATGAAGGACTTTTCCGGGCCTACGAGAAAGTTGAATTTTTAGCACCTGTCTTTGCAGGGGATTACATAGAAGCAGTTGGGAAAATCGTTCAAGTCGGGAACAGTTCACGCAAGATTGAATTTGAAGCCAGAAAAGTGGCAAAAAATCTGACTGAAGCCGAAGGAGCGAAAGCGGTTTCGTCGGCAGAATTTTTGGAACATCCAATAGTCGTCTGTAAAGCAGTTGGAACTTGCGTGACCCCAAAAGAATTACAACGGTACGAACACTAAAGGACGACTGTGGCGATTTCGTTTCGGTTACGAGAAAGTTATGATTGGGCGGTGATTGGCGAATCACCCGGCGCGCTACTTTCGGCAGCGATGGCAGCGAAGATGGGTTTTTCAACCATTATCGTTCCCTTGGCCAATCGCGCTTCCTTGTTTCGAAGTCAGTCAGGTCAGGTGGTCGATCCGGAATTGGCCATCATCAGTGGCGCCCAGATTCGACTGAATCCTGAAACCAGCATTCCAGAAGCCGCTAACGGTAAAAATTTTCAAGGACTCTTGGGAAAATGCCTGCAGTCACTGGAATTGACGCCAGCTGAACTTGCCCGGCTTGAATGGCTGCCGTTTTCGTTTCGCCTTGAAACACCAGAAAGTCGTTTCTTTTTCGGGGGCACGGATCGGCTTTTGTCAGCTGAAGTTTCTCGCGAATTTGGGGATGATCCATTTTTGAAAGCTTTTTGTGAAAAAGTCGCCAGCTCAAAAAGGGATGGTCAAAGCTTTTGGGAAGGGTACTTGGATCACCTTTCTTGGAAGGATAACGAATTTGCCAGAAAAAAAGGGCCAAAGATCCTTGGGCGCGCCTTGTCGGGTGCAGACGCAAAGATTGCCGACGAATTGTTTCCGAATCAGTCAGAAGCGAAATTAAAGCTTCTGCCATCTGATCAAAAATTTCCGACGGAACTGAAGGCCATGAAGGAAGTCCTGACCGCGGTAGTGGCTGCAACCCATGCAGGCGCGGGCTTGGAAGACGCCACGCCTTGGATGGCGCATTCACTGTATTCGGCTTCCGTTATGTTTCGAGCAAAAGGTGGGCTAGAAAGTCTTCGGCAAGTGCTGATCGATGTGGCGAAGCGCTGGGGTGCTCATCATCTGGGGCAAAATGAATGCCGGCGGGTTTTTATCGAATCCGGGAAGTTTGTTGGATTTCAGGCTTCGCAGATTTCCAGCATGATTTCAGCCCGAGCAGGTGCCGTGGATATTCCGCTTCACAAGATTGAATCCAGTCTAGAAATTTCTGGCAAAACGAAGATGCCGGAAAAGAAACAGGTCGAAGCGGCCGGTTGGATGTTCACGCTTTCGATGACGGTTCTGAAGTCGCATCTTCCGACGGGGTTGGGCGCAAAGTGGATCTGGAGCGAAGACGGAGCACCGGTCATTCACTTTGAAGCCGTTGATCCAATCGAATATGGCCTGACAGAAGCCGATCACCGGATCCTTTTTGTGCGTACAGTGATCCCTTGGGAAAATGGTTGCTTAGATCCTCAGTACTTAAAAAGGATTTCGGCGCTGCTTTACGAAAAGACGATGCACTGGATTCCGGATTTAGATCGTGGATTGGTGCGTATTTATCCAGACTTTCGTAGCGGTATCGAAGATCTTTCAAAACTTTATGCTTTTAGTGAATTGGCCGACATCCCAGATGCCTTGATTCAAAGAAAAGGTTCGGGTCTGGGTTCGCAAACAGGAATCGAAGGCTTGGCTTTGATTTCCCGGGAATCTTTTCCACAACTGGGTCAGATGGGTGAATGGGTCGCGGCGGCCGAAGCGATCACAGGCCTTTCCCAGAAAAACGGCTACATGGGCTATTTGGGTAAGCCTGCACCTAAAGAAGAAACACCGCTGGATTTGGAAAACACGCACTCTAGGCGTTCATGAAAATTGTTCTTTTTCATCCTGAACTTTTGCCACCGAAGAACTACGGCGGAGTTGAGCGTGTCGTGCTTTGGCTGACCGAAGCTTTGATCGAACTGGGGCATGAAGTTTGGGTCGGAGCACTTGAAGGCAGTTCGTTGCCGGGGGGCGCGCGGCTGATTGAGTTTCCGGTGAACGCAAGATCGGCCCACGATCTTTTAAGGAAGCTGCCTAAAGGGGTGGATGTCGTCCATTTTCAGGCGCCGCCTGAAGCCGGCGTGGTTGAAAAACTTCCCTGCGCACACGTCGTCACCATTCACGGTAACGGAAAACCCGGCGAAACGTTTTCAAAGAACACGATCTTTTTGACCCAAGACCACGCAGCTAGGCACCAAAGTCGGTCGTTTGTTTGGAATGGCCTGAATCCACGCGAATTTATTTTTAATCCAAGAACCAGCGTCAATCGTAGAAGCAATCGATACCTGTTTTTGTCCAAGACTTCATGGAAGGTGAAGAACCTGGCGGGCGCCGTCGAATGGATCAAGCGCGCAGGCGTAAGTTTGGATATTGCCGGCGGGAATCGTCCTTTTGGAATTCGCATGAAATCTTGGCTGGATCCAAAACTGAATTGGCTTGGCCCGGTATCTGGCGAAAGAAAGGCGGAAATCCTGTCACAGGCCAAGGGGTTTTTGTTCCCAGTCACCTGGCCAGAACCTTTCGGATTAGTGGTCATCGAAGCACTGGCATCGGGGACTTCTGTATTGGCATCGAAGCTGGGAAGTTTGCCTGAATTGGTGACTGCGGATGTCGGTCGCTTGATTGACCCCAAAGACGGGGAAGCCTGGGTAGAATCCTTAAGGTCAGGTGACTGGATTGCCGATCCAAGCGCCTGCCGCGATCGTTTTCTTCGACATTTTACCCACCTTCATATGGCCCAATCTTACCTAGAAAGGTATGCTCGGGTCATCCAAGGAGCCCAGCTGACATGATCGCCCGCTACAGCCTTCCGGAAATGACCGCAGTTTGGACCGAGAAAAACCGGTACTTGAATTGGCTGAAAGTGGAAGAAGCGGTTTGCGAAGAATTGATTCAGCGAGGAAAAATTCCGGCAAAAGACGGTGCGGAATTGATGAAGGCTTTGGAACGGCTTGCGCAATCGGGCGGTGTCGATCCGGCCCGTGTGGAAGAAATCGAAAAAACAACCCGCCATGACGTGATCGCGTTCACAACAGCGGTGGCTGAAAAACTGGGACCCATTTCCAGGTACGTTCATTACGGGCTAACTTCTTCTGACGTCGTCGATACGGCACTTTCACTGAACCTTCAGATCGCAGGCAAAAAGCTTTTGGCTCGCGTGGATGGTCTTTTGGAAATCCTTGGAAAACGCGCAAAAGAATTTCAGAATCTGCCAACCATCGGAAGATCGCACGGGATTTACGCTGAACCCACGGCATTTGGCCTGAAGTTTCTGGGTTGGTACACCGAATGGTTTCGAAATCGTGAACGCTTGGAGCGAGCAATAGATGGCCTTCGGGTGGGTAAACTTTCGGGCGCGGTTGGCGTCAATGCGCATTGGGGGCCCGACTTTGAAGAAGCCGTTTTGGAACGCCTGGGGCTAAGGCGCGAACCCGTTAGCACGCAGGTCTTGCCGCGCGATCGCCATGCTGAATTTCAGATGGTCTTGGGCCTTTGCGGATCTTCGATGGAGCGGATCGCAGTCGAACTGCGCCACCTGCAAAGGTCCGAAGTCGCAGAAGCCCGCGAAGGTTTTCGAAAAGGCCAAAAGGGGTCTAGTGCAATGCCCCACAAAAGAAACCCCATTTCATCAGAAAACCTAACCGGGTGCGCCCGGCTGCTGCGTTCCTATGTTTCAGCCGCGATGGAAAACGTCGCTCTTTGGCACGAGCGAGATATCAGTCATTCCAGTGTTGAAAGGGTCACGCTTTCGGATTCGACCATTCTCTTGGATTACGCCTTGGATCGACTGACGGGTGTGGTTCGGGATTTGGAAGTCGATTCAGCTGCGATCGAAGCCCGGGTTCAAGAAGTCGGTCAGACGGCTTTTTCGGGGCATTTTTTGCTGGGGCTTGTGGAAAAAGGAGTCACTCGAGAAGATGCTTACGCCTGGGTTCAAGAATGCGCGTTAAAGAGCATTGATTCAGGTCAGTCCTTTCTTGATCTGGTTCAGAAGCATGCCCAGATCGGCCGGCATCTGTCGGCTCAGGAAATGGAAAACCTGGGATCAATGGATCATCAGTTACGAAATGTTCGTGAAATCTTCCAAAGAGTTCTTCCGTAACTTGATCCTGAGCGAGCGGGCTCAGGCATCGGCCGAGTACGTACTTCTTCTGGCCATTATGGTTGGGATCAGCATTGCTGTATTGAAAAAGATCTTTGGACCCATCATGGGGAACGCAGCCAAGAGTCTTGAGCGAGACGTGAAAGGCCAGTTCTTCAAAGAAGATAATTTTCATCAATTACCGATCCGCCGTTGACCCCAAATAGCTTCATCTTTTCAAGTGCTAAGACCGCAACTTAATCTCGAAGCATAGCCTAACTATTTGAAATTATTAAATATCGCACCGAGTCAATTTTTTAGTAGGGCTTTGCGTCAAAAGTTGCTATAAGCCAAACCATCCAAGTGGGTTATTTGGGATAAAAAGGGTGTGGTAAAACCATGATTTATTCGACTCAAAAGGCGAAAGCCTCGTATCGTTCCATCTTTTTCGGGCTAGTGGTCTTAATGGCCGCGGTTGCAGTTCCGATGTCGGCTTTGGCCGATTTGGTCCTGGAAGAAAACCTGAATGCAGCCCCAAGGGCACAGGTGATTCAACAGGCGCCACTCGCAGCCCCAGTCCAAGTCGATGCAGACCGCGACTCGCTTCGAGCGGTTCTTGGAACCTCGGTTCGTGCCGAAACGGCTGTGCAGGCTCCTCAGGAAGCTGGCCCAAGCCTAACGAAATCTGAGCTTCTTCGCCGCGCCAGAATGCGTGAAGAACTGAAGAACGAAGACATTTTGCAAGAGCGCCTAGAAGAGCTTCGCCTTCGTGAAGAGCGCCGCCTGACCGACCAACTTTTGGGCGTTAAGGGCCAAGAACTGGTTCAGGGTCAACAGCCTCAGGCGGTTCGCCAAGCCCCAGCTCAGACCGAATACCTGGGAACGACGGCAACAGATCAGATCAAGACCAGCCAGGCTTCTGCGGTGGATGCGAAGTCCACTGTGGCTACGGATGAATTCCGCGTGAAGAACGGGATTTCTCTGACCCCAAAAATCGGGATCGCAAACATGGTCAACACCCAGCTTTTCAACGTGACGCCACGCTATTCAGCTGGCGCTGAACTGGGCGTTCCTGTTTCGGACAACGTCGCAGTGACGATTGGCTATCAATTCAACCAGTATGGTGTTGGCCTAACCCCAGGAAACTGGGCCGTTCTGAACGCACAGGCGTATACGCCAGCTGCGTACACCCAGGGTTATGCGCCTTATGTTTTGAACCAAAACGTGATCGACGGGGCCGTGAAGATCAACATTCTAAGCACGGCTTCTCGCTTTCGTCCCTATGTGGGCGGCGGTATCGCTTATGCACGTAGCTTCTTGAATTATGACCCTTCAGTGATTCAGACGCTAAACCAAGCCTATGGTCAGTACATGAATTTGACCAACGACTACACGACGAATTCGTTCTTGGGTTCAGTGCAGTTGGGTGCAGACGTTGCGATTTCAAACAATGTTTTGATCGGCGTGAACGCGAAGTACTACAACGTCTTTGCAGCGCAGGAAAACCAGCAGATGAACTCGGGTGCTTTCTTTAACCAGAGCTTCTATGGTTACAACCCAGATCCAACCAAGGTTTTCGCGGGTGGATCGCTGGCTCGCCAGAATTTCTATTCGATCACCGCGACGGCAAGCTTCGCGTTTTAAGTTGAAGGTAAATCCGCCGTCTTAACGCTAGGTGTCGAGCCCGGCTTCAGACTATGATCTTTCGCCATGAGCACATCAGGCGAAGGCATCAGTCTAGGGCAGGCATTTACATTGATCGAAGCAAAGAAAACCGGATCGGAAGCGATCTTGTTTTTGCGTTTTGATTTAAAGGGCGAGAAGGTCAACAAATTCAGTCGCGCTGTCATGGTGGAATTCGACGAAACGTTGAAAAAGCTTCAGTCCATGGCAACTGATGGAAAGGTCGCCGCGTTGATCTTGGTTTCGGGCAAGCCTGGAAACTTTATCGCTGGCGCCGACATCGAATTGATCAATTCCGCAAAAACGGCAGCCGAAGCAGAAGACCTTTCACGCAAGGGGCAAATCTTGATGGACCGTTGGGAAGACCTTCCTTTCCCAAAGATTGTCGCCATCGATGGCGCCTGCGTGGGTGGCGGTTGTGAACTTTCGCTAGCCAGCGATGCAATCGTCATGTCCGACAGCAAGTCAGCTAGGATCGGGTTGCCTGAAGTTCTGTTGGGAATCATTCCTGGAATGGGTGGCTGTGTTCGCTTGCCGCGAAAAGTCGGGATCGCGACCGCCTTGGACATGATCCTGACTGGAAAAACCCTAAACGGCGAGCGCGCATTCAAAGCAGGCTTGGCTGAAACTTTCATTCCTAAGGAAAACTTTGAAGAAGGCGCTTTGAAGTGGGTAGCCGCCAATTTGGGCGCCTTGAAGGCGCGCAAGCGTCTGGCTCGGGAACCCAAGCTGGGCGGAATGGGTGGCGTGACCGGCGCGCTTTTGGAAAATAATCCCGTCGGTCGTTCGGTGGTCTACAGCCAGGCGAAGTCCGGTGTTTTGTCAAAGACCCGCGGGCACTATCCCGCGCCGCTTGAAGCGATTGCGACCTTGAAAGCAACAGGCGCTGGTTTTGGACCAAAAATTTTGGGCAAGGCACGCGAAAAAGCAATGATTCGCGAAGCCAATGGGTTTGGGCGGATGGCAGCCACACCGGTTTCTAAGAACCTGATTCGACTTTTTTTCATGACCGAAGTGGTGAAGAAATCAAAGGGCGTGACCGGACCTGGTGCTGAATCCGTAAAGCCTACGCGTTCCGTCGGGGTATTGGGCGCAGGGGTCATGGGCGGAGGGATCGCCCAGTTAGTCGCCGATAAGGGTTTGCCATCGCGAATGAAAGATCTTTCTGCAAACGCGTTGTCCTTAGGGATGACGGCAGCTGCGAAGATCTTCAAAAGCCAGCTTAAAAAGCGTCGGATCACGCCAAGAGAATACCAGCAGAAAATGAACTTGATTGCTCCGACCACCGAGTATTCGGGTTTTCATTCGGTGGATGTGGTGATCGAAGCGATCATCGAAAAAATGGACGTCAAGAAGAAGGTCTTTGCTGAATTAGAAGGCCAAGTTTCTGACGACTGTGTGATTGCGTCCAACACGTCTTCTTTGTCGATTTCTGAAATGCAGACAGCGATGAAAAAGCCCGAACGTTTTGCTGGGATGCACTTTTTCAATCCTGTTCACCGAATGCCGCTGGTCGAAGTCATCCGCGGGGCTAAAAGTTCAGACACTGCGGTTTCTGCGGTCTATCAGCTGTCCAAGGCCTTGGGAAAAACGCCGATTGTCGTGAAAGATGCGCCGGGGTTTTTGGTGAACCGCCTTTTGATGCCGTACCTGAACGAAGCGACTTGGATGTTGGCCGATGGCGCAACGATCCCGGAACTGGATACGGCGATGCTGGATTTCGGAATGCCGATGGGCCCGATGGAATTGATCGACGAAGTCGGGGTCGATGTCGGAGAAAAAGTGGCTCATATTTTGAACGAAGCATTTGGTGAACGCGTGAAGCCTGCGCCATTCAATTCAAAAATCGTTTCGGCAGGGCGCCTGGGAAAGAAGAACGGCAAAGGGCTTTATCTTTGGGACGCCACAGGTCGCAAAAAGACGTTGGAACCCGAAATCTACAACATCCTAGGTGTGACGCCAAAAAGTGGCGCCGTTTCAAAAGAAGAAATCATCGAGCGATGCGTTTTGCCGATGATTAACGAAGCGGCCCGCTGCTTGGAAGAAAAGGTCGTCGAAACGGCGGGCGAAGTGGACCTGGGGATGATCATGGGAACGGGCTTTCCACCATTTCGTGGCGGTCTTCTTCGGTACGCGGACACTTTGGGCGTGAAGCACGTCGTGGAACGCCTTAGGCATTACGAAACACGATTTGGGGCTCGATACGCACCATCGCCGGCGCTACTTGAGCGCGAAAAGTCAGGCGCGAATTTCTATTCGGATCAAACGTGATTCAGAATACCGACTTTAATGCATCAGGATTGACGGCGGGAAAAAGTGAAGCAAAGGCTTCGCGAAGCCTGGCCGATTCCTGGACGACCTGGGTCGGCTTTCGCTATTTGAAATCCAAAAAAAATTCCAGTTTCCTTAGCTTCATCACCTTCATTTCGATTGCGGGTGTTGCGTTAGGTGTCACTGCGATGATCGTCGTACTTTCAGTGATGGATGGGTTCGAGCGCGAACTTCGCAAGCGTTTGATGAATTCGGATTTACACATTTTGATTGAACCCACGCGGCAAGTCGGTGGTTTTCAGGCAGGATATGTTCCTAGGGCTTCTTTGGATCCAACGGGGATTCCCAAGGTTTTGGAAAAGCACCCAAAGGTATCATCCTTTTGGCCGATGGTATCCGCCGAAGCCATCCTAAAGACGGGACGCAAGGTGGCGGGTGTGGTTTTGAAAGGTGTGACCCCTGAACGTCTTGATCTTTTGAAAACCAAGGTCACCGAATCAGTGGATCCGCAACTGATGGGGAATCCTTTAAGTCCTTCGGCAGGCACGGGATCCGCCAGGCCACCAACGATTTTTGTGGGACAGGAACTAGCCTACGAACTTGGAATCATCCCGGGCGACGAAGTTCAGTTGATTTCTCCAACCGAAATGGAAGGTCCGATGAGCACCGTTCCGCGGGTGAAGAAGTTTTTAGTTGAAGGTATTTACCATTCGGGGCTTCCGGATCAGGAAGTGCAGACGATTTTTAGTTCAGAAGCGGGCGCACGATCGTTTCTTCGCAAAGCGGATGTGATTTCGCATTGGGAAGTGACGCTCAGTTCTTTTGAGCATGCGACCGCGGTTGCCGACGAACTGAAGGCGCTGGGCCCACAGTTTCGCATTCGGGACTACGTTGAATTGAATTCCCATCTTTTTGCGTCTTTAAAGCTGGAACGAATCGCGATGTTCGTCATTCTGGCATTTATTGTCGTGGTTGCGTCGTTCAACATCGTGACCACACTGACCTTGATGGTGCTTGAAAAGAAGCGTGAAATTTCAATTTTGAAAGCGATGGGAGCTTCCAGTCACTCGATCGGAAAAATTTTTCTTTCTGAAGGGCTTTTGATCGGAGTTTCGGGCGTTAGCCTGGGTGTGCTTTGCGGCTTCCTGATATGCGGTGGTTTGTCGCGGTACGGCTTCATCAAGCTTCCCGATATTTACTATGATCGCACGCTTCCCGTGACTTTCGATTATCGCTATTACGTGGGGATCGCGATTTCGGCTTTTTTAATTGTTTTGATTGCATGCGTTTATCCTAGCCGTCGGGCGGCGTCGGTGGATCCGCTTGAAGGAATTCGTTTTGGCTAGCGCATCCGCGTTGGCTTGCGTTTTGTTTATTGTTCCGGGCGCATTTGGCGTCGATGGGGGCGGGACGTCTTTCATCGTGGATCCCAAGGATTTCATGTTGCCGGTTGTGCGGTATTTTGAAACCAAGGGTTGCGCTGTAAAAAAGGGGCAGCTGCCTGCGGATTCCAAGATCGAAGAACGCGGAATGATTCTAAAAGACCAGTACAGTCGATGGCTGGATGGCTTGCGCCGCGAAGGAAAAATCGATTCGCAAACCGCCAAATGGATGATCGCTGAAAGCCTGGGGGGGCTGACCGCGCGAATGGCGCTTGGCACCTTGAAGATGACGGATGTGGATGCGGTGGCTTTCATCGGCGTGCCGCACCAGGGAACCCCGCTTGCAAGATGGACCTTGGATCAGATCAAGGAAAAGACCTGGATTTACAGGATTGCATCCGTCGTTTTTGACTACGATATGGGGGCATTGGCATTCACCGAACAGGTTTTGCCCGAATTTTTGGAAAAACACCGAGCCCGCTTTCAGCCGCCAGCCCCTGTGCGAATCGGTTCAGTGCTAAATGAATGCCATTCGAATTGCAGCGCTTGGCTTCAAGTGCTGGGCTGGATTGGACCCAAGTTCGCGGGTGATGGAATCGTACCGACTTCTGATCAGCGATTTGGCGACGATTTAGGGACTTTTGATTTGGACCACCTGACTGCAGTCGTCGATCACCGCTTAGGTCACGACCAGCGCAAGCAAATGCTGGATTCTATTTGGCAATGGTTCAAGCAGGGCCCGGTCCGATCCGATAAGAAAGGGTGAAAAATTGCCTTTTCGCCACAGTTTTGACGACCGGGGTCTTGCTACTTTTGCAGGGCTGTACTGAACGTCGGGGTGAAATCCATCGCACGATTGCCCAAATTCCGCAGGAAGTGTTGAACCCCGAAGAAGAAAAGCTGAAAGAAGAAAACGAAAAGGAAGTCGATCCAGCGGCGCCTAAGAAGAAGTTTCCAGTGGGGATCGAAATGGTGCTTGGGCACTGGGTGGGAAGTCAGCCGACCCGGGAAAGCTACCAGTTTACTTTTCATAAGTACGGTTTCGAGGGGAATCCTTACGGAATTTTGGATTCGTATGGCTACAAGACGGTTCAGGGATCGCCGGGTGAAACTTTTTACAATCTTTGGATGCTTTTCAATACGCCATCCAATTCTAAATTCACGGCCGACCATGTTGACCAGTTTTTTGGGTTATTGAAATCCACGGGATCTAAATTGCCTGAAGAACTGAAACTATCTTTGCTTCTACGGCTGGGGTCTAAGCTGGGAAGCGGATACGACTATGATTTTGCAAAGGGCAATCCCCAGTGGACCCAAGACATCCCTTTAGATCAGCTTTACATCAACGCCAGAAATAACGGCGACAAGGGTGGAATCTGCGGAAATATCCACCAGTTTCTGCGCGAAGCTGCGAATGCTCTGGGATTTGAATCGTTTGCCTATTCGGTGAATTGGCGCCAGGAATGGCGGGATTTCGAATCTGGCGCGCACATTGTTGCCGGATACTGGGATCCAAAATCGGGCAACGTTTATGTTCAGAATTATGACGACGTGATCTTAATCGGGAAAGCAGATCGTCCACAGCCTAGAATGATCATCGATGCTGCGCATCTGTTTCTGAGCGGATTCACAGCCACCAGCATGATCGAAGACGCAAAGGGAAACATGCACCTGACTTTGACGTCGTCAGGGATGATGGCGCTTTCGGGGATTCGCCAGGCGCAGCTGCTGTCCATGCCGACCCGGGACAAAGCGGCTGTGCGAATGGAAATGACCTCACAAAGAATTGATTTTTCGACCCGAATCGATCTGGATCCATGGCGCACGACCTATTTGATCGGGGGATATAACAAGTCCCAGGGGATTGGACCTTTCAATCAGTTTCAACAGGCATTTGTGGGATTTGGGTTCGGAGAAAACACGATCAAAAAAGGCATTTTCGGAAACCCGAATTTTGGGCTTTATGGAAATTGGGATTCAATACTTGGGGTTCAGCAAATCGATCGCACCAATCCCACGCCTAAGGAACCCAACTTCAGCTTGGCAGAACATCTGGCCTTCTTGACGACGAAGTTAGAAGGAAAGATTTTCTACATCGATCCGCGGAATAACACGGAATACTACGTAGGTTCAGAAGTGACCTACAATTCGCTAGAACTGAGCGTCGACAAAAGGCGAGGGACGGTCTTCGATGGCAATGGAAGTGATCCGTGGAACTGGATACGAAATTACGCATTGGTTTCAAAGAAAATTTCCAAACATTCGAAACTTGAACTGAGTGTTTCTGAAGTTCGTCAGATGAATTTTGATCAAATTCAGACCTATACTCCGTTGCAGTTTAAGCAGGACTTTGTGGCCGGCCAAATTGACTTCATTCACACGGGCGACAAATTCTATCTGAAGGTTGGATCGACGCTTTACTGGACTCATGGCGGGGGACGTTCGGTGAAGTCGAGCCTGGAATGGCTTGCGACGTTGGCTCGAAGAAAAACGCTCAGTATCAGTGCCTATGGTAGCGGTTCATTCGGACGCAAACTGAAGGATTCAAACGACGTCTGGTTTAATATTGATGACTACGAAACCGGACGAGTGGGGGCCATGGCTGAATTCAACGCCAAGAAGATGAAAACCAAGTTTCAATTCGGCGGGGGACTTCAGTACCAAGGAAACAGGATGCAGAACCTTTTTGACCCGCGCGATATGCAAAACATCCGTGAATTTCTGGTCAACCCCAGCGGACCCGGCGGATTTGCGTTCATTCGCGTGAAGTTCTAAGATTTTCCCATGAGCAAGGCCTTCGCCCCAAAAGACGGGGAAACCGAAAACGAAACGGATCTTTTACCTGGCGGACAAGAAAAGGACGACCAAGATTCCGTTCCGCGCGGGACAAAAAATTATATGACCCCGCCAGGTGCCGAGCGCTTGCGTTCCGAATTGACCCGACTGATCAAGGTCGATCGACCCGAGGTGGTTCGAACCGTTTCATGGGCGGCCAGCAACGGCGACCGTTCGGAAAATGGGGATTACATCTATGGGAAGCGACGCCTTCGGGAAATTGACCGCCGGATTCGCTTTCTGACTCGGCGTTTGGATTCGGCAGAAATCGTGGATCCAGCAACCCAAAAGTCGGACCGGGTCCTTTTTGGTGCCACCGTATTGGTTTCAGACGAAAACGGTCAGAAAAAAACCTATTCAATCGTGGGAATCGACGAAACCGACGTCCGGCGTGGATTAGTCAGCTGGATTTCTCCCATTGGAAAAGCGCTACTGCAGGGGCGAGTCGGCGATGCGGTCACGGTGATGACCCCTGAATCAGAAATCGAGCTGGTCATCGAGAAGATCACTTACCAACCCATCGCGATTTAACGCAACGCGTAAGTCCGGGTTTTTAAAGAAAGAACTAACAAAATCATTTTCCCTGAGCTAATGCACTGTCCTAACGGCGGATCACAAATTTAGGACAGGAGAGAACCATCTCATGAACATGAAACGGTTAGTTTTTGTATTTTTGGCTACGGCGAGCATCGCCCAAGCCGCACCCAAGAAAGTGAACCTGGTCATTCAAACGGAACCGCCCCAACTGGATTCTTCGAAAGCCACCGACCAGCAAAGCAACTTTGTTTTGGGGCACATCCTTGAAGGATTGACCCGCAGTGGAAAGAACGGCGAACCGCTTCCAGGGGTCGCTGAAAAATGGGAAGTGAACGATAAGGGCGCAACTTTCTACCTTCGTAAAGATGCCAAATGGAGCGACGGCAAGCCCGTCACGGCAAAGGATTTCGTCTTCGCATGGCGCTTGGCCGTGGATCCAAAGAATACTTCTGAATACGCTTTCATTCTGTATCCCGTGAAAAACGCTGAAGCGATCGTTAAGGGCAAGAAAAAGATTGAAGAATTGGGCGCGACCGCTGTGAACGACACGACTTTGAAAGTCGAATTTGAAAAGCCCTGTGGCTACTTCTTGGGTTTGACTTCGTTTACGACCTACCTTCCGATTCGCGAAGATTTTTACAAGTCACGTAACGGAAAGTATGGCGCAGATGCAAAAGACCTTCTTGCAAACGGACCTTTCACTTTAACCCGCTGGGTGCATGGCGCTTCGCTGACCATGGAAAAGAATCCGAATTACTGGAATGCAAAAACGGTGAAACTGGACCAGATCGACATTCCGTACATCACTCCGGATAACACGGCACAGTTCAACTTTTTCAAAGACAAGAAAGTCGACATGATCGAGCGCTTGGGCAAGGACGACTTGCCGTTGGCGACTAAGAATGGCTTTAAGATGAAAAGCTATTCCGACGGATCGGTTTTCTATATGGAATTCAACTTCCGTAAAGGTCGCCCGACGACGAACAAGAATCTGCGTAAGGCGATTCAGTTGGTCGTGAACATGGACGAATACATCACGAAAGTGGTGGGGATTCCTGGAACTCTTCCAGGCAAGACTTTGATTCCTGTTTGGGTTCGCGGAGTGAAGGATCGCTTCCGTAAAGAGTATCCTTACAATCCTCCGAAAATGAACATCGCAGAAGCGAAGAAATTCGTCGAAGCGGCCAAGAAAGAACTGGGCGGATCCATTCCGCCGCTGGTCTGGTTGACCGGCGACACGAACTTTGCTGCTCGTGAAGCTGAATACTTCCAGAACATCTTTAAAACCCATTTGGGACTTGAACTGAAGATCGATAAGCAGATCTTCAAGCAACGTTTGGCCAAGATGACCGCTGGCGAGTTCGATATCGTTGCGGCAGGTTGGGGTCCCGACTTTGCGGATCCGATGACATTTGCCGAGCTGAAGACCAGCTGGAACGAGAACAATCGCGGCGAATGGAAGAACGACCAATACGACAAGCTGATTCGTGAAGCACAGTCGACGTCCAGTGTGAAAAAGCGCATGAACGCGATGGCTGCAGCTGAAAAAATCATGCTCGATGAAGTGGCGATCGTTCCTTCGTACGAACGGACCGTCATTTATATTGAAAACGATCGCCTGAAAGGCGTTGTTCGCAAGCAAATCGGTGCTGACCCTGATCTGACTCAGGCGACCATCGATTAAGAAACGAATTTCGGGCCTGGGCTATTTCGCCTGGGCCCGAGTTTTTTTAGGAGTTCCCCGTGTTGAGTTACGTGATCAAAAGATTGGTGGCAGGACTAGTCACCGTCTTTTTTATCGCCACCGCTACCTTCTTGGCGATGCACTTAGTCCCAGGCGACCCGATTTCGGGCGCGAAGGCCATGAGCCCAGAAATTCGGGCCAACATCGAAGCTCGGTACGGCCTGGATAAACCTGTTGCTGTTCAGTACGTCGTCTTTCTGACGAATATGATGAAGGGCGACTTCGGAATTTCGTTTACCCAACAGAACCGTTCGGTGAACGACATCATTGCAGGGCATTTTCCGATTTCTGCCACTTTAGGGATTCTTGCAGTCTTAATCGCAGCCATGGGTGGGGTATTGTACGGATCCATTGCCGCGTTGACCCGTGGAAAATGGGAAGACCGAACGGTCATGTTCTTGGTCATCTTGGGCGTTTCTGTTCCTAGCTTTGTTTTCGCGGCCCTTGGGCAATACGTGCTGACTGAAATCAACAAGCGGTTTGATACTGAAATTCTTCCGGTCGGCGGTTGGGGCACGTTTAGCCACATGTTGCTTCCGGCGCTGGTTTTGGGGCTGGGCACGATGGCTTTTCTGACCCGCTTGATGCGTTCTTCACTGCTTGAAATCGTCAATCAAGACTACATTCGAACGGCAAAAGCCAAGGGATTGCCGACGCGGCGGATTTTCTTTTCACACCAACTTCGAAACGCGATCTTGCCGGTCATTACTTTTCTAGGGCCAGCAATTGCTGCAATCACCACGGGTGGCTTTGTGGTTGAATCTGTTTTCGCGATTCCAGGACTTGGCCGCTATTTCGTTCAGGCGGTCAACCAGTTGGATTACACTGTGATCATGGGCTTGACCGTGTTTTACGGCGCTTTCTTGGTGTTCATGGTGATTTTGGTCGATATCATTTACGGCTTTGTGGATCCGCGGATCAGCATTGCGAAGGGAAAGGCTTAAATGATGGACATCAAAACTGCCTTTCCGTTGGATTTTAGCCCGGTCAAAAAGACCACTGAATTCACACTTTCGTCGCGTCCTTCGCTTTCTTACTGGCAGGACGCTTGGATTCGTTTGAAGAAAAACAAGCAGGCACTAGCCAGTCTTTTCATTGTGGTCGGGCTGGTTGTTTTTACTTTGATCGGTCCCTATGTGTGGCGTGTTGATCCATCGAATCAGGAACTTTCGCGAATTTCTGAAGCTCCCAGTCTAGGACGTTCCGTTTTGGTTTTGCCTGAAGAAGTCGCGTATGAAGAAGTCGTGGTCGCTGGTCACGAAGAATCGCCGACTGCGGATGGCGCAAGTCTGGACGCCACTGCGGAAATTCAAATTATGGGGGTCCCGTCGATTCAGGGCGTTCGATTCAAATGGACACCTGTAAAGGGCGCTGCCGGGTACTCGATTTATCGGACCCAAACAGAACCCAAAGATCGTGAATCTTTGGGGGTTCCGCTTTCATCAATTGAAGGCGGAAATCGCGTCAGCTTTGATGATGGCTTTGATCTTCAGGCTGGCCGCTATTTTTACGCAGTGGTCGCCAAGAACGGAGAAGAATCTTCCAAGTTTAAGGTCATTTCAGTCGATCTGAAGGCGGGAATCTCGCTGTCGGATGCTCAGTCCATTTCACCTGATGCTAAAATCGGCGAAATGCTGAAGATGGGTGCACGTCCACTAGGAACAGATTACTTGGGTCGCGACATGCTGGCACGATTGATCTTCGGAGCACGCGTTTCCTTGTTCATTGGGTTCTTTGCGCCGCTTTTGTACGTGATTTTAGGAATCTTGATTGGTGGGATTTCGGGCTACTTTGGTGGGAAGATTGACGACTGGCTGATGCGAATCACGGACTTCGTATTGGCGCTTCCGTTTTTGCTTTTCATGATTCTTTTCAAGATCGCATTTGGGGCAGGTCCTGGCGATGACGGGATTTTCCCGATGCTGATTGCATTGATTGTCTTAAGCTGGACAGGTGCTGCGCGCCTAACACGCGGTCAGATCTTGCAGCTTCGTGAAAGCGAATTTGTTCAAGCTTCGCGTCTATTGGGTGCAAAGTCCCTGTACTTGATTTTTCGCCATCTGCTTCCAAATACTTTGGGAGTGATCTTGGTCTATCTGACGTTTGCCGTCCCTAGCGCGATTTTCACGGAAGCCTTCTTGTCGTTTATCGGGATGGGGGTTGCTCCGCCGACGCCTTCGTGGGGAAGCATGTGTAACGATGGGATCAAAAGTTTCTTGATTCATCCGCATGAATTCATTTTTCCAGCCCTTTTCATCAGCATTACGGTTTTGGCCTTTAACCTTTTGGGTGACGGCCTTCGTGACGCTTTGGATCCAAAAATGAGGTCGCAGTCATGAGCGGTACCGTTGACTCGATTTTGAAAGTGAAGGACCTGAAGGTTGAATTTTCGACCTATGGTGGGATCGTCAAAGCCGTTAGGGGCGTGACCTTTGATGTTCCACGCGGAAAGACTTTGGCCATTGTGGGGGAATCCGGCTGTGGGAAGTCCGTCACCGTTCAATCCTTGATGGGCTTGATTCCTCAGCCACCTGGGCGAATCACGTCGGGATCGGTCTTGTTTGAAGGTCAGGAAATGGTCGGACGTTCGGTTGCGGAACTGAATAAGATTCGCGGTAAGGGCATCGGAATGATCTTTCAAGATCCGATGACGTCATTGAATCCAACGATGACCCTAGGTCGCCAAATCACCGAAACCTTACGTTTCCATGATGGCATCGACGGGGAAGCCGCCGAGAAACGCGCAATTGAACTTTTGGATCAAGTCCAGATTCCAGAAGCGAAAGCGCGAATCAATCAGTATCCATTCCAATTTTCAGGTGGAATGCGCCAGCGCGTGATGATCGCGATGGCTATTGCTTGCAACCCATCGTTATTGATTGCTGACGAACCGACGACTGCTTTGGACGTGACCGTTCAAGCCCAGATTCTTCGCGTGATGAAGGATCTTCAGAAGTCGCGAAACATGTCGATCATTTTGATCACCCACGACCTAGGCGTCGTTGCCCAGATGGCCAATGAAGTTGCGGTTATGTACGCAGGCCAGATCGTTGAAAAAGGGACTGCGGACGACATCTTTTATCGTTCAGCACATCCTTACACCCTGGGTCTTCGCGCGGCGATGCCGGATGGTGACGAAGGTAAACGTCGTAGGCTTCAACCGATTGATGGCGCGCCACCCGATCTTTTTGCGCCGCCCGAAGGCTGTTCGTATTTTGAACGCTGTCCGTTTGCGATGAAGGTCTGTCAGACCAGCAATCCAGGGCTTTGGGAAACGGATCAGGGGCACTTTTCACGTTGCTGGCAGCATCACGAACGCGTGACGACAGAAGCGCCGGGCCTATTTAGAAACAAGCGACTGAATGATCAAGAGGTTCAGACCTGGCTTCAAACTTCATCTTTGGCATCCGGCGGGAGGCAAGCATGAGTAACGGCGGCGCCCGGGGCGAAGTCATTTTGGAAGTCAAAGACCTGAAAAAGCACTTCAATGTGAAGGATGGAAAAGTCCTTCGTGCGGTGGATGGTGTCAGTCTTGCGGTTCGTGAAAACGAAATCGTGGGCCTGGTGGGCGAATCGGGCTGTGGAAAATCGACCTTGGGCCGCACTTTGGTGGGGCTGTACGACAAGACCGCTGGCGAAGTGATTTATCGCGGCGAAAAACTTCCCGTTCGTTACCAAGCGGACGATTTTAAGAAGTTTTCGCGTCAGATTCAGATGATCTTTCAAGATCCGTATTCGTCGCTGAACCCCAGAATGACGATTCGTGAAATCGTGTCCGAAGGCCCGATGATTCACGGAATTTGGAAAAAAGAAGAAATCGAACAGAAGGTCGGCTTTTGGCTGAACCGCGTGGGCCTAGCAGCGGCGCACATGTCGCGTTATCCGCATGAATTTTCGGGCGGTCAGCGTCAGCGAATCGGGATTGCTCGCGCGCTTGCGCTGGAACCCCGAGTGATTGTTTGCGATGAACCGATTTCGGCCCTGGACGTTTCCGTTCAGGCGCAGGTCGTGAATTTACTAGAAGACCTAAAGAACCGAATGGGTCTGACGCTTTTGTTTATTGCGCATGATCTTTCCATGGTTCGTTACATTTCAGACCGAATGGCGGTCATGTACCTAGGTCAGATGGTTGAACTAGGCCCTGCTGACGAAGTTTACTTCCGTCCGAAGCATCCCTACACGCAGTCTTTGGTTGCTTCGAACCCTGAAGCCGATCCAGCCAAGGAAAGAAACCGCGTGCATCAAATTTTAACCGGTGAAATTCCATCGCCCGTGAACTTGAAGCCGGGTTGCCGTTTTGCGGGTCGTTGCCCAAAAGCGATGCCGATTTGTTCGGTGGACGAACCTAAGTGGAAAGAAGTCGCAAAGGAGCATTTTGCGGCATGCCACTTATTTGAAACGACCCACTAAGCAGTCTGCGTCAGCTTAAGAACCCAGCGGATCAGTTCCAGGGATTCTTTTCGCACGTTTTCAACGCCGGAAAGCTGCAAGTAAGTTTGGCGATGCGCCGCTGGATTCCGAATGTCTTGAAGGGCCATTAGCCGTTTTGCGGCATGAATGATGCTGTCGTCTGAAACGTTTCCAAAGTTCAAGGGCGCTTTGACTTCGCGACCCTGTTTGGAAGTGATCTTTCTAGAAAAAAGCAAAAGCACGACGGCCCAAGCTCGAAGTCCATCCAAGGCCTTGAACCGATCGTGAACGATTTTTCCGGTCAAAAAAAGCTGGGCCAGCATTTTCATTTTGTGATGCGGAAAAGATTCTGGGGTGAATCCCTTGGTCAAACTCAAAGTCTTCATCGTTTCGGATGCGGAACCCAGTTCGTCATCCAATCCCACGGAATAAATCACGGATTGAAAGTCTTGAAGGCTTCTTTCGATTTTTGGAAAAAGCTGCTGCCGACCAATGACTTTTTCCAGGCAAAGATCCAGGGCTTTACAGTATTCCAAAACGACCGAAGCCTTGTCGACGGATTCAGCGAAAAGTTCCGGACGGAAAAATGGCATTTCAGCCGATCGAATTGCTGCGCGAACCGGGTCTTCAAGTCGGTCAAATTCGGGAATCGATTTTCGGATTTCTTCGTCGACTTCGTGTGACGCCATCGGTTTTACCCCGCCCGGGCCGGAAGGTGTCGTCGGTGCTGCCGGACGAAGTTTGTCGCGAAGTGTGCCCAGCATTTCCCAATCCGGGTGTTCTGGATGGGCCTTCATGATTTCGTCAATTTTTCCTTGAAAATAGGGGGTCAGTTCGCCAGTGGGCGCAATCGATCGGCTTAGTTTTGAAATCAATTCCGATTGCAGTGGGCGGGTTGCCAGATGGTCAATCAAGACCCGGGTCGCGCGTAAAGTCGCAATCCGGCATAGACTGTCGACCGCCCGTCCCGAAAAAGACGAAACTTTTGAAGACAAAAAGGGTGCAAGGACTTCGATGTTCTTGTCGTTCGTGTAGGACTGCATCGAAATGATGGCGTGGATCGCGACGCGCGAATCTTTGGATGAAAGCGCTTCAATGCAGAATTTTTCCAAGCCGGGGCTAGGTTCAACCAAGGAAAAGTCCAGAATCCCAAGCGCCAATTCAGGCGCGACCGTGGCTGCTGAAAGGTTTTGAAAAAGAAAAGACCAGTCGCCTTTGAAAGCAAGCTTCGCTTTTTTGACCGATACCAGGCTTTTCAGGGCCTGGATTTGAAAGTTTTTCAAATCAGCCGCTTTCAGCCCCGACATCCAATCAGCCGCTTTCTGAATCGGTGACTTTTCGACGAAAAAAAGTCGGGCAGAAAATGTTTCATCTGCCGTATGGGGCGTAAAAAGAAAAGAAACCACCTTGTTGTTCTGGCATCGCAGACGTCCAAGCGTTCGGATGACCCGCGCTGAAATCCGCGCATTGGGCTTGGATTCAAGCCAGCTTGCGGCCCAGTTCTGTGCTTTTTCCCAGGCTTTTGGGTCAGGCCTTTGAGAAATCAGCCAGTCGCAAATTCCGTGCGCCAGAGCTTCGGGTTCAAGGCTTTCGGAAAACTTTTTCACCCAAACGCCCGTGTCGGATTCGATTCCTAAGATCAAGCCCGCCAAGAAAACTTCACCCTGAGGAAGCTTGGATTGGTTGGAAACCATCCAAGGATTCAGCTTGGGATCGGATTGAAATAAAAGGGACCTAAGGCAGGCGTTTGCTGTTTCTGGGGTGGATTCAGCCAAAACGGCGTCCATCAGGGCGATTCGCGCCTGTGGACGAATGACGGAAACATATTCAAGGGCCTGGGCTAGGCGCCCCAGGTTTTCATTTTTTAAAAAAAGCTGAATACCGACTTCGACGTCTTCTGCCGCAAACGAATTGAATTCGACCGGAAGGTGCGGATGCGGTTTTTGTTTTTCTGAAAAATATCGACCCAGGTAATCTTCAAGGCGCCATTGTGAACGGTTTTCAATTTGGGAAAGACTGGCGGATGCAATTTGTGATTCGATGATCGAATCAGCCAGGTCTTGATGAAAACCTGCGCGTTGTCCCAGTCCTTGCGTGCTTCTTAGAATTTTCCCTAAAGCGATCCAGGCCTGAAGCTTCAAAGAAGGAAACCGGCGACCCCAGTCAGCGTCCGTGACCAAGGGCAGGACCAGCGCACCCGCTTGTGCAGACCGAAGATCCGAAAGCGATGAAATCAGGGCTTTTGCCAGGCGAATGTCTTCTTTTTCCAAAGCCTGCTTCAAGTCGTGAATCAGGATGGAAGCAAACCCCGTATCCGCCAGGCGCCCCAAGGCAATGGCCGCAGGCGCTTTCAAAATATCGTTCCCGTGGCGGTAAAGGTTTCTTAAAAAAGTAACGGTCGCAGGTGTTCGATGCGAACCTAAATTCAGAATGGCTGCTTCTTGAAGCCCTAGGTCTTCTCCCCAAAGAGCCTTTTCCAAAAGAAAGTCCGTAACCCGTGAATTTTGGGGAAATTTTGAAAGGTGGGCCAGGATTTCAATTCGGGTCAGTCGCCATTCGGATTCTTCATAAAGTGCAATCAGTTCACGCGGGGTATCGGGGTGATCTGAATTTGCAATTTCTTCAATGACCGTGTGGCGTTCGCGGTCGTCAAGCGAAAGGGCGCGCAGTCGAAGTTCAGCTAGATTGGCGGACATGGGATTTAGGATAGCATGGGAACGAATCAAGTAGGGGCGTCAATTTTCTTTCATTCAAATGAATCTTGCGCAGGTGCTAGAATCTTGGGGTGCGGCTGATTCTTCTAATCCTGCTTTTTCCAAGCACAAGTTTTGGGGCGTTTGTTTCGCCTGCGCGTTGGATCGCTAGGCAAGGGGATTGTGCGCAGAACCTTTTGCCTGAACTTGGTCCGGATTTAAAGTCTTGGAATTCTTCCCTAGCGGATCAGTTTGCAAAGAACCTAGAACGCTGGGGCTTGCCGAATTTTGCACGTTCATCAAACCCAGAGCTGAGTCAGAAGAACCGCTATGATTTTCAATTGGTCATGGCAAGCGGACTTTTTTCGAAGAATGAAGCCAGTCGTGAACTATTTCGACTTTTGTTCCTGAAAGATTCAGACCGAAGTGAACTTGAAGCTTGGTCTGTTCAAAATTCCGGTTACCGACTTTCGTGGCCCAATCAAGTGGGATACATGCGAGCGGATGGATTTGTTGAAACTTTTCAGTACTTCAAATTATTGCTTGAAGAACGGACCATCCCGATTGGAAACGATCATGATCTTTCGATGCACTTGCTTCATTTTGCTGATCCGGTCGTTTCCGAGCAAACCCTGAGTCTTGCGGAAGAATTGAAGACGACCGAAGGTTTTCGTTACCATTATTTGGAAAGAATTTGGCAGTTGCTTCAGGAGTCCCGAGTCATTCGTGGAAAAAACGGTGAGTGGGGAATTTCAGGCGGATACATGACCGCTTTTTCGCCTGAGTACGCCGAATTGCGAACGCGAAGCAGTCCATTTTCCCTATTTCATCCCTTTTACGGCGGCGGATATGCAGACTTTACGCAGCGTTTTACTGAAGTCATCGCTGCTTTTGATCGCGAAGATTTAGATTGGAAGGCGCTTGCAAAGAAGGTTGAAGCCCAAACGGGAAGAAAGGGTGTAGTCCCCGACGATCTTCGCGTGGCGATGGATTCGTTGCACCAGCGTTCCAATGATTTTGTAC
The DNA here is from genome assembly GCA_016786465.1 of Bdellovibrionales bacterium. Lineage (GTDB taxonomy): Bacteria > Bdellovibrionota > UBA1018 > UBA1018 > UBA1018 > JAEUWC01. The sequence goes on along the minus strand of JAEUWC010000019.1, from coordinate 141,736 downwards.
TTGATTTGATCGCTTCCCAAGTCCGCCCCCCGTATCTAAAGGCGCAGCAGATTCACCAACTTTACGAACGCTGGTACCAAGATGGTTTTGGTCCTCAGCCCAAGCAAAAGCTTGAGCACGCCTTTTTCCGAGTCTTTACCAGCGAAAAGGGTTACGAACTTTTGATTCGAGTACTTTCAAAACTGAAATTCTAGCTGGTTCCACATCGGCCCAGGCAAGATGACACTGACCGTGCAGTTCGCGCTGTGTCATACGCTTAAGATCTTTTCCAATCGAGAAGACGCTGGCACTGGTTTTGCTGATATCCGGGCATTTCTGGCAAAGGGGTATCACGATGACCAAAGTGTTTTGGGGATTCTGGGTTTTAGTTTTTGCATCGCAGGTTTCGACGGCTCATGCCGTTTCAAAGAAAGATCTGATCACTAAAATTGAAGCAAAAAAGGCTGAAATCCAGGCTATTTTGGATCGTCTAGATCACCCGGTGACGGGGCCTAAGGGGCCGACCGGATATCCTGGCCCACAAGGACCTAGGGGGCCTGATGGTCCCGTTGGGGCCGTAGGGCCGATGGGGTTAAAGGGTTACAAAGGGTGGACCGGGCCAATGGGGCCGGAAGGACCTGCGGGCGTGGACGCCATCGTGACGGGAGCAGTGGGTCCGCAAGGGGACGTGGGTCCTATGGGCTATCAGGGGCCCCAAGGGCCTAAAGGTCCGGCCAGCCGCGTGCGCGGTCCCAGGGGTGCAGACGGTCCGCAAGGTTACGTTGGACCCGTAGGACCTAAAGGCCCGACAGGACCACAGGGACCGCCTGGGCAAAAGGGAATGCGGGGTTACGACGGCAGAAGTCGCGGAAGCGGGTTCATTTATTTTTGTCGATGCGTGGGGAGCAGCACTTTTGATTTGGAACGAGTGTCCGTCAGCGCTTCTGGAAGCGTGACGGATCAATACATCAATCGTTACAGCTATTCGACTTATGGAAGTACGGCAGCGGCTCGGAAGGCCTGTCAGGCCGCAATGAGCGGATGTGGCGGAACACAAGGAGACGAGTCATGAAAAGTTTCAGTTTTTTGTGGATCCCATGTGTTTCTATTCTTCTAGCAGCGTCCGCCATGGGTGCAGCTGAAGTTCCCAAGCTTGAAGAACTGCAAAAGCAAGTGACGGAACTTGAATCGCAAGTTACGGCGCTTGAAAAAAGGGTTTCAAGCAAGGCGCACCAGATCACAGGACCCAAGGGCGATAAAGGCCCACAGGGCGTGACGGGTCCGCAAGGTTACCGCGGCGCACGCGGTCCCAACGGGCCTAAAGGTCCGACCGGCGACATGGGAGACGTTGGACCCAAAGGTCCTCGAGGCCCGCAAGGAGCCCCTGCCGGACCACGCGGTCCACAAGGAATCCGGGGTCCCATGGGCCCAGTCGGACCCGAAGGCGATCAGGGCGACCCAGGGCCGACTGGAGAAACCGGAAGCAAAGGACCAACCGGTCTTCAAGGTCCTTACGGACCGCAAGGCGATTCCGGTGCGGTGGGACTGACGGGGCCTAGGGGTGATCCCGGGATCGACGCGCCGGTTCTTCCGACCACTTTCTGCGCGTGCGAAGGAACATCTTACACAGTTGAACTAGAAAAACACCTGGTCACTGCTTCGCGCGACACACCGTACACGATGACCACTTTTCCGGCGTCGGAATACAATAACAGCATTCAACAGGCGTGGGCGGCGTGTAGCGCGGCGATTTCCACGATCTGCAGGTAGGAGAATTCCATGTTTCAAAAGATTCTGTGGATGGTCGTGGTTTCGTCTTTCGCAACGGGTACGGTGCAACCGGCGCATGCTCTTTTTGGATCCAAAAAGCGCAAAGACTTGAATGACCGGATTTCAACGACGGGTGCCCGATTGGGAATTTTGAAAAAGAATCTAGACGACACCCCAAGCCCGGCCGGAGCACGGGGTGAAGAAGGTGATATCGGTTTGATCGGTCCAGTGGGCGAAACGGGTTACCCCGGATTTTCTGTGCAGGGCGACCCAGGGCCGGTTGGTCCGATGGGCCCACGCGGAGAGCAGGGTTTTCCCGGAGACCTGGTCGGACCCAAGGGTTTTCAGGGCCCAATGGGACCTACAGGACCACAGGGACCGCAGGGGATTGTGGGCGAAGATGGCCCGCGCGGATTGACCGGGCCACGCGGCGACACGGGACCTATGGGTCCTATGGGGCCGATGGGACTGCAAGGTGCGCCTGGGCACACTGGGCCACAGGGGTCGAACGGAAAAGATTCGCCAGCGCCGGCCAACCGCTTCTGTAGCTGTTCGCAGGGATCCTATGGGGTTTGGATGCAGATCACCCTGACCTTTGCCAGCGGTCATCAGTCGACGCATCGAAAGACGTATTTTGAAAACGCGTTTTATCAAGGGGCAGGGGGCGCCCTGCAAGAGTGCTCGCTGCATGTCAATACGATGTGCCAATAGGGCTTGGATATTTCGTTGCGTCGCGCCCAAGATCGTGTTGATTTAAGGCCATCGCTTACACTGCCGGGGTGGCGGAATTGGTAGACGCACAGGACTTAAAATCCTGCGCTTCGTAAGAGGCGTACGGGTTCGATTCCCGTCCTCGGCACCATTATCTCAGTGGAAGTCCAAGCATCATTCTGAATCCAAATTCTTGAATACTTCCTTTTTTGAAGCGCTTTAGGGTCGTGGTCTTTCCGATACCTACGGCACCGACCCCGCCGCCGACACCTGCGCAGACTTCCCCAAAGGGTCCGTACGCAAAGCAGGGATTAATATTGCTCAAAACTTCTTTTGAAGCCGAAGAAACTTGATTCAAGTTGGCGGGAGCTCGGCCGCTCATCAGCTGTGTCAATGAAAGGGCAAGGGCTTCCCCCAGCATACGTGCGTCTTTCCCTTTGAATTTGGGGGCGTTTCTTAACCCCGCACTCACGCAGACCCCAGCACCCGCGCCGGCAATTGCTTTGACAGACGCGCCACCACAGGCGGTGATTCCCCAGCCTTCAAGATCTGAAAGTCCATGGCAGCCGGGACCCGAAATAATTCCGGCAACAGCACCTGCGCAGGCGCTGAGCGCGGCGCCTGCGACAGCTCCAACGCCACCAGCCAGCATTAATCCACCTTCACCGTTTGACAGGCCGACCAACATGATCGCGCCGGCTCCGGAAACAACGCCGACTGTAATGCTTCCGTAAACACCGGTGTAACCGCCCGCGACCGATTTGGAAGATCCAGGATTGCGGCTGATTCGTTTGGGGTGACTGGATGGTTTTCCGGCCGTCTTGATCTTGATTGTTTCATCAACACCGGCAATGTAAAAATCTTCGTTGAAGTGATTTCCCGACTGATCACAGACCGAAGCTATTTGAAATTTCTTTCCACGCTTTTCCAGATTCACCACATCCAAATGGCATTCCCCCTTTCGGTGTCGGGGGATGGTGCAATCCCGATTCCGATCGATGTCATACTTCGCAACTTGAAGAAAGGTCGGGTCGCCGATGTACTGGTCGCGAATCCATTGAAATTCGGCAACCTTGGGTGCCAGGTGTCCCTTAGGGTTTTTCACAAATCCCGGCCCGGGACGGGAAGCAATTTCTCCGTTTGGCGGATCCAGGTTTTGAAGAACCGCTGACCCACCTGGGCCAACGACATTCAGGCGGCACCAACAGCTTTGGTCTTTGGAACACTTCTGGGCAGCCGCTTTAAGCTTGGGGTTGCTGGATCCCAAATGAGAAACCGCGAGGTCCGCGCAATACACCGCACGGAAGCGGTCGTGCTCGGCACAGTTTCCGACTTTCTTGGCCCAAGCCTTGGAAAATGGGGTCAAAGCCAAAATTGCCACAACAAGTCGCAAGCCAAGTCGTTTCCGCTTCACGCCCTGTTTTTCGGCATTTTGGGCGATAAAGTGCAGCTTTCGTTAAGTACAAGATGTTGTCATATTCGTGACGCCACTTTTGGTTTTCAGTGGGCTTGATTTGGGTTGGATCTGCGCTCGATCGTCGAAATGGCCTTCAGGGCACGTAGGAAAATCTCTTTATCCATCGATACAGTCCCTAAGGACCTGTCGCAGTCCCAGTTGGAATAATAGCGGCAGGTCCCTGTCCCGTAGGAATTTCGAAGGATCACTTCACATCGGTTTTTTTCGGCGTTCCACTTTTGTCCGATCAAAAGCAGTGCGTGGCCTCCGCAGGAATCGGATTCCAGGAATCTTTCCAATTCGTCTACCGCGGTAGGTAAGTCATCTGAAATCGCGCAGGCACGCATACCCACGGCCACCGGGTGGTTGTTCTTGGATTTGAAAAAGCTGCGTTCCAAATGCTGCTGCAAAGTCGAAAGAGGAAGTTGAGAATTAGAGCGCGAATAATGGTGAAACTGCCACGAAGACTTGAGTTTTTGCCTTTTTGAATCGAGACAGGTTAAAGGCAAGGCCTTTTCGTAAAGTTCAACGGGACTTTTGCGCAGCAGTTCGGGGTTGACCTGCGCGACACTGTCAATTCGCTGGATGAATCCGTTTGGATCAAGTTCATTTGGAATTTTGGCCTTGTAAGAAGGCAGGTCTTTTCGCAAGTCTTGAACGTTTTTCATTCCTAAATCATCGGTAAAGTTCGAGTATACGTAGTTGAAATCATCTTCAGATAGGCCTGAAAGTTTTAGTTTTTTTGTGACTTCAGAATGTGGGCATGCGCCCTCTAAAGCCAGGTGATCCAAAAGCATAAAGAAGGACCCGCCATCCATGATTTTTGGACCGGGCTTAACGTCTCGATCCAGGTACTTCTTGAAATCAAATGCCGCAGCCAATGTGCTGGCTGGATCTTCGGTATTCTGACCTTCGGCGGCTCTCATGTAATCGTACAGCCCGGTGCTGGCAGCAGCATAGCAAGTCCCATTTGTATTGCCCTGTGATCGAACGGCGACTTTAGAAAGTGGTAGCGGTGGAAGATCCAATCTAAATTCATTGCAGTCGGATCTAGGTGTTTTCAAAGGTGGGTCTCGGTCTTCCAAGATGCGGCTTGCGTCGGTGCAAACGGTTGGAGACACGAATCCGCGGACGTGAAGTGTTTCTAGAGCGCCGTGTTCTTCCTGGGTTACGGGGTCGATGAAACGCGTTTGCATCACAAATGGGTAAGAAAAATACAGCTTAGCCGACGAAGGTCTCACGATACACCTTAAGCGTACAATAGCGACGTGTCCGGGTTTGACCGCCTGAGTGGGCAAGGTTGTGACTTTGCAGGTTTCAGTCTTTCTGTGATGAGGAACCAAGAAAACAGGTCCTCGGGTGTGATTCCAATACTCGAAGGTTGATTCAAAACTTTCAGCGTGAACACAGGACACTTCATTGATCTTCCGTTGGTAGCCCGCGAAAGCGGTCGACGCTTGCAAGATCACCCAGCTTGTCACTGCGAGTCGTAAATGATGAGAATCCCAGGCCATCGAAGACTTATCGGTACTTGCCGATCCCAGGTGTAGAGTGCTGTTGGTGGCTGGAGTTCGACATTTTTTTGGCATCGATGTAAGCATTCCTTATGACGACACTTTACGGTTTGGCCCCTTATGATCGCGGCGCAAAGGCGCGTTGGCTGATGACGGAAATGGGAATCCCTTACGAATCCCACTGGATCAATCGCGCCAAAAAAGAAAATGAAACGCCGGATTACCTTTCGAAGAATCCAATGGGTCGTGCCCCGGTTTTGGAAATCGACGGCCAAGTAATTTTTGAATCGGTAGCGATCTGCGCATATTTGGCTGATCGATTCCTAGAAAAGGGATTTGCGCCTGCCTTGGATTCTCCGCTTCGGGCACATTACCAGCAGTGGATGTATTTTTCGGCAGCCACGCTGGACCCGTTTCGTGCGCGAATCATGATCATCGAAGATATCCCTGAAGGTGAACTTCGAACCAAGAAAGAAGCGGCGCTGATCGGCGACGTCAATGATGCGATGTTTACTTTGGATCGTGCGCTTTCAAAAAATCAGTTCTTAGTCGGCGAGCGTCTGACGGCAGCAGATATCTGCGTGACCTATGATCTTTATTTCAGTACTTTTTGGCCCGAATTCAAAGTCGTGATGGAAAAGTACCCAAACGTCTTGGCCTATTTGAATCGGATGATGAAGAATCCAGCCGCAAACCAAGCAGAAGTTTTTTCGTACGAAGAATGATCCCCAAAGTCAGTCTTCAAGATCGCGATCGGGCGGTGGTCTTGATTCGCGAAGCCTGCCGCACACACGGATTTTTTTCGATATCCGATTTTGGCGTGGATCCGTATCTTTTTTCGGATCTTGAAAAAAGCAGCCGCGAATTCTTCTCGCAGGCTCAGGATGAAAAAATGCAAATTGAAATGTCCCGCGCAGGAATTGCGTGGCGCGGGTATTTTCCTTTGGGTGCAGAACTGACGTCGGGAAGGCCGGATCTAAAGGAAGGACTTTACTTTGGATCCGAAGGTCCAAAAGGATCGATTCCGCTTCATGGTCCGAATCTTTTTCCAAATCACCCAAAAGAACTTCAAGTGCAGGTATTGCGGGTGATGAAAGAACTGACTGGGGTGGGGCATACCGTGATGGAACTGATCGCCCTGGGCTTGAATTTACCTACCCACTATTTTCGCGCCGATTTAACCCAAGATCCGCTGATTTTGTTTCGCATCTTTCATTACCCAGCGCCTAATTCTTCGAAAGAAGCCATACAGTGGGGTGTGGGGGAACACACGGATTACGGTCTTTTGACACTGCTTTGGCAGGACGAAAACGGTGGGTTAGAAGTTAAGACGCCTTCGGGCTGGACAGAAGTTCCCCCTGAAAAAGGAACCTTGATTTGCAACATCGGAGACATGCTGGATCTGATGACCGGCGGTTTGTATCGATCCACACTTCATCGCGTGAAGAATCGATCGGGAAAAGATCGACTTTCGATGCCTTTCTTTTTTGATCCAGGGTTCTTTAGTCATCCCAAATCCATTCCGGGAACGCCGACGGTTGTTCCAGGTGCTTCGCGATGGGATGGGCAAGACCTTCACGCTTTTCAGGGAACTTATGGCGAATACCTAGTAAAAAAGGTTTCGAAGGTTTTTCCGGGTTTGGCTACTTTTTCAAACCCACGCAGCGATAATTGAAAACCATCATTCCGGCGCGGCTAAAGACGTACTGGCGATTGACGTCAACCAGGGGGACCTTTGCGCAAACAATGTCAGTTCCGCTTTTGCTTTCGTAATCTGAAAAACGCAATTGGTTGGGTGCGATCTTGGCTAGCTGTCCCGGGGTGGATGCGGGTTTTCGTTGGGTGGACTTCAAGGTGCCAAAGATTCGTTCTGCGGACGCTCCGTCCAGGTAAACCAATTCGTCGTCTTTGGGAAACTTGTCCAGGGCTAGATGGGTTAGCGGTGAAAAGTAGTCGAAAGCTTTTTCAAGTTTCCGGTCAACCAGCAATTCTTTTCCGGATTCAACAAAGGCGTCGTCAATTTCGGGCTTGGGTTCGCGATTTTCGCGAATGCTAGGGGTATCGATGGTTTTCTTGGGAATTGATGCGACTTCGCGCCGAGTTTCGTTTCCGGAAAGCCCAAAGTGGCGTCGCCAATAGGCCAAAACTTTTTGATTCCCCTGGGCTTGGGTTAAGGTCGGCGCAGTCGGAAGACGAAGGATTTGTCGCATCTTCAGGCGATACGGCGCCTTCATTTCGTTCAACGTCGCAATTTCTTTCCAGCGTGAACTTTTGCCGTAAAGACGAAGTGCGATCAGGCTTAGGTTTTCACCGGATTCATGAACTTGGTAAGTTGCCGAAGGAGCCAATACTAAGGGCAGTCGTTCGGCTTCTTTTGCAGCGGCTAGATTCAAACCCTGCAAAAGGAATGCGGCAAAGGTGACGAAAGATTTCAGTCTCACGTCAGCTGGTCGGCATTCTTTCGAGATTTATTGAGCGCCGGGCTGTGATGCGAAGTGTTACGACCGTTAGATCGGCCATAGTTGAAAGCGGTCTTGAGCTAAGAAGAAATTGGTGGAGCATAGCGGAGTCGAACCGCTGACCTTTTCCATGCCATGGAAACGCTCTACCAACTGAGCTAATGCCCCAAAACCAAAGAACCAAGAATGTTGGTGAGATCTAAGGCATATTCGAGTTCACGGGGCTTTTCAAGGCTTACTTCGGTGCTACGGGAACGTGAGGCAGATCAGCCGAAGCTGGAGCTCGGGCTGCGGGATTCAATAAGTTCGAATACAAACCGTCCTTGCGACCTACGGACTGGTATCGAAACGAAACCCTGCGGAAAATGCTGACTGCGCGGTCTTCCGAAAGCCCCGAAGCGTCGCGAGCATAGCGAAAGGCCAGGGCATGATCGAAGGATGGGTCTTCATTCTTTGTAGCGCCGGCGTTTTGAGCTTCCATCATCCGTTTGACCATGTCTTCCAGGCTTTCTTCGCTTGAAGCCGGCGAACGTCCTGCGCCACCTCCGGAAACCTGTTTGTATTCGGCGCCTTTTTCATTCACGGCAACCGGCGCGGCATTTGCGGCTTCGGTCGTATTAACGGCCAATTGGTTCGCTTGGTCCAAAAGCGGGGCGAATTCCGGAGGCATTCCGCCCATTCCGGAAGCTAAGTCACTTGGATTAATATCAGCCGAAGGATCCGCATCGATCCACTGTCCAATTCCGGCATCGCCCATGAATTTTTGCACGTCCGGGTTTTTGAAAAGTTCGGCAAGGTCCTTGTTCCCCGCTGACATACACGAAATCGTCAATCCCATGTTTCCTTGCGCGCCATTACAAGCCGCCGAACCATCCGCGTCGTCAAACTTTCCATCGCCGTTACGGTCTGCAGCGCTGTTCAGACCAGCTAGATTCGTCTTGATGTTGAAATCCTTAAGTTTCGTATCAAATCCCGCAAACGTGATTCCGTCTTTGCGCATCTGAAGATTTTTCAGTCCGGCCAAAGAATCCACGCCAATACCAATGGCGTTTTTCTTACGGAATCGGGCCTGAATCATCTGAAGCATTGTCTTTGCAATTGCACTGCAGGATTCCTTTTGATCGCCTTCGCCGCGCTTTTGGCCCTTGTTTGCCTTTAGGTCCTTCATCTTGAAGCCTTCGCTTCCGGCGCCTAGCTTTTCCCCGATTTTTCCGCCAATCTTTGTGCCACCCAACTTTGTTGCCGCGAACTTGTCGCCTAGATTGCTGGCTTGGACCAAGCCATTTCCGATTTCTTTTGCAGCTGTTCCGAAATCATTCTGCAAAATCGCGTTACCTGCGGTGCTCGCTAACCCCGCACCTTGGGCCACTAGACTGCAAAGCGCGTCCAGGTTGACGACACCAAAAGTGCCCGTTTTTGAAGCACAAGCAGCAATACAAGAAGCCGTCGCCCCGCCCCAGGCGATTTCAACAACGCGTTCCAGCTTTGCGGTCTTTACAGAATCGTGAACCAATTGGCAAAGCGCGGTCTTATGCTGCATCGATCCTGCATCGACGTTACCGCCGGATCCCTGGCCCGATTTTCCGTCTTTCACCGTGCGCGTGTCTTTTTCGCAAACGTCTTTGTAACTTCGATTCAGTTCTCCGACGGTTCCGACATTTCTTGAAAGGACATTCCAGGTGTTTTCAGCGCTTTCCTTTAGGCCTTTGCCGCCGTCACTGAGGACGCTCATTCCAGCCTGCATTGCGCCTTCTTTGGAAAGATCGATATTCAGATCCGCGCCTTGCTTGGACTGCAAATTTTCCATGTAAGCGTTTGCGTCTTCGCCGTTGATGGTTGCATCGGGCGCACCGGTGTCCCCACCTTCGTCGCCCCCTTCGTCTGCCGGAGGTTCTTCGTCTTCAGCCCGCGCAGAAGTAGGGTAGAGCAGGGCTTGGGTCGGCAAGCCCATCAGTGCAATCAATAAAAGATGAATCGCCTTACGGCAAAACGAAGGTCGCTTCATGGTTGAACGACGACTCCCACAGCACCTGATTCAAGTTTGCTTCGGTAGGCGATGCTGACTTGTTTGAAGATATCGGTGTCGGGACTTAGAAATTGAACTTCACCCGACGCCGGAGCCCGGTCACCCGTTTCAGGAGCTCCATCACGGGTGATTTCTTTGTTATCCTTCATGGCTTCTAGCAAGGCTTCCATTCCTGGTGCCCCGCCTGCGGCGCCAGGAGCTCCCGGCGCGACGCCATTCTTATAGTCTGACCCTTTGCCGTAAACTTTGTAGGGGTCTGCGTTCTTGTCGCCCAATCCAGCTAAGGCTTTTGAATCCGTAGGAAGGCTAGCCGTTCCGGGTTGCATTCCGCCACCCATTCCGCCGCCCATTCCACCCATCGCGCCGCCGCCCATTCCTCCGGCCATGAATGCACCAGCCGGTGGGCCAACCTGAGTTTCAAGATTGTCTTTGGTGTTCAGTGGATCGCCCATACCGTTGAAACCACCCAAGGGCGATGCACCCGGGGTCGGAACGCCATCCACCAATGAAATGTCCGGGCCACCACCGCCCAAACCGCTTCCGCCGCGGCCGCCACCCGTCTGCGTGGTATCCACCTGTGTGTTTCCCAAAACAATTGGGGGAGCCGCTTTCCCGTTTTCGCGGATCTTGTCAGCAAGGCCTTTGATTGAATTGGCCGTGCGCTGCTGTTCATTGCCCATATGAATTTGGCTTGCGCCCTGGGCAATCGAAGTTGCTGCCCCTGCAGCGGTCCTGCCGGCAATTTCAGTTTGTTCAGAAATCGCGCGCTGAAGGATCTGTTTGGTTTGCGCAACGACTTCGGCTTTTTTCTTATTCATTTCTGCATCAGCCAGCTGCATCCGGCGAACAGCAGAAAGCGCTTGGCGTTTTTGTTCGGCATTCATGCTGGGGTGATTCTGAATGGCGGTCACGCGTTTATCGATCGTGTTGTAAGCCGTTGCATACCGAAAATTCGCATCCAGAATTCCAGCACTTTTCAAAAGATTCAGTTCGCTATCACTTGGACGCTCGATTCCATTCACCCGAACCGCTTGGTTCAAGTTGAAGTTTTCGATGACTTTGCCCGTGATTTGATCCTTGATGGCACCGCGCGAATCCCCGCGGTTTCCTGAAATGTATCCGTATTCGTTAGAGTTGGTGCCGTCGCCGACCACGCGATTGTCCAAATTAACCTGGATTCGTTTTTCAACCATCGCCAATTCGCGCTTCAGCTCCTTAACGTTGGCTTGTGCTCGTTGGTAGGCCAGCATCTGTCCCATTCCGGCAGCTAGGCTGACTCCGCCCATTTTTTTCTGAGTGTCTCCGGCCCGATCCATCAGTTTGGCCTGCGCTTCATAGGAAGTCGCAACGTCGCCACCGCTAGCTGCAACGTCTTGCCAGACTTGTTGGCCGTATTGGTTCAGCGCGCCAGCACCAATCATTTGTGAACCGATATTGCTAAGTTCGGCGGACTTGATGGCGGTGTTTGCACCAGCGCAGGCAAATTTTCCGTCAATCATCTTGCCGGTTTTGCATGTTCCGTCGTCGTTCAGATAGGCATCGTTTTTTCGCCAGTTGAAATCTTTGTTCACGTTTCCGGCGACGTCTTGCTTCATGGCTCCAGAACGCAAAACGTTTCCTTCGGAATCGACTTGATCTTCGATCAGGGTACCGGTGGCAGTAAACTGAGTGCTTCGCGCGCCGTTTGAACAAACGGTCACAATTTGGGCTGCGTTGGATTCAGCGTCGACCTTTTTACAGACGACCTGGCCTCCGGGGCCGGCTGCGGGAAGATAGCCCGCGAAAGCGGGTGCAGAACCTAAAACCACCCAGCCCAGTAGGCTCAATTGAATTCTGAACATGCCTCGTTCCCCCGTATTCCTTTTCGGCATTCCCGTCCCAATTCCTGATTCTCTCAGACCTCAATACCCGAGTCAATAAGTCAGGTAATGGGGGTCAAGAATTTTAAGCCCATCTAAGGCCTTGAAATCGATCAATTATTAATAAAAATTAGGTGATCTTAACTGGTTTTCTTGCAGAAATAGCGTTGTTCTTTGGGCCCTGTAACCATTAGACTTTTTTCCATGAGTGAAATCGCACCTAAGAGCGGCGAATACGCCGAAGGCACCCTTTGGTTTACCCGAAAAAACAGCGTCATCACCGTTGGGATCACCAACGCAGCACTGGATGAACTGGGCGACGTCGAGGGCGTCGAGCTTCCTACAGAAAAAGACGACTTCACCAAGGACGATGTCGTCGCGACTGTGGAAGGGTCACAGGGCAGCATCGAGGTCACGACCCCGGCGTCGGGCGTGGTGCTTGAAATCAATTCTGGACTGACGAGCGATCCATCCTTGATTGCCGAAGATCCCACCGAAGAAGGATGGTTGGTGAAGCTTGAAATCCAAGACAAAAGCGATCTCAAAGAATACGCCGGCCACTAAGGCCAAGGCGAAAGAAGTTGATTTAGCTGTCGGCCACACTGCAAGCGGCGATGCGTTTAATCACGATCCCGTTTTGCTTTCGACCTTCAAAGCCTATCAGTCGAATCTTCTTTCGATGCTTTCACACGAATTGAAGACTCCGCTGACGGGAATCATCAACGGTGCAACCGCACTTTTGACTCATGGGGCTCGTAATGAATGGAGCGACATGATCCTGCGAAACGCAGAACGACTTCAGAAAACCGTCGAGTCCTTGCTGGACCTTGCGGCGATCGAAGGCGGTTTTTTTCATGCGCAGTTTCGTGCCGTCAATGGTTACCGTCTTTTGGAAAATCGGGTCCGAGCCTGGAAAGAGCGCTTTTTAGCCCTAAAACTGGGCCTGACCCTGAAGGGCGATCAGCCCAAGGACGTCCTGGAAATCGTCGATCCCAAGCGATTGATTCGCGCATTGGATCTGGTTTTTGAATCGATTGAAAGCGTGACTGCACGGGGTACCGAGGTGGTCTGTACTTATGAACCCCATCGGATGGAAGTCTGCTTTCGCGGCAACCCCGATCGAATTGATTCCTGGTTAGAAAACATTCAAAAGGCAAAAACCGCGGTAGCTGTGGGGCTTGCATCCCCGGCCAGTGCGTTCGGTGCGACTTTGCAATCGGAAGCTGCGTTTTTGTCCCGAACCGAAGAAGGAATTGGAAGCGAATGGGTACTTCTTCACGAAATTGCTCGACGGCATGAAGCCGAAATCCGCGCTGACCTGATCGACGTGGCTTTTCATGAAGTTCGGGTTCAAATTAAACTTTTAAAGCGCACCCACGAAGATCAGCTTCTTGCAGTTCTTCGGTCGCGAATGGCTCCTTTCCAGGAAAGTAACTTTTTTGAATCCGCGATCGCGCTTTTGGTCATTCGCCCAGTGAAGCAGCCTTATCCTGAACTTTGGGTTGAAAAAGTTCGTGCCGAACTTTTTCGGGCTTCGGACACTGTCTGGGAATTCCCTGAACAGGATCTAGCGGCGCTTTTATTGGAAGACTGCCGCCCCAGCGACGCCAAGGGCCTTTTGGCTAGGATAGAAACCGCACTGGGTTTTCAGCTTCGGGTGGGTGGGGCGTTTTCACCGGCGGAAACCCTTGATTCTGAAGAACTTTTCATGCTGGCTCGGTCCAGGATGCTTCGGCAAGGGACGCTGTCACAGGACCCCTAAAGGGCTCGAATCTGGAGCCCGAATCTGATAGACGTTCGGACCAAATGAATCAGACAACGGCAGGCAGTGAAAAGCGGGGGTCCTACTTCATCAAGACCTTTGGCTGCCAAATGAACGTAGCCGATAGCGAACGGATGGCGGCACTTCTATCCGAATCCGGTTACACGCCCACAGAAACGGCCGACGACGCTTCGGTGATCATCCTAAACGGCTGCACGGTTCGCGAAAAAGCTGTGCACAAGGCCGTTTCAACCTTGGGCACTTATCAGGACTTTAACAAAAACGGAAAAAAACCCATCATCGGAATCGGCGGATGCGTGGGACAGCTGGAAAAGCAGACACTTTTTAAGCGCGCGCCTTATTTGGATTTTGTCTTTGGAACCGACGCCATCGACAACCTTCCTGAAATTGTAAATCGGATTGAAAACGGCGAAAAACATGTCGTTTATGCAGAATTTGATCGCACGATGAACTATTCGACTGAAACCAAGGTCGTCGGTGCTCGCGCGCAAGCTTTTGTGAACATCATGAAGGGCTGCGACAAGTTCTGCACCTATTGCATCGTGCCTTTTACGCGCGGGCGTGAAAAATCCCGAACGATTGACGAAGTGGTCGATGATATTGCGGGCTTGGTCGCGAAAGGTGTTCGCGAAGTCACGCTTCTTGGGCAGAACGTGAATTCTTTTGGCAAAGGCAATCCCAACACCAAGGGCCGCGAGCCTCTTGAACTTCACAACGTCATTGGAAAAGTAGGTCCTCGGGCAGGAGAAGAAAATTTTCCACAGCTACTTCGGGCCATTGATTCGGATCCAAGATGCGAAAAGCTTCGGCTGATCCGTTTTACGTCCAGTCATCCGCTGGATTTCAGCGACGAACTGATTGAATGTTACGCGCCACACGAACAAGGCGGCGTGAAGCGTTTGGCTGCGCACTTGCACCTTCCGGTTCAAAGTGGGTCAAACCGTGTGCTGACCAAAATGGGTCGCCACCATCAGATTGAAGCCTATATTGCGCAAATGGATCGTTTGCGGCGTTTGAATCCAGACGTTGGAATTTCCACGGACCTGATCGTGGGATTCCCAACTGAAACGGATGAAGAATTTGAAGAAACGATCCGTCTTTTGGATCGGGTTCAGTACGACAATATCTTCGCTTTTGCGTATTCTCCGCGTCCGGGTACCCGCGCGGCAAAATTGCCAGATGATGTCCCCGCAAAGGTTAAAAATGCCCGGTTGAATCGCTTGCTGAAACACCAGCTGAAGATTTCAGAACCGCTTTACGCGGCCCGCGTCGGTAAGACGATGGAAGTCTTGGTTGAAAGTGAATCCAAAAGCGATCGCTTGAAAATCGAAAAAGGCGCAACTGTTGGCCGCGTCTGGATGGGACGCACCCAGTGCAATCGCGTCGTGAATTTTTACGATGACAGCCCAAGAAACTTCACTGGTCGCTTTGTATCGGTAAAAATCACGGGTTCTACGGCGCTTTCGCTAGAAGGCGAATTGGTGATTGATCCGGGAATGGCTGAAGCGTTGAAAAGGTCAAACCCAGGGGCTACGCCCGGTTGGGTGAAATCCGAGGTGGTCTCGTGATCCTTCCGCATCACGAGATCTGGCCAAAAATACATCCCAGCTGCTTTCTTGCGCCGTCTTGTGACGTCATTGGCGAAGTCGAGATCGGTGAAGAATCGAGCGTTTGGTTTCAAGTGGTCATTCGTGGCGACGTGAATTGGATCAAGATTGGTTCACGGACCAATATCCAAGATCATTCGATGCTTCACGTGACCCGAAAGAAAAGCCCCTTGAAAGTGGGCGACGACGTGACGGTTGGACATCGCGTGACCTTGCACGGTTGCACGGTCGGCAATCGCATCCTGATCGGGATGGGCGCGATTTTGATGGATGACTGCGAAATCGGAGATGACTGCATTGTCGGGGCTGGGACACTGGTGACTCAAGGAGTGAAGGTTCCTTCGGGCTCGCTGATTTTAGGAAGCCCTGGAAAAGTGGTTCGAAGTTTAAAAGAAGATGAAATCGCTTTTTTGAAAAAAAGCGCGAACAACTATGTGGGCGATTCGCGCGGTTACATTGAGATGCTCAAGAAGTTGGAAAAGGAAGGAAAGGGTAAGTAAATGGCAAAATCGGAATCTGGATTTGCGGACCGCCTGGTTGCAGGAGAAGCCCTGACTTTTGACGATGTACTTTTACTGCCCGGATATTCGGAAGTTCTTCCTAGCCAGGTGCATTTGGGGACTCAGCTGACCCGAAAGATCCGTTTGAATATGCCGCTGATTTCAGCCGCGATGGACACCGTCACTGAAAGCAAAACAGCCATCACCATGGCGCAAGAAGGTGGCCTAGGGGTCATTCACAAGAATCTGACCATTGCGGATCAAGCTTTCGAAGTTGAAAAGGTTAAGAAAAGCGAATGGGGAATGATTCTAGATCCCATCACCGTGGGTGCGGACGAAAAAATCGCTGGCGCGCTTGAAATGATGAAGAAGTACAAGATTTCCGGGGTTCCGGTGACCAAGGCCGTACCCGGGGGGCTTCTTTTGGTGGGAATTCTGACCAACCGCGACCTGCGCTTTGAAGTCGATTTGAATCAAAAAGTCGAAGATCGAATGAGCAAAATGCCCTTGGTTACCGTTCCCGAAGGTACGACCTTGGAAGAAGCGAAAAGAATCTTGCAAAAACACCGCGTGGAAAAACTGCCGGTTGTGGATTCAAAGAATCACCTGAAAGGTTTGATCACGATCAAGGACATTGTGAAGCAGCAAGCCTATCCAAACGCCAACAAAGACAAGTTTGGTCGCTTGATCGTAGGTGCCGCCATTGGTGTGGGTGAAGAAGCTTTCCGGCGTGCTGAAGCGCTGGTTGAAGCAGGTGTTGACGTTCTTTTTGTGGATAGCGCACACGGGCATTCCAAGGGCGTTTTGACTGCCATTAAGGAATTGAAAGCCAGGTTTGGTTCTAAAGTTGAATTGGTCGGCGGAAACGTCGCAACCGCAGAAGGAACTGAAGCTTTGATTCAAGCCGGCGCGGACGCTGTCAAAGTCGGGATCGGGCCTGGTTCGATTTGCACAACCCGTGTGGTTGCAGGAATCGGTGTCCCTCAGCTTTTCGCGGTTTCGGATGCTGCTCGGGCGGCACGAAAGCACGGGGTACCGGTGATTTCCGACGGGGGCATCAAGTTCAGTGGCGACATCACTAAAGCAATCGCAGCCGGAGCATCTTCGGTCATGATCGGGTCGCTTCTTGCCGGAACCGATGAATCACCCGGTGAAATTGTTCTTTACCAAGGCCGATCCTACAAAACTTATCGCGGAATGGGCAGCATGGGAGCGATGGCGCAGGCCCAAGGATCCAAGGATCGATACTTTCAAAACGACGTGGATGAAGTCGGAAAATTGGTACCTGAAGGGATTGAAGGCCGGGTTCCTTATCGAGGATCGCTTTCTTTCAACGTTCATCAACTTTTGGGCGGGCTTCGTGCCGGTATGGGTTATTGCGGTAGCAAAGATATTGCGACCCTTCAGTCAGAACCCCGATTTGTTCGAATCACCAACAGCGGTCTTGCGGAAAGTCATCCTCACGACGTCGTAGTGACCAAAGAAGCACCGAACTACAGGCTAAATTCATGACCCAACATTCCACGCTTTTGATTTTGGATTACGGTTCGCAGTACACCCAGTTGATCGCCCGTCGGGTTCGCGAAATGGGCGTTTATTCGTTCATTATTCCAGGCGATTCGAAGCTTGAAAGAATTCAAAGCTACAATCCTAAAGCCGTGATTTTAAGCGGCGGACCTAGTTCGGTTTACGACTTGGACGCCCCGACTTTGCCAGCTGGACTTTTGGAAGATCAAAAGAAAAAGAAGTATCCGATCCTGGGTGTGTGTTACGGAATGCAACTTTTGGTTCGCGAATTGGGCGGTAAAGTCGAAAAAGCAAAGAAGCGTGAATATGGCAGAATGCCGATTGAAATTGCGAAAGAATCGGGTTTCTTTAAAAGCCTTTCTGACAAAGGGATTCTGTCACCGAACGTTTGGATGAGCCATGGTGATGAAACGAAAGCAATTCCCGCAGGCTTTCGGCTGACTGCGAAATCCAAAGAAGGCGCGGTCGCCGCGATGGAATCGGAATCGGAACGAATCTACGGATTGCAGTTTCATCCGGAAGTGACCCATACAGAATCCGGCAAGGAAATGCTGGCGCGCTTCATTCACGACATCGCGGGTTTTGGTTCGGACTGGTCGATGCAATCGGTTTTGGATGAACAGGTTGAAAAGGTTCGCGCCAAAGTCGGGCCGACCGCGCATGTGATTTGTGCTCTTTCTGGCGGCGTCGATTCGGCAGTTGCAGCAGCGTTGGTTCACCAAGCTGTCGGTGATCGTCTGCACTGTGTTTTTGTCGACAATGGACTTTTGCGTTTTGACGAACAAAAGCGCGTGATGGGCATGTTTAAAGACAAACTTCACCTGCCAGTGATTTGCGTTGACGCTTCTGAACGATTTCTGTCGAAGCTCAAGGGTGTGGCGGACCCGGAAAAAAAGCGAAAGATCATCGGTGCCGAATTCATTGCCGTTTTCGACGACGCCGCAAAGGAAATTTCAAAGAAAGTCGGGCACACCCCTGAATTCTTGGTTCAGGGGACCTTGTACCCGGATGTGATTGAATCGTCGCCGCCGCCTGGATCGATTTCAGAACTGGGTTCGGGTCGAAAGCATTCGGCGACGATCAAGTCCCATCACAATGTTGGTGGTCTTCCCAAGGACATGAAGTTTCAGTTGATTGAACCGCTTCGCGATCTTTTCAAGGATGAAGTGCGGGCACTTGGAAAAGTTCTTGGGGTTCCAGCCGACTTCCTTAAGCGTCACCCGTTTCCCGGCCCTGGTCTTGCGGTTCGTGTGATCGGCGATGTGTATTTCGAAGCCTTGGAAATTCTTCGTCATGTGGACGAAATTTTCATTTCGTCGATTCGCGAAGCGGGCCTGTACGACCAGATTTGGCAGGCTTTTGCAGTGTTTTTGCCCATTCGAAGCGTAGGCGTGCAGGGTGACGGTCGAACCCATGACCATGTAGTGGCCCTTCGTGCCGTGGGATCCACAGATGGAATGACGGCTGACTGGTATCCGTTTTCGTCCGAATTTTTGGCCAAGGTTTCGTCCAAGATCTGTAACGAAGTTCGCGGGGTGAATCGCGTGGTCTATGATGTGTCGTCTAAGCCCCCAGCCACGATTGAATGGGAATAAGCGATTAGCGTCGGTTCCAGTTGCGGCGACGGTAGTAGTTCTTGATCCGGTCTAGCGCCGCTGGCCCAAAGAAAAGCAAGTAGCTTGAAAAAATCGCCAAAAGGTAGCCTCGATCACCCCAGTCACCGCGAATAAACTGGATGATTTGTAATAGCGCCGTAAAGCCACCCAACCATTTCCATTTGATGGGCATGATGAAGAAAAGGCTAGCTTCAGCTTCGGGAAACAAAGTCGCTCCGGCCAAAAAAAGCATCGATTCAAAATCGGTTGCGCGCGTGACGGTGTAGCCCGTTGTCAAAGAATAGGCGATGGTGACTGACCAACTGATCAATAGGAAAAACGTCGTTCTAAAGTCGCCCCAAACGCCTTCGATGGCTTCGACGATGGTGAAAAGAAACCAAAGCGCAAAGAAAGCCCAAATCGGACTGTCTGAAATCGGAAGCGAAAGTAAAGTGACCAGTCGCCAATATTCTTTATTTTCCAAAACTTCGTGCGGAATCAGCGCCAGTCTTTCTAGCCAAAGCGGATTCATGGAAATAAAGAGAAATCCAAGCGCTTGAAGCGTCACTAGTAAAAATCCGATTCGCGGAATTGCGATTCCCCGAATCCAAGGCAGTTTTCTTTCGATGAAATTGAGCCAAACGGGTGACCCGGTCATGCCCTTAGCTTGCACTCGATCTTTCTTAGGGTCTAGGTCATAATCGGGAACGTGGGCGACAATCCCTTTCAAATCATTCCGAAAGTCCTTTTGGCGCGGCGAGGTTTTCTGGCGCTAGTCAGCTTTTTGGTGATCGGTGTTGCGGCAATTCATGTGCAGGACATGAGCAGTACAGAAGGGCGACCCAGCTCACTGTATGCGACTGAAGCGCTGATGGGCGTTTCAAAAAACGAATTTCTTCGAATCGAAAAAACTTCGATTCTTTTAGGGTATGCACTGGCGGATCGTTGCATCACTTCGCCACCGGTCAGTTCATTTGAAGGCGAACGCTGTCGCGAGCTTCAGCGTGAATTCGAAATTTCACTTCTTTGGAGCCTAGGCCCGCCGATCGGTTTTCTTTTTTTGGTTCTGACCCTGAGCGGATCGGCAGTTCAAACTTATCGGGGCTTTCGCCGATCAGTTCAGAAAATTCGTCCTTTAGGTACGGCAAAAATTTTGGCCGTTTCGGATCAGCAGGGATTTTGGTGCTGGCGCCAAGGGGTCATTGCCTATGACGCGCAGATGGATACCGGGAAAATGGCTCGAGTTTACCTTCCTCTTTCGTACCGAAAGCTGAAAAAGGGAGATCCCATCGCGGTCTTTCCGATACCAGGTCGCACGGCTGCGCGTCAGGATTCGCAAGCACCTGAAACTGTTGAAGGAGTCGCTAAGTTCTACGCACCGCATCTGAGCGTGCGTTAGGCTCCGAGCCGCGTTGCTCTTCAAAGCCCTTTGGGTTACGCCTGAAACAGATCCATGGAAATCCAGACGCCCGACTTCGTGCACTTGCACGTTCACACTCAGTACAGTCTTCTTCAGGGTGCAATCCATGTCGAAAATTTGATCGAACGGGTCAAAGCACTTGGGATGAAGTCGGTCGCGATTACCGACTTGAACAACCTTTTCGGAGCAATCGACTTCTACAAAGCGGCACAAGCCGCTGGCATCAAGCCGATTATTGGATGCGAAGTCTTGTTTGCAGCCGACGGTAGAACTGCTGCATGGACACAATCCAAGAATGCGACAACAGCCGGGGGGGCATCGGGTTCACCAGGCTCGATGACCTATGTGCCGCGCTTCCATCATTTGGTTCTGCTTTGTAAAAACCTTCAAGGTTACGAAAACCTTTGCCAACTGGTGACTCGGGCCTACACGGAAGCGCCGCCTGTTCAAAAAGGCCAGCCTGCGGGGCCTAGGGCATTTATTGACCGCGAACTTTTGGATCGCTTCGGCGAGGGCCTAGTCGTCCTATCCGGATGTTTACGCGGCGAACTGTCGTATAAAATTTTAACCGGTAACGAAGAAGGTGCGCTTCAGTCGTTGCTTTGGTTTAAGAAACGCTTTGGACCTGATTTTTACCTGGAACTTCAGGACAGCGGTATCCCTGAACAAGACCGCGTGAACCAGGTTCTTTTTCAATGGGGCGAAAAACATCAAATTGAATGTGTGGCTACCAACGACTGCCACTATCTGGAACCGCACCACTGCGAAGCGCACGAAGTCCTTCAATGCATCGAAGGCGGGCGCGAATTAGATTTTGACCGCCCCAAGTCCTTGGTGCCCGCCGAATTTCATTTCAAAAGCCAAAAACTGATGGCCGAACGCTTTGCGAATTACCCGGGCGCCGTGGAAAACAGCGTCAAGATTGCTGACAAATGCGATCTGAAGTTTCAATTCAAGGACGCTCAGGGGCGGCAGATCTACCACCTTCCGAAGTTTCGTCCCGAAGGCGTAGGCAAAGAAGACGACTTTGATTTGAACGAATATTTTCGTGAACAGTCCAAAGCGGGACTGCTGAAACGTTTTCAAGAATACGGATTTCAGAAAAAGCGAAACGCCGCAAATTGGGCTGAACGCGAACCCCTTTACCACGATCGATTGGCGCAAGAAGTGGCCATGATCGAAAAGACGGGATTCGCGGGATACTTCTTGATCGTTGCTGACTTTATTCAGTGGGCAAAAAAGAATCAGATTCCTGTGGGGCCTGGGCGGGGATCGGGTGCCGGAAGCCTAGTCGCTTACAGTCTGGGAATCACCGACATTGATCCCATTCAGTTTAATCTTCTTTTCGAGCGATTCATCAACCCTGAACGGATCAGCATGCCGGACTTTGACGTCGATTTCTGTCAGGATCGTCGTGCCGAAGTCATCAATTACGTTACCCAAAAGTACGGCGCAGAAAACGTCTGTCAGATCATTACTTTCGGTAAACTTCAGGCGCGCGCCGTCCTGAAGGACGTAGCGCGTGTTTTGGGACTGAGCTTTGCCGATAGCGATCAGCTGACCAAGCTGATGCCTGAAGAACTGGGAATCACGCTTTCTGAAGCGCTGGAAAAGGAACCCCGCCTTCGCGAAAAAATTGAAACCGATTCCCGACTGGGAAAGGTTTTTGAATACGCACTGGCGCTTGAAGGGCTTTATCGAAACGCAGGCATCCATGCCGCTGGCGTGATCATCACGGAACGTCCAGTGGTTGCACACTGCCCGATCTATGTCGGGCGCGACGGCGCCTTGGTCACGCAACTGGATAAGGATTCTGCAGAAGCCATCGGGCTAGTGAAGTACGACTTCCTGGGTTTAAAGACTTTGACGGTGATTGACCACGCCGTGAAGCTGATTCGATCAACTGCAGAAGAAGGAACGGCCGAAGCAGGTTTTGAACTGGAAAAAATGGATTACGAAGATCCGCGCGTGTTTCAGCTGATCAGCGCGGGCGACACCGATGGCGTATTTCAGGTTGAAAGTTCAGGCATGAAGGACCTTTGCTTGCGGATTCAGCCAGGAAGCCTAGAAGACCTGACTGCGATCAATGCTCTTTATCGCCCAGGCCCGTTGGGCAGTGGAATGGTCGACGACTTCATTGACCGCAAGCATGGACGAAAGCCCATTGTCTATGACGTCGAAGCGCTTTCGACGATCTTGAAAGACACCTATGGGGTGATTCTTTACCAAGAACAGGTCATGCAAATTGCGCGTGAACTTGCCGGATATTCGCTGGGACAAGCGGATCTTCTTCGGCGTGCCATGGGTAAGAAAAAGCCTGAAGAAATGGCCAAGCACCGCGAAATCTTTGTCAAAGGCGCGGTCGCAAAGGGAATCGAAGGCGCGAAGGCAGAATCCATTTTCGATTTGATGGCGAAATTTGCCGAATATGGCTTCAACAAGTCGCATTCGGCGGCGTACGGTGTTCTGACCTATCAGACGGCGTATTTAAAAACTTATTTTCCAGCTGAATTCATGGCGGCGTTGATGACCACGGAAATGGACAACACCGACAAGATCACCAAGTACATTTCCGATGCGCGCGCGCACGGGATTCCAGTGTTGTCACCGGATGTGAACCGGTCGCAAAAGCGTTTCAGCGTTGAAAAGCTAGCCCCGACCGATCCGCAGTACGACGCGATCTTGCTGGCGCAGCTGGGGTCGCAGGCCAAGAAATGGAAAGGGCAGACCATCCGCGCGATTCGCTTTGGACTTGAAGCAATCAAAGGCGTCGGGGGCATTGCCGTGGATTCGATTTTGGAAGCGCGGGCGACCAAGTCCTTTACCAACGTCATGGATTTTTGCCGCAGCGTTTCGACACGAAAAGTGAACAAGAAAGTTTTGGAATCGCTGACGCTTTCTGGCGCGTTTGATCCGATTTCAGAAGTGAATCGGGCAAGTCTTTTTGCGTCTTTGGAAGGAATTTTGGAAGTCGCGTCAGATGAACAGGCGGAAAAAGAACTGGGACAGTCTTCGCTTTTCGACAGTTTCGGATCCGATGAAGTGAAGCTAGTGACCCCGGTTGGGAATGTTTTCAAAAACGAAGAAGATTGGCCACGTTCGCGTCGCTTGGTTTTGGAAAAGCAGACGGTGGGCTTTTACGTTTCAGGCCACCCGATGGATACCTGGCAAGGAATCTGCGAAGAATGGCTGGGTTGGAACATCGAAAAAATCCAAACTTTCGCGCAGGAACGTTCGAAGAATCAAAACCAATTTGTTCCAAAGCCGGATCCGTCGGATCAGTTTGGCGGCGGCGGGGGCGGGCAACGTTATAGTCGACCCCAACGTCCCGAAGCAAAAGTTGCTGGCCTAGTGACTGAAGTCAAAGAAGTCATGACCAAAAAAGGTTCGCGAATGGCCTTTGTTCAGTTTGAAGATCTGCGCGCCAAGATCGAAGTGGTCTTCTTTCCTGAAGCGTTTGCTGCGACCCAGGAAATGCTGAAGCGCGCGATGCAAGAAGCCGAGCCCGTTGTTCTGACCGGAGAAATCGAGACTGGACAGGGCGAGGAATCGGTTGCCAAAATTTTGGCGAAAAATATGGAATGGGTTTCGGAAGCCCACCGAAATCGCGTGCAACAAGTCATTTTGAATTTGGATCCTGGGCAAACCACACCCGAGCAACTTCGGGATTTGAAAAGAATTTTGGTGCAAAACCGCGGAAAATGCCCGGTTCGAATCGATTTCAAGAATCCTAAGTTCAAGACCCAGCTTTCACTTCCCAAGACCATTGGGGTTGCTCCGACTCCGCAATGGGTCGAGGGCGTGAACCGAATTTTTGGCCAGGAAGTGGTGAGTCTGCAATAGACGAAGCCCGGTGTTCTGCTACACTATGGGTATGCGTTTTCCTCTTTTGATTCTACTGCTTACCTTCAATCTCTGGGTTCCGGCTTTCGGGACTTTTTCGCACGTCGTCTTTGCACAGGAATCGACGCAAAAGTTTGTGGATCCTGAAGCCGAAGATCCCGAAGCAGGACCTAAAGCCGAAGCAACGGCGGCAGGCGACAGTGAAGCGCCTTCAAATTCGCCATCTGGCATTCAAGCGCCAGTGCCGGGAGCTCAGTCGGCATTTGCAAGTCAGGCGGGGGCTTCGTCTTCAGATTCGCGCGTGACGGTTCCGTTTGAATCCAGTCAAAGCGTTCAAGAAGTTCTGAAGTCGATTATTTCAAATTATCAATCCAAGTTGAAGGATCTGGAACCCTGGCAAAAGCGGCTTTTTGCCGAAGAAGTCGTCGGGCAACATTCACGCTTCATTAAGGATTACCGAATGAATGGAAGCGTTCTTCAGGTTGAAATCGATGCCGACGCGATCAAGAAATTTTTGGCGTATCACTATAACGCCAAGGGCGACAAAACCAAGGAAGTCCGAATGGGGATTTACATTCGTTCGGCCGGTGATTGCGTTCGATGTGGGGCCGCTCTTCCCAAGATTAAGCCGCTGGCCGTAGGTCGACTAGAACGCAGGGGGTTTTCTCCCGTTTGGATCATGCCGCAGGACTTACGCGATCTTTCGGGAAAAAGCAGCGGACTTCAGTTGACCGGTAAGGCGCTAGAAGATCGGATTTTGCAGCTTGCTGCGCGCAAGGGCTGGATGGGTGCGATGGTGATCCAGATGCAGATCGCGGCCAATGATCCAGGCGACACGGCCCACGCGGATGAAAAGCGCACCGCCGTTCGATCCGCGATCCTTTTTCGCGACATCCCCGGCGGGATTCAAAAAGCAGATCGCCAAGAAGGATCTTTGGAAGTTTTGGAATCCGATCCTGTAGATCCATCGGTTGGACGTCTTTTGTCAGACGCTTTCACGGATTTGGGCGCAAAGGTTTTGGCGCTGGGAGGGCTGAATTTAAATCAAGACGCGGGTGAAGAAACGGCAGTTTTTGTTACCGGTGTTCGCGATTTCAGCGTTTATCAGATGCTTCGCTCGGCACTTCAAGAGCGAGTTCAAGGCTTGGGGACACTCGAAGATCGGATGTTCGCCAAAGGGAAAGTGCGTTTCTCAGTTCGCTCGATGAAACCCTTTCCTGAAATCAAAGCGGCACTCACCACGATTCAACTTCAGGCGCCTTATCGTTATGCGTTCCGAGGAGAAGGTTTCGGTTGGGACGAAAACTCTTCGGCCAATTCAAGCGTGAAAGGACTTCGCGCGGAGGTACAGTATGGCAAATAGAGTCTGGATTCTGATGGGGGTTGGCCTGTTTTGCACAAGTGCTTGCCAAAGGTCGGATGCCTATAGAAAAGATCAGGACTATTACAAATCGGAATCGCCCAGCTATTACAACAAAACCGGTGCGCCCGGTGCGGGCCTGGCTCCGGGAACCCCTGGGTCTAAAACGCCATCCCAACGAATCGAAGCGATGGGGCAACCTAAAAAGCGCATCATGATTTTGGATTTTTGGAACGACACGCCGGTTCGACAACAGGAAGTCGGGCTTTTTGCAGCGGACGAACTTCGCCGCGGCTTAAGCCTAAGCCAACGGGTCATTCTTCCATTGGACGCGAAAACAGATCGAGTCACCGAAGACTTTGTGAATGGAGACCACGTAAAAGTGGCTCAATTGATTCGAGAAGGGCGCCGCCTGGGAGTTGCTGTTTTGGTGATTGGCCGCGTGTCACGCGTCGTTTACCGGATTCGCGGCGATGATATTGGACTTCTTCGCCAAAAACAGTCGATTGCGGCTGCCGATGTTGAAATGAAGGTTTTTGACGTGAATTCCGGAAAGGAAATCATGGCTTCGGGCAAGTCGGGCGAATCTTCGTCAAGCGCCATGGTTGCAATCGAGCCTGAAAATCTGGAATCGGCGGAATTCCGAAGTGAAATGACCCGACTGGCGGTTCGAAATGCGGTGGCGCAGTTGGTTCCCGATGTGGTTCGTGCGGTTGAAAAGATGACCTGGGAAGGTCACGTCGCAAAAATCGTCGGCAAGAAAATCTATTTGAATGCGGGCCGCACTTCAGGAATCGCTGCGGGCGATATTTTGAAAGTGATGACCCAGGGTGAAGACGTGATCGACCCGGCAACCGGGGCTTTTCTAGGCCGGGCTCCGGGCCAGCTGAAGGGCACGGTCGAAGTCGTTGAATTCATCGGCGCCGATGGTGCGGTTGCAGAAGTTCACACCGGCGGAAACATTCGCGAAGGCGATACCGTTCAACTTTACTAAAAGACGATGGCGCTTCCAAAAACCTTCATCATAAATCGGCACCAGGCCAATCAGCCTTTTACCTATGCCGATCTAGATCGTCTTCAAAAAGAATACGCCAAGAAGGTTTTGGCAGGTGAACCGGGTGTCGTTCTTTTTTCAGAAGTAGCACCGGTGATCACGCTGGGTCGAGGCGCGCAAACTGCGGATGCCTGCCAGGAAGAAATCCGTGAAGCAAACGCCATTCCGCGCATGAACGTTGATCGAGGGGGCCTTGCAACCTATCACGGGCCCGGACAGTGGGTGGTCTTCGTGGTTGATCGAATTGAAAGTCTAACAGGTGAAACCCGCGGGGTTCGGATCTTGACTGAACGTCTGCTTCAGTCGGCGCAAACTGTAGCGCGAAAGATGGGAATTCAGACGCGCGTGTCTTTGGAATCTGACGCCGGACTTTGGTGCAGCGATGGGAAACTTGCTTCGGTAGGGGTTCGAATCGTCGACGGAGTAGTTCAGCACGGGATTGCTTTGAATGTGTTTCAAACACGGGATAGTTTTCGCGGGCTTTCGAATCCGTGCGGCTTAGATAAACCGCCTGCATTCTTGGCTAACTATTTGGAATATCAAAGCTTTTCTGAACAACTTTTCCTTCGCGTTCGGGACATTTGGAGCAAATCCCTGCTTGACCAATTCGATGGGCCTTTGTATCTCAGTGCTTCTTCCCAATCAGTTGTTGGCTCGTAGCTCAGCGGGAGAGCACTACCTTGACACGGTAGGGGTCGCTGGTTCAATCCCAGTCGAGCCAACCATTTTTCTCAATCCACTGAAATCCCCAAAAGAAGATTTTTCTTCGGATCTTTGATCCGCCGTTCGCGTTCTTCTATTTTTCTGTCCCGATCAAGAACTGATCTGAAGTTCTTGATTACGCTCAGGACTTTCTTGGGTCAGCTTCTCGCAGGACTTGCACAGACGGACCTGCATCGATTCCCAATTAAACCAGTCACCGTCGCGTTGAGCGAAGAGCAGGCGGCATTTGAAACACTTGAACTGTTTTTTGAATAGTTTGCTTGTCGTCAGAAACAGGGGACACTCTCCTTGGACGGGCGTTCATAGAAAAAAGAGAGGCTCACATCCCAAAACGTGGGAGGTGAGCCTCGGTAAAACGATGGACTGAAATTACCAGCGGTTGCCGCGATCGCGATTGCCGCCGCCAAAGCCGCCGCCACGATTTTCACGAGGAACCATCGGCTTGGCTTCGTTCACGGTCATGGCGCGTCCGTCATAGTCGGCGCCGTTGAATTTACTGATTGCGTCGAGAGCTTCTGCTTCGGTCGACATCTCGACAAAGCCAAAACCCTTGCTACGACCCGAGTCGCGATCGACGATGATTTTCGAAGATTCGACCGTTCCGCATTGTGCGAAAGTGTCGTTCAAGATCTGATCGGTTGCTGAAAAAGGAAGATTGCCTACGTATAATTTTTTACCCATTTAACCTCCTAAAGGCTGGGAGCCGCTCAAGAGGATATGGGCACAATGCCCGCAGACTCGGAAGAAGCAAACAATGAACTACTTACTGAATCAGTCTAGCACAGATGTATCTTAGTGCAAAAGCTGATTACCGATCAGCGTAGACGCATCCGTCAGATCGCTGTCGTCCGCATCTCTTGCTGAGACGATCTCGACTTCAAAAACCAGATCGTGACCCGCGAGCGAATGGTTGCCATCCAGAACTACTGAATCCTCGTTCATTTGAACGACCCTGAAAAGTTTTTGTTCAGAAGTGGGTTCATGAAATCGAAGAACCTGGCTTCCCAGTTTCAAGCGATCACCGTACTCCAGTTCGGAACGTCTGACTTCGATGATCAGTCGCGGGTCGTAGCGACCGTAAGCGCTGTCTGCCGGAACCACGATATTTCGCTTTTCGCCCACCCGAACCGCCTGTAGCCCCTGGACCAGTCCCGGCAGGCGATTGTAGTTGCCGTCATCTTGATTGATCACGTCGTGATTGAAAGACGAACTCAGGACCTGGCCCAACTTATTTCGCATTACGCAGTTGAATGAGATCACTTGAGGTTTCATTCGCGGCTCCTTATTTCAGTAAGGCATCTTGTTCGATCACAAAGATCTTGTGTGCTCTGTAGGCCAAACATGCTTCGCCATAAAGAACGCTGGCTCTTGGGCGATCCATGGATCGGGCGGATTGGACCTTTAAGAAAAGGTCCTGTACTCGTTCCGCTAGTTGCTCGAGCATCGATTTTTCGATTTTCTTGTCCACTGTAAGCGTACTCATTAAGCCACCAGTGCCATCATTAAAGACGGCGTAGTTTCATTTGGAACCGATAGAAAGCTGCTCATGGGTGACCTGCAGAAATCGCAGGTGATTGAAAACAGGAATCTTGGGGAAAATGCGCAACCGCAGGCGGCACACGCCTTTTTCTTGATGACACTGCTGCCGCTTGGCCTTTTTTTCAAAGCCGATACTACTTGATTCGTTACCAACATAATCGTTTCTCCTTTTTCGTTAACCTGAAAAGAATTCGATCTAAAGTGGTAGGCTTTTAAAGATTTTCTCTTGGAAGGCTCGAGCTCGCTAAAGTCTGAACTCGATCAGTGAAGTTCTAGTATACACGTTTGCCGTCAAAAAAGTATTTAAATATCAATAATTTAAACTAGCAATAACACCACCTTGGTTCCTGGCCTGGATTCCCCGACGGACTGAAAAATGTTTAGACAGCTGCAAAAGCCCCAAACTGAATCCTATGTGCTTTCAGCGCAAGTTCGAATGGATACGATTTGGCAGACGGATGGCCTGGCACGGCCCCTGCTTGATCCAAGTCACGAGGACCGAAAATGAAAGCCTACTTTTTGCCGATGATTATTTCCGCAGCGTTTCAAAGCCCAGGACAAGCTTCGCAGACCATCTACCAGTTGGACTGCGGTTCGTTATCCGTGACCGTTCACGAAGAAAAAATGATGACGGAAGTTTCGCTAAAGGGTTCGGTCGTTTCGAAAGATTTCGATAAAGCCGACGCCATTGAAAGCACTCAAGATGGACTGAAAGTCACCTGGTCCCGCTCTGACGGTTCGCAAGATGTGTTGGAACTGACCAAGACAACCAGCACTTCAGTCGCGACATTGTACGAAGGTTCATTTAAGTCGTCTTCTGGCGTCGAAGACAAAGACGGCAAGGCCGTCGATTTGAAATTGACCTGCACCCTTTAATTTCTAAAAGTCCCGATCTTTTGATGTGGTGAAAATGAAGACCACACCGGGCATCGATTTCACTTTTTTTAGCCACGGCCAGAATGGGTAGGCATTTTTCGAAGGCACCTGGACCTTAGGAAGATGGTAACAAGGCAGTCCCGGGTAATGATGGTGTGCCTCGTGGAAATTCATATTGAAATAGAAGTATTCGCCGATTGCGGAAGGAAGAATCAGACTTCGCGAATACTGCGCCTGTTCTCGGTACTTAAGTGGCTGAACGGCTATGCCGTTAGAAACGGGCATTTCGATATGGGAATGCTGGCTTAATGACACCACGTCGCAAATCGCCCAACTGAAGTACAAAGCCGGCAAGATTCGAAGCAGGGTATCGCCCGCAAAAAAGATCAGGCCGATATAAACGATCACCATCGCAGCCATGTTCAACTGGCACGCGAAATAATCGCGCGGCGAAAGGTGACGCTTCAGTTTTTCAAGTTTCCAATAAATCCCCAATCGGTAGCCTAGGGTGAAAATGGGTACATGGTATTTCCAGCAAAAATGGATCACCTGTCGCTGAATCGTTCCAAAACGTCCGTCGAACGTCTTTTCCGTGGTGGGGTCAAGGTCACGCCATCCGGTCCACTTGTGGTGAAGGGCATGAATTTTTTTCCAGTTGTGAAAGGGCAAGAAGACTAGAAAGGACGCGATTTGACCAAAGACTGTATTCAAATACCGAGTCTTAAAGAATGAATCGTGCCCGAATTCATGAAGCAAGATAAAGCACTGGGCAAAGAAAACAGCGCCTAAAATTTGACCCAGGCTGTACAAAATCCAGCCGGATGAAAGATTCAAAAAACAAAATACACCAAAAGCAATAGGCAGAATCAGGCGTTTTGCAGCCGCCCAGTCGCTTTTGACAATCAAACTACGCGTCGGTGAACTAATTGCCGCCGAAGTATCGAAGGTAGAGTTTTCTAGACTCATCCTGACCCCCTGGGCTTAAAAGTTTGATCTTGGATCGAACGATGGCGACTGCTTTTCCCTTTTTTGAAAATCGATGCGAAATTTCAATGGATTCAAAGGCGTGATTTTCAAATTGGGTTTCGATCGTGAAGCGGTCAAAAAGTTTTAGTGATCGAAGATACTGAATTTCAGTCTTTGAAATCACGGGTGCAATGCGATTTTGCACCATGGGCTTGACCAGCCCCAGCCCCGCTAGGTGAATCAGGCGCGCCTGATTGCAATAGTTCAAATACGTCGCATTATTGACGTGACCATTCAAATCCAGATGCCAAGGCATGACTGTAAACGTTGCGGGTTCAAGCGTTCGTGTTGGATCCGGCGTCCTGAAAAAAGACCTGAAAACTTCAAAACTGGCTTGAATCATTGAATCCCCGCCTGAAATTCCTGATTGAACTTCTGAACGTAAATGTTTCGGATTCTTTGAATTTCTTCATCCAAGGTTTCAACGGTCCAGTTTGCCGTTGAAATCGGGGGTAAAACACTGACTTCCACACGCCCATTTCTAAAGGAATGGGTTTCAAGCGGATTGCTTTCCTTTGGGATCTTGAAGAAAAGTGGAGCAATGGTCGTTCGACTTTCCATGGCGGCATGAAAGATTCCACGATTGAATTTTCCAATGCCGTGACGAAAGCGATGGACGCCTTCGGGCGCGCAAACCAGGCTTGCTTCTTTTCGTTCTAGCCATTTGGACAAAGCCTTTAAGAAACCCAGCCGGGCTTCGGGACGGTCCTTAAATGGAATGAACTTGGCGCCCATTCCTAGATTCGCCAGGTAAAGGGGAATGATCTTCCGGGTGCGAGTCGAAAGAAGCGGGACGGTATTGGGCAACTTCAGCATCGGTAAAAGAAAAATATCCAAAAACGAATTGTGATTGAAGATGTACATCACAGGGCCTGCGGGAATCTGAGACGAATCGGGAAGAACCGCTTCAATTCCAATCAGCTTTAAGATCCACTTTCCAAAAAATGGCGTCAGGACTTCGGCGTTCCACCTGCGAAGTCGCCCAAAAGAAATCAAATACAGAATCGACCCGATCAGGCCATTCAACGTGATTCCTAGGTAAGCAATCAAGCTTCGGTAGATCAGGACCAAAATCTTCATTCAGTCCTTTCGCAAATGATGGTTTGCATCGAAAGATTCAGCTTCTTTTCAAACGCAAGTAGCGGTGCAAGAAGAAGCTGGCCCAAGAAGTAGGGCGCTATGGCCCGGTTTAGGTTCAGACCTTTGCCCAATGTTTTGAAATAGGTCCCAGCAAAAATGTAAAAATAGGCCGGAAAAGCGCCATAAGGAAGGTAGTCGATTACTTTTAGGCCGTTCTTTTGAGCCATCGAGATCAAGGATTCCTTATCAAAAAGCACAGTATGCTGCGGTGCCTGAACACCAGGCCATTTTTCTTGAAACACTTTGTAGGTCAATGAATCCAGGCGCGGGACTTCGATGATGACTTTCCCGCCTTTTTTGACGACTTGTGCCGCCTTTTTTAAGGACTGGGGCGGCGAATAGCAGTGTTCAAGAAAATGCCACATGGTCACAAGGTCGAAGCTTTCGGGTTCAAGTTTCTGTTCGTAGAAAAGCCCGCAATGAAAGTCGATCTGTTCAAAACCAGGAAAACTTAAGTCTTCCTTAAAGTCGACACCGCTGATCTTTGCGCCATACTTCTTCTTTAGGTGAAGAAGAAATGTCCCCACTGCACATCCAACGTCCAGAACTTTGGTTTCGGACGTAATTTTGACATAACGGCTGACCAGCGCGTCTTTATCGCGGTCATGCTTGCTCATCGCGCGTTCATAAAGCGGAGTCAAAATCCCCCAGTTCGTCTTCTTTCTGTGAGCAATGTATTCGCTGTCATAGAACGACTTGATCTGGTCAGCGGCGATACGGGGGTTTTGGTAGACTAGATTGCAATTTTCGCAGCGAACATAATTAAAGTAGCCTTCTTTACCCGTAAGGTCTTCTTCACCTGTCAGAAAGTACTGACTTTTCTTGGATCCGCACTGATAGCAGGCGACGTCTTCAAAGTGATAGTGCGCAGGGTTGGTTTTGTTTGGGAATTTTTGGGTCGTCATTGAAGGGGTCATCGGAATTGGCTCCAAAATACACGTGAACCTAAAACCACAATAAAGGCGAACCAAGCGGTGGCTTTAGGAAAGGGCAGAAACTTTTCTTCAATCAGTTCATGAAGCAGAAACAAGGAAAACCCGACCAAAATCCAGGCATCAAAGCCGCCCATAACCAAGGCGCCCAGAAACGGGTACTTCAAAATAGAAACAAAAAGTACGGGTCGCTTTGGCGATCCAACCAGATAAAGGGCGCCTGACAGCAAAATGAATAATGTCATCCAAATGATTCCAGGCAGACCCAGCCAGAAAAAGGTGACGCTTAAAAGAAGCCCTAAGGGCAAGAAAACTGCGACTTCAAGCTGTTGAAGTCGATTCAGGTAGCTTCGTTTTTTCCCCCGAGCGCCATCATAAAGATGGGTCCCTAGATCATCAAAAAGACGAAAAAACAAAAGGCTTAGTCCAAAATAAAGCGCCGCCTGCCAAAACGCGGGGCCCAAAGATCCTACAAATAGGACCGACAAGACAAAGGGCAGAATCAACCAAGGAAATGGCCTAAAGCGTTCACGATAATAGAATGCTAAGGTTTTGGTCAGTTCAAGCATTCAATCCTTCCTTGGTACGCATCCAGACGGACCTTGCTTCCATCTTTAAGGATCGAAGTCGCTTGATCCACAGCGACCACTGCAGGAATTCCGAATTCGCGAGCCACGATTGCCCCGTGCGAAAGCATTCCGCCGCGTTCGACAATTAGGCCTGAAATCACCGGAAACGCGCAGATCCAGCCTGGATCCGTTTGCTTGGTGACCAAGATGTCGCCTTTCTGAATCCTGGGTATTTCGTGAATCGATTCTAGGACTCGAATCGTGCCTTCAACGATACCTCCGCAAGCTGATAACCCATGTAAATTCCCGTCTGCCGTCAAGGTTGTGGACGGTTTCGTCAATGAAGGAATGGGATCATTTTTGAACTCGCCTAAGCGTGTAGAAAACTCGTCAGGTGCCGGTTTTGCTTGATCAAAGGACTTTCGCCGGCTTTGGACTAGGGCTTGGACCAGGCTTGAATCCAATTCTTCGCCGGAAAAAATTCTAGAAACTTCTGGGTATTCTAGAAAGAAAATGTCATCCACTTTTTCAAGCTTGCCTTGGGTGGCTAGTTTCTGTCCCAATGCTTTCAAAATTCTTTTTGCCGAATGGTACATTTGCGCTTGCTTCAGTCGGACGCGCTCGCGGCAGGAAATACTGTAGGCTGTTGCCTGAACGGTTAGGCTCAGGATAGTCGCCCAGGGGAACCCAAGCTTTTCACGCGTTTTTTGCAGAATATCTTTTTGTTCACGGGATTTTTTTAAAAACAGACTTTCAGGATCCCGCGGACTGGACTTTAAGTAAGACTGAAGCACTTGAACCAAAAGGCGTGGATCATCAATGTAATTGGGCGTGGTCAAGGTCAGTTCACCCGAGCACCGAAAACCCCAGTTCAAAAGGTATCGTTCGAAAGCCTGGGTGATTTCGGATTCTGGGTTTTCGTGCATCCACGAAATGGCATTTTCTG
Source organism: Bdellovibrionales bacterium (assembly GCA_016786465.1). Classification (GTDB taxonomy): domain Bacteria; phylum Bdellovibrionota; class UBA1018; order UBA1018; family UBA1018; genus JAEUWC01. The sequence continues at coordinate 107,522 of JAEUWC010000019.1, read as the reverse complement.
CATCCCCCACGAATGTCGATCCAGCCCCCTGATCTTCTTGGATTAAAGACGCCAGCCGGTGGATTTCGAAAATGGGTTGATTGCTGACCAGGCCTGGAATGCTTTGGATCAGTTGATTCTGAAGGCCCGAGGCCTTCTGGGGGTCGGCCATCGAACAGATCTTTCCTAAGATTCCGTGGGTGATCATCGCAAAAAGATCAGCAAAGGAAGCCCGATGCCATTCATTAAAACGTAGGTTCAAGAACTGGTGATAGGCTTTGGAAAGTGACTTCAAATCTCGGGCTTGATCGACAGCTTGGGAATGGGCTTGAACTTCCTTTTCGATCCACGCGACACGCGCCGGAAGCCTGACGAACTGAAACAGAAGATTTAAGGCAAACCCTAGCTTTTTCCGAATGCCTTGAAGGCGCACACCGATCGAGGGTGAATCCTTTGTGTAGCCTACAAAGTCGTCAAAACTTTTTCGAAAAAGCCCAGCAAATGGCGACTGGGCTAAGATTTGGTGAATGCTGGTCATGTTGTAGTACATTTTCCAGCCCCAGGTTCCTATGATTGATCGAAGTTCGGTCTCGAGGATGGAATCATATCCGCCCAGCTGAATCGCTAGGTTTTTGAAGTAGTGGTAGTAGGATTCACGTGCCAGTGATGCCAAAAATGGGGTTAAACGATCAGGATAGTTTTCGTTTACATTGGTATTGGACCAATTGCGATCTTCCAGAATCGAAGTAATCGGGCGCGCCTGAACCAGGGATGCCTTTTGATTGACCACCGTCCACTCGATATCTTGTGGGCTTGTGGAATTTTCCTGAATCTTCTGGGCTTGTTCAAATAGGGATGTCGGGTCAAAAGGCAGTCCTTTGGGAACCTGACCCCAGGTAAATGAAACCGAAACGGGCGTGACTTGCCCTGAAACCAGCTTTTCAGCATGTCCGTCGACGAATTCTAAAAGGGCTTCTTTTGGATTCAGCGGTGATCGGGTAAACAAGACACCCGCATAGTCAGGTGAAATCATTCTTTGAACAATCACGCCCATTCGGTCTAGCTTACGGCCGGATTTTTGCCCGTAAACTTCAGCACGTTTTCCGTTCAATGATTCCAGGCAACGAAAAAAACCCTGAAGGATCTCGTCCGGGGTGTTGTTGACCGAAAACGAATCCAATTGTCCGGCAAAGGATGCGTCGCCCGAATCTTCTCCGACAGCCGAACTTCGAATCATCAGACGGTCAGACCGAATTTCAGAAGCGCGTTTTAGTAGTTCGGTCTTAAAAGCGTCCATCGAATTGACGTTAGGCGGCTTTCCCTGGGTCGCGACGACAAAGCCTTCTGGAACCGAAACGCCTAGTTGAATCATTCGTGACAGGTGAAACGCCTTGGCGCCGACTTGTGATTCATTTAGTTTTTCGGAAAGATTTTGGAAGCGCATCAGATCTGTTCCTTGACCTTCAAAGCAACCAAAACTGCGGAAAAGAAAAGGTGAACCAAAAGCGCAGGGAAGAAAAGAATCGCGCCAGTGGTCACGTCAAGATTCATCATCCAGCAATAAACCCAGCAAACGCCCAATGCGGAATCTGCGCGATCAGAAAAAACGCTCCAGGAAAGTCCAGGGCCTGACTTCTGTCCGGGGGCAATACCTAGGCGACGCTTTAAAAAAGAATTCGGAAGTTCTGAAAGGCTGTAGGCCAATCCCAATGACAGCCCAAGAACAGGCGCTTCGGGGCTTAGTTCGTTCCAATAGCCAAAAGCCAAAGCAACGGCTGAAAAGAAAAGCAGGTTCAAGATGGCGACTAGAAAGATACCGCGCCAGGTCTTGTTCTTGCCAAAGAGCCTTTCGTTGACGGGAATCTTTAGGGGCGAAAGCCAGTCCCACTTCACCATCCACATGTGAAGGACATTGGTCAGCAACAGCGGAAGGTAAGTCAGTATAAAGTGTTTAGACAAAATACTTTTCCTCGGAATTAATCTGCAGGATTCCGCGAAGTAAAGGTTTCAAGAAAGTGTAGCGGCTTAAGCTATTCCCTAAAACGTAAAGGCTGACCCGAGTCACCAAGAACTTGGCAAACGCATACCTGTAGGAATCCGGATGAAATGCGCTTGCATTTCCTAAGGCTGATTCGAAGGTTTGCTGCAAGGCCTTAAAGTTGATGCCTGGATGCTGGGTGAAGCATGCGAATTCGATAAAATCCCGATGGGGAAGGTCGATGGCGGAAAGTTCCCAGTCATAGATCTTGACCTGATCCGCTTTTGATACCGCAACGTTTCGTGGATTGAAGTCGTTGTGAACCACACTGAGCGGCGCGTCTTTCAGGACGGTCGCTTCAAACTTTTCCAAATAGCGATGGGCAGCTTGAAAAAGCGAAACCCAAACTGCATTTCCCGTTTCCTGTTTCATTGTTTCAATCGCTTTTGAAAAGAAGTCCCCGTAACTTTCGAAGCGAAACTGTCGAACCCAGGGGCTGCTCATGGAAGGTTGCAAAAGTTTTTGGGCTTCAACAATGGACCGAATGCATCTTTCGGCATCGGTTTGTGTCCAGGCTTCAGGCGTTGCTTCGGAATTCATCAGGCGGAAATGACTTTCGTCTAAGTATTCCATCAGAATCATGTGACCTTCGCGTTCAGCGTCGTTCACCGATCCAAACAGTTCTGGAATCGCTGTAAATCTTGCGCTGGATAGGGCCTGATAAATTTCCGTTTCCCGAACGTGGCTATCTACAAATTCACTGGTGCCTTGATACAGACAAAAGCTTTTGGCCAAAGCCGGGTCAATTAGCCCGGTCAGTCGATACATCGCGTTTAGAATTTCAGGATGAGTCGGCTTACTTTTCAAGATCGCCAGACGATTCTGATTCTGGACCTTGATTCGCCAAAGACTTAGTCCCATGTGTTTCGAGTTTTGGCGATCAGCCAGCTGCAAGATAATCCCGTTCTTGTCTTCAAAGTCATCGACGAATCGGGGTTGAAGTTCGGGTAGACGGGCGGCCAAGTAACTGTCTTGCAGTTCTTGAAGGCTGATTGAATCCAAAGGCCGGTTTCTTCCCAGACGTTCATGCGCCAATGCAAACTGCCCAGAAGCGATTGCTGCCATGGTCGATATTTCAAGTCCTAGTGTAAAACCGGCGATCATTTCCGCCATTCGGTAAACCTTACCGCTTCCAACGCACCCCATGACTTCTAAAGCTTCCCGCTGCGTGGGTAGACCGGTTCCGCCGCCCACAGTTCCGATGACTAGTTTCGGAAGCTTGAGGCTGAAATACAATCCGCGGGGGTGGGCTTCGATCTGAAAAAATCCAACCGCAGACTCGTGGACACAGGCCAAGTCTTGCCCGGTGGCAGCAAAAATGGCTGCAATCGAATTGGCGACGTTGATGTTGTAGCCCACCATACCGTCTGAAGTCGCAACTTGCTGGGTGATGTTAAAGAAGTGAATGATTTCTTCTGGCGTGACCTTCAGTTTGGCCTTCAAAACATCGCGGTCCACGATTGCTTCGGCGATGACATGAATTCCACGGCCGTTAATCGAAGTCCCGTAGCTGATTTTTTTATCGGATGCTCCGTTACCTTCCAAAAGAAAGCTTTTGATCGGAAAGGCGTGCTTTTCATTGAATTCTTTTTCAATCCAAAGGCAACTGTGCCACGTGCAAATGGTAGTTTGGTTTTGTCCGGCGGCATCACCCGTTCGGTAATAAAACTTAGTTTCGACATTTCGACCAAAGATATTGGTTCGAATTTCAAGAAGTTCGGCGTGACGGGAATAACGACGAATGTACTGCGAAAGAAATTCTTTCTGTTTCTGAATCCACTGCGCGAAAACTCGAGCCTGGCTCAAATCTTCAAAGCAAAATAGCGGCGCACGTAGCATCCTCTGGTCTTGGACATGGGCGCGGAATCCACCGCAAGAACTGATCACCGAAGCCCCGCGATTCATGCTGGCAATCAGTGCTCCTTCACTGGTCGCTGCCAAACTAAACACTGCTTCCTGTGATCCATCTTCTTTTTGGTAAAGCAGCGGACCCACCAAGCCCACGGGGATCTGTGTCGCACCCACAAAGGATTCGATGTTGCTTCTGACATCCTTCGCGCCAAGTGCGGATTTTGCTGTTACCGGCACGGCTTTGCCTAGCTTTTCTAGAAACTGAACCCTTGCAAGTCGCGCTTCTTCGTTGCTTTGTCCGCGGCCCGGAGCCTTTAGATTCTTAAAGTCAGTCCATTCCTTATGCATAAAGGTCTCCGTTGGCTTGCCCCGTTCCCAGTCGGTGCAGTTGTCGATAATGGGACTTCAAGGCGGCACTAAAACTTTCGAAGCAATGCAATTCGATCCCGTTTTCCTGGCAATGCTTTCGGATAATCGGAAAAATCTTGTAGTAATGGGTGTGAGCGATTTCAGGAAATAAGTGGTGGACGACTTGCAGATTTAGACCCCCGTACACCCAAAGTGCGAACTTAGACGCGGGATCGAAGACGCAGGTTCCTTCAATTTGGCTTTTCGCCCATTGATCTTGGTCTTCGAAGCGTTCAATGGTGTGAAATTTTGCGCCCTCGAAAACGTGCGCTACCTGAAAAATCAGCGCCAAAAGCAGGCTAGCTAGGCCATAAACCACCAGGTAACCCAACGCCGCCGATTGGAATCCATGCACTTGGCTAGGAATTACCAAAGCTAAAGTGATGTGAATTCCTTTATTGATAACGAAAAGCCAGTTTTCCGCCGAAGTCTGTCCTAGAAGTTTTTGTTTTGTGATTTTTCCGCGAAGGATGTTTTTAAAGTCGGTGACGTAAAACCAAAAAAGGGTCTGAAGGCAATAGGCCAAGGTGATGTAAAACGCTTGGAATCGGTGAAATGCCATTCGTGGATGATGGGGTGAAAACCTAAGCAAGATCGAAACATTTAGGTCGTTGTCGATCCCTGGGTGGTTCGTGTGAAAGTGGTGGCTACGGTTGTGTTTGTTTCTCCAGATGAAGCTGCTGGGTCCAATCCAGTCCAAAATGTAGGGGAAGACATCACGAAGGAAGCGATTTTCGGTCAAAGCGCCATGAACCATGTCGTGCATGCTGTTGACGAAGAAAAAGCAGATAGAAAGTGAAAGGACCAGGCCGACGACCCAGGCCTGGGCTGCGTTTAAGTCCAAAGTCATCAAAGCCAAGTAGGACCCAAGCAGGCAGGCCAAAGACACAAGGAACTTCGTCCATAGGATCCAATCCGCTTTGGGGCGAATCCCATGAACTTCTAAATATTCCGATACTTCGGCTTTCAAGCCTTTGTAGAACCCCGATTTCATCCCGCCGAAGTTATCCTGTTTTTGATGCGCCGAGTCCAGAAAGAGTTTTGCGCTTTTAACATAGGTTATATGTCAGGTAATCCATCGAGATCGCAAGAGAATCCTGTGGCTATCCATTTCAAACCGCCGGGGTTCCAGTATGATCGGGCTATGCCCAGTTACTTTGGCAGTTCGAAAGTCCTTGATCGCTATTCAGCCGTACTGGTTCACCAGCTGAACAATGATTTAACCCTGATTCAAGGGTCTGCCAGTATTCTGCAAGATGCCCTAGGAAAGGAAGCGTCGGCCAAGGCGGACAAGTCCCTTGAACGGATTCTGATGGCCACGCAGCGTGCAGCTGCCATGCTCAAGGGCCAAAGAAATCTATTGAAGGACCCGGGCGAAGGGTCAGACCCCGTACCCGTCTCCGAACTTTTAGAAGATCTTGTATCATTTCTAGCGCCATTTTCGAAAGAAGCCGGAATCACAGTTCAAGCGTTCCAAGAAGACGCCCATGCGATGATTCCAGCTCGGTTTTATTCTGCCGAACTGTTGGGCCGAATGGTCGAAGGACTGTTTTGGGTTTGGGACGAAGCTGCTCAAGCAAAAGCCTCGGAACTTCAGATTCGCTTTATAGGACCTTCACCCACGCTTCGGATTTCAACTGCGGTTTCAAAATCAGTAACCCAAGTTTCGGGACAAGAAGATTGGATGAAAGGCCTTTCCGCCTTCGGAAAAGCGTCTGTCTTTTATTCCCCTGAATTGGGTTGGGAACTTCAATTTCACTCAGGAAAATAATCATGGCTCACTATTATCACCTTTCAAATCGCCCGCAGAAACTAGAACCCCACCATGTAGAAGGAGCGCACCGACAAGCGGTGACTGAACTCAAGGCCGCCGAAGCGGCACAAGACGCAAAAGCTTTTTTAAAAGCACTCAGGCGCTGGAATGATTGGGAAGCATACCTTTCTGGCGAATACGCCCGCGTCGGTTACGAACTGGCGAAGAACACCGCACACGAACCCACTGTTTTGGCCGAAAAGTATTTTCGGGAAAAAATTATTCCGGTTTCTTCGAAGGCGGGTTTTGAAATCGGAAGTCTACTTCTGGCTTCAAAGCTTCGTTCGGAATTGATTTCCGAAATGGGTGAATACTTTTTTAAGAAAGCCGATGTCCAATTGATGACCAGCGACCCCAAGAACGTGGATCTTCGCGTTCTAGAAGGCGGGATCGTGAAAGAGTACGAACAGTTCGTCGCCCGCGCCGAAGTGACGGTCCAAGGTCAAAAGATGACTTTGACGAAAGCTCGATCACTTGGAACGTCCGAAAACGCTGACCTAAGGCGGGATTCTTTCTTTGCGTATCGAAAGTGGTTCGTGGACCACCACGCCGAACTTTCCGGTTTCTTTGCTCGCCTGGTTGAAAACCGTCAAAAACAGGCGGAAAACCTAGGCCATTCGAATTACTTGAAGCTGGGCTATGCAGGAATGAGCCGAACCGACTATGGCCAGGCTGAATCCAAGCAGTTTCGCTCGAATGTAGAAAGGTTGATTGTCCCTTTGGTCAAAAAGCTTCGTGAAGCGCAGGCCAAGGAATTGGGAACCCCGCTAGTCCATGCCTGGGACGCGTCTTTTACTCCGTCACTTCGCTTTCCGGATGACGCCGCGCCGGTTGCGACGCAGCTGGATTGTGCGGATCAAATTTTTGGTCGTCTTTCACCCGTGCTTCAGGGGCATTTTCGAAAAATGCGCCAGGAAAACCTGATCGACCTTGAAAATCGGCCGGGAAAAAGAGCAGGGGCCTTTTGCACTTCGTTTCCTGATGAAAAGCGGGTTGCGATTTTCTGTAATTCGACCGGATCCCATTCGGATGTGGGAACATTGATGCACGAAATGGGACATGCGTTTCAAGCCTGGGAATCGCAGGGAATTGAATGGGTAGAAATGCGCTGGCCAACGCTGGATGCCGCAGAAATTCATTCCATGGGAATGGAATACCTTTCGCTTCGCCACATGGACGTGTTTTTCAAGGGTGATCTGAAAAACAAGTTCAAGAAAGAAAAGTTCAAAGACGCGTTGGAACTTCTTTGCCACATCGCCGTTGTCGACGAATTTCAGCACTGGGTTTACGAAAACCCAAAGGTTTCACCGTCGGATCGCGACGACGCCTGGTGCAGGATTTTCGACAGGTTCCAGCCGGGCTGGGACTTCAGCCAGTTTCCTGAAGCGAAGTGGGCGCGTTGGTACGCGCAGTCGCACATCTATGCAGCGCCGTTTTACTACATTGACTACGGAATCGCTGAAATGGGGGCGATGCAGCTGGCGATGCTTGAAGAAAGGGACGCAACCCAAGCTTTAAGCAGCTATTTGGCGCTTTGCCGTCTGGGCGGACAAAAAAGTGTGCTGGATATCTTTAAGTCAGCTGGACTGGAATCGCCTTTTCAGGAATCGCTAGTCCAAAAGCTTGCGGATTATGCTCAAAACGCGATCCGCGCTTAGTTTTTCGCAGACTTCACGCCGATGCAGCGGTAACCAAAGCCGTCTTTGCGCTTTTCGCCGGTAGGGACGTTGAAGCAGACCAAGTGGTCTGACCATTCAGCGACCCAGCCATGAATGGCTCCGCGTTCTTTTTTTGCTTCCGCAGGATTTCTGCCTTCGATTTCTTTCCTCAGATTTAAGCGCTGAAAAACGACCTCGGCAAGCGATCCCGAATACCAAATCACTTCGTTGTCATTGGGTGCCTTAAGGAACCCGTCTTTTCGTTTGGCAAAATGCGCGATCGCGTTTTTCCACTTCTTTTCCTTCAGGTAGGTCAGGCCTTCTTTTTCGAAAGCTTCGTCGACCTTTCGTTTTTCTTCATCAAGATCTGCCTTTTTTGGTTCAGTCTGAATTTCGGCCTTCGCAACTGGCAGGACCGCTTCAGGCTTGATTTCAGGCGTTTTCACGACGGGTGCGGTGGAAGCGATCCTACGGACTGGGACCGTCTTGCCGTACGATTTCGCCATCGTTTGAACTGCGCGATCGTAATCGGCCCCTTCAAGCGCCAATCCGAACTTTTTTCGATAGTGCTTCAAAATTTCAATTCGGCCCTGAAATTCATCCAGTGTGGGCGCAGAAGTTAGGCGCAAGACCTGCCCGACTTTGACGGCATAAGGCGGTTGCATGCCGTTTGTTTCGGCAATTTCTTTCCAGCGTTTTGAAGTTCCGTAAAGACGCATTGATATTAACGAAAGCGTTTCGCCAGCGTCTTCGACCTTTGTTTCGTACTGAGCATCGCTCAACACAGGGGCCGGCGTTTCAGCCTTCTTTTCGATGACCGTTTCCGCGCGCTCTTCCTGACGCTTCTTTGTTTTCTTGCGAACCGAAGCTGTTTTCAGATCCTCGACATCGACCGCTTCCGTTTTTGCGTCGGTTGCTTTTCCAAAGGGGTGCTCTAGCCCCGGACGCTCGATCAGATAGACGGCGGTTAAGATCAAGATCGGTAGACTCAGCGCAAGAAATAGAGATCGAATCATATCGATGACTTTTCGGCTGGACGGCCTAAGCCCTTAACGAGGAAACTAGGCTTGTGATCTGTCACAGTTGCGAAAAAGATTTCGATGTCGGCGATCGCCCCCATCCGACCGAAAGTGGCCTTTGTCGGGCTTGCCAGAAGTCCTATCGCCCAAAACTAGGCGAGGATTTTTACTTAGAAGGGGATTTTACCGTGTTTACCGCAGCTTATCATCTGAAGCGGGGCTATTGCTGTGGCAGCGGGTGCCGACATTGTCCTTATAATGGTGCGAAGAGAGGGACTTGAACCCTCACGCCTTGCGGCATACGCCCCTCAAACGTACGTGTCTACCAATTCCACCATCCTCGCACGGACGAATTTTCACGATTTAAAGGGAAGCGGCAAAATAGCTGTGGGTATGGACTCAGTCAAGTTCTGGGCTCAGATAAAGCTGAAGAAGCGAAAGCCCTTACGAAAGCCCTTCATTCCTGTCACTTGAGGCAAGAAAAGCATCACTTCGGTCTTAATGTTTTGGCGCGAACAAAAGACGATGCTCAATCCGGATTGAATCATTCCATAGACCCCAAGTCCGGCGCCCGGATCCTTGTCAGAAACCTTGTATTCAGACTTTTCGTAATCCTTACGAATGTATTGAAGAACCGAGTCCTTCTTCAAAGAACCAAAGCTATCTCGCACGCAAATGGCGAAATAGCCGGTTACATTGGCAAATTCGACTTCAACCGTTTCGCGACCTGCAAGGTTGAATTCAGAAGCCCGATCCAATTTTCGCTTATAGGTCTCGGTTCCTCGGACCGGTGCGTCAAAAATCGCATTCATCAGCATTTCGTCAACCGCTTGGGTCGCCAGGTTGTTTAACTGGTCGGGGATAGCGGCTTTCACCAAAATATTGGCGATGGCTTCGCAAACGGGCCGGCGTTCCTTGGAATTCTTCAAAACGATTTTTCGCGGTTCAGTCCCCTTCGGGGTGTAGTTCTGAAGGCCAAACGGGTCGCGGTTACGGCAAGCTTTCACCAAAAGGGACACCAAAAGGGGGCTGGGTTCATCAAATTGGCGGTAAATGTGGTGGTTAAAGATGGGAATGTTGAAGATGAACGGGGTTTGGTTCAGTGCCTGGGTGGAAATCGCAAATACCCGCGCTGAATCGATGACCCCCCGGAGAACCTGTCCCACGTTGGAAATCGACAGCGGCGAGCTGATCTCGATTGCGTCCGGATGGTCTACATCCCAGAAAATGACGACGTCTTTCTTGTCCTTGATCAGCTTCCGAAGTTCGTTTGCTCGATCGACATGGGCGGCTTCCATTCCTGCTAAAGCAGCAACGGCCTGACCGAACTTGATGTCCTCGGGGCGGGCTGTCACGGAAATCAATATTCCCATTCTTGAAATAGTCTAAGCGAAGCTTCCTTGTCAGCAAAACCCAAAGTGATACCATATGATTCATGCTCAACGCGAAGACAGGAAAAAAAGACAAGCAGTTCGTAGTTCAGTTGGCGGGACAAGTGGACGACCAAGCGGATATCGAAAAAGCGATCGGGACTCTTCCCGCGCCTCCGTACGAAATGCACGTCAACTGCGGACAGATCACCCGGATCAATTCGATCGGAGTGAAGAACTGGATCAAGTACTTTCAAAAGATCCAGGGACTGCGCGTTCCGATTTTTTTCTACGACTGCGCTCCTCCGATCGTTCAGCAGATGAATCTGGTTTTCAATTTCTCGGCAGGAGGAAAAGTCGTTTCGATGCAGGTTCCTTTTTCGTGTGAAGCTGAAGAACACAACTTCACTTTAACGTTTACTGTTCCCGACCTGCGTAAGATCAACTTCAACATTCCAGGGCAGAAGTGTCCAAAATGCGGAAGTGCTTCCGAATTCGACGATATTCCTAAAATCTACTTTAAGTTTTTGATGAATCCTCAGGTTTAAGTATCTGAAAGCTAAAGGATTCTACTATTGTCCGAAGCGGTACATCACGCTGCCGTAGAAATAGGATCCGTCGGTGATGATTTGCTCTGGGCGCGTCTGCCCATTAGGTAAATTGAAGCTGATGGATCGGTTGTCGATAAAGGCTCCGGCGCCTACACCCCAGCGCGAACTCCACCAATAGAATCCCTGCAATCCAAGCGATAGGTTTCGATAGCTGGCATCGGATGTAATTCGCGCACCGTTGACGGCGCTGCCCATTAAAGTCGTCGGTAGGAAGTACTGCGCTTTGAAGCTTGCAGATAGGTTTTCCGTGAATGATTTCTTCACGTCAAATCCCGCAACCGGACCTAACGTCCAGAACTGACTGACTGAAAATGCCGAAGCAGAAACAGGGACGATCTGGAAGAACTGACGGGTTTCAGCCCCTAAGAAAGGCGCAATGTGCAGGCCTTTTTCAGGAGCAATTGGAATTCTGTATTTTGCGACGGCTTGGAACGCGCTTCGGACAAAAAATTCAGTTTCAATATTGAAAAGCGTGCTTTCAACGTATCCACCGATTGCCCACCTTGGTTTGAACCAATATTCTCCTGACGCCTGAACCGTGATTGCGGTCGAAGCGGCGGTTCCCGATCCGTTAAAGGTGGGGCTGTTGAATTGATAAGAATACGGGGCCATCATCGTCGAAGCCGCTAAGTAACCTGGGCGTTTGGTGTCAATGGGGTTACGAACCAAGTCGAAGTTTGCAGTGCTAAATCCGCCTTTTTCGCCAGTGACCGGCGGCGCGTTTGCTGGAACCGGAGTAGGCGGAAGCGACGCAAGTTCCCGCGCTTCGTTCACCGGCATCAATCCAATTTTTCCATCCGTTGCCATCGCACGAACTTTCCAGGTGTACGATCCGTCTTTTGGAACTTCCAAGCGAACCGACGAATTGTCGACTCGGTAACGAAGCACGGAAGGGGGTTCGATGACATTTGCAGGTAGACGGCTTCCGGTTCCCTTTTTGCGAATCAGAATGACTTCGTAAGTTCGGGCGCCTTCGACTTCTTCCCACTTGAAATGAACGCGATCGTCATCTTCTTGGAAATAGCGTCCAACTGGCGCAACTAGGATCGGCGCTGGCAAGTCGACTGCTTCTGCCGCGATTTCTAGTTCAAACTTATTATTATCGGACCATTCACTTTCGGTGTAGGCGTTTCTAGCACGCACGCGCCAGTACAAGTAGCCCGCATCATTTGTGGTCCATTGAGTCGCCGTACCCTTGACGCGCCCTTGGTGAACGATTTCTTTGAACTTGTTGTCTTTGGCGATTTCGAAGTCGTAATCTTTCGCACCCTTTGCCGGGGCCCATTCAAATGAAAGCGGGTGAGGCTTCTTGGGGTTGATTTCCAAAGTTTGGCTACCCCGCGGTGCAATTCCTTTTGGCGCCTTCAGGCCTTCCTTTTCGATTTCGATCTTCACCAGGACCGGATTGCTCCAGCCGGTGAAGTCTTCGGCTGTGACTTGGGTACGAACGCGGAAATATGCCGATTTCGACGCTTCTGGAAGAAGTTGGCTTGGCCAAGGAAGCATTGGTGTCGGTGAAGTTTCTTTGACCAAGGGATTCTTAAAGTCAGGCTGGTCTGCGATTTCGACTTCGTACTTCTGGGCAGCATCGTTCTTTGACCATTTGATCTTCTGGGGTTCGGCCATGTAAGGACCTTCTGCACCCAAGAAAAGTTCAATGGTTTGTTCACTTGCGGTCGGCGCCTCGAGCGCTTCCCAAGGTGCGATGACAAACTTATTTGGTTTCGAGAACGCACTCATCGAGCCGTCGGACGCGATTCCGCGAACTCGCCAGAAGTAATCGCCTAGATCGGCGACTTCTTGTTCAACCGTCGTTGATTCGACGCGCTTACTGAAAACAAGATCTGCTGACTTTTCAAAGGACTTATCTTTAGAAACCTCAAGCAAATACTGAGATGCCGCAAACCCGTCAGACTTCCATTCAAAGTGGACGACCGAACCTTTGGACTTCTTTAAGTGCTTTTGGCCAGATTCAGGAAGTAGGGCCATCGGTGCGCCTGGGGCCTTTTCAGAAACCTGGAAAGTCCGCATTTCGCTGAATGCCGAATGCGGGCGGGCCTTGTCTTGGGCTTTAACGCGCCAATAGTATTTTCCGGCAGATAGTTTTGGAGACTTCCATTCCATTTCTACAGTTTCGGACTGGGTGAATAGTGCGTCCTTGCGGTCGCGGTAGATTTCAATTCTGTATTTCGCAGCCCGGGGTTCCGAATCCTTAAAGGTGGTCCACTTGAAAGCAACCTCGGTACCTTGGCCGACTTCTGAATTGACGTTCTGCGCGTAAGTTACCTCCGCATCATCTGCAGGGGTCAATACCTTTGGGGCATGATCTTCGTTTAGAAGAATCTTTTGAGAAAGACTGCGTGCAACTTCCTTACTGGATTCGTAGGCGGTGATTCTCCAGTAGAAGGATCCTTCTGCCGGAAGACTTCCGACTTCAAGTTCAGTCTTCGAAGTAGTCTTTTCAAATTCGATTTTTTTGAAATCCCGTTCTTTTGAAACTTCGATCTTATATTCGGCGTCTTTTAGGGCTTCGCGAGTCGCCCATTGAAAGACGATCGGTTTATCGCCTTCTTTCCAGATGGATTCGTCGGGGCGTGGATTCAAAAGTTCTAGGCCAAATGTCACGGGTTTGGCGATAGCGCCGCCGGCTAAGACTTGGGTGGACTGGTTGGCTTTTAGTTCGATTTTCTGATCACCCGATTTCAATTCAGCGTTTCCGGATAAGACGGCCATCTGGGTTCCGTTCTTGCCGTCAACATTGATTTGAACCTGTGCGTCCTTACCGGTCAGGGTCGAAGTCTGACCGCCCGCCACGATCGCCAGTGCCTTGTTGCCCGAAAGCTTACCGGTCAAGGCGCCTTTTTCGATATTCAGCTTTGCGGCGTCATTGGTCATTTGCACGACAACCAAGCTGCCCGCTTCGATCGTGACTTTGGATCCGTCGTTGAAAACGACGTCGGCTTCCGAACGGGTGCCGGTGAAAACAGCGTCTCCGGCAAAAACGGGTTCCGAATTTGCGATAGGCATAAACGCGACATCGGTCTCAAGACGGCGACGGACGTCATTGTCTTTCCGGTACAAAGTAGCAATAGCTTCACCCAAGCCTGCGTTGCCGGCCCCGCGGAACAAAATGCGATCGTCTAGGATCAGGTAGCTCGCGGCTAGAAATAGCAGCAGAGCGATCCCGAAGATCCAGCGGTCCAGTCTATCTTGAATGAAAGTTTTAATAACACCTGTCACAGCATCTTCTGTTCGGCAGTCACTCCTTAATTGCTTAAAAAAAAATGGCTAAATCTTAGACATGGATTGCGTCGCGACAAGGCATTGACGAAAGGGGTGGTTAAATTCAATTTTCTCGCAATTTGCCAAGCTGCGAAGTGATTTAGGGCTTAAGCTTTCTTGGGGACGGACCGAAACAAGCCGTCGCGGGCACAAAGCAAAATGGAAACTCCGGAAACTCAAGTCACCGAACCGCAGACGCCTTCAGAAATTCCACCGCAAGATTCTTCGCCAACCGAAGAAACGAAAGTAGAAACTCAGGCCACTGGCGCCACAGAAGCTAGAAACACTGAAATTCCAGTCACTTCAGACGGTAAACGTCGAATCAGCTTGAAGTACAAACTTTTGGCGCTTCTGGTGACTTTGCCACTTGTTTCGCTTGGCCTGTACCTGATCCTTGCGACTCGGCTATTTGAAAGCGACAAACTGGCCTACGTCTTCGATTCCACTGCCATGGCCGTTCGATCGATCGCTTCTCGCTCGCGCATCGAAATCGATAACCACATGAAGTTTTTGAACAGCTATCTGGATGACTTCGATGATCAGTCCAGAAGCTTTCTTTCGGTGACCAAAGCGCGCTTCGCCAAAGAACCCACGCACATCTTGATGCAGGTTTACCGTGTCAAGGAAGGGCGTCAGCCCGAACTGCTGGGCGCAATGACGAAGGCGAACAACAATCAGGAAATCGTCGGCCTACAAGACGCATTGAATCAGATCTATAAAGAAGAATCTCGTGTGGGCGAATGGGCGAAGGAAGCGACTTCGTCGTCTGGATTTGCGCTTCGCCTAGCCAAGGGGCCGATTCGTGACCTGGTTGCGATGATCAAGCTTCATTCCAAGGACGGCAGCAAAACGATTACCCATGCGGCAGTTCTTTGGCTGCGTTTGGATTCATTGGCCCGCTCGATTGCGCAGGCCAATACCTATACGGGCTTTTTGCTTCAGCCGAATGGCCAGGTGATTTTCGGACCTGATCCATCGAACGAAAAAGCTGAAAAAGTTGCTGAATTCGGAAGCTGGAAGTTCTTTCAAGATCTGCAGTCCAAGAAAGTGTCCGACGGGACTGTTGAAGCGACTGCTTCCGACGGTAAACAGCTTTTGGCGTCCTATTCTCGAGTAGGGCTGGGCGACATCTTGGCTGTGGGATTGGTTCGTAAAAAAGAAGCCCTGAAGGCCGTTGAAATCCTGCTTTGGAAATCCATCATCTTCTTCATCGCGCTGATTTCCTTTGCCGTGATGACATCAGTTGTGGCCAGCGGAACTTTGACTCGAACTTTGCGGCAACTTTATACAGCGACCGAAAAGGTTTCATCCGGAGATTTCAACGTTCAGGTGAACGTCAATTCAAACGACGAAGTCGGAAGTTTGGCTCAGTCCTTCAATAAGATGGCGGCCGAAGTGGCTCGATTGATCCAAGCCACAGCCAACCAAGCACGAATGGAAGCCGAACTGGCAACTGCGAAAGCGGTGCAAGATTCTCTGTTTCCTGAACCCCGCTTTGAAGAAGGCGGTGTTGCGGTTGCCGGGGTTTACCAGCCGGCCAGCGAGTGCGGTGGCGACTGGTGGTTTCATTGTAAAATCGGCAAGAAAGTCTTTCTTTGGATCGGAGACGCGACCGGACACGGAGCCCCTGCCGCGCTTTTAACCAGCGCTGCACGATCTGCGGCATCAATTATTGAAAAACTGCCGGACATGCGGCCTGCGCTTGCGATGAAGTTTCTAAACAACGCGATTCACCACAGTTCAAAAGGTAAGATGAATATGACCTTCTTCATCGCATCTTTGGACATTGAAACCGGTGAATTCATCTACACCAACGCCAGCCATGACCCCCCTTATTTGTTGCGGGAAACGTCTAAAAAGCTCTCGAAAAAGGACTTAGAACCGCTGAACGAAGTGAACAGTCCGCGCTTGGGTGAAGAAGCGGATTACGATTACCAAGAAGTCACGCTGACGCTGAATCCTGGCGATGCGATCTTTTTCTATACCGACGGAGTGCCCGACGTGACGAACCCTGAAGGTGTGGCATGGGGTTCAAAGCAATTCATTAAGTCGATTCTGGGTTCAGTTTCCAACGGAACGAAGGCTTCGGACGCTGTGGACCAGGTGTTGGGTCAGGTCAATGATTATCGCAAAAACACGGAACAGCCCGATGACGTGACCTTTTTCCTGTGTAAGTACCACTAAGATTTTATTCGTATTCTAAACGAATGCCGGCAATCAGCGCGCGATCTTCGTAGCTTAATGCGCCACCTGTTGGGCGCAGCATTCGAAATTCTGCAAAAAGGTAGCTTCGAACCAAGCCCGCTTCGGCCAAGCTTTGTGCTGCGATTTCAGGATCCACCGCATTCAAAAGAAAAAGGGCACCCAAAGAAAGTCCGCTTGCGGTGGTTGCGCCAGATGCCAGCGTTTTCGTTTTATAGGTCGCGCGTTCAAAATGAAACGCAGCCATCGGAACGACCCACTGATTTCGAACGATTTTCAGCTGATATCGAAGGGTCCCGGCAAGGTACCAAAGCGATCCAATGCTGGATACGTGGGTGGTATTCAAGGTCATCCCTGAACTGACCACGGGCAGGATTCCAAAGCCAACCCCTAGGCCCAAAACGCCGACCTTCTGAAACACACGGGGTTGAAATTCAAATCCCATACCGATTTGGCGGATGCTTGAATTCGGCAGCCCTTTCCAGGCCGATGACGATCCTTCGATTCGAATTCCCCACTGTGGGCGAATCCGCTGAATCAAGGGAACGTCTGGGTCAAATTCCCAGGTTGAAAGGTTGGTTCTTCCACTGGTCGTCGCTGTAGGTAAGGGCGCGGATTCCACGACTTCAGAAACTGGTGGCTCGGGTTCAGGATCCTTTTTGATTTCAACCCTAGGCACTTCGCGTGCGGCAGGGACGGGGTCGGCGGCTAGGGCTGGCGGTTCTTCAATGGGCGCGGCCGGTTCAGGGGCCGCCAAGGGTGCAGAAGGGGTGTCGAGCGGGTCTGCCACAAGATCTTCGGTGATGGGGACTGCAGGGGCAGGGGCCGGAGCATCCGCAGCCCGAGACCAGGAACCAAGGGAAGAGTAGACCAGAAGAACGAAAAGGGTTCGTTTCATTGACTTGTTTAGTTTCAGCTAAAAACGCCGATCAGACCAGAAGATATGTGATGGATATTCACAAATTCGGATATCCTAAGCACAAAAAGCTCTTTTTTATCACCTACATCACAGGGCTATTCGCCCAGATACGCCTTCCTGACCTGATCGGATTTCAGAAGCTCGCGAGCGGGGCCCGATCCAGCGACCGATCCTGTTTCCAAGATGACGCCCTGATGTGCAATTTGAAGGGCTTGAAGGGCGTTTTGTTCTACGAGCAGGACGGTCACACCTTGCTTGTTAATTGTCTGAATGATTTCAAAAATCTTTTGAATGATTTGTGGTGCTAGTCCCAGGCTGGGTTCGTCCAAAAGCAGAAGGTCAGGATGCGCCATTAATGCGCGCCCCATCGCCAGCATCTGCTGTTCGCCACCCGAAAGGGTTCCGGCGTTTTGTTTTCGTCTTTCTTTCAAGCGCGGAAAAAGTCCGAAAACCATTTCCAAGTCCTGATTCAAAGTTTTTGGGTCTGGCGCCGTCCATGCACCCAGGTCCAGGTTTTCTTCTACGGTTAGATTCAGAAAGATCCCACGACCTTCGGGCGACTGCGAAATACGCCGACGCACAATTTGGTGCGCAGGTAGGCCCGTGATGTCGGTTCCGTTATGGAGAATTTTTCCCTGCGAAGGACGGACCAAGCCCGAAATCGCGCGCAACGTGGTCGTTTTTCCAGCACCATTTGCGCCAATTAACGTCACAATTTCGCCCTTTTTAACGGTAAAACTGACGTTTCGGATGGCTTCGATGGCGCCGTACTTGACGGCGACGTTTTCAAACTTCAGAAGTTCCAAGATAGGCCTCGATGACTTTCGGGTTCTTTTGAATTTCGGATGGGGTTCCTTCAGCGATCTTCACGCCATAATCCAAGACCGCGATGCGTTCGCAGATTCCCATGACTAGCTTCATGTCGTGTTCAATCAGAAGAATCGTTAGTCCATGATCGTCGCGAATCTTTCGAATGGTCGCCATTAATTCGGAAGTTTCCTGACCGTTCATTCCGGCTGCCGGTTCATCCAGCAACAAGACCTTTGCACCGGTCGCCATGGCGCGCGCGATTTCCAAGCGGCGTTGATCACCGTACGGTAAATTTTTGGCCTGCCAGTCCGCGCGGCCTTCCAGATGAAAGACTTTCAAAAGTTCGATCGCTTTTTTGTACTTGGCTTCTTCGGATCGAACCGCGCGCTGGGTGCGAAGGACCGCCCAAAGGGGGGACACTGTTTCAAAAGCGGGGTTCCCGTCCAGGCTGACGCGAATATTGTCCAAAACTGATAAATCTTTGAAAAGACGAATGTTTTGAAAGGTTCTGGCCAATCCACACTGGGTGATTTCGTACGGTTTACGAACCAGGCCCGGGCCAATCAAATCCCGACCGAAGCTTGCCACTGCGCCTGCGGTCGGTGTGTAAACGCCTGTCAGCATGTTGAATGCGGTGGTTTTGCCCGCGCCGTTTGGTCCGATCAATCCAAAGATCGAGCCCTTCGGAATATCCAGGCTTAGGTCCGAAACAGCTCGAAGCCCGCCAAACTGCATCGTTAGGTTCTTTGCTTGAAGTGCAATTTCCCCAGAACTCACGATGTGCTCCTTTTCTTTTTCAGAAGCGAAATCACATCGGTCAGTTCACGTGTGCCGAAAATTCCATTGGGTCGCGTCAGCATCAGCACGATCAGCATCAATGAATAAATGATCATGCGAAAATCCAACTGCGTCAGTTCTTGAAGCGGTCGCAAGGCTTCCCGCACAAAAGTTAGGAAAAAAGCCGCAAAAACAGACCCTGAAATGCTTCCCATTCCTCCTAAGACCACCATGATGATCACTTCAAAACTGCGATTGAAGTCAAAGGTCTGCGGATTCAGGTAGCGCAAGTAATGGGCAAACAAAGCTCCGGCAGTTCCGGCGAAGAATGCGCCGATCACAAACGCCTTCACTTTCGTGGCAGTTGTGTTCACACCCATGGCTTCGGCAGCGATTTCGTCTTCACGTACCGACATGAACTTACGGCCTTCAGACGAACGAACCAAGCGCCAGATCGTGAAGACTGTCACCAAAAGAAGCGTGAAGACCCAACCAAATGAAGTGAACGGAGGAATGTTGGGCATCCCGCGTGCGCCACCGATGGCGTCGATGTTCAGAATAAAGACGCGGATGATTTCACCAAAGCCCAAGGTAACAATTGCCAGGTAGTCACCCTTCAGGCGCAGTGACGGCAAGCCGACCAAATAGCCGACGCCGGCGGCTGCAAATCCACCCAGTAACATATTGAAAACAAACAGGATATTCGACAAAAATGGGTCCGCAATCCAATCGGGGTGCGTGCCTGTCCAGGTCGTGCTGATATAGGCCGCAACGTATCCACCGATGGACATGAATCCGGCGTGGCCCATTGAAAACTGGCCCGTGAAACCGTTCACTAAATTCAGTGAAACTGCCAAGGTCACATTGATGCCCGCGTACATCAGAATGGAAAAGAAGTAGGGGTTCATGTTGTCGGCGATGAAAAGATTGCCAATCCAAATCGCGACTAAAGCAATGATCCAGAATTTCAGTGACTTGATCACGACGCTACACCTTTTCGGATTTATGGACCCCGAAAAGTCCTGTCGGTTTGAAAAGCAGAATCAAGATCAAAAGTCCAAACGCCAGCGCATCCCGAAAAGTGGGCGCCCAGTAACCCACCAAAAATTCTTCAGCCAAACCCAAGGTGATCGCACCCACCACTGCGCCGGTGATGTTGCCAATTCCTCCTAAAACAGCCGAAACAAAGGCCTTTAGGCCAGGCATCACGCCCATCAAGGGTTCGATTTTTGGGTAAATCATTCCGACCAAAACACCCGCAGCACCAGCAAGCGCAGACCCCGCCATGAATGTCAGCGAGATCACACGATCCGTTGGGATTCCCATCAAGCTGGCCAGATCATGATTGAAACTAGCCGCGCGCATCGCACGACCGGTTCTGGTTTTGAAAATCAGGAACTGAAGTCCCGCCATCAGGACGATCGAAATGGCAAAAACGATCACCTGAAGCGGATTGATCTTGATGTCACCCATCGACCAGTCGACGGTCGGTTGGTAGACTTGCGGGAAAAATTTTGGATCCGATCCAAAGCCCAACTGACCGGCAAATTCTAAGAAAAGCGAAACGCCCACTGCCGTAATCAGGACATTGATTCTTGGAGCACGACGTAGGGGACGATAGGCAAATCGTTCGATCAAGAATCCCGCCAAAGCACAGCCCACCATCGCAACCAGAAGCGTTGCCAACAGATTGAAAACACTAGGATTTTCTGCCGCGCCGGTGACCCTGGCAAAGTACATCCCGATAAAGGCACCCAGCATGTAAACGTCGCCATGGGCGAAGTTGATCAGCTGAAGGATGCCAAAGACCATCGTGTACCCCAAGGCAATCAGGGCATAGATGCTTCCTAAAGAAAGCCCGTTAATCAGATGTTGGATCAGTTCCGTCATGTCGGGTTGATCGTCGTCTGATATTTAAAGGACTTCTTTTCGATCTTCAGAACCACGGCCGATTTCACGGGATTGCGTTTCGCATCCATCGAAATCAATCCGGTGACCGCCTTGAATTTCTGAGTCGCTGCAATCGCGTCGCGAATCTGTGGGGTCGTCAGCTGGGGCGAACGCTTCATGGCATCGAACAATACCAACGCAGCGTCGTATCCCATGGCCGCAAGACCGTCCGGAACTACACCGAACATTTCTTTGTATTCTTTAATGAACTTCTGAACTTCAGGAGAATTGTCTTCGGTCGAATAGTGATTGGCGAAATACGATCCGTTGATCGAATCGCCACCGATTTCCGTCAGCTTAGGCGAATCCCAGCCGTCACCACCTAGCAAAGGTGCTGTAAGGCCCAATCCTTTAGCTTGAATCGAAATCAAACCCACTTCCGTGTAATAGCCAGGAACGAAAATGGCTTCTGGATTCTTCGAACGAATCGCCGTCAGCTGCGATTTGAAATCCATGTCGCCCGCGCTGTAGCTTTGGTCGATGACGATTTCTCCGCCCAGTTTTTTGAAGGTTTCCGCGAAATAGTCGGCCAAACCAACGCTGTAATCGTTTTTCACGTCGCGAAGAATCGCGACCTTTTTCGCTTTCAAACTTTCCCATGCAAACTTCGCCATCACCGTTCCTTGAAAAGGATCGATGAAGCAGACACGGAAAATGTAGTCGCCTTGTTCCGTAACTTTTGGATTCGTGCTGGATGGCGAAATCATCGGAATCTTGTGCGTCTGTGCAATCGGAGCCATCGCCAAGCTTCTTGAACTAGCGACTTCACCCAAGATCGCAATGACTTTGTCTTGGTTGATCAACTTGTTCATCGCCACTGCGGCTTCTTCGGGCTTGCCTTGATCGTCCAACGATACGACTTCAACTTTCTTTCCGGCGATTCCGCCTGCGGCGTTCAATTGCTTCACAGCCAACATGATTCCGTTATGAGTCGAAATTCCGAAGGTGGCTTCAGAACCGGTCATCGATCCGACTTCGCCGATCTTGATGACGTTTCCGCTGACGGTGGCGCCTGAAGCAGCCGAATCTGCGGTCTGAGATTTTTTACAAGCCGGGGCTAAAAGCACAACCGACAAGGCTACAAGAACTACAGAAAATGGATGACGAGAAATCATGAAAGTTCCTTTATGTTTAAGTAGGCGAACAGTATGATTCTAAGGTCGGGCTAAGTCAATTAAGTCCCTGATTCCACTATGAACTCAGAATCGATTCAGTATTTCATCAAAAGCTTCATGGGCTACCTGGAAGGGACCGGAAAGTCGTCCCACACGATCCGAAACTACGGGATCGACTTGCAAGCATTCCAAAACTACATCGACGCACTGACTCCAAAACGGATTTTGATGACCCAGATCCTGCCTGAAGACGTGCTCCAGTACTCGGATTATCTAAAAGCACAGGGCCTAAAGACCAACACCCGCCGCCGGCGTGTTTTAACGCTGCGCAAATGGCTGCGGTATCTCAAGTCCCGAGGCAAGATCGGGTTTGATTTAGCAGATCAGATCCCGGCCCCCGGAAAGTTGGAAAGGGTCCCGAAGCGAATTTCTAGATCCGAACTTTTGCAGAAAATCGATGCATTGCCCGACGACGAACCCATTCATGGGCGCAATCGAGCGCTTTTACGAACCCTGGCCGAAACGGGATGCTTGGTCAGTGAATTGGTTCAACTTCGATTCGAAGATTTCAAAAAGGGGTCAGTTCGCTTTTTGGGGAAAAGAGAGCGCACGGTGGCGATCTCGGATCGTCTTTTTTCAGAAGTGCAGGGGCTGAAAAAATTCTACACTTCCGCAAGCCATTGTTTTCTTTCCTATGGGAAAAGCCGCTTTACCCAGATCCCGTTGACTGCGCGCGCAGTCGAACTTCTATTTCGCCAATTGGAACCTGCGATTCTTCCGGGCTTTGATTCGCGAACCTTTCGCCAAGCTGTGATTCTGGATTGGATGAGCGATGGCATTTCAGAACAGGAAATTCAGAAGCGCCTGGGCCTAAAAAGCAAATACGCCTTTCGGGTCTATTTTCCCCTTAGATCCAAGACTGAAGCCACATCCAGCGCCTGAAGGTTTCAGACTGAATCTTGATCCCTGACAAAACAGGGAAGAAGTAAATAAACAAACCTAGACACGATCCCGCGATCGCCCAGCGGATGGCTTGGCCCTTTGAAATCTTGTGTTCATACCGTTGGGCCAGGTGTCCAAACGCGAAAGTCAAAATCATCCCAGCCGGGTAGTAGTAATAATAAAAGGCAACTTTACGCGGAATCACGGCCCAGCAAAAAACAAAAACCAGGTAAAAACTCAGGATCAGGAACGAATCTCGTGAACGTGTCTTTAGCCACGAAATCGCGGTACCCAACATGGCCAAAAGTCCGCCCCACATCAAAATCGGATTCCCTAGCAAGATCACTCCGCGCACATATTGAGGATCCAGTTCCTTATCAAACGCGTACCAAATCGGACGAGTCATCCAGGGCCAACTTTTCCAATCCGACATGTAGGGATGCGAATTCACCACACGAAGCTGCCCATCAAACATCTTGGGCTGCATTTCCAGAATGTCCAAAAAGCCATAAGGCGGTGAATGTTCGACAAAGAAAAAAGGAATAAAAGTTACGAAATAAGCCAAAACCGGAACCGCGACAAAGGCCCAAATCAGCTGGCGAAAACTAAAATCTGAAAAAAGTCCCGGGCTGTACATTTCTTCATGAAAGTCTTCATTGGATCCGGCGACATTTTTAGAAAACTGAAGGCCCCACGAATCAAAAAGCAAGACCAACGCCAAAAGTCCGATGCAGAAAACCCATGGGACCACTGCAAACCATTTGCACGCGGTCGCAAACCCAAAGCAGGCCCCCATGAACACCGAAATTCGTCTTCGATGAAGTGCGGAAAACGAAAACTTTGAGGAAAACAAAAAAGTAAATGCAGCCAATCCCCAAACCAAGAACGCAACCATGAAGGTGTCCAACATTCCGATACGGGCCTGCACATATAAAAGCTGGTTCACCAACGTCAGAAAAGTCGTCCAAATCGCGATCTTTGAATCCCGAAAAAGCGCAAGCGCCCAGAAAAACATCCCGACTAAGGTCAAAGAACCAAACAAAGTGCTCATGAAGCGCCAGCCGATGGGACGGTCCCCGAAAAGACCAATCCCAATGGCCATCAATTCCTTGGCAAGCGGGGGGTGTTCCCAATTTTGATTTTCACGAAGCTCTAAGAACTGCTTTGCAGATGGAACGTAATGAAATTCGTCAAAGCTTTGCTTGGTCGGAAACTGAATGAAAAGCAGGAATAAAAACTGCGCGACCAAGAAAAAACCCAGGGACCATTTCGTCAGTTCTTGGGTGGTCATCGAACAACTGGATGCAAGACTTGAAAAAAGGGAAGTGTTGTCCGATTTCTTGGATTTGGCGTTCACGTTGCGGTTCCTTTTTTCCTAGGGTAACGCTATGGAACTGACCTATGGAACTAAAAAGAAACGAACCCTGCCATTGCGGCAGCGGAAAAAAGTACAAACGTTGCCACGGAATTGATGCTCCTCCTGTTTTGACGACTCCGGCAGCTGCGGCCCAGACTTCAAATTCCAGTATTCCAGGCGTACCAGCGGGTGGCTTTGACCCCTCGAAGATGGACCCGGCGATGATGACCCAAATGATGGGCGCACTGCAGCGCCTTCCGCGCGGTCAGCTTCAAAAGCTTCAGTCGCTGATGCAAAAGGCAATGGCTGGAAAAGACGTTTCTCGTGAAGCCCAGGAATTTGAAAGATTCCTGCCCCCGGAATTGAAGCAGATGGCAGCCGGATTTATGGCTTCCCAAGGTGTTGGCGCGTCTGCGACAACGGCGACTTCTGGCGACCTCGATGAAGCCGAAGCTAAGAAAATCGTTCAAGAAGCACTGGCCGCAGGAAAAATCAGCGCCGAAGAAGCAGCTCAAGTCTTGGGAAGCGACGCAAAGAAAGCGGCTCCGGGGTTTTGGGACCGCATCCGGGGCAAAAAGTGAAAAAGTTACCCCGATGGATCTGTGTGATTCACTTAGCGGCGCTTCCGGGGTCACCGGGGGCGACAGGCAAAAACGCCAACCGACTTTTGGATTCCATCGTCAAAACCGCCACCACTGAAGCCAAGACCCTGGAAGCCGCCGGCTTTTCGGGACTGATCCTTGAAAATTTTGGTGACGCTCCGTTTTTTCCTGAAACGGTTCCTGCTGAAACCGTGGCATCGATGGCGCAGATCGCGCGCGAAGTCGTTCGCGCCGTAAAAATTCCAGTTGGGATCAACGTCCTTAGAAATGATTGCCGATCTGCCTTGGCAATTGCAGCGACCAGCGGTGCAAGTTTCATTCGTGTCAACGTCCTTTCGGGTGTTGCGGCCACGGACCAGGGAATGATTCAGGGTCGCGCCGCGGAATGGATTCGATACCGAAATCAATTTTGTCCCGATGTCCGAATTTTAGCCGACATTTTGGTCAAGCACGCGCGCACCCTTTCAGTCACAGAAGTGGATCTTGCGGTTGAAGAAGTAGGGCTTCGTGCGCATGCCGACGGAGTCATCGTCACCGGACCCACCACGGGACGGGCGATGGAACGGGGTTTTTTGAAGAAGGCCTATGAAGCGGCATCTAAGCACGAAATTCCACTTTGGATTGGAAGCGGGACGACGATCGAAACCCTACCGTGGATGGTAGAAAATTCTGACGGACTGATCGTGGGATCAACGCTTCGAAGAAACGGCCGCGCTGGGGCACCCTTGGATCCTTCAAGAATCCGAAGCTTGATGAACGAAATCAAAAAAGTTCAGAAGCAGGAACGGAAAGACTAAGCTGCAAAAAGTTCTTCCCACCGTTGGGTAGGTGAAGTCCCGCATTGCTGAAGTGGCGGTACTGCATTCCGATGGCAATTCCGCGATGGTCGCGCCAGAAAAAGCCCAGATCATGGCTAAACTGCCAAAAGCTAGAAAGTTTGGGGTCGGTTGCCGAAACCAGCGCTACGCCCGGAAGATAGAAAAAACGCAAGGGAAGGGTCTGGGTTTCAATCCCTGCGGCAAAGCTGATAAAGCCCTGGCCCTTCATTCCAGCCCGGTTTTCAAAAATACCGCCCAATTCAACCTGCCAAGCTTGCCACTTGTAATCGCTTCGACGGGTCACCGAAAAAAGCTTTGTTCCTGGCCAAGCCGATAGTTTGTCTTCGTCTGAAACTACGCCGTAGCGAACCATCCAGTCCGGGCTTTTTCGGGTTAGTCCGGATTCTTCAGCGTGGACGCAGTCAGGTGCCCAAAGGGCGGCCAATACCAGCAGAATCAGTTGCATCCTATTTGACTAAACTAGGTCCCGAAAAAGATCCAACGTAATTCAACACGCCGTCGCGAATCGCCTGAACGACTTCAACTAGGCGCTTGGAATAGGTCGTCTTCCTACCGCCAATTGAAAGCGTATAGTCCGCCTTGGCAAAGCGATCAAAATCCGTCGTGTTGTAATAGGCGCATTCCAAAAAAGCACCGACCGTCTGTGACATATGATGGGTCAAAGTCAGGTTGCGTGACTGAACGCCCGACCCATGCGAAGTCGCAAGCCCCGTAGTCGCCAAGTCAAAAGGGATTTTCAATTTCGACGCGATGGAAGTCGTCAGGTGCTTTGCGAACCTTAAATTTTCAGAAAAGTACGAAGTTCTAGAAAGCGCCTGAAGAAAATGTGCGCGACGTTCAGGTGTGGAAATTTCTGATTCAGAAAAGGCGCCGGGAATGTAGGCCTTTACACCTTGTTTGCCTTTGCGATTGGGACCATTGGGGTTAGCTGCCGTCACCGCGACGTCATAATGAATGACCAAGGTTAGGTCCGGAACGAATGCCAGAATCTTTTCGTTTCTAGCGTGAAGGTCCAGGCGCTGAGTGTGATAGGTGCCCCGCATGATTTCAGAAAAGAATCTTTTGTACTGAGCCGATTTTGAAATCAGGTCGGCCAATTCTTTTTCGCTTCCCGCCTTTTGCGCCAATGCCCCAATCCACGAATCGGCCTGCGAATTTCGAAGTTCCTTGAACCCGTATTCTTTCAAGTCTAAGTGCTCAAGCTTCACGGGGGTTACGGCATCAAACTGGTCGTGGGTCAGCTGAACAGTTGCGCCCAATGCTTCAAATTCCTTTTGCAAAAGAAGGGAAGTCTGAAGCGCCATGACTCCTTCGCTCAGTTTCACACCGGTTGCCGCATCCTTGATGAACTTTCCGGTGATCTTGTCCCAAGAATCGCCCCCCATATGCCCGGGATCGATCGCAATTCGAAAACCTGCCAACGGAAGCGTCAAAGGACGCGAAGCGACCAGCGATGCGATTCTGGATTCGCGGGCAAAAGTGGGATCCGCCGAAGTGTTGATCGGAAAGTCGTATTCGGCCGTTCGCCCCATTCCATCAGAATAACTTTGAACCCATGCCTGATCCCAAGCGACAAAACGCTGATTTCGAAATGCGTTTCCTAAAAGAAAAACGGGAAGTACCGTTTTCAGTTCCGTCGCACTAGGCGAACCCAAGAAGGGGGAAACGTCGGTGGCTTTTGCCGGACTTGGAATGGGCATTCCCAATCGACGAAACGCGGAATCGATCAAGGCAAAGATTTCAGAATCTGATCGAAGTGTGGACGCAACGGCACTTTGGTATTGAGCCGATTCAAAAATGACCAGATCTGAAGAAGAAGAAGAAGAGGAAGAGGGCAAGTCAGGCAGGTCAATGGGGTCTTCGTTGGCAAAAACCGCTTGAAGGGACCCCCATTCCATTCCTCCAAGTACCAGTAATAATAGAATAATCTTTTTGACGCAGAACTTCATGCCTGCGCAGCTGGCTAGCATACGTGTACACTCAAGTCATATGGCAAGTTTGGGTACGCTCATCTTTGATGGCGATTGCGGCTTTTGTCGAAGCTGCGTGGTCAGGCTCAGGGACATGACCGGGGATCAAGTCGCGTATATGCCGTATCAGTCCTGGAAGGGGCAACGGGGCGACTTCGAGAATGCCGTCCATTTCACGGATGCCCAGGGGCGGATTCTAGCCCGCGCGGCAGAAGCCGTTTTCAGCGCACTTGCGACCCAACCCCGATACCGTTTTCCCTTATGGGCCTACCGCCGATTTCCATTTTTTCGAGCGGTATCCGAGTGGGCCTATCGAAAGGTTTCCGAAAACAGAAAGTTCTTTTCTTGGGTTGCCTGGATTCTGATCGGAAACGACCTCAGCCTGCCAAGGTATTCGCGGGTGGCCCGCGTTTTTTCCTACGGACTGATGGGGCTTGCCGGTTTTTCCGCACTGACACTGGCCTTGCAACTTCCAGCTTTGATCGGTGACTTAGGGATACTGCCACTGAAGCCCAGCCTGGATCGCTTAGGCGGGATGCGATCGATGGATTCGTTGGTCAGTCTGATTTTGGATTTTCCGACCTTCGCTTGGATTTCGACTGGATCGGCCTGGATTGTCGGGCAGGGGATCCTTGCTGCTGCTTTAGCGGGCCTTTCTATTTTTCAAAGACGTTTTGCGACGCCGTGTATTTGGGCGGTTTATTTTCTTTACTTAAGCCTGACCAATATGGGGCAGGTGTTTACCGGCTACCAGTGGGAATCGCTTCTTTTGGAAACCCTTTTTCTTTCTGCGTTCTTCGTTCAAACGCGATCAGAAACCGTTTTATTCGCACTTCGTTTCCTTCTTTTTCGTCTGATGCTGGGATCAGGGCTTTCCAAAATGGGTAGCGGGGATTTGGCATGGACGTCGCTGGAAGCGCTGAAATTTCATTGGGAAACTCAACCCCTGCCATCACCCGTAGCGTGGTGGATCTACCAACTTCCACTTTTTTTCCACCAATTCGCAACAGCGATGACTTTGATTTTGGAAACGGCCTTGGCGTTCTTGATACTGATGCCTAGACGGTTTCGCGTATTCGGTTTTTGGATTCACGGTGGTCTTCAAGTCTTGATTCTAGCCACCGGAAGCTATGGGTATTTCAATCTTCTGACCTTGCTGCTTTGCCTGCTTTTGTTGGATGACACGATTTTGGAAAAGATGTTCAAGCTTGACGCGCAAAAGGCAATCCAAGCACGCCTTCCTGAAAATCGAATTTCAAATCGCACAGCGAAGGTCGCCGCCTGGATCACCGTCGTTCTAGGCTTATCGACTTTAACCGGAAGCACGGTTCCGTTTCTGACTCGTTTGGGGACCCACTTTTGGATCGGAAATTCTTTTGGTCTTTTTGCGGTCATGACCCGAAACCGCGACGAAATCATCTTGGAAGGCAGCGAAGACGGAAAGGTCTGGAAGGAAATCAGCTTTTCTTTCAAGCCAGGCCGTTTGGATTCTGTCTTAGAAAATTTTGGATGGGTGACCCCATACCAACCCAGACTAGATTGGCAAATGTGGTTTGCAGCCTTAGGTCAGTTTGAACAGCAGCCTTGGTTGAAGGAACTGATTCGCCAGATTCTGCAGGGAAGTCCAAACGTAGAAAAATTGGGAATTCGCCACCCTTTCGGAACCGCGCCACCCCGAATGGTTCGAGCCAGCCGCTACCGCTACCATTTCACAAGCCCTGAAGAATATTCAAAGACCGGACAACGCTGGATGCGAGTCAGGCTAGGGGACTATTCGCAAACGTTCACGCTTTAGGGTGGTCCTGGGAAGCTAAAAAAAGGAACTTTTCGGCCATGAATCGGCGGGCGCGATCCAAATAAGCTTCGCCCTTGAAAGGAAGCTTTTCTTGATGGACCCAAGCCGGCTGAGTCGCCTGGCCAAAGAAAACTTCCAACCGAAAGTGAATGCTTCCGTCCTTTTCGGTTTTAGAATCCAGCTTCCAAACTTCGATAAACCCTTCGGGCGTCGAAACCGATTGGCTTCCGGAAAATCGAGAAATGACTTGAAGTCGATTCATGAAGTCAGTGTCCTTTAAATTCAAAGACCCCAAGCGCTGCGCAAGAACACCTTGAGTTGCTGAATCATGAATCAGGACATTTCGATTCTTTAACCCCAACCGGCTTTGCACAAATTTTTCGGCTATATCTTCGTCGTCGCGACAGATCACCCAGGGCTGGATCGCCGCTTCCAAAGCGCCTTTTCTTTTCGCCCACTGTAAATCCGATTCAGGTTGTTCGACCCAAACTTTGACTTCGATATAGGGGCGATGCGCGCGATATCCGATCGTGTAGCCGCTGCCTTGCAACGCGGATTCGACAATTTCGCCCAAAGCGGATTCGCTTTTCCCCAAACATTGCCACCGAAAAAGACTGGGCCTTTTTGCGTGCGGATATTTTTTTGAAAGGACTTCGCCGATTCGATTTCCTTTCCAGATTGCACGAATTTCGACAGGGGGTCCGGGAAGAACCCAGACCCAAAGTCTGGAATTCTTCCAAGCTTGAAACCCATACGCGGTTCCTTCTGGATTATGTAATTCGACGGATCCTTCCGGAAAATAGCACTGCTGACGGTTGGATTCGGCAACGGCGACCCCGGCTTTTCCCAAGCGTTCTTGAATCCACTTCCACGAACCTTCGCTGAACTTTAAGGGTTTGCCCAGCCAGTCCGCGATTACATCGCGCGTGAAATCATCGGTAGTCGGGCCCAGTCCGCCAGTCACGATCAAAATATCGTTATCGGTTTCAGAATGAACCAGGGCTTGATGAATCAGTTTACGGTCATCAGGGACGACGTCGTGGCCAGTGACTTCGACCCCAAGGTCAGTCAGCCATTGTGAAAGGGTCGACGCGTTCAGATTTTGAATCTGGCCAGTCGTCAATTCTGTTCCAACGCAAAGGATTCTTGCTTTCGGTGCTGGGATCACAACCCCAGACTAAACTAAGCCGCCGATTTTTTCGCGGACTTCTTGGGCCTTCGTCCATGCGGACGGTTCTGAAGTCGTTCGGCAATTTCAAAAGCCGTAACCGCCGCGTTCATGCCAGCTTCTTTGCGTTTAGCCGGGGTCTGCGCCGCGAAAACAGTCCGGATCATCTGAATCAATGGCAGGACGGCTGGAATTAGGGACAACCAAAATGGAAGATCGTTCACCAGCCAGTCGCGCCAGTTCAAAACCTTACGAACCGGTGCGAATAAAAAGTACAGGGTCATCCAAAACGACACTTCGATCAAAGCCAAGCCGCCCCAGAACCAAGGATCCATCTGAACAATACTTCCAGACGATCGGTAAGCGCTGTAGGTCAGAACTAGGGCGCCTAAGTGGGTCAGCGTAAAGACCAAGACCAGGCGGGTTGCAACGGCACGCATGAAGGATTTCCACATGAAGTCCTTATCGGACGCCTAGAATCAAAACCTAACATTACATAATATATATTATCAGACGCTAAGCAGTGCCTTCAGGCGTTCATAAGCTTCATCTTTCAACGCCTTAGGATCCCGCCCTTGTACTTGAATCGGTGCTCCAAAACGCAGCCGAACACGTCCTGGCGACATCGTAAACGATGGCCTTCGGGGCATGTTTTCGCGCGCTCCGATCACGCCCACAGGAATGATCGGAATACCCGTATCTGCAGCGATTCGAAATGCACCGTCTTTAAACGGCGTCAAAAGATCTGGAGTTCGATTCATGGTTCCTTCTGGGAAAACCAAGATCGAAATTCGATGCTTCGTCAAAAGTTCTTTTAACTTTTCAACGCTGGCCTTTCGGCTGGCCAGGCTTTCGCGATCAACGACCACCATGACCCTGCGGTACATTCGTCCAAAGACTGGCAGTTTCGTCAGTTCAACTTTACCTAATGGCCGAAACGGCACGGGCATCCGCGGCACCAAGGAAATCACGTCCAGGTACGAACCATGATTGGCAATGTAGATCGCTGGGCCATCCAAGTACTTGGGCGCAGTCCATTCCACGGTGACCCAAATTCCAGATAAGAACGCGTGCAGTCGTCCCCAAAAACGCAGGATGACATAACCCAGGTTACCCCCAGTGACCTCGCCAAAGACCGAAACACAAAGAATCACCGGAAACGTCAGAATAATGGTCAACGTCCCAAAGCAGATTCCGCTCCAGGCAAACCAAATCCTTTTTAAGAAAAGTTTAAAACCGGAAGAACTGGAATCCATCCGCTAGTTTTGACGGTGACTTTTTCCGAAGCTGGAATGCGTACAGGTTTCCACCGCTGCTTAAAAAATACGATCGACCCGTTGCCGGATCGAATGCGGGCGCCGATGCAAACCCACTTTCGTAACTGGCGTCAAAGCGATACGTCGCCTTGCCTGTTTCCTTTTCAAGTACGTACAAATAACGCTGGGAAGAACCAAAGATCAGCTGTTTGTCAGTTGCCGCAAAATCCGTCGGCGTTCCACGATCCAGTTCAAACTTCCAAACGACTTTCGCGCTTGCCTTATCCAAGGCGTAAACCCAGCCATCGACCGAAGGTAAATAGATCCGATTTTTTTCGACCAAAACTGCTTTCGAAGCGCCCGAATCAAACTTCCAGACCACCTGCCCGCCCTGCCGCTTCAGCGCATACAATGATCCATCATAAGACGAAACATAGATCATCCCGTCCGAAACCACCGGATGCGAATCCACGTCGGTGAACTTCGTTCCCGCGTGAAGTTTTCGTTCCCATTTCAAAGTGCCTTCATCGACATTCAAGGCCACCAAAAAGCCGTCGCTTAGGCCGACGATGACGTCGTTTCCATCGACTGTGGGTTGTGAAGCGCCCAGAATGGTCGCCGACGAACCGGACCTGCGCGTGTAATGCCAAAGCCATTTCCCCGTGCCCGCATCAAATGCGTAAACCGTGTCTTCACTGGTGGTAACGAAAACGCGCCCGCCTTCGACGGTGGGTTTTGAAATATGAGGATTTCGAACATCGTATCGCCACGCAACCCGGCCGTTTTCAATGGTGACCGCATAAACAAACCCATCACCGCCACCAAAGTAAGCCAATCCCCGATCCAAAACGATGGGGCTCACTACTCCGCCTTTGATCGGCAAAGTCCAGCGGACTTCTAAGATCTTCGGGTAAACCGCTACCAAACCTTCCGTGCGACTTCCAAAAATCAGTGTATTTTCAGCCAAAACGGCATTGGAATATTCGGTTCCTCGGTCACCCGCTTCGTGATGAGGATTCGTTTGCAAGGTCCACTTTCGAACCATAACCGCCGTGTCGTCTTTCAGGTCCGAATGAATATTTCGACCCGAACAACCCAGAACCGTCCATGCAAGCGCGATCAAGAAAGACGCCCGTAGGGTCGCGGTCATTTTCCAGATCCGAATTGGGACTTCAGAAGTTCAGCTGCTTTAGCGTGATCCGACGTTGGAAATTCTGAAATCACTTTATCCAAAGCCTTGTTTGCTTCTGCGACATTCTTATTCAAGCCATGAACCCGACCCAAACCGGTCAAAAGTTCAGCGCGAAGGCTGGTTTCACCTAGCGATAACGCACGGTCAAAAGCTGCAGCAGCATCCCCGTACTTTCCGGCATTTTCGTTCGCGTAAGCCAAAGCGTAAAAAGCCATCGCCTTTTCAAAAGCTTTAGGCGCGATTTTCGAAGCAGCTTCGTAATGCGCAATCGCGTTTTCCGCTTGTCCATGATCGTAGAAAAGATCCCCCATCGCCAATCGCGCTTCAAATGCGGCACGGGTTCCTGAATGCTTTTCAAAAACTTCGGTCAATTTTTTTTGTGATTCCGGAAAAGTCGCAGCCACATCCAGTTTTTTGTAAGCGACGTCTTCCAAGGTCGCCTTCACGGGTTCGGACTTCACTTCTTTACCGTCTTTGCCCTTGGTCGCAGGCGGTTGGGTCGGCTTTTCGCGATCCGCGATGACTTGAAGTTCTTTTTCAATCGATTGGCGGGCGACATACAAAGCATCGCGCGCTTTTCCTTCTTTGGATTCTTGAACAGCGCTGTAGGCCATCCAAGCGCCAGCTAAGACCAAAAGTCCTGCGCCGGCGATCCCAACGGCCTTTGAATTTTCAGCCAAATGATCGAAAATCGATTTCGTGCTTTTGAAAAACTCGTCCTGTTGTTTCAACGCTTTGCGGTCAATATGTGTACTGGTGGTCGACATTTTGGAATTTCCCAAGTTAGGTGTCCACTCACCTTAATTTCCTTGTCTTTTCATTGTCAAAGGTTGGTTTGAAGTTTACTCTTTTTAACATGATGCTTCGTCGAACTCGACTCGCGGCGTTAAGTTTGGGAATCCTTTTTGTACTTTGCGGCATTGCTGAAAACGCGTCCGCGAAAGACCTTCAGGGGCGTTTAGGTTTGGGATACAACGCACAATTCAGCAATACCCAGGCGACGAACGGCGTTCCGGCCCTATCGCTAAAATACGGCGCGACAAAGGACCTAGCGCTTGAAGCGGTGATCGGGGTTGCAACGACGTCTCCGGGCAATTCTGTTTTTGGCGCGAAAATTTTTAAGAATCTTTTTTATGAAACCAATCTGAATTTCTATTTTCTTGCGGGCGGAGGACTGGTCGCCGCATCGGGAAATTCGGGTGCCGAATTCATCGGCGGCTTCGGCGCGGAATTCTTTATTCCTGGAATCGAAAGCTTGGGATTTTCGACCGAATTTGGCGGAAGTTTTTCAAATTTAACGGGAACTTTTATCTTACGAACCATGGGGATCAGCTTCATCAATGCCGGCATCCGCTTCTACTTCTAAGCTGATTTCCGCATTCCTTATGATTTCTATGCTTCCGGGTGCAGCGCTTGCGCAAATGGCACCCAATCCTGTTGCGGACCCAAACGCAGCCGGTTCAGCTGCTTCGTCAGGTCAAAGCCAACCCGGCGCGCAGCCTGGGGCTTCGGGTTCGACTCCGGGAGGCGCAAATTCGTTGGGTGCACCACAAGATCCCGAAGAAGATGATTTTTCGACGTCGCCTTACACCGAATACGGTGAACTTTCGAATGACGAAGAACAAGAAGCGGAAGACACCAAGTTCTTCATGTACGGACGCCTTTTTGGTTTAAGCATTGGCGCGGGTGCCGTAGGTGCGACTGGCAACCGCGGACAAGCCTATCAGCCAGGATTCCCTTCATTCGAGCTTCGCGCGCATTACTGGTTTGATTTCAACGTCGCCATTGATCTGGGTTTTGCCAGTATGCCTTTTAGTTTTTCACCTCCGGCAGGCGGCGTGACCGACGTCACCATCCAAAACTTCAGCGTCGATGTGAAGTACTATCTGACGACGACCAATCTTCCAGCGGCCATTGCTTTTGCGAACCCCTATTTCATTTTGGGTTTCGGCGGATATTCGAAGCGTGAATTCACATTTTCAACCGGAGCATCTGAAGCCCCAGACACCCAACCCGGCCCCGCACTGGGTGCTGGTTTAGAATTCGCTTTAAGAAAAAGGCGCCTTTACTTGTCTTTTGAAGGAAAACTTCACCTGCCGCGTTTTCGCGACACGACAAGTCCTGACTTTCAAACCTTTGGCGTCAGTGACTTAAGCGGTCAGTTCTATTCGGTGGTGACCGGCTTATTGTTTGTTTGGTGACCCCGGTCCATGAAGCGGACGCCCTAAATTGTCCTTTTTTCGGCGAGGGCCCTTTCGGTCCTTGCCCGGCTTCACCAAAAGCCGAATCGGCGTTCCCATAAAACCCCAGCGATCACGAATCGCGTTCACCAAGTGGCGCTTCAAACTGAAATGAACCTTCTTTGGGTCATTCACGTGACAAACAAAAGTCGGCGGATAGCGACTGGCCTGGTGGCAAAGATAGAATCGCGCATCCATTGGGTTGTGAACTTCAGATTCTTTTCGAACCCATTCGGTAAATTCCTTGGTCGTCAATTTCACCCGGCGTTGATCCATCACTTCTTGAACCAAATCACCCAAGTCTTTCAGGCCCTGTCGGTACTTCGCCGAAACAAAAAGCAGCGGTGCATATCGCAAATAAGCCATCTTTTTGCGCACTAATTCAGCTGCCTGTTCACGGCTAAAGTCTTCATTGGCCTTTTGCGTATCCCACTTGTTCACCATCAAGATCACGCTGCACCCGACCTGTTCAATCAAGCCGCCGATCTTTTCATCTTGTTCAGTGATTCCGCCTTCGCCATCCAAAAGCAAAATTGCCAGATCGCACTTTTCAAGCGCCTTCTGAGTTTGAATCACCGAAAGGACTTCAACACCGCGTTCGGTTTTGCTTTTTCGGCGAATTCCAGCGGTATCCACCAAGATTACATCCAAATCCCCTAGCCGTGCCGGCGAATCCACTGCGTCGACAGTTGTTCCTGCAACCGGACTGACGATCATTCTTTCTTCGCGCAAAAGCGTGTTCACCAAAGTGCTTTTCCCGGCATTAGGGCGCCCGACAATCGCGACCCGCGGAGGTTCCTTTAAACGTTTTTCTTCTTCAGCGTCACGCTCATTGGATTCTTCCCAGTCGCTGTCGTCGTCCACGTCCAAGTGTTCAGAAGATTCTGATTCGTCTTCGTTCGGCTGGTCATCCCAACGGTCTTCATCCGAATCCTGAGACTTGTCGGCGACCATTTTGCCTAAACCTTCAGCGGCTCGAATGATTTCTAGTTTCAAGTCTTCGATGCCGCGATTGTGTTCAGCCGAAACGCCGAAAAGCGGATCGATCCCGCTTTGAAAAAAGTCATTCAAAAGGCTTTCATGAACTTCATCATCGATCTTGTTCACGACGCCGATCAACTGAACCTTTCGATCCAATTCGCCTTTTCCGCCCAGTAATCCCGAACGCTGAAGCCCCCGAATCACGGACTCATCAGCGGGAGTATAGCCGGCTTGCGCATCAAAAAGTGCCAAGACAACATCCGCCTCGCGAAGGGCCATGTCCACCTGCCGCGAAATTTCTTCAGCAAAACGCTCTCCACCCAAACCACCCGTATCGATCAAGGTGATTGGCAGGTTTTGCTTTCCGTGTTGCCATTCTAACTGTTCTTCCAATCGATCCCGAGTCACGCCCGGTTCGTCGTGAACCAGTGCACGGCGTCGGCCGAAAAGCCGGTTAAAAAGGCTGCTTTTCCCTACGTTTGGGCGCCCGACGATGACGATTCGCAAGCGGTTCATCGTGAAACCTCGCTGCCCAGCGCGTATCCCAAAGCCTTTAGGTGCTTCGCTTCTTTGCTCCAGTCCTTCAGGACATCGACGCGAAGACCTAGAAAAATTTTGGTGCCCAAGAACTTTTCGATGCGTCCACGGGCCGCGGTTCCGATTTCTTTGATCTTCGCGCCCTTGGCGCCGATGACCATTCCTTTTTGCGAATCACGTTCGACATGAATCACGGCTTCCACACGCAATGGTTTTGCGTCTTCTTGAAACTTTTCAACTTCGACCGCGCAGGAATAAGGAAGTTCTTCACCTAAGAAATGAAAAAGCTGTTCACGAATCATTTCAGCGACAAAAAACTTAGTCGGACGATCGGAAAGTTGTTCTTCATCTGAATAAAGAAGCGGACCTACTTTCAATTCTTCCCAGGTTGGATTTAAAAGGTCTTCAACCCCGCGGCCGGTCTTTGCAGAAATTTCAAAAGGACCCTTCAGCTGAATTCCCGCTTCTTTAGATTTTTTAACGACCAGTTCCAAAAGTTCCAGCGCGTGTTTTTTCACGCGGTCTGACCCGCGTTTCAAAAGGTCGACTTTGTTAAAGACCAAATAGACTGGCACATTCGGTCCAAGCCCAGCCAGAAGTGCGATCACTTTTTCTTCGGCTTGAATCTTGGATTCGGGATCCAAAAGGAACCAAACGGCGTCGACGCCTTCTAGGGCCCCCTTGACTTCTTTCATCATGAATTCGTTGATTCCGCCTTCTTTTGCGTGATGAATGCCGGGGGTATCAACGAAAAGAATCTGTCCCTTCTTTTCGGTCAGAATTCCTAAAACGCGTTCACGGGTTGTCTGAGCCTTGGGCGTGACGATAGAAAGCGTCGAACCCAAGATCTTGTTCAGCAAAGTGCTTTTTCCTGCATTAGGGCGTCCGGCGATTGCGACGACGCCGACTTTACGTTCTGTGTTCATTTACTTTTTTACCCCAATGCCTGGATTGCAACCCTTGCTGCGTTTTGTTCTGCTTCTTTTTTTGATGATCCCGATGCGACAGCCAAAGTTTTTCCCTGCATCTTGACTTCAACTTCAAAAATTTTCGCGTGGTCAGGACCCTTGGTTTGAACCAGGTGATAAGTCGGCGTCACGCGGTGGCGCGCCTGGACCAGTTCCTGAAGCTGGGTCTTGTGATCGTATAAGGAAATCAGGCCCTGATCGTCTTGAAAAAGCGGGGCGAAAAGGTGCCGAAGAACGGGATAGACCGCATTGAAGCCCCCATCCAGATAAATAGCAGCAATCAGGGCTTCCAAGGTGGACGAAAGAATCGAGGGCTTTGTGCTTCCCCCGGTTTGGACTTCGCCTTTTCCCAGACGAACGACTTCGTGAAGGCCAATACTTTGTGCAACGATGGCCAGGGTCTTTTCATTCACCATCGCTGCTCGCATTTTGGAAAGCTGACCTTCGTTCGCATTTGGGTACGCTTCCAAAAGAATGTCTGAAACGATGACGTCTAGAATCGCATCGCCCAAGAATTCTAGGCGTTCGTTGTCCCGAAGCGCGACGGGTTTGTCTTGAAGGTGTTCGTGGCCGAACGATGTATGGGTCAGCGACTGCAGGAAAATCCCGCGATCGCTAAAAAAGTACCCCAATTTTTCCTGTAGTTGCTCAAGACCCATAACGAAAGCTCGGGTCTAGCTTAGGTGATACAGCGTGTCAATTCTATTGAATTTCAGATACATAAGACACATCGCCGCTGCCAGCATCGCTGTAAATCCGTTCTGGACGCAGGTTCACAACCCGGTTTGACCAATCAGCCCGGGCTGGAACCAAAAAGCGCTGATAGCTAGGGCTGTAGCCAGAAAGCCAGTTCTTACTGCCATCTGGACCACGAACCAGACCTTCTAAAAGGACCCCAGAAACCCAGGTCTTGGAATCCGGCGTTCCCATATGGGCTTGAAGCCTTTCAAAGCTCAGTTGGCGCAGGATCGCTGCACGACGGGCCTTTTCTTCGGGGCTGACTTTTCCTGGCAAACGGGTTGCCGGTGTTCCTGCCCTTTCGCTGTACGGAAAGACGTGAAGCCTGGACCAATACAGCCCCTTCAAAAGCTGGACGGTCGCTTCAAAATCTTCTTCCGTTTCGCCGGGAAAACCCGTGATTAGGTCCATTCCCACAAAGACGCCGCCGGGCACGCCTTTTTCTTTCAAACGGCGGCCTAACTTTTCGATCTGACCCAGTTTCTGTTCGACCTGTTCCCAGGCGTACTTTCGCTTCATCAGGCGAAGGATCTTGGAATGAGGGCTTTGCAGCGAAACATGAAAGTGGGGACAAAGCCGACGTTCTTCTTCCATCAAAGCCAATAAGCCTGGCGTAATTTCAGTCGGATCTAACGAACTGATACGGATTCTTTCTAAATGGGTTTCCTTTAGAATCGCCCGTACCAAGGCTTCAATCTGAAGTGATCCGGACCAATCCATCCCATAGTCGCCAATATTGATTCCAGTGATCACGGCTTCGCGGTAGCCGGCCAAGACCAAGCCTTTGACTTGCTGAACCACTTCTTCAATTTTCAGACTGCGACTGGGGCCGCGTCCATACGGAATCACGCAGTAGGTGCAAAACGAATTGCATCCGTCTTGAATCTTGATGAAAGCCCGGGTTCTGGCCGACGCACCTTCTTCCGGGTCAGGTAACGCATCACTGGATGGCATCGGCCATTCGCGGTCCATCGGGTGACGTGAAAGCATTTCTGTATAACCTGTCGCTTCACCTAGGACTTCTGCTTTGGCCCTTTGTTGCGGAGTATTTAAAACCAAATCCACCAACTTAGGTTTGTCGCGGTTGCCGACCACGTAATGAATGCCTTTGGAATTTTTGAGCCGTTCAGGGTCTACTTCAGCCGAACAACCCGTGATCACGATTTTGGCATTTGGGTAATCGCGTCCCAGTCGCGAAGCCATTTTGCGACTTTGCCGATCGGCTTCGTCCGTCACTGTGCAGGAATTCACGATGCAAAGATCGACATCCGATTCTGTGCGCCCGTCAGTTTCAGCGGCCGCGCGCCAACCGCGACCTAGCAATTCGGCTTCGATCATTTGGCTATCCGTAAGATTGGCTTTGCAACCCAGGGTTTTGACGACAAACTTCATAGAAAGTCCAAAACCCCTATCAAAACCCGTGAATTCTGTCGACCAAGCCGCCGCCTAAGACTTCATCTCCATCGTAAAAGAGTATAGGTCTTCCCGGCGTGAAATCTGGGCTGGGTGTCTTTAGAAAAACCCGCGCGGCGCCGTTTTCAAACGTCACAAATTCAGCGGGCTGCGGAACCATGGGCACCTTGTCAGCGCCCGTAGGGGGCGAATAAACCAAACAAGGTTGCGAACCCAGTCCACCCACGGGGACCACCCATCGCACGTCTTGAACCAAGATTTCTGAAGTTTTCAATGCCTCGATCGGGCCGGCCAAAACGGCATTCAAGGCATGGTCAATTCCAATGACAAAGGCCTGGCCCTGAACCAAAATCACGCCCGGCAAAGGGTCACCCACGCGGAATTGATAGGTTCCGAAATGTTCCCCCAAAACTGACCCGTCGATTCCCCGGATCACGCCAGGGTTCCTTAAACTAGGAGCCGTCTTCCCTTCGACGTATTTAAAGAATCGAGAATCACCGGTCATGCATTCTGGAGTGACTTGATAGGCAGAAGCGTCTTTTTCACCTCGATTGCCTGTGACTTTTCCCAAATTCAGTTCTTGAGAAAGCCGGGCGAGCATCGGTTGCGCAATTGCACCCAAGGGCAAAATCAAGCGCGAAAGCTGAACTTGTGAAAGTTGAAAAAGTTCCGACGTCTGATCCAGATTTCGATTCACGGATCGCTTCAAACGATGGCTTTTCCCCGTGATATCGCTAGAAATCTGGGCGTGATGCCCGGTCGCCACTTTTTCGATTCCAAGTTCGTCGGCTTTTTTCAAAAGACGCGGCAATCGAATTTCTTGGTGGCACCAGACACAGGGCCTAGCCTGCCGACTGCCCATCGCTTCGTGGATCATCCGATCCAAAACTTTTTCGGAAAATTCATCCTGAACATTGTCGACGATCAATGGGATTTCCAGCGCATCGCAAAGTTTCTTTACTGCGTCTTGCGGTATTTCCGAAAGGCACTCCATTTTCGGAAAGTCGGGTTCAGGGCTATCTGCCCATTTTCCGTAGCGAAGGTGGTACGCAGTGACCCAGTAGCCCTGGCTTTTCAAAAGCGCCGCTACCAAAAGGCTATCGCCCCGGGTCAGTTTTCCGCTGAACGCAACCAGCACTTTCTGGCCAGGCGCTTTGATCCCGGGCTTTTGAAATGTGGGCGACGAGGAAACCATGATTTAAGTCTAGCCTGCTAAGTGCGAACCCGCGAGTAGACTTTCGCAATTCGACCCACCACAAATTCCAAATCCGCGTCAGAAAGGGGGTCTGAAAGTGAAATTCGAATAGTCGCAGACGCCTGATCGACGGTCAGTCCCATGGCAGTCAAGACGTGGGAAGGACGAGTCACGCCACTAGAACATGCCGAGCCTGCGCTGACAGCAATGTTTTCCAGATCCAGGTTTTCAACCCAGTTGGATCCACCCGGAAATGTAATATTTAAGGTATTCGCGTTTCGAGGTGCCTTGATCCCCTGCACCTTCGACCCCGGAATTTCCTGTAGCAGTCGGTCCTGAAGGCGATTGCGACAGGCAGAAAGAAGTTCTTGTTTCTTTGACCATTCGCCCGATTCAATAGAATCGTACAACGCCTTGGCAGCGCCGCCCGCCGCCAAAATTCCAGCCAGGTTTTCCGTACCGCCGCGAAAGCCCCGTTCTTGCCGACCCAAAACAGTGCCGGCGGGACACTTGGAAGATTCAAGGCACTTCTTGGCTTTTTGGATTTCGCCGCTGGGTGAAATCCAAAGAATTCCAGTCCCTGCTAGGCCACCAATCTTATGGGCTGAAAATGCGGCGCCCGCGACACCGGCGTAATTCGAAAGCTTAAATGGAATCTTTCCCCAAGCCTGGGCGCCATCCAAAAATAGCGGCACTGCTTTGGTTTTCAGGATCTTCAATGCGTCTTCTACAGGGCTAATAATCCCTGTTTCATTGTTAACCCAAATCAGACTGACCAATGTCGTTTCCGGGGTGGCTAATTTTTCCAAGGCAGAAGCGTCGGGCGATCCATCTGGCCTAAGCGGAATAAAGTCGACCCTTCCACCGTTTGAAGTCACCCAGTCGCAAAGTTCAAGCGTGGCGTTGTGTTCGACTTTGGTCGTGATCCAATGCAGTTTCTTTCCCGAAAGAATCGCATTTTCAAATAGGATGCGAGACCCAAGCTGAATGGCTTCGGATCCGGAGGAAGTAAAAATGATTTC
This sequence comes from Bdellovibrionales bacterium, assembly GCA_016786465.1. Taxonomy (GTDB): domain Bacteria; phylum Bdellovibrionota; class UBA1018; order UBA1018; family UBA1018; genus JAEUWC01. The sequence continues at coordinate 65,505 of JAEUWC010000019.1, read as the reverse complement.
CGAAGGTTTTGCGCCTAAAGCAAACGCAATGTTGGACCGGGCTTGGTCCAATAAAGAATGAGCGCGACGGCCTGACCGATGGGCACTGGAGGGATTCCCCAGTGCCCGATCGTCAGAAGATGGAGAGACTAATGGAAGCAAGGCGCGGTGAGCTTCAGGGTGAAGCGGAGCGCCCGCGTTCACATCAAGAAAGATCGCGCGGTTTTCCTGCATTCGGCGTTACTTGAGAAGAAGGTGCTGAGATGCTGAAGCCTGCCGAGTCCAGAAGACTCGATGCCGATTTCGGAAGTTCCTGAGTTCCACGAGCCTTGCGAATCAAATCGCCGACTGAAGTCGTGGTCAGGTATTCCTGCATGATCAGTCCCAAGTTTTCGAAGTAGGTCTTCGTCAACAGGAACTCAACCGTGTCGCTCTTGATGTCGGTCGATCCAACTAGGTCACGAGCTGGGTTGATGTTTTCGCCAACGCTGACAAGAACGTCTTTGATCGAAATTTCATCCATCGACCGGGACAGCACATAGCCGCCACCAGGGCCGCGGACGCTCTTCACGACGGTTCCTTTACGAAGCCGACGGAATAGTTGCTCCAAGTAGTGGAGCGAGATTTTTTGACGCTCGGAAATTTCCTGCAAACGAACGGGACGTCCGTTCGAATTGAAAGTCAGATCCAGAATTGCTCGGACGGCGTACCGCCCTTTAGAAGTTAAACGCATAGTTTTCTTTCCCTTTCCCTCTCACATTCCTGCACTGGGGCGTATCATGCTGGATCTAGTGCGTCAACTACTATTCCTGACCAAGTCACATGGGTTCTCTGAATCAGATGGGATTTTTTCCGAGAAACAAGATCAGATAAAAGTCCTGGTATTTCAGTAAGTTACCCAAGTCGCTCGATTCGAATATTTCGGGTCTCGGGGCTCTCAGAGCGGCTCTCAGAAAAAATAATTTTTACCCACCAAACTCGAAAACCCAAATTTTTGGACCCGAAAAGGCGTTTTTGGGTCGTCGGAAACTTGGAAAGCCATTCAGTTAGCACCCAAGCATTCGACTTCCAGATCATTTCTTCAGTTCCGGCAGCGAATAGGTCTTCTTCACTTTCAAGACGATACAAGTCCATGTGGATCGCCTGAGCTTGATCCTTCCTTTGGTATTCGTGGGCGATTGCAAATGAAGGGCTACCTTCAGCCGTCAATTCAAAACCCAAAGCTTGAAGCAGTGCCCTCGCAAAAGTCGACTTCCCTGCTCCCATTTCTCCGTCCAAGATCACGCGATCCGACGGCTTTAGGTCCAAGGCCAGCTTTCCGGCAATTTCGGTCAGGCGTTTTTCAGAGCAATCGGACTCGGTGTTCCACAGGAACGGCCGATTCTGTGCTTCCTTTGATTTCTTTGAAGGCATTACCAATGTTCTCGATGATATCCGGGGCTGTCATACTGCGATGTCCAAACTGCTTGGCAGCCAGGTCACCTGCAAGACTATGAAGGTAGACCCCCAGCAAAGTCGCTTGGAAGGGATCAATTCCCTGCCCTGCTAAACCGCCAATCATTCCTGCTAGGACGTCTCCGCTTCCGGCTGTGGCCATCCCGTCGTTCGGATAATGATTCAGATAAATTCGATCATCAGGCGAAGAAATCAAAGTTGCGGCACCCTTTAATAACACAATCGAATGGGTTCTTTTTACGGCTTCACGCAAAGCCACCGTGGGATCTGCGACCACTTGTTCGCGGGTGATTCCCAAAATTCGAGCCATTTCACCCGGATGCGGAGTCAAAATGGTCGGGGATCGACGTCCTGCTAAAAGCGAATGCATTTGATGTTCGGCAAGGACGTTCAATGCGTCTGCGTCCAGAACCATAGGCCCGCGGTAGTGCCGAATCAATTCTTCTAAGACCCGCTTTGCTTCCTTCTTTTTTCCTAACCCTGGGCCAATGACCACGCTGGAATAATGGGTCAATTCGCGCATCAGGAAGTCTGGACTGACGTTTTCATAATCGGCCAGCGACAATCCCATCGTTTCGTTGGGAAGCTTCGTTTGAAGCGTTTCAAAGCAGTGATTCCAAGTGCCGGCCGTTACCAGGCCTGTGCCCATCTTGTGGCAGGCGCGCGCGGCCATTGCGACTGCGCCGATACGCCCCTTGCTTCCACCGATCAAAAGCGTGTGGCCAAACGAATTCTTGTGGCCGTATCGATCACGCTCTTTCACCAACGAAATCAAGGGCGAACGGGTCAGAAGAAATTTGTCGCCTTCGCGACGAAACCGAGGGGGCAATGAAATATCGACATTGAAAAGTTCGCCGCGCTTTCCTGCACCCGGTGGAAGAAAATGCCCAATTTTTGGAAAACCAAACGAAACGGTGACCGTGGCTTGGACCGCGGCGCCGTGGATTTGGCCCGTATCCCCACTGACACCAGTGGGAATATCCAAGGAAAGTACTTCAAGGGCATTGAGCTTATTGATCACTTCGACCATGTCGAAAAACACGCCGTCCAGATCACCCTTGAGACCCGTGCCCAAAATCCCGTCGACGACAATATAAGGACCTGAACTGCTGCGGAAAAAGGATTCCAAATCGGTAGCCTGTTCGATGTAGGCCATTTTTGCTTTCAAATGCCGCAAAATTTCAAAATTTTTGCGCGTGGCCCCCGTGTACTTTTCTTCTGTTTCCAAGTGAAAGACCCGGACTCGCCTTTCCAAGCAAATCAACCGGCGGGCAACAACAAAAGCATCACCCGCGTTATTCCCTTTTCCGGCAAAAACCAAAATTTCATTATTCACCCCCGCCATTGGGAATCGATCCAAAAGAATCTGTACGGCCGCACGCCCTGCGTTTTCCATCAGATTGCTGGGTTCAATCTTGAATTCTTTTTCAGCGACTTCGTCCAAATTGCGCATTTCATTGGCTGTGCAAATTCGCAGGGGCGAATGAGTATTATTTCCAAGGACAGGCTGAGGAACGTGAGTCATAGTTTTCCTTTTAACAGGCCAAGCCCATTTCGGCTGGGCCGATCCGAAATACGCGAGTCATTAGGGGGCACGAATCGACGCTATCATTTCTCGCACAGCCCGCTCCATTCCTACAAGGGCGGCGCGGCAGACGATGGCATGTCCGATATTGAATTCTTCAATCAGGGCCGATCGATCGGATCGTTCCAGCGCAGCAACAGACCGGACGTTTTCATAGTCAAAGCCGTGGCCTGCATGAACATGAAGCCCAAGCTGGACTCCATGACGCGCGGCTTTTTCAATTCTTTCAAATTCGGGTTTCACCCGGGATGCTGACTTTTTTCCCAATGCCCCCTGCGTCGCCAGGCAGTACTGCCCTGTGTGCAATTCAACCGCATCTGCACCTAAATCATGACTTTGGGTGACCACCGAAACCGTGGGTTCGACGAAAAGGCTGACTTTGATCTTGGCCTTTTTCAGTTTTTCGATCGTCTTTGCCATCCGGGAACGGTTCTTTTTTAAGTCCAAACCGCCTTCAGTCGTCACTTCGGTGCGTTTTTCAGGAACCAGGCAAACCCATTCTGGCTTGATTTTGGTCGCGATTTTCACCATGGCGTCGGTCGCTGCCATTTCAAGATTCATCATGACTTTCAGTGACTTTCGCAAATCAACGACGTCCTGATCCTGGATATGGCGACGATCTTCACGAAGATGAATCGTGATCTGTTCGCCGCCTGCCGTTTCGACGATTCGCGCGGCTTCAACCAAGGATGGATAAGGCGTTCCCCGAAGCTGACGAAGTGTCGCCACGTGATCGATGTTCACACCCAGTCGGGATGCAGCGGGAAAGCTTGAACCGGAACGCGACATTTTCGCTACCCCAAGTGTTTCTGAATGCTTCCAGCAATTCGCTTCGCAATCTTTTGAATATTCGAAAGTTCTTCGCCTTCAACCATCACACGCGCCAATGATTCAGTACCTGAATAGCGCACGAAGACACGGCCTCGATCTTTCAATTCATTTTCAGCTTCAGTAATCAGTTTTTTAATTTCTGGGAACTGATCAAACGGGTCTTTTCTAGAAACTTTGATGTCTTCACGAACCTGAGGGAAAAGCTTGATCTGCTTTTTCAGTTCGCTGAGCTTTTTTCCAGTTCTTCGCATGGATTCCAAGACTTTTAATGCCGCAACGATACCGTCGCCAGTCGTCGACTGATCCAAGAATACGACGTGTCCGGATTGTTCGCCACCCAGGTTGTATCCGTTCTTTCGCATGGTTTCGACCACGTAACGGTCGCCCACCTGCGCCCGAACCATCTGAATTCCGTTTTCTTTCAGTGTGACTTCCAAACCCATGTTGGACATCGGCGTGGTCACTACGGTCTTTTTCTTCAACGTGCCTTCGCGATTCATTTCAAGCGCACAAAGTCCAATAATCTGGTCGCCATCGACGATTTCGCCATTTTCATCCGACAAAATACAACGATCCCCGTCGCCATCTAGTGAAATGCCAATATCGGCTCGAAATTCCACGGCTGCGGCTGCAATCGCTTCCGGGTGAAGCGCGCCGCATTTGTCGTTAATATTAAGGCCATTGGGCGAAACACCACGACGAATGACTTCGGCGCCTAGTTCTTCAAATACTAATGGAGCGATCTTGTAGGCAGCGCCGTTCGCGCAGTCCAGCGCGATGCGGACCCCCATCAGGTCTAAATCCTGGGGGAAAAGCGACTTCAAGAAAACGATGTAACGCCCGTGGACGTCGTCGATTCGAAATGCTTTACCGACATAATCTGAAGTGGGACGGACTTTTTCCATTTCATTGCCCAAGACCAACTTTTCAATCTGGTCTTCAAGTTCGTCGGGAAGTTTGTAACCGTTGGCAGAAAAAATCTTGATGCCATTGTCATGAAAAGGATTGTGCGACGCAGAAATCATGATGCCTGCATCCGCGCGCATGCTTTGCGTGACAAATGCAACCCCCGGAGTCGGAACAGGCCCAATCAGAATGCAATCCGCCCCCATGGAACAGATCCCAGACGCAAGCGCATTTTCAATCATGTATCCGGAAAGTCGTGTGTCCTTGCCGACGACGATCTTCAATCGTCGAACGGGTTTTTTGGATTCCAGGGCCTTTAGGCCAACCGGAACCGAAGTTTTTCCCTGAATTTCAGGTGAATTTTGAAGAACATGCGCAACTGCGCGGCCTACGGCCATCGCGACTTCGCCGGTCATCGGATACTGGTTTGCCATTCCACGGATTCCGTCCGTGCCAAATAATTTACCCATTGTGATTACTCCAAGTTGATTGAAACTTCTTCGGGCTCGACACGAACTAAGCCAACCCCGTCCGGCAGCTTCACTTTCACTGCTTCCTGATGTCGGCCTTTCCTTCTGCCCCTTAGGTCGACGAACGCGTAAATCGTTCCTCTCCCCATATTCTTTAAATCCTTCGCGGTTGCGTGAATATAAACCGTGACCGTCTTGTCGCTGAGCTTGTACGGCAACGACGTCAAAACACGGACTTCGATATTCTTCAGCTTGAAGTTTGGTTTTGCGGCTTCGATATCGACAATCGCTTTTGGAAAATCGCCGTCGACCTTGATCCCGCTGCTACCTAATTCAAAGGCGACTTCGCGTTCAAACGATTGTCGCGATTCCGAAAGATCCACAGGAAGTGTCGCCAGTTCGCTGATGGATTCAATCTTAGATTGCGGACCCTTGATTCGAACGGTCGAAGGCACGACCTTGGCCCGGCTGAGCTTAAATCCATCCGGAGGATTTCCGCGAACTTCTAACTTCACGGCGACTTCGCGCTTTTTCACGTATTCCAGGCGAATCGCAAAGTTCGAAGGGCTGATGGACAAAACTTTGATCCCAGGCGGAAGTCGGATGCTGTCGGAAAAAAGCCGGTAGTTCACGATTCCTGGCTTTGAACCCACAAGATTGACCCGAATGGGGTCTTCACGGCGATCCATGATTGCCCGCAAGAAGGCCTTCGGACCCGCTAATTTAAATGAAACCCGTTCCGGTGGGTCATTACCAGGAACCACGTCAGACGAAGTCAAGATTTCAATAGGGACTTCTTTAACTGCTTCTACGTTTCTAGACCCTAAAACGACCGACCATAAGATGATGGCGATCACGACCGAAATGGCCTTCACTGCGACGTTATTCGTGATCCAGGACCAGTTCATGTTCATCATGGACCGTCCCTATCGATACGCGAGATTGACTTGCGCCCCTTTACCAACTGTAGCCATCCACGCATTCTTGAGGGCAACTGAGGCGTTCCACGCGAAAGGTCCAATAGCGCGGTCAGGGTCTGTCGAATTTCTTCTTCGCTGAGGTTCGTGGTCAAGCGACCATTCTTGACTAAATGCGCTTCACCCGCTTCTTCAGAAATCAGGACCACGATGGCGTCGGAATCTTCAGTGATCCCCAATGCAGCACGGTGACGGGTTCCATAGCGCTTGTCGATGTTCGGATCTTTAGAAAGTGGAAGAAAACAACCTGCCGCTGAAATCCGTCCGCCCGTGATGATGACGGCACCGTCGTGAATCGGAGAAGTGGGGTGAAAGATGGAATACAGCAGTTCGGACTTCACCTTGGATTCCAGTTTCGAACCCGTGTCGATGAAGTTCTTTAGACCTGTTTCACGCTCAAGCACGATTAAACCACCAATGCGTTCTTTCGCTAGGCGATTCGCGGCGCGCGCGATTTCGTCGACCATTTCGCGTTCTTCTTCGGCGGACGCGCCCGAGAAAAAAGGATTCTTCCCTACGTGGGTCAGCGCGCGACGAAGATCGTCCTGGAACAAAACGATCACGATCAAAATCAGGTAGTCGAAGAAATACGACAAAAGCCAATGGGTGGTGAATAGACCAAAGGTCGATGACAAAAAGAAACCAATACCCAGAATGCCCAAACCCGTGAGCATCTGCATGGCGCGAGTGCCTTTAATCAAAAGCAGAACGCGGTAGACGATGAACGCAACGATGGCGACATCGACCAAATCAAACCAGCGGAAGCTGGATAAAAGGTTCCCAAAAAAGTCGGTCACTGTACGTCTTAGTCTAAACACAAAGCCCAGATTCGAAAGGATTTTTTCGAATCTGGGCCTGAATTGTGCGTATCGTTATGACTTAGACTTTCTTAGACCGGAAGCGGTGCCGGAGAAGCTCCGCCTCGACCCGACTTTGCTGGATCCTTCGATGCATCTGCCGTCGACGCTTCTGTCGCGGGGGCCGTTGCATTCGGGGTGTTGGTGTCGGTCTTCACGCGCACGATCTTTTGACCTTTCACGATCTGATCGACTTCTTCGCCGTCCAAAGTTTCGAACTCAAGAAGAGCCTTCGCCAGGTCATGCAAGATATCAAGCTTGTCGTTCAGGATCTCGTGGGCGCGCTTGTAATTGCGATCCACAATTTCCCGAATTTCGCGGTCGATTGCCTGCGCAGTCGATTCCGAAAAATCTCGGTTCTGAGCAATTTCTCGACCCAGGAAAATGGCTTCTTCTTTGCGGCCAAAAGTCATTGGCCCAAGAACTTCGCTCATTCCCCATTCGCAAACCATTCGGTGAGCAAGATCCGTTGCGCGCTCAATATCGTTGCCCGCACCCGTGGTCTTTTGTTTCAGAACGATTTCTTCGGCGACACGCCCTCCCATCAGAAAAGCAATGCTGTTTTCAGCCTTTTCCTTGGTCAGGTTCACACGATCTTCCCTTGGAAGGGTCATCGTCACGCCTAAAGCCATCCCACGAGGGATGATCGTCACTTTATGAATTGGATCTGTATCCGGAAGGAACTTACCGACCAGTGCGTGACCCGCTTCGTGGTACGCAGTCGTCCGCTTTTCCTTGTCCGTCAGAACCATGCTCTTTCTTTCGACGCCCATCAGGACCTTGTCCTTGGCGGCTTCGAAATCCGACATTTCAAGGTACTTTTTGTCAGCACGTGCAGCCAAAAGCGCGGCTTCGTTGACTAGGTTTTCAAGATCAGCACCCGAAAAGCCAGGCGTTCCGCGAGCAATAACTTGAAGTTCAACGGTTGCCGCCATTGGCGTCTTACGAGTGTGAACTTTCAGGATCGCTTCACGGCCCTTGATATCCGGAGGCGAAACCACCACACGACGGTCGAAACGACCTGGCCGCTGCAGCGCTGGGTCCAAAACGTCAGGACGGTTGGTTGCTGCGATCAAGATCACGCCTTCGTTGGATTCGAAGCCGTCCATTTCGACCAGCAACTGGTTCAAGGTTTGTTCGCGTTCGTCGTGACCGCCGCCAAGTCCGGCACCGCGATGACGTCCGACCGCATCGATTTCATCGATGAAGATGATACAAGGAGCATGTTTCTTGCCTTGTTCGAAAAGATCGCGGACGCGGGATGCGCCCACCCCGACGAACATTTCAACGAAGTCAGATCCCGAGATCGAGAAAAACGGCACACCGGCTTCGCCGGCGATGGCCTTGGCCAAAAGCGTTTTCCCAGTTCCAGGTGATCCCATCAAAAGGACACCTTTTGGAATTCTTCCACCCAACCGGGTAAATTTTTTGGGATCTTTCAGAAATGAAACCACTTCTTCAAGTTCTTGTTTCGCTTCGTCTGCGCCTGCAACGTCCTTAAAGGTGATTCGATTGTTGGATTCGGTCAAAAGCCTTGCCTTGCTTTTGCCAAACGACATCGCCTTTCCACCGCCCGACTGAAGCTGGCGCATGAACATAAAGAAAAGGCCGAAAATCAGGACCATCGGCAGCCACGAAATGGCGACTTGTTGCCAAACCGGTGTGCGTTCCGCGCGTTCGTAATTCGGAACGATGTTGTTCTTTTCCAGAATATCGAAAACTTTCGAGTTCGAAGTATCGCCAATGGTTTCGAACTGTTTACGTCCATCGGCGCCCGGTTCTTTCAAAGTACCCACGATGGTGTTTCCTTCTTTAAAGGTCACCTCGGACACTTTGCCCTCTTTCACCATTTGGACAAATTCGCTGAATTTAATGTCGCGTCGGTTGCGATTGCCTGGATCAAATACGCGGTACAGCATCGCGAAAAGCAAAATCAATACAAACCAAAGTGCGACTGTTTTATGGGAAGCCTTCATGAAACTCCTTCTTCTCTGCAGACTATGGCTCCTTGCCACGTCATAGAATTAGGCTAGCATGTTGAAAATATTTCGCAAATCACTTCGCTTTTAACGGACTTGAGAACGCGTTAACACCCAGCGCTCTAGTTCGCCTGAATCGATCTGATCTTGCTTTAAATGCCAGCCCCCGGAAAGCTGAAGGCGCCGATGTCCTTTTCCATCCTTCGGTCGAGAACGAATCCTTTGGACCGATTGCCTTTGGCCACGTCGAATTTGAAGCCCTTCCTTGCGTTCAAGCAGGGACCAAGGAAAGTCTTCGCCCGAAACCTCTTCGGACCTGCTTTCATGATGGGCACGATCTTGAGCCTGTAAAGCCACCCGCGCAAGCTGTTCAGAAAACGCGGGAAATTTTTGTTCGATCGCGGGAAGAATTTCATGCCGAATTCGATTCCGTTGAAAGGCCAAGTCGCGGTTCGTCGCGTCTTCGCGATAGTCTTGCTTAACTTCATGCAAGTACTGAATAATTTGATCTTTTGAAACTTCCAAAAACGGGCGAAGAATTCGCCCTTCTTGAAAACGAATTCCTTCTGGCATCTGGGCGTGTTCACCCCGAGTCATTCGCCAAAAAATAGTTTCCGCTAAATCATTTTGGTGATGGGCTGTGAGTAACCAAGCCCCATTCCGATCCGAAAGCCAATGATCAAAAATCTGCCTTCGCTGATGGTGGGCCACCGCTTCTTTGGATTCGCCTGCCCTAGCCTTTGCTTTCAATCGATGACTGATCAAGCGAACTCCCCAAGCCTTGGCAGTAGCCTTTGCCCACGCTTCGTCGGCATCGGAATCAGCCCCCCGCCAACCATGATTCACGTGAGCCAAAACCAGCCTTTTCCGCAGAGCAGCCCCCTTCTTGCCGGCCTGATGAGCCAGCAAATGCGCTAGGGCCGTCGAATCCTGGCCGCCTGAAAAAGCGATAAGGATATCCGAAGTTTCGGAAACCTGAAGGTAGTCAACGGCATTAAACCGTTTCGAAGTTGCAAAGATCTTTCGGATTAATTGACCGCCGATGTGGCTTCCCTGGGTTCTTTTCACAGCCGTAACGGTAGACAGAACGAAGCTCACCTGTCGAGAGTAAATCAGCCTCAACAAGAGGTTGAACGTGTTGCTTTCCCGCGGTAAGGACTTCTCTACCCTTCAATTCTTTGGCTCGGTAGCTCAGATGGTTAGAGCGCCGCATTCATAACGCGGAGGTCGGCAGTTCGATCCTGCCCCGAGCCACCACTTGAAAAACAAATTGACCCCGTCGCTAGGATCAAATCGGCCCCAAGGCCTGTGATCTCAAAACTAAAGGGGTTAGAACTGGCACAACTTGTGCGATTCAGATTCTCCATGCACATCATGAATTTCTCTGGGTTCGGCCGCTTGGCTTTTGGAATTTCTTTTTTTTCCGTCGGAGCGTTTGCGGCGGCCAATATTTACGAAACGCTTGAAGATAATTTTCAAAAATCCACTCAGACTTGGGTTCAGGCTCAGAATCAAACATCCCTGGCTTGGTTTAACGCTGGCCCCGGTAAGTCACTTCTTGAACAAGAAGTTTCCGATTCGCTTAGGTCAGGTGGCACGCTAGCCTATTCGAACATCATTCAAGGGAAAATTTACGCTAACTTTAATCGAATCTTGAAGCGAATCGACGCGGATCGATTTGCAGCACCCGAAAAAGACTGGGAAGAGTTCCTGAATATTTCGGCTTTAGAGAATCTGATTGGACCCGGATTCAAGTATCGGGACCGAAATTGTTTTCTTCCCGACCAAGTCCGATGCCTGATTTCTTTTTCGGTCAGCGGTAGCGACAAGATCGTGATGCGAGAATACGACCGAACAATTCAAAACTTCGTGTCCGGAGGCTTTGAGCTTCCACTAGGAAAAAGCACTTTTGCTTGGTTCGACGCCGACACGATCTTGGTTGGGGCCGATCTTGGCGCAAGTTCGGTTACGACTTCTGGATATGCGCGCCAGGTCCGCCTTTGGAAGCGATCAGACCCGATTGCAAACGCCCCGATCGTGTTTGAAGTTCCAAAGAACTATGTGGGGCTTGAATTCAAGCCCATTGTCACGTCGAAGGTTTCAACTGTTTTGATTCGAGTATTCCAAACCCTTTGGAAAACGGAGATCTATGGAACGGTTTCAGACCCGCAAGGCTTTCGCACCTTCCCGATCGCATTTCCCAAAAGCGTCTTGGACTTCAATGCAGTAGGCGACACCTTGATCGGATACATGACGGCAGACGAGTCCGTCGGGGGAACTGTCTTAAAAACGGGAAGCTATGTCGAGATCCCATTGACTGAAGGATCTTCCCCAAGCCTGGCCTATTTTTTAGACCCATCCCTTTACCCTCGATACGTCCTTCAAGCTGCAACCCAGGATCGCCTTTGGATCAGCTTTTTTGACGATGTTCACGGAAAGCTCGCGACGCTTCAAAAAGTTTCCGGCAGCTGGCAGTTGAATATCATCAACATGCCGAAGTTTGGCGTCGTGGGCATGAAAGCCGGAGACGCCTTCGGAGACCAGGTCATGATTCGGCATTCTACAATCCTTGAAGCCGATCAATATTACCGAGCCGAAATCAAATCCGGAAAGCCCGTGTTGACCTTAGTTGCAAAGGACACTCCCCACGCCGATCCATCCTTAATGTCGGTCGAACAATTCAAGGCCAAATCCAAAGATGGTACATGGGTGCCGTATTTCCTGATTCGAAGAAAAGCGGACATCGGAAAAGCGGTTCCTACGGTCATGTACGGATATGGCGGATTTGGTTCAGTCGTGCACGCAGATACGCTGAACACTTGGTTTCCGTTTTACCTAAAATCATTCGTTTCTCGCGGAGGCGCGTTTGTTTTGGCCGGTATCCGAGGCGGAGGCGAATACGGCGAGCCCTGGCATCAAGACGGCATCCGAATGAAGCGCTGGAATAACTTTGATGATTTTTTTGCGGTTGCCGAAGACCTAATTGCCAAAGGCGCTACAACTTCAAAGCAACTGGGAGCTCGCGGAGACAGTAACGGAGGCATTCTGATGGGTGTATCCATGACGAATCGTTCGGATCTGTTTTCTGCAGTGGTGATTAAACATGGGCTATTTGACATGGTTCGATACACACAAATGGCCGACGCCGGGCCATCCTGGATCGCCGAATTTGGCGACCCCGCGGATCCCAAAGAACTTGCGTACATTCAATCGTATTCGCCCTATTTGAACTTGGTTCCCGGAAAAACCTATCCACCCGTTCTGATGACCACCGCCACAAACGACGATCGCGTGCATCCTTCCCATATGCGAAAGGCTCATGCGAAATTGATGGAACTGGGAAGCGAATCCATTTTTTACGAAAGCGCAGTAGGCGGGCATGGCCGAACGGATCCTGGCTACAGAAAGCTTGAATCAGCCATGGAACTGCAATTTTTCATGGAAAAGCTGGGCTTGGCTATCTGACTTCAAACCAAGACGAAACCGAAACGCTTAGGTGAATGACACCCGCTTCGATTCCAATTGGGTTTCCGGCCCTTTTTCCGCGAAAGCCACCGCTTGCATCCGCCATCGCCATAGCTTCAGGCTGGGCCATATTGGTGTACTGTTCTTGAATTTGAAGTACCGAACCCAAGCCAACACCTAGACCCAATGCCAGCCTTTCGGCTTTCAATCTTGAATCTGCAGCCGCTTTTTTAAGGCAATCCAATTGTTCCGCATCGCGCTTTTCGTGAGACAAAAAAAGCGCGAGACTTCCGATGTCTTTGATTTTCTCGGCGCCTGCGATCGCGAAGATTTCTCCCATCCGAGAAATTTCAGAAGTCGAAACCTTTAGACCAATACTGACTTGATAGCCCAAAAGCTTTTGCGTGTCCTTGTGCCATTCGGTCCATTCCGACACCTGGTAATGATGTGTCGTCATCTGCAAATCTTTCAACCCAAGTTTCCTGACGGCTTCGCGAATCCGTTCGTAGGTTTCAGAAGCTTTGCGAGTCGCGGTAGCCACGTCCTTTTCTTTGAATTCGGAAGACAAAACAGTCGACGCACGATCAGGAACCACTTGGCTGGTGCACGAACCCGTCACTTGAATGTGCTTTCGATCCAATACCGAAGATCCCCAAACTTCTTGAGAAAGAATAAACACGCTGAAGCAGCCGAAGGTCCACAATACTTTTGATGTGTTCATGCGCCCAGTTTCTGGCCCTTTAACCCGGGTGTCAAAGAGATCGATGGCCTGTACATCCGTTTCTTTTGAGCTGAGTCGAATCTGAAGCGTCAAAAAAACGTCGCACGAGAACTTCTTTGCCCATCCGCAAAATCTGGCAAACTTCTTGTGACAACCTTTGCTGGGAGAAGAATCATGGATGATTTTCGCCGCTATGTCCGCCGGTGTTCTACTTTAATCACATTTGTTTTTGCATTCAGTGCACTTAGTTTCATTGGGCTTGAGCGGGCCGAGGCCGGCCTGAAAGTCATGAACTTCAATGTCATGTGCAGAATGTGCAAAAAGCGAAAAGAATACGGAAAATTCAAAGAGCGCCTTGCAAACATCATAGACACAGTCAAACGACACGACCCTGATCTGATCAGCTTTCAAGAAGTCGGTACCGCCGGGCAGCTGAAGAAGATGAACAAGATGTTGGGCAATCGCTACGAGATTTTTTCCCACGACCGCGGGCTAAAGTGGGCCGACCCAGCGCTTTTTGTAAAAAAGGAACGCTTCACAGCCGCGAATCCGGGCGGAGTTTGGCTTGGAAAGAAACTGCCGAAGTTTAGCTTTGGTTGGGGAAAACTTGGAATTCCAAGGCGCTTTCAGTGGGTCTTCGTAAAGGACCGCACGAATGGACAAAGCTTCCTATTTGCAGGAACCCACTTTGACAATCACGGCGCGAATAAGGCCCCCGCATCTTTGTACGCGGCTGAATTTTTCAAAGCAGCATTTCGCGACGCGGGAATCCCAGTCCTTTTTGCCGGAGACAGTAATCTGAACCCCTCGATGGAAGGCTACGCGAATTTGAAAAGCACGGGCATGACCGACAGCTTTCATGACGTAAGCCAGGTGACCTATTTTTCAAACAAGCCCTATGACCCAAATGACGCTTGCGGAGACGAAAAAGGAGCCGTTTTTCCAGATTGTCGAATTGATCACGTCATGAAATCTCCGGGATTTCCCTGGCGTGCGACTTCCTGGGGAGTCGACGTCTTTAGGTACACGAAATGGAACTGGTGGGTTTCAGACCACCGGGCCGTCATCGTGAACTTTGAATAAGCATCAATCGCCGCAAGTCGTGACGCCCAAATAGTTTCCGGGTGCAATGTATGCGACCGACAAACTACCCGTACTGCTACGCTGAGCATCCGGCATCATCGGAACCGAATACGTCGGCGTAAACGCGACGGCACTTGCAATATTGTTCCCGCGGGTCAAGATCGCAGGAAGATCAAAGCTTAAGAAGGTCGAGTTGTACTTGGTGTACATCAAGTGAGCGTTTGCTCCGGCCGCAGGTCCCGCCGAATAGATCACATAACGATCACCCGAGCTTGAATAAACCGGTACTGCGCGAAGCGCCTGAACGGTCACAGCGTTCGAAGTTGCAATCGCGCTTTGGGTTCCAACTGCGGCAGAAGCCGTCGTTTCTGACCAGCCGCTGGTACCGCAAGTCGCAACCGTTCCACTACATGATGCAAAGAAGACGTTTCCGGTGGCAGTCTGATAGTACGAAAGCGCCGGTTTTTCAGTCGTTGGGTGAAGGGTCAACGAAGCCCCCGTGCCTGCGCCGGTTGATCCGACGTTCAACGGAGTTCCCCAGTTCACTCCACCATCCGAACTTGAAACATAACGAACTGAACCGTTTGCGACCGTAGCTGTTTGATCGACATACGCCACACCGATGTTTCCGCTAGAATCGGAAATACAGCTCAGTCCATAGCCGCCGTTGGCGTTAGTCATGGAAGCCGGAGTCGTTGAAAGGGCGCCAAAAGTGTTGGTCGCCGTATTAAACTGCGCCGAAACGATCTTCTGCGAGTAAGTCGCTGGTGTGGTCACACTTCCCACCAAGGCGACCATAACGATGTATTCCACGCCGCCGCTGGTGTAATGCGCCAAGCAAGCTTCGTTTGAAATCGGGTTAGTCGCTGCGGTCAGTGTTCCTAAACTTGGGAAAGAATAGCCCGTGAAGGTTCCACCATCCACCGCGCTGCCTTTGTACAAAACAAACTGGTTCACCGACGCATCGAAAGCCGCAATGTAAGGACGGTTTTCGGTTGGAGCATAATGAAGATAAGGAAGAATCTTCTGCCCTGACGAAGCAACCGTGGTGGTTGTCCACGCGTCACCGGCCGAAGAACCGTTGCGCACTGCAAACTTCAATTTTCCCAAATTTCCAGCCAAACCGCCGGTTTCCGAATAATCGGTATAAGCGATTGCCGGAATCCCAGCAGCCGTATGATCCAGCTTCAATGCACGCCAAGGCGCAGGGTTAGCGCTGGCAAATGGGATCGAGATATTTCCCGTTGTATCGGGGAATTCTCCGGCAAAAGCCTGGGCGCCACTGTTTGAAGCGACGCTTGGGTTTTGCACTTGAACCACTCGCATCTGATAAGCCGGCGTCACAATGGTTGCCGCTGCAGTTGCGTAAGTCAGATAGATTTTACTGGTTGCGCCCGTTCCATAAAAAGCAGCACCCAGGTTATTGCCTAAGTTCAAAACCGTCGTCGATTGAACAACGGTTGCTCCGCCCGGAGTTTCCGCACTGACCAAGGTATTCCAAGAGGTCAAAGTGTTGAAAGCCGTTGGCGTCGCCGATCCTGAAGTATTCGTGTACGAAATCGCAGTATTCGTGTTGTTACCAATGATGTGAAAGGTTCCGGTGCCCGGATCTTTCATCAATTCAATGTTCCCGTTTTGCCCAAAGTTATTGGGCGTTCCGGTGATCTGACCAGCAACCGTCCAGTTCATGGTTCCTGGAGTGTCGCAATTGGTCGTCGATTCGGCGATTCGAATACCGCCGGCAGACGACCCCACAGCGACTTTCACTTTTTCACTGCCCGTCGTCGCATCGACAGTAGGATCAATGACCATGTCAAAACCCATCACGTTGGTGCCAGCCGGCGTAAGTACTGTGCCGTTTGCGTTCCAAGTTCCCGTCGTGGGCGTCGTGCAGTTTGAAAGTGTGGCGTTGTTGCAAACCGCATACGAAAGAGTCGTATTTGAAGTTGGCCACATCATCGCCGGATAGTAGCTAGATCCCGATTTGCACCACTGAGCTGCGGTCTTTGTAACTGCGATCGCCGTCGTCACTTGCGCAGTGCTTGCAACGTTATCCGCCGCAGTTGATACCGCCGACGTCTTGTAATTGTAATTGGATGCCGAAGTACAATCAGACAAGCAAAGAGCCATTCGAGGTGCACGGTTGTTGGTTGCACTGCCAGTTGAACTTAAGTAGGTCACCAAAACGGCGTCCGTTGGGCTGACGGCGACGTCGATTCCCACAAATTCAGGCACAGCTGCTGCTGCCGCAGTGACCGAATGTAACTGAGTGGTCGACCAGGTTGAAGTCGAAAGCGAAGAAGCCGTGATTGCAGAATTTCGGGCCGCAAAACGAAGTCGCCCGACTTGGTTTGTGGCCGCGCCTTCTTGCGAAGAATCTGACCAAAACAAAATCGGAGAACCCGTACTGAGGAACGCAAGCTTCAGCTGCCGAGCGACGCCGGCAGGCCCAACAATTTCTTGAACCCAGGTCGTTCCGTTGTAATAGCGAAACTTAATGACGTTTGCCCCCGAGCCGGTAGCGCCATAGGATCCATCAATATAGGCCACGGCGGGATAGCTGGTTCCCGGAATCATGGCGACACTGCTGAATTGACCGCGCTGAACCGTCGCTGCACCGCCACCTTTGGTTCCGTAATCGATCACTTCAGAACTACACGAAGTCAGATCCATGGAGCTGCTACCGGATCCGCCGCCGCTATCGGTGGTTACGCCCGACACTGTCACTTCGGCCGAACATGCTGAAACCACAATGGTCAGTCCGGCTGCAAGGATCCCTTGCTTTAGGACTTCAGGAATTTCCGACATAAGTCTTTTTTCCATGATTTTCTTCATAGTTCCGCCTCTTAAAATAAAATCCTGAGTTCAACTGGTACCGAGAAAAAGGAAAACGTTTCGGTTGCGTTTGAAGTTCCTCGCGAACCTGTTCCTTCGAATCGATTCAGTTCGTAGTCGTAACGAACGCTTGCGCGGAGTTCAAAAGAGACTCCGAAATCTTTGCTGGTTCCCAAATAAAATTTAGTTCCAAGCTGTGCGCGACCTTCACCTAAGAAGGTGCGATCGCCCGTGGATTGTCCGAATTCACGAAAGAAGACTGGAAGGCGGAATTCTACTTCCGACCACATTCTGAATCTTCCGACCGGACGTTCGTACCCGACGAAGGCTGAAAGCCCATGTGCCACGTGACGAGCAAAAAGAAGCCTAGGTGTCGTCAGGCCTGCCGAACGGTGGCGGCCCATGATGCCAATTCCGATTTTCCATCTTTCGTTCAAATCCCAATCGTGGCGAATCGTCGCGCTTTGGCGAATGACTTCAGAAGTTGCAGGACTTAAACCGGTAGATGAAGGAACGTCAAAAACCTTCGAGAATGTTTGGTATTCTAGGTGAAAAGCGCGGCCCTGCGCATATCCAATTCGAGCCATTGCGCTCCAACCAAAACCCGAATTTCCAGGCGCAGTTGCAGAAAAAGATCCCGGAGCACTGCTGACTTGGTAATTGGGCATCAAGAACATCCCGCCCCCACCTAGAATCAATCCAGGCTGAGCGCCAAGACCACTTGCCATTTCTCCTGAACCATCAATCATGATGGCACCACCCGTGTCTGGGGATCCCCCACCCGACCCACCGGTCCAATCTTCATCCGCCCAAGCGGAAGTCATTCCCCAAGCCGAGATCGAAGAAGAAAGGATAAGCAATGCAAGAGGACGTGACGAGAAAATCATAGAGCCTGAACCTCAAGAGCTTTCTGCCCAAGACTGGGCTGTGATGCAGGAACTCTTTTAACGGGAATGGGTTCAGAAGGAACAAAATCAGCCCTAACTTTAGGCGGTGACTTCGAAAGTGCTACTTCGGCAATCTTCTTCGAATCTGGAATCGCAAGTTCGTAGAATGAAGTCAGGCTAACTGGGCCAATGTCGCTGGCTTTTGCCGTCGAAGGCGCAATCGGGCGAACCTTTTTCACTTCCGAAGCCGAGATTTTTTCAGTCTCGACTGCGGCGTAAGTTTCTTTTTGCCGGACCGGATACTTCACAGGCGATTGCTTGGATAAGTTGACTTCAACCAACGCAGGAGCGTCAGCAGAATTTCCGGATTCGGCCACGGGTGCCGTAACGGGTTTCGAAGGCACGATCACGCGTACGTCTTTAGTCGAATCGGCTTTCACTTCTTTTGGAAGAGAGGCCTGCGTTTTCGAGGCCGGCTTTCGCTGAATCAAAGCAGGTGACGATGCCAAAGCTGACTTTTTGCGCATGACTGCCGGCTTATTGGGTTTCAACCCGCTTGCATCCAGATACGCGAACGAAATCGCTGAATCTTTGGAATGTGGCATTGGACCTTGGCACTTTAAACTTTCTTTAGAAACCAGCTGATAGGGATTGAACTTGATGCGAACGTTTCTGGGCAAAAGGATGTTCTTTTTAAAAAACTTGGGGTTGTGCGCGATGATTTCGTTCCAATAGCAACGCGATCCGTAAAGCTTCTTTGAAAGCGTCTTGGCTCCGTCACCTTTCTTCACTTCAAAGTGAACGACGTTGGCCGAAGCGGTCGACTTCTTCGCCGCACCGATTCCCACGATGCACCCGACTGCTCCTGCGATGACCAAAAGTGCTCGGGTATGCACAACCCAATGCCCCTTCATTTGGATCAGTACCTTCATTTTTTAGATTTTCCTTCCGCGGATGCGGGATTTCTTTCCATGGACATCGCCAATTCTTTGATCTTGGCGCGAACCAATGCGCCTTCGGTTCCTGGCAATTCAACGCCTTGCAGGATTCGAAGGGCGACGTCGGTCTTACCCATGCGTTCGTGGACTAATGCGGTGTTGACTACAGCTTTCGAATACAAAGACGAACTCGGTGGAACCTTGGCGTATGCATCCAAGGCTTCTTTGTTCTTCTGATCTAAATCCTTGATCACGGCCATGTTGAACAAAACCAGGTCCGTGTCAGGCCAAGTTTTATTGGCGTCTTCTAAAACCGCCAAGGCCTTGGCGTAAGCTTCGTTACGACGATAGACTTCCGCGGTCAGCAGAATCGTTTCCAAGCTTTGCTCGTGACGCTGAGCCAGGTGACGCTCGACCACAGACTTGGCTTCCTTGTTTTCGTCCAGAGCCAAAAGCATCCGCGTGTAACGAACAAAGGCCCAGGTATTGTCTGCAAAACGTTCGTGGAAGTTTTTCAGGAATATACCGGCTTGATCAAAGCGACGTTCCTTTTCCAAAACGGCTACGAATTCTTGAGCCAAGGATTCATTGCTCGGAGCACGATTGATCGCTTTTTGAAGTTCAATCCGAGCTTCTGCAAGGCGACCCTTGCGCTGATAGACTTTCGAAAGCTTCAATGACGCAGTTGCGCGCATTGCATCGAATTCCAAGCTTTGCTTGTAAAGATCGATGCCCTGATCCAAATTCGACTTTTCGACTTCGACATCAGCCAAGCGTTCATAAGCCAGACCCGATGCTGGATTTTCCTTTAAAATTCGACGATAAGCGTCAATCGCGTCTTTGTAACGACGCACGGCCAATAACGAATCACCCAGGTACCCTAAGAACTCGACTTGGTTTGGGTAACCATCCAACAAAATATTAAATTCAGCGATCGCTTGGTCGTAACTTGCCAACTGCATCAAAACGCGGCCCAGATGAAAACGTGCACGAAGGTGCTTGTCATCGGTCTTTACGGCGCGGGTAAACAATGTACGCGCGGTCAGGTACTCTTTGTTCTCAAAAGCCAAAAGTCCCCGCTGGAAAATGACTTCTGGATGACTTGCGTCAATACGCTCGATTCTCTCAAGCTCTTTCACGCATTTTTCACGATCACCGCTTCGAATCCACGCCTCGGTGCGAGCCAAACGAACTTCAAACTGAAATGGATTACCTGCGTCAATAAACTCGGTCGCCATTTCGATCGCGCGTGCGTAATTCCCCTGAGAAGAAAGAATTCGAACCTTCCCCGCCATTCCGACACCCAGCATATCGGGCTGCTTCTCAATCGCGTCATAAAGCCCGTAAGCTTTCCCAAAGTCCCGCGCGACTTCTGCGCGCCGCGCTGTCGTTAAAGCGGAAACCAAGGATCCGGCCCGCATACCGCTCCCAGGGGGCGCCGCATGAAGCTGAGATGCTCCTAGCCAAACCGCTATTGAGCCAAACATGACTGGTATGGTCAAAACCCGAGTATGTGTCTTCACGAGTTAATTATCGGCGAAGTCTAAACTTTAGTTTACAGATTTGATGAATACTTAACATTCACTAATAACCGCTTGACTTACAACAAGTTAGGGCACGGCACGAGACAAAATGTACACTTTTCCCGCCTAACGGTTAAGATCGTAAAAAGCGAATGATCTCGAGACTTTAGATTGAATATCCAAATCGAGAAAGTAATATATTTCAATAAGTTACAGGTGACTACTCAAGTCCTTTCGAGATGAATAGTCAACGCCCTGGGTTGATCCGGGCCGGTCAAAGCTTAGTGGTTCAAGATGTACGAAAAGATCAGCGGAGCAACGATGGTTGCATCGGATTCGACAATGAACTTAGGAGTGTCGACGCCGAGCTTACCCCAGGTGATTTTCTCGTTCGGAACAGCGCCTGAATAGGATCCATAGCTGGTGGTTGAATCGCTGATTTGCGCAAAGTATCCCCAAAGACGTGCTTCAATTCCCATGTCCTGGTGAAGCATTGGAACGACACAAATTGGGAAGTCGCCGGCAATGCCACCGCCAATTTGAAACATCCCAAGAGAAGCGCGCTTCGTTACGGACTGATAGAATTCCGCAAGTGAGGTCATGTATTCGATTCCAGTGCGCGTCGTATGAACGCGTTTCACATCGCCGCGCATACATGCTGCAGCGTACATATTGCCTAGCGTTGAATCTTCCCAGCCTGGAACGATCATCGGCAGATTTTTTTCCGCAGCCGCAACCATCCAACTATCCTTCGGGTCGATTTCGTAAAATTGTTTGAGCTTACCGCTCAGGATTGCTTTGTAGAAAAATTCGTGCGGGAAGTAGCTTTCACCCTTCTTGTCAGCATCCGTCCAAAGTTCCAACATGACCTTTTCCATGCGGCGCATCGCTTCGCCTTCAGGAATACAGGTGTCAGTGACGCGATTCATGTGTTTTTCCAAAAGCTTCACTTCATCTTGTGGTGAAAGCTGGCGGTAGTGTGGAACACGTTCATAGTGACTATGCGCAACTAAATTGAAGACGTCTTCTTCCAGGTTTGCGCCGGTACAGCTAATCAAGTGGACTTTGTCCTGGCGAATCATTTCCGCCAAGGTCAGTCCCAATTCGGCAGTGCTCATGGCACCGGCCAGCGTCACCATCATTTTTCCCCCGGAATCCAGGTGTGTTTTATAGCCCTCTGCAGCATCAACCAAAGCGGCCGCATTGAAATGGCGAAAATTGTGTTTGATGAAATTTGAAATTGGACCCAGGGAATTTTTCATATGAAATTCCCCGTAACGTATTCATATGAAAGAAGCAACCGCCACTTCGGTTTCATTACTGGAAGACTTTCAAAAAACGCGAGCCCTAAGCCTTGCGATTGTCGAACCCCTGGACCCAGACGACTTCAATGTTGCACCTATTCCAGAAGCAAGCCCCCTGAAATGGCACTTGGCCCACACCACTTGGTTCTTTGAAACCTTCATCTTGATGGCTGAAGCCAAGCACGATGCTTTTCATCCGCAGTTTGGTTACCTTTTCAATTCTTACTACAAGGGCCTAGGCGATCACCTGGATCGAAACCGACGCGTTCATCTGTCCCGGCCGAATTTGAAATCCGTGATGCAGTACCGAAAAGACTGCGACGAAAAAATGGCGCACTTGTTGGGAAAGCAGCTGCCCAAGCTCGATCCTCAAAGCCAAAATAGAATTCTTTCGAATCTCGAGGTGGGAATTCACCACGAAATGCAGCACCAGGAACTTCTGATTACCGACTTAAAGTCGATTCTCGGTTTACAGCCCCTTTTGCCCAGCTACTTCAAAAACAGTTCCCCGCGGAACGCTGATCCCAGATCTTCTTTGACCCGGAAATGGGTTCGCTTTGAAGGGGCCCTGATTGAAACCGGTTTTTCGGGAAAAGGCTTCCACTTCGACAACGAAGCGCCTCGGTATTCGAACTGGGTGGCCCCATTTGAAATGTCGTCCACTTGGGTGCGCAATGGAGAGTACCTGGAGTTCCTAAAATCCAAGGCTTATGCGGACCCCAGGAAATGGCTATCCGACGGATGGGATCGACGACCTGTCGCGCCTATGTATTGGGATTTAAAAAACAAAAGCGTTTACACCCTGAATGGCCCCGTATCCATGGCGGATCCCCTTTGGCTAGATAGTCCCGTTTCCCACGTTTCGTATTTCGAAGCGGATGCCTATTGCCGGACCCACGGCGCCAGATTGCCGACCGAAAACGAATGGGAACTTGCGGCCACTTCGAACCAGGTTTCGCGCACGCAAAAGCACTTCTTAGACGTGGCACCTAGCGAACCCCAGTCCGTTGGGTCGACGGATGTGGATCGCCCTTTAGAAATCACGGGACAGGTCTGGGAATGGACCCAAAGCGCGTACCTTCCTTATCCGGGTTTCAAACCGCAGGACGGAGCACTGGGCGAATACAACGGAAAGTTTATGATCAACCAAATGGTGCTTCGAGGGGGGTCAGTTGCCACACCCCGAAACCATTTCCGCCCCACTTACAGAAACTTTTTTCCACCAGCGACACAGTGGCAGTTTTCTGGCTTTCGACTGGCGCGCTCGATCGATGCACCCACGGACCGAGGCCAAAAATGACCCCGAGTTTTGGTCAGGACATCCTTCAAGGCCTTCAATCCGTTCCCAAGCGAACCCATCCCAAGTACCTGTACGATAAAAACGGCGCCGCACTTTTTGAGAAAATCTGCGACCTACCCGAATACTACCTGACGCGCTCGGAGAACGAGATTTTTGAAATCCATGGTTCTGAGATCGCCCATCACATGTCTGAATTTGATGTCATCGTTGAATACGGTGCGGGATCCGGCGAAAAAATCGCCAAAATTCTTTCGAAGCTTCCGCCCGGGACGAAACTTCCGACTTACGTCCCGATGGATTATTCGCCAGCTTATTTGGAAATGAGCGTTCATTCCTTAGCCAAGAAGCTTCCTCGACTTTGGGTGGATCCTTTTGAAGGTGATTTTCTTAAAGACGAACCCTTTCAGGATTTAAACCAGAAGCTGGGGTCAAATCGGCGTCGATTGGTTTTTTTCCCCGGATCGACGTTGGGAAACTTAGATGCCAACGAAATCGACGCCCTGATTCAACGGACCTTAGATTTTATCAGGCCCGGAAAGGGCGCTTTCATCCTTGGGGTAGATCGCTGGAAATCCAAAGAAGAATTAGTTCCGGCTTACTGGGATTCGGCTGGAATCACAGCCCAATTCAATCGAAATCTATTGGTCCGGATGCGTTCAGAATTGGGTGCCCGCGTTCAACCCGAAACCTTTCGGCACGAGGCACGCTTCAATCCCCATGAACGACGAATCGAAATGCACTTGGTTTCGGACTTTGACCAGGAAATCGAAGTGCTAGGGCACAAAATTTCATTTCGCCGCGGTGAATCCATTCACACCGAGAATTCACATAAATTTGACGAAATTGAACTGATCCAAAGATTTCATCGCCTGGGGCTAAAATTCGTGAAGTCTTGGTCGGATAAAAATCACAATTTCGTGGAAGTCCTTTTTCATGCGTGAACGAATCTGGGTCATTTTTCCAAGCATTTTCGAAAAGAAGGGCTTTGAAAAATGGAGCCGAAGGAATCCTGACGCCCAGGTTGAATTCAAAGAATTCCAGGGATCACGCAACCCCTGGACCCGATCAATCATCAAGACTTGTGACGAATGGGTCGAAGAAGCCAGGCGCTTAAACCCCCCCGTCACTG
This sequence comes from Bdellovibrionales bacterium, assembly GCA_016786465.1. Lineage (GTDB taxonomy): Bacteria > Bdellovibrionota > UBA1018 > UBA1018 > UBA1018 > JAEUWC01. Next base: position 41,281 of record JAEUWC010000019.1, on the reverse strand, counting down.
CCGTTTTGAGCTTTCAGGATTACCCCGGCTGCCTAGCAGCTTCCTATATTGCCGATCGTCTTGGGCTTCCCGGGCCGCGCCTTCCGGATCTTTTGAAACTGTCCCACAAAAGATTGTCCCGTGAACTTCAGAAAAAGATCTGCCCCGAATTTACACCGGGGTTTTCCAAGATGATTGAAGGTAGCGGGCCGTCTGCTTTCGCATTTCCCTTTTTTGCAAAACCCGTGAAGGGTTTGCTTTCAGTTCGATCCAAGAAAATTGAGCAACAGGCAGACTTGGAAGCTTACCAACGGCTGACGATTCGCGAACGCTTTTTATTTCGGTTCCTAATGCGCCCTTTTCACGAATTTGCCGCAAATGCGGGTTTAAAAGTTTCCGCCCGCGAATTTATCGCCGAATCCTGGGTTCCAGGAATCCAATGCACTTTTGAAGGGTACGTCACCCAAACCCAGGCGCACCCCATCGGAATCACGGATTCCCATTTTTACGATGGAACTGAAAGTTTTTCTGAATTTCGATTTCCAAGCTCACTACCCCGCGCCGTTCAGAAACAAATTTCGGAAGCCTCATTAAAACTAGCCTTTGAATCCGGCCTTCGTTCCACACTTTTTAACATCGAGTGGCGCTTTGATCCAAAAACCCAACAGCTAAAAATCATCGAAGTCAACCCCCGTGGCGCGTCCCAGTTTAGCGACCTTTACGATTCCGTCTTGGGTGTAAACAGCATTGACGTCGCCGTCGCTCTGGCAAGTGGAAAAGACCCAAAACTTCCAGACACAAAAAAACTTCAAAAAATTGCGTCCAGCCTGGTTTTTCGTCTGTTTCAAGACGCAAAAGTCAAAAAAGGATTGGGGGAATCAGACTGGGACGAACTTTCTAATCTTCCCGGCTGGATCGAAGGCTACCCGCTTTATGAAGAAGGCAAAAGGCTTTCGCGCCTGCCCCAAGACCCCGATTCATTTCGGTACTTAGCGATTCATGCCAGTTTTGATCAAGAACCTGAAATTCCGGCATTTAGAAAAGCCCTTGAGGAAGAATGGAAAAAACGGATCCAATTCGAAACATAAGGAATCCCGCCGCTTTTTTGGGGGCATTTTTCTTGTTCTTGGCCATTGGATTGGTCGCCTATCTTTCTTACCTTCCCGACCTGCTTTCAAGAATTTCAGTGATGCAAAACTGGGTGCAAGCCAACTGGGTCGAATCCACCGTTGCATTTGTTCTGGGCTACACGATCATTTCCTTTCTTGCCGTTTTTCCTGCGGCGGTTTTTTTGAATCTTTTGGCTGGGATGTTTTTTGGTAAATGGATTGGACCCATTTTGGTGGCGTTTGGAAGCACTGCCGGCGCGACTTTGGCCTTTCTTTTGGCGCGAAGATTTTTGAAAGCTTGGATTTTGGCAAAATGGGGAAAACAGATTGACCCCATCCTTCATGAAGCCAAGCTACACGGAGGCAAGTATCTTTTTTCAGCGCGCTTCATTCCCTTCATCCCTTTTTGGTCCATTAATTGGGCGTTTGGGATGACGCAAATGCGGGTCGCCCCATTCATGGGCATTACTTTTTTGGCGATGCTTCCGGCCAGCTTCTTTTATTCTTGGGGAGGGTCCGTTCTTGCGCCCGGATCGGGAACCCAAACCACATCGGCTTGGGAATGGATTCTAAGCCTGGTCCTTGCGGCAATTCCCCTAGCCGTTCGCCTTTACGAAAAGAAACGAAAGCGTTCCCACTAAGACCCACAAAATGGTTCCATACCCGACGACTGCGGCACCCGATTTCTTGATCGTCGCAGGGTCCATGGCTGCTCCGATCAGAAAGATCGACCCCACCAGTGCGTGCCGAGAAATCGTTGAAATCATTTTCCAGACGCTTTCCCACTGTGGAACGAAACTGGACAGCCCGCTTGCAGCTAAGAACCCGAAAATGAACCATGGAAAAGGGACTTTCGCGGACCGATTCTTTTGACCTAAAAATTGGAAGCCAAATCCGATCACCAAACAAAGCGGCAAAATCCAAAGTGCGCGAACCAGCTTTACGGTCGTTGCATGACCCAAGGCCACAGGTCCAAAACTAGATGCGGCACCCACCACGGAACTGGTGTCATGAATTGCCAATGCGGCCCAAAGTCCAAACTGCTCTTGGCTAAATCCCGCCCAATGTCCCAGGCTTGGAAAAATCAAAAGCGCTACGGAATTTAAAATGAAAACGACCGCTAGGCTCATGGACATTTCAGTTCGGTCGGCCGAAATAACCGGTCCGACTGCAGCAATAGCGCTACCCCCGCAGATCGCCGTTCCAGACGACACCAAGACCTGCATTTTATTTGGAACGCGAATCACACGCGAAAGAAAGAACCCCAACAAAAAGGTTCCAGCAATGGAACCCGCGGTCATTCCCAGACTGGATGACCCAGTCGATAAAACAACCCCCAGCTGAATTGAAAACCCAAGCCCAACGACTGATCCTTGAAGCAGTCTGCCCTGAAACTTTTTTGTCAAATCTGCCGGGAACGGATTCTGAAATAAAAACGCCCAAAGCAGTCCCGTAGCAAGCGCGACTTCCGAGCGCACCCAGGGACTGAGCGAGAATAGAAACAAAATAAGAAACGCGATCTTTTTCAATCTACTTCTTTTCGTAGATCGAAGCGGCCGCAGATTCAACTAGTCCTTTCGGAAGTAAAGGAACCAGTCCCTTGGACAGGACATTCACAAATCCCGGAACGATTTCTAGTTTCGCTTTCAAAAGTCCTTCGACTCCAATTTTCGCAACCGCCATGGGTTCCATGCTGACTTTTTCAGCCTTTTCCGCTGCATGCTCAAGGCCGGCGCGCGAAATGAACCCAGTTGAAGTCGCACCTGGGACCAGGCAACTGATGACGACCCCGGATTTCTTCAATTCGTGGTGAATTGCTCGAGTGAACGACAATACAAATGATTTTGACGCCGCATAGACAGCGAAAGTCGGCATCGCCTGATAAGCCGTCGTGCTAGCGACATTCAGGACATACGATTTTTGGTGCTTTCTCAACATGGGCAGAAACAAGTGGGTCAAGGAAACCACGCAATCCATGTTCAGTCGCATATTCTTCAGCTGTTCTTCCAGGGAAAGCTTTTCAAATTCTCCCCACACGCCATAACCGGCGTTATTCACCAAAGTGTCGGCCTGAAACTTTCTTGTTTCAGCCTGATTGACAACGGAAGCCCAACTTTCCGGGTTTGAAAGATCAACTGCAAAAACTTCGACCCTGGATGCACCCGCTTGAAGGCATCGATCCGCAACTTCCTTCAGTTTTGCTTCATTCCGCGCAACCAGAAAAAGTTCAGCACCCTTTTTTGCGTAGACTTCCGCAATAGCGGCGCCGATCCCTTGGCTTGCCCCTGTGACAACGACCTTATGCTGAACGGTTGACATTCGACATCGCTTCTTGAGTTTCGGGCTTGGGTGGCTTTAGACCTGACATGAATCGCAGGTAAAAAGGAACGGAACTTTCCGAACTTTTCTTGCGAACCGGGCCGCAAAGGATTGGAAAATAAAGCGACTTTCGTTCGCCCTTGACCGCAACCGTGGGCCCTGCGGCGCGATGCCACATGCGTCCGTCATGAATCGTGACGTCGCCGGGTTCAACCGATACAATCAATTCCTGCGGATCCGGAGCGTTATCAAAAATGTATCCGCGGCGGAAGAAAAGGCTGAGAAGACCGCCTTTATGTGTTCCTGGAATGATCCGAAGGCCGCCCTGTTCCAGGGACGAAGGATAAATATGAAGACCCACGTTCAGCATCGGACGGACCTTTTCAAAGTAAAAAAGATCGCGAATTGAATCTGTATGCCAGCCTAGTTTCTTGAATTTGGATTTTGCACCGGCAATATAATGGTTGATGACCACGCCGTCCCGCTCTTGAAGACCAAAGCGGCTTCCCGGGATGAATTCCAAAAGCGGCTTCAAGCGCGGGTGGCTGACCATTTCATTGACCTTGGTATTGAGAAGGTTCATGAATGGCGTTCTTTGCGGAAGAATCTTGCCCTGATTGTTCATTCCGTACTTCACGGGAACCCCATTGATGAATTCGCGACCTTGGGCGGTAATCGTTTCGGTGGCTTCAACGATTCCGTCACGGATCTTTTGCACTTCTTCCATCGAATAAGCGCTCTTAAAAATCACAAATCCATACTTTTGATAAAAAGCATGCTGTTCGTCAGTGATATGCGTGCCTAAAGTAAATTTGGTCTGAACATCAAGATGCATTGCCGTTCTCCATCCATCTTCGACTGGCCCATTTTGCAAGGAAATAGAAAAGGGCTAGGCCGGTCGCGGTTAGTGCCCCTTTGACAAAAACTTGATAACCATCCACCCATTCTTGAAGGTGGCTTGCGGTGAAATAAACGGCCAAAAGCAAGCTGGGTACGTAAATCCAAGTTGCTAGTCCGTTCATTGCAAAAAAAGTTTTCGGTTTGACCTGAACGCTTCCTGAAATGAAGAACGTCACCGCCCGCAGAAGTGGCGTGAACCGGGTCATGAAAATGCACTTTGCCCCGTGCCGCGTGGCGAAGTCTTGAATCTGCGCCTGCTTTTCAATCGAAACCCACCGACGAAAAAACCGAGTCGCCAGGATTTTCTTTCCATGTTTTCGAGCGATAAAAAAATTGATCGTGTCGCCAGCTAGAATCGTCATCGGGGCACCGATGATCAGGACTTGAATGTCCAGGTGACCAGTCGCAGCGAGCACCGCTCCAAGAATCAAAAGGGTGTCCGAATTCACGGGCATTCCCAACGATCCACTGATCAAAAGACCAAAGAAGACCGGGTAGGCATTCGGTCCAACGGCACTGAGTAAAGTAGTACGCACCCCTTCTAGGTCCATTCCCTAGATATATCGGAGAAATCTTATATTTCAATAGGTTAAAAGTGCATAAAAGTTTACGCACCTGTCGGTTTTCTGACGAAAACCAGGACCCTTGGGTCTATTTGACCTTGAAGTTCCTGGGTGCTGACCATTGGCTATTTTTTGCCCCCGATTTAGCACGAAGGCGCCAGTAAACCGTCCCCGGTGTGGTCTTTCTAAAGGATACGAAGTTCTTATCCGTTTGCGTGGACCGGGTCTGCGTTTTGAACTGGGGGTCACCGGCGATTTCGATATCGTAAAATTCAGCCATCGGAACCTTGGACCAAGTCAGAATGATCTTGTCCGATCCTGCGACTTCAGCGCCATCCACCGGTTCGGCTCCTTTTGGAATCCCAAGTTCTAATGCGATGGCCACTTTCGGGCTTTCAGCAATCACCTTGCCGTTTGCGTCCATGGCTTGAACTTGAAACTGATACCCCTGCTTCACATTCAGGTCGACGATTGTGATCCTTCGTTTTGCTTCGGTTGTGGTTTCTTTTTCCGTCTGCACGCCGTCCTTAAAGACGGTTACGACATAGTTTTTCGTTAGACCCACTGCCATCCAACCTGCATCAAACGTCAATCGATCCATTTGACTGACAGGTGCAGGCACCAACCAAGGCGCTATTGCTCCGATCACTGCCTTGACCGGAACCGCGACTGCTGCCGGCTTTACAGCAACCGGAGTACTTCCGGCTTTGGGAACCCAAGTGGCTTGCGGCTTGGGCTTTGCCACTGAAAAACTAGGTTTTGCATTCAAAAAAGCAGGCTTTGCAGCAGAAGCCGGCTTTGGAGCCGCAACCGGCGCCGGCTTTGGTGCGGCAGCAAGGGCGATCACTTTTTTGAATTCTGGATCCGGAGCCTGCGTGATGCTTGGACGTCCGCCTAACGATTCCACTAGATCCAGACGTTGATAGGATGTCCATTCGGACTTCTGTCCCGCTTCACCAGCCCGTGCGCGAACGCGCCAGTCAAATGAACCTAAAGGAAGTGAAACCGACGCCCCATTTCGGCTACCTTCTGATCGCGCTGCAAGCGCGGTGGTTTGAACTGATCGCACTTCAAGTTCGCCATAAATTCCCGGCGGCAACTTTTCCCACGAAAAAGTCACTTCATTTAATTTTCCAGCATCTGCTTTCAATTCCGTTCCCGGAATCGGGCCGACCACTTTCGGAGTGGTTACTTTTTCGGCCTGAATCACAGGCGTTTCGATGGCCTTGGAAGTTTTCCAAGCGGCCCCATTTACCCCGGCTGCGGCCACAACGGCTTGCCCCGTCGGAAGGGCTCGAGAAACCTTGCTTCCTGCTTCGGCAACTTGAACGTTGCCGCCGGCGGACTGAAGTTTCACAATCGGTTTTCCGGCCGAATCTGTTCCGTCCACTTGAATTCTCACTTGTGCAGGCCCGCCCTTGGATTTCAGCTGAAGCTTTTGACCACCAGCCGTAAGCGACAACGCCCCGCCTGAAGCCAAGATGCCAACTTGGACGGTACCCTTCTTCACTTCAAGCTGCATGGGTTTGGGTTTATCGTCGTTTAAAGGCTGCGCTACTTTTTGCCACCAGGGTAGGTCTTCTGCGGGCTTGGATTTTTCCAATCGAGCAATGACCAAGCTTCCGGGACCCACTTCCAAAACGTCTTTGCTCTTTAACCGAAGTTTCGCGCTGGCGGTGGAATCGGTATAAATCGAATCCCCCTCGATCGCGTCTTGGGTTCCGCTCAGATCCTGCCAAACGGATCCGCCCGCATGCTTGACGCGAACGCCCGACCCATTGGATTCCACAAGCCCAATTTTGGCGCCTGAATTTTCATCTTCGACGACCCTTTTCCAGCGCTCGTTGTTGATCGACGAATAAAGGCCCAAGGCCCCCGTTCCAATCAATGCATAGCTCAGCGGCCTTTCGAGCCCCCAACCTCTGGAAATAAATTGAACTTTTGACGCTTTAGAAGACATCGCCTCTCTTTATCGGCACGCCTTTGGTGGGTCTTGAAAAACGACTCAAAATATTCCCCATAAAACCCGAAGAAATAGAGAAGACTTCAGGAGGCCCTTTTTCTGTCCCAAAGCCCGACCCGAATTTCAGTCAGAACCAAGATCGTTTTCCTCACCACTTCGGCGCTGGTCTTTAGCTTGGGCGCCGTGATGCTGGCGGGCACGACCCATATCGTCGAGGACAAGAGCTCGTACGTGGTCGACTTTAACTTCAATCGCGTTCAAGCCGCCGCCAAGTCCGTTGAAAGCCAAATTGAATCCATCGTGATGCTGCTTCAACTTTTTCACCAACAATCCATTGGACCTCAGCAGCGTCAAAATCCCAACACCGCGGACCCGAATGAAGTCCTTTTTCGGGGTCGATCCAAAAAGCTGGGCCTGCGCGGTCTTTTGCTTTTGGATATTTCAGAAGACGGAAGTCTTTCGGTGACCAAGACTTTTGGATCCGAAGGCGCCATCCAGGGGCGCGCCCTAGACACGCTGGGGTGGACGGCTCGACGTTTTGTTTCAGAACCCTATCTTGTGGGCCGCACCCAAAATCAAGAAGTCGTCATCGGATTTGCGCCTAAGCAAATCGGAGCCGACGATAACGTGATTGCACGTAAAGCCTATGTGGCCTTTGCACTTCCCGATCTTGGAATGGGCGAAAACGGAACTTCGTTTGACCTTTATCTGGTGGATCCGGTGGGAACCGTGGTCTTTGGCCAGTACAAGGGCAAGCGCGGAATGCTGCCCGAGCGACAAATCAAAAAACTGGTTCGCCCGGTACTTAACGGAAACTTTGATTCCGGAGCCCAGCTTTGGGACACGGATTTTGGCGAAATGATTGCCGCTTATCAGCGACTCAAGCCCAGCGATCTGACCGTGATCGGAATCATTCCGCGAGATGCAGCGTTTTCAGCTATTCGCGATCTGATTCTGCGCACGTTAACCCTAGGTGGAAGCATCCTAGCCATTGCGATCGGCTTAACCCTGGTCTTCGTTCGTCGATTGACCGAAGGACTTCGGCAAATGGTGGAAGCGACGTCACAGGTCGCAAAGGGTGAATTCAGCTTTCGAGTTCGCGCTGACATCATGGGCAACGACGAAATCGGAGCGCTTGGGGAATCCTTCAACGCTATGGCCGGTAAGATTGATAGCTTGATGGCTCAAACGGCCGCTAAAGTCGCCACCGAGAAAAACCGCGAAACGATTGCCACGATCCAAGAACAGTTCACGCCGCGCGAGGCCTTGAAGCATGAGAATCTTCAAATCTTTGGCAAAATGATGGCTTGCCCTGAATTTGGCGGGGACTGGTGGACCACTTTTCAAGTTCGTGACTACGCCATCGGAGTCATCGGTCACACCAATCACCGCGGTGTTCAAGGTGCGTTGGTGACCGCCGCCATGCACGGTTCTTTAAGTTCGTATATTGGAAACCTAAAGGCCAATCGCCAAGACCCCACGCTTCAGGGACTGGTGAACCAACTCAACTCGACGTTGTTTGCAACCGGCAAAGGCCAAACGACCATGAACGCGTTCGTTTACATCTTCAACATTCACGCGGGCCTGATTCAAATGGTGAATTGCAGCGGCCCTGCTCCATGGATCCATCGGCTGCCTCCTAAACCCAAAGAACCGCCAAAAGTGTTTTCGTTTCGATTCATGCGAATGGGTGTTCGTGAAAATGGCCCGCTGGGACGTTCGGCCGACTACACTTTTAAAGAAGAATACTTCGAACTTCTCCCGGAAGATGTGATGTTTTTCCACACGCCTGGATGGTTTGGCGTCCGAAATCTGAAAGGCGAAAGAATTCTGTCGCAAGACCGGATGTACCAGGAAATCGCACAAGCCGTGGATCACTTCGGACCACAAGCTGATCGGGTTTCAGAAAAACTGACCGAACAGGCCACAGCAATCTGGGGAGAAGCCGCAGCCGCGCTTCCCGATGACGCGACTGTGATGATTCTTGCGATCCCCAAAAAGGCCTACTTCGTGCGCAAAGATCTGTCAGCTGGCGCAACGCAAAAGAAAGCGGCTTAGCCGCTGGAAAGTTTTGAGTTTTTAGGATGTTTGGTTATCCTATGACTCAGTGAAACCCGATTCAACTACTCCGATTCGAATCACGGTGGCCGGAAAGATCCTGCTCGCGCTCATCGCGATCGTTTTGGTTTCCATTGGTTTCCTGGGTTTCACGGCAAGTCGCCTATTTGTTTCTGACAAAGAAGTCAGCGTTTTTGACAACCAGGTTTCAGAAGCTAGTTTTTCTGCGCGCGAAATCAACGGACGCCTGAAAGGCGCGATGGACGTGCTTCGTTCTGTCGCTGCATCTGCAAAAATTCCGGGAACGAATTTAGAACAGGTCTTCCAGAATCAAAGCGTGCTTGAAGGTTTCGAACTTTTCGAAGTGACTGCAGAAGATCCGAAACCCAAAGCGGTGAATCCGCCAATTAAAGTCGGCAAAGGATTTGATGCCGAACCCGACCTTTTGCCGTGGATGGCGGAATTAAAGACCAAGCGCTACCTTTTCAGAAACGTCACGAAAGACCCAAAAGAACCCCGCCTAATGGTTCTGCTTCTGGGCGAAGGAAGTCCGGAACCGCTTTTGGTCGGCTTTGTTTCGATGAAAACCTTTTTCGATTCACTGTCTGCCGGAACCAATCGCTTTTCGATTGTCGATTCGCAGGGCTACGCATTGATGGATTCAGATGTGACCCAAATCTTGGGATCCAATCAGGCCACATTTAGCCAAGACCCAGTTTTTTTATCCGCCAAACAAAGCGTGCTCCCGAACGGTTCCAAGAAAGTCACAGGCGACAAAGAATACCTTTCCAGCTTTTCGAAAACAGACCTGGGAATTTACGTCTTGGTTCGCGCCGAATACCGCAAGGTCGTTCAGGCGATGTACAGCTTGGTTGAAAAGATCGTTCTTTTCGGAATGGGGCTGATGTCAGTCTTGATTCTGGCCGGGACCTTCCTGATTCGCCGAATTACTTCGCCCATTCGGGATCTGTTTCGCGCAACCCACCAGATCAGCGAAGGTCAGTTTGATATCGAAATCGCTGTGGAATCCAAAGATGAAATCGGCGCACTGGCCCGTTCGTTCGATTTCATGAGCCAAAAGATCAAAGCGTTGATTCAAGATCTAGTCGAAAAATCGCGTCTAGACCAGGAACTGAAAATTGCACAGGCGGTCCAGGGAAAACTTCTTCCCCGCGAATTCATTTCAACAGCCCAAAGCCAAGTCGCATCTTTTTACCGCTCGGCAAGCGAATGCGGTGGTGATTGGTGGGGAATCGCTGAATTTCCCGGCAAAACCGTTTTTGCAATTGCAGACGCCACGGGTCACGGGGTCAGCTCGGCGCTGATCACCGCGGCTGCACGGTCTTCGTTTTCGATGTTTGAAAAATTCGCAACCGAACAACCCGACCAGATTTCGCCCAAACGCGTTTTAGAATTGGCCAATCGAGCCATTTTTGATTCTGCACAAGGCGACATCATGATGACTTACTTTGCGTGTGTCGTGGATCACCAAGCCAAGAAGATCTTCGCTTCATCCGCGGGTCACAACCCCCAATATTTTGTTTCACTTTCCGGCGGTGGAGCAATCAAAGGCCTGACTCCGCGTGGAAATCGCCTGGGCGAATCGAGAAATTTAGACGCAAGCACTTGGGAAATGATCGGCCTAAGTTACCAGCCGGGTGATCGCCTATTTCTTTATACCGACGGTCTGATCGAAGCGATGAACGCAGAATTGAAGCAATTTGGAAGAAAAGGCCTGCGCAATGTCTTGACCTCGGCTAGCCGCGCAGACGTTGGCGCTGGGATCCAGCAAGTCACACAAGCCGTCTTTGACCACACAGGGCCCCGCCCGCTGGATGATGATATTACCTTGGTCATGGCTGAACTTCATTAAACCCTAAGGAGCGATTTTGAGCACAGCCGCAGTCGCACCCGAAAAAGATCCATTAGGCGTACCGCTTTACGAAAAGATCGCAATCGGCGTCGCCCTTTTTCTGGCCTTGATGGTTTTGCTTCTTTCCACGTCGTCACAGCGAATCCGGTATTGGATTTTTGGAACTTATGATGCGTCCCTAATGAGCGAACCGATCGCACTGGTTTCGTCATTTACGGGCCGCTGCGAACGAAAACCCAGTGAAAACTTTGTTTATGACGCCGTCACGCCCAACCAAAGCCTTTACATCGACGACACGATTGTCAGCGGGCCCCAGTCCGAGTGCGTCTTTGTTCTAAAGCCCGATCTTGAAATCCGCATGGGACCGGATTCTTTGCTGAAATTGACCCGAGAAATGGCGTTGGCTTCTTTTGATTTTAGCCAGCTTTCAGGTGGCGATGGAAAAATTAAAATCAAGAAGACCCAAGAAGATTGGTCGACCAAGTTCAAAGCCGTAGCCACTGTTCCCAAAGTGGTCGCTCCGCCAAAGCCCATCGAAACTTTTTCAGTCACCAAAGCCCCGCCCGTTCCCGTTCAGGTCGCACCTTCTGCAACACCTAGCCCGTCGGTGCTGCCGTTTGTTAAATCAAATATTCAGTGGCTAGTTCCGCCGAAAGCCGGAAGCGTAAAGCCGACTGCGGCTCAGGCTCGAGCAGGAAAAGTCGTGACTCAGATTCGCTTCAAACTTGAAAAGGCATTGCCAGGGTCGATGCTGGAAATCGTTGCCGATACCGGAGCAAACGCGAAGGGCGTTCTTCAACCGATCCAATCCGCTGCCGATGGCAGCGCCACGGTTCCAGTGGCATTTGCAAAACCAGGTTATTACGTGACCCGAGTCTTGGATTCACAAAAACGGGTCGTGGGTGAAAATCGAATTACCGTTCAAGCAGCGGCTGAAAATGCGCTTAAGCTTTTGGACCCCACTTGGATTCCGCAAATCCGACTGCATTGGGAACAAGTTCCTGCGAAGCATTACAAAGTTCGAATCACGACAGCTCAGGGTGCACCCGTGACTTCGACTCAAGTTACGGAACCCTCGGTCCTTTTTCCAGAATTTGACCCTCTTTCACAGTACGATTACAAGATCGCCGCCGTTCTTCGATCGGGATTCGAACTTGAATCCCCTACGCAACGGGTGAAGTTCAAGATTCCGCCACCTGTTGTTCGGGAACCCAAAGAGGGCGAAGTCGTGACGCTTGAAAAGGGAAAGAAGTCCTTGGTCACTTGGAACACCACGGATCGAACCAAATCATACCTTCTTGAAATTGCGTCTGATCCCAAATTTCAAATGGTCATGTTTGCCAAGACCGTATTGATCAATTTCAGCGAACTTTACGTGATTCAACCGGGAAATTACTACGCGCGAGTCAGTTCAAATACGGCCTATGGCAAAGCGATCATAGGTCCGGTTCGAAACTTTAAGGTCAAGGTGAAGTCGCGCTAGGACAGACGGTAACCTGTTCTTCGGCAATGACAGACATCTCGCCGCTTGAACCGGCCGCTTCCATCGTCACGGGCGATCCGCCTTTTCGTTTTGCGCCCACTGGGCTGAAATGAAGCTTTGCTTCGACAGTCCCGATTGCACCTACGATTTCCGGAGCAGGCCTGAGGTATTCGTCAAGACGAAGTCGAAACACCCACCGAGGAAGATCAAACGGGCCTTCGGTGTAGCGCGACTTCATGAACAGGTCCAGGAACGTACGAAACCGACGATCTTTTCGCCAATTTGTCGCATCTTCAAAACACTGGGGAAAAGGAAAGAAAACATTGTCTTGTAAGCTCGGGCTTCCCGACTGAGAAATTTTGATCAAGTTCGCTGGCAAAAGTCGCGGCTGCCATCGAATCGCATCTTGAAGATGAGGAAGATGCTTTTTCGACCATTCTTTCACAATGTCTAAGCGCGATCGATCTTGCGCGGCTTGGTCCATTCGATTGAAAGCCGTCTTCACAAGTTCATCGCTGCTTTTATAATTTTCAACAGCGTCGCAACCGGGGCCTGGGCGCCTTAGGGAAATACTGGAAAGCGGCGCGCAGCCCACTTGAGTGGCATAAATCAAGGGTTTTAAGGTTTTTCCTGATACCAAAAGCGTACCGAATGCTCCCATCGCATCCAAAGTGGGCATTTCCGAACCCAAAATCGCCTGAAGGTTTCCGGTTTTTCCTAATAGCGGTGCGCCCCTTTGATCCTTATGAAAGGTACAATCTGAAACCAGAGCGTTGGGTGATCCAGGTCCTTGGTAAGTGAGCAGCGCCACGCTTCCCGTTTTCGCCTGGCAAGTGATTTTTTCGATTTTGGCCCCTAGAAAACCCGATCCACCGTTGGTTTCTCGGAAAATCCGAAAGCTCGTCGCCTTTTCACCATCCGAAAGTCCGCCCTGTTCTTGAACCACCAAGATCGGACGCTTGGGTGATTTCTCTAACCGAATGACCACGCTATCAGGCGACACTCGGGTTTGTGCCGAAGGTTTTTGCGAAATTTCGATTACTCGATCACAACCCACAGAAACCGGGGATCGAGTTGAATCAGCGGCAAACGCAAATTGAATTCGGCCCTTACAGTTCGCGCCTTCTTCGCGCAGTTCGTGAGGAAGGCAGCTGGCAGCGGTCAAGACCAGGTTTTCTTCAATCAAAGCACCCGTGCAAACAGCGACGTTGGTATCCAGCGCCACTGCGACTAAAGCGACCGAAGGATTGCATTCAGGACTTCCCAAAACCCCGGCCGCGCAAGTCATCTGCGCTTCCTTGATCAGGCGCATGGATTCGGCAAGGTCTCGGGTGGCGATGTCACCAATTGGGGTTTTTTCTGGGAGCGGTTTTTGGTTACTTCCACACGCAAAAAACACAGCAAATAAGCCGGCCAGCAGGGCCCAAGACTGTCGGTTTTTTCGGCGCAGAAATCCCATACGAATCCGACATGCTTACCGTGGATGGGTGCAATGTGTCAAACCGTAAGGCCGGGGAATTTATTAAGTAACCATTTGTTTTTATTAAAGATAAATCAATAGGCCCGCTTGGATACCAAAGGATCTAAGCCCAGACGCCGACAGACGTCCTACTGAAGCAAAAGGTTCGGCACTGAGTCCCCAGTTGGAAACCCGCCTTTCTAGGCCAAGCGACGCCTGCGCACCGTAGCCCCATAAAGTTTGGCCCGCGCTAAAGACCGATCGAGGGCTGACTGCCATTTGGCCTGTCAAGGCACCGCGAATAAATGTCGTCCATCCAGATTGTCCCAAGCGCCCGATCAGGGCCTTTCTGTATCCCAGCTGAAATGGAATCATCGTCAATAGCTGCGTGAAACTTTCTCCACCATTCATGAAGGTTGAAGTTCCATTTCGCGAATAGCTGACGACTCCGATTCCAAAATCAAGTTCGGCCCGCCCATCCATTGCGCCCAAGGCTTCAAAACCTGTGAATCGAAGCTGAAGCTGGGAATAGGGAATCGACGGCGATTGAAAAACGGAAGGCGTCCCATTTCGGGATGGAATTGAAATTTGTCCAGAAGACGCCGCCTGGACTCCCAAGCCCAAAGTCGTCCATCGTATTGAACTGGATTGGGTCGAAGCGACCGAGCTAGAAATCGCCAGGTCTTCTGGCAAAATGACCCGAGTATCCGCTTGAGCAAGGGACACCATAGGCAAAAGGATCAGGCCAACCGAAAAAAAATTCATCAGCCCACCTACTTTCTTTTCAGCGAAGATTTAAATCCAACGCTGCTTGCAGCAGAAACACTGCTGTAATCGCATTCCCACCCAACCCGGACCGCGCCACCTTCCTTTTCAAAACATTCCAAGCGTCCCGCAAATCCCGAAGTGGCTCCGCCGGCGCTACCCTGCCCCTGCGAAAAAATCCCGACTAAGCGTTTTTCCTGGGTCCGCCATTGTGCCGGGAAAAGATAAGATACGCCGTCGATCCAAAGTTCGACGTGAGTCCAGCGGACTTCATCAAAAAGATCGTAGATTTCCTGATCGGTTGTCGCTGGACTATGGATCATCCGAAAGATCGCATCTGACGTCGATCCATCCGTAAAAAGTAAACTGCCCGTGTACTCAAGACGGGCCGGGATTTCTTCTTTCAGCTTTTCAGAATTTACCGGCACTGAATTGAGCTTGGCTTCAAAGCTTGACGAAAGCTCAGGGTAGATTGCAGCGCCCAAACGACCGGTGGCTCGACCAGCATCCAGGGTTCCCGAAAGAGCAAGTTCTGCGATCGTTCCATTTCGCAGCGTCACTGGAATTTCGGCTTTAAAGCCCCCGGTATTTGGATCTATGAAACCTCCGCGAAACCGCAGACTGTACACCGAGCGATCCAACCAAATCCGCACACGCCCCTGAAGTGCCGCCTGAGGCGCCGTTGAGATCGAATCGCGAGTCAGACTGATTTCAGTATCCGGTTCCACTTGAAGTTCGAAACCCAGAATTTCTCCCGTCGAAAGCTGGGTTGCCCCGCTGTAGGTTCCAGACCGCGCCTGAATCTGAGCCAACTGTTCGCTGACTCGATCGCGGCGCCAATCTTCTAAGGTTCGTTCTTTAGCGCAAGAAACCAACCCTAAAGTGATGACGGCGAAAACGGCAAAAATTCGGATTTTTCTCATAAACTTTTTTCCAATCCCACTGACTTCTTTAAACAAGAATCCAAATCAACTTGAAACGAAACACAATATCCCAACTGGGCGTCAATCCAGTCAAACCGGGCCTGATCCCCCGCCAATTCCGCATTCAATAGACTTTGTTGAGACACCAAAAGACTTTGGTAGTCAATGGTCCCTAAAGCGTAGTCTTTCTGCGCTTCTTGAACGCTTTTTCGGGCTAGACTGAGGGCCTCTTCGGCTGACTTCAGCGATTCAAAGGCCAATTCCAAAGAATCCTTGGTTCGGACCCGCGCAAGGACCTGCGCAGTGACAATCTGGGCTCGACCTTCTTCCAGTTGTCGAGTCTGCGCCGCCAGGCTCGCCCTTTCATTGACGCTACTGAGACCGCTGAAAATCGGAATCGTTGCCTGAAGCCCCAAAGACCAAGTGCTTGCATCCGGGGTCAAAAGATCGGACTTCACAAAGGCGGCTTGCCCCCAATTGGCAAAAAGACCCAGTGTTGGAAGATGCTTGGAAAAAAGAACACCACGTAGTGCGTCGGCACGCTCGATCTGCAGACCTGCACGCCGAACTTCCGGCAGCTTTTCAACAGTCGCTTTCTTGTCTAATAGCGTTTTTAGATGACCTGAATCGGCTTGGCCAAAATCGGTTGAGGAAAGCCGAATTTCATCAGACGTTTCCAACCTAAGAAGCGTTGCAAGTTCAGAAGCTGCCAATCGAAGCTGATTTTTTGCGGCACCAATTCGAGGAATCAAAAGTGCGCTTTGAGTCTTGGCCTGAAGCACTTCCAAATTTTTTCCCTTACCGACGCGTTGCCTTTTTTCAGAAGTTTCAACCGACTTTTTATCAATCAGACGGGACGATTCCAGCGTCGCGACGTTTTTTTCGGCCAAAAGCACGCGATAATACGCGCGCGCGACTTGGACATCTAAATCACGTTCGGCTTCAATCAAGTCGTTTTCGGCCAGCTCGATGTCCCGTTTTGCTACCGAAATCCCGTCCCAAAGCGCCGTGCCTTGCAAAATGGGCTGATTCAACGTGAAGCCCAACTGATAAAGCGTGTACGCTTCGCCACCAAAAAGCGGGGCATTTGAATTCAGACTGTCTTTTCGCTGCTGGTAGGTCAGGTTGGCGTTAACTGTAGGAAGTAGGGTCGCAAAAACAACCCGACTTTGGGCACGAACTTCATTCAATCTTTCGCGCATCTGACGGACGCGGGGATTCTGTGAGCGCGCCGTTTCCAATGCCTTCTTCAGATTCAAAGAAGGGGCATCCAGAGCCCATGCCGAACTTAGGCCAAAAATAAGGAGAAACACGGGGTTGGCTTCTCATGGCATGCGCCCTTTTGACAATAGGCAGCCCGGTAAATCCATGGTAACAGGCCGCATGTTTTTCGATTCGCCGGGCTTCGTCCGCACTCGATCGGTTATGGGCGTTCTTGCGCTGATTTCACTGAGCGCATGCCCAGCTTGGCTTGGATTGGATTGGAACACGGTCGGTGGCGAATACTTGGGCGAGTGGCGTGACAACGCTTTAGCAGCGTCAGCTTGGATTGAAGCAACCGCCGAAGTTCAGCCCTTAGAAAACGATCCTTCTATCGAGCAAGAATTTCAATCCGCGACTTTTTCACTTCGACCCGAGAATCAAACTTCAATCCTTTTCAATTTCACGATCACAAGAAACTTAAAGACATCCGAAGTCGGAATCAGCTGGGTCTTTGGGGCAAAGCCCGCCTTGCCCACGACGGACATTGTTTGGTTGAAATCAAAATCGACGAAAAAGCAAAAAGACCAAGGTGGATGCCTGCTCGGGACGGTCAGCGAAAAAAACCACCCACAGATTTTTTCAGACACGGTTCAATGGTCACGTAAGAAAGGATTGGCCGATCCAAGCGCTTCAATGCAAGTCAAGGATTCAGTATCGGTCTGCCTCCATCCGGGTCAGTTCAGTTTTACACTTTCGGATGGGATCCGCTTTCACTTGACCCAAAAGACTGCGCTTCCTTCAACTGGCGCCAGCACGGGTCCTGCCCTGCTTTTAAGCCGCGATGATTTTCAGAAAAAAGTGCTGAACCAAGGGTTTGATGAAAAGATTCGAATTCAAAGACTTTATCAAAGCTATCTCGCCACTCAGCAAGCCTACACTTCGGTGATCCCCAAGGTTTCGGTATCGGATGTCATTGGTTTGGTCTCGCAACCGCAGTTTTCAGTGATTCGCCTGATTGGAAACTGGGTGCCCTTTCTTTTCCCCGGAAAGTGGATACGAGTTCACGGATCGATGCAACGTCTAGAAGTCGAGCGACTTTCTCAGGTCATTGGCAGCGCTAATTGGGCCTATACCGCGGATGGATTGGCGCTGAATTACCTTCGCGATGAAGAAATCAAATTCAGCATCCAACGATGGCTTCCTTTCTTCGATGCTTATCTGAAAAGAATTCAAACTGATGAAAAACTGGGCCTAGAACCGCCCGGGACTTCCCTTGACTGGGAATCGGCGGTTTTGAGTCTAAACCGCGCGCAGGCCGTATTGGATCAAGGCCTGGCTATTCAGCGTGCAGGAATGAAAGAAGCCATGGCGGGCGAAGCGCTTTTGGGAATCTCGCCGATGGATCCTAAGGATTTTAAAGTGACACAGATTTCTGAAGCTGAACTTCAGAAAGAAACAGCGTGGGTGAAAGCCCGAGTTCTGGCGACTGCTTTGGAACTGCGCCAGATGGAAGCATCGATTCAGGAAGCTAAAGCTGAAAAGCGGGCAAGAACTTGGGATTTTATTGACCCGACTTCGGCGGCCTCCGGGATCAATTTCAGCAATTTGATTTCAATTAAGTCACAAAAAGCCCAGATTCAGACTTTGGAACTGATGCGTTCAGCCCTGGTTGAACGATTGAAGCGTGAACTGGATACTTGGGAAATTCAGATGCTTTCGGCTCAAAAGCTTTGGGAAATATCTGCAAAGGCGCTTTCGGTCAGCCAGACCAAGATGAAGCGCCTGGAAACGGGATTGAAATTGGGAATCAAGATTTCGCCGCTTGAAGTTCGAATTTTAGGTCCCGAACTGATGCGTTTGGAAAGTGATGAAATTCAGACCCGCTATGAATTTGAAGCGCTTTGGGAAAAGCGAAGCCGCTGGGTTATGGAAGGCACCTACGGCGACATTCTTTCGCAACGAAAGCCCTGATCATTTCAACTTCGCGGTCACTAAACCCTGGCAGGCGGCTTCCACTGGACCAAGCATGGTCGCGTGAAAATCGTCCGTCACGTCGATCCAAAGTTTTCCACCGGGCATAGTGACTTCCACGCTGCCATCGACCCAGCCCTGACGTTTGGCTGCAAGCACAGCCGCGCACGAGCTGCTCCCGGAAGCTAAAGTGTATTCGGCTCCTCGTTCCCAGATTTCAATTTGAACTTTCTTTCGGCTTAAAATTTTAACGAACTGGACATTGGTACGCTTTGGAAAAAGCCGGTGATTCTCGATCAAGGGTCCATATCGATGCGCAAATTTTGCGTTCAGCGGGTCTGCTGAACCCAAGAAAACCACGCAGTGCGGATTTCCAATGGACAGGTAATGGAATTTTAGCTGCTTTCCCAAAAGCTTTTCCGGCTTAGCCCAAATTTTCTTCGAAAACTGAGCCTGACCCATTTGCACTCGAAACCAATACTGCCCGGACTTTTTCGTTTCGAGACTTTCCTGGCGACTGACTTCAACACGCCCACCTGTGGTGATCAGGGAAAAGTTCTTTCCTACATCCCCTTTTTCGGTCAGGTATCGAGAAAAAATGCGAACGCCGTTCCCGCTTTTTTCAGCCTCGGAACCATCCGGGTTGTAGATCCAAAGCCTGGGATTTCCCTTTTCAAAAAAGGGGCCCCAAAGAATTCCGTCAGAACCTACGCCGCGGTGCCGATCACAAATTTTTCGAATCCAGGCCTTGGGAAGCGTTTTCATCCCCCATTCACGGGGATCCAGCACGATATAATCATTTCCCAATCCATGGTACTTGTAGAAACGGAATGACGGCATTTTCACCCTTTATCACGATCCAAAGGGCCTTAGATACGGGGCCCGATCAAAATCTAAAAAGATTTTATCGAACCGCATTCGCACACCGGCTGACAATAGCTTTAGGAAAGCCCGTCACCCACACTGATCTTAAGAATGAAGATTCGGGGCGCCTGATCTTGACCCCATGGCCCTCGGTGACCCTTTCGGTTTCACATTCTGGACCTTGGGTCGCGTATTCCGCTAGCCCATTTGCTGTTTGGGGAATTGATCTGGAAGTGATTCCTTCGCGGCTTGATGAAAGAAATTGGGACGGAATAGCAAAGAAAGCTTTTTGGCCAAAAGAGTATCAGGACTGGGTCAAGATTCCCGAAAATCAGAAAGTTGCCGCGTTTTTAGAACTTTGGGTCAAGAAGGAATCTTCTGCCAAAGCGCATGGCCTTGGCATTGCTCATCGACCTAAGGAATTACTTTGGACATGGCGAGATTCTGCGTGGCACCTAGATTCCGGCAGCGCGGAAAAGTACCACGATTTTCTTTTGAGAAAAGACGCGTTCTACTTCAACCTTTTTTGCTCAAAGTCGATTTTGGATTATTTTCCAGACGGTCTGCTGCCCGAATTGGAACCGGGCTTCTGATTCGAGTGAATCGACGGTTTTGGAAGTGAAGTCAGGCCGCCTTTTCGTCCGCCGATCAACACGGCAATGCACTGTGCGGCGACCATGAACGCAAAAGTCAGTTTCTCGGATTCATACAAATAGGCTGGGCCTGCAAATTCAAAAATCACGATCGGGACCAATTCGACAAAGATTGGCGCCGTGATCATGGCTCCACCCAAAAGCGCCAGCAAAACTGTCATCGTGCTGACCGGAAAAAGCACTCGCGTGCGCATGAACCGATAGAAAACGATTCCAAAAATCCAACCCGCCGCTGCCATGGTGATGCTTCGACCCACAAATCCGCTCAGGCACGGACCTCCGCCCCAAGGTCCGGGCAAAGTCGCTAAACATCGGTCCAGGTTGAATGCGGTATCAGCGGGCATACTCTTTCAGACTACCAAAGCCCAATGAAGATTCCCGATTAAAATCCGAGACAAAAGGAATATTCCGATGCATCATATTGTCATGCCTTTGCAAAATCACGGGGTAAAACGGTTCAGCTTTGCGCACTGCGTGGTGATCTTTGCTTTACTTGCCGCGGTGATTCTTCCACGTCCTTCCTTGGCCTGGGGACCGCTTGGACACCGGATGGTGGCCGAGACTGCCATGCAACTTTTAGAAAAAATCGATCCCAAGTCCACCCAAGGTCACGGGGGTTGGGGATCCTTTCTTTCCAGGCACCGATTTGAACTGGGCTATTATTCGATCATTCCCGATAGCCACTTTCGCGCCGAAGACGGCATGAAGGGAAAATTGGAATCACCCACCCACTTCTTTGACTTGGACGTGGTGCTTCCGCTTGGGACCCTGTCCGAAAAAAAAGTTCTTGAAGCGATTGCACAGATCCCAGCTGACTACGCGGACTACCAAACGTGGATGAAACCCAAGCTGCCTGCGCACATCACCCATCTAGATGACCTAGGAACCGCACCTTGGCGAATTGAACAGCTCATGGCTTTGATCCACCACACTTTGAAGGACGTCAAAAGCGGCAAGGGAACTTACCAAGAAGGTCGCCGCAGCGAAGGCGATGCGAAAAAGATCTACGAAGCTTTACGCTATATCGGAATCCTGACCCACTATACTGCAGACATGAGCATGCCCCACCATTCCTCGGAAGATTGGAATTCGTACGCAAAGGGTCATGGCGGGATTCACTTCTATTTCGAAAACGATTGCGTGGATGAATTGGAACCCGGAGTTTCTGAAGCGGCTCTAAAAATGGCCGTCACGAAATCGGAAGCCTGGTTGAAGCAGTGGCGGATCGAAAAGAGTCCGCCGTCAAAAGTCGTGATGAACGCATTGTGGGAAAGCTTTCAAGCCATTGACCGCGTATTGGCCACGGACAAGAAACATGCAGTGACTGAAATTGCAGAAAAATCAGCCACCAAAAAATCCGGTAAGAACGCCAAGCGCAAGCCCGCACGCTTTGCTTGTCAATCGTTCAAACCCCTTTTGGTTGAACAAATCGCCAAAGGCGCAGCCTTGACTAGTTTGATGGTTTCGTGGGTTTTGCCCAAGGACGTTGATTTTGCAAGCCCAGCCCCTTTGAAGTTTTTTGATTTCGAAATTCACCCAGAATACATCGAACCCAGCTATCAAAAATCGGATGAAAAACTTACAGCGCTGCGAACACTTGCGGCGCCAAAGGCACAAGCCTGGAAGAAATCGCATTAAGTTTTTTGTTCAAGCGGTTCTTGAATCTGTTGAACGACACGTGCGCCCTGCCCGGTCAATTCGTATTCAATCCATGCGCCTTTTCGAAAATCCATTTCTTGCCCTACGAGCTTCCGAGCTGCTAGCGGAAGCCAGTCGCCGTGCGAACACGCCACAAAAACTTGCACGTCAGTTGCTTCGCGGATTCGCGCTAAAAACACCGAAATTCTTTCAATCATTTCAGATAGAGATTCTTCAGGGCCTTGTTCGGTCAAATCCGGATCAATCACTAGCGAACTACCGATCCGATCCACCAGGGGTTCCACCGTTTCTCGACAGCGCTTTTTGGGACTTGAAAATACGGCGACTGTGTCGGATTCACGCCTTCGAATCTCTTGGGCAATTTGAAGTCCGATTGCGCGCGCCTGGCGCAATCCCTTTTCGCTTAGCCCGTTATCCAAGGTTTGGATCGAATTATCGCGATGCGCGTGGCGCACCAAAAACAGCTTTTTAGGTCCCGTCATGGTCAGTGGTTTTCTAGCGGAGTGCCCCGGTAATTCGACTGCGAAATTTCCTGAAAACGGAGTTGCGAACGAACAGAATTGCTTTTGGCCGCTCTTTTTTTCCAGGTTCCCATGGGGGTCAGTTCTTTGGCCTTAACCGTGTCCGAAAGGTAGGTCGGAATCAGGTAGTCACGAACGTAGGAAAAAATCTGAGGATCCAGAATCGGAAACGCCAATTCCAGTCGCGAAAAAAAGTTTCTAGGCATCCAATCGGCGCTTGAAAGATAGATCGCTTTTGAACTTTCAAAAGAATAAAGGCGACTGTGTTCTAGGTATCGATCCACGATGCTGATGACTCGAATATTCTGGCTAAGTCCCGGAACGCCTGGAATCAGTGAACAAGCACCGCGCACGATCAGGTCGACCTGCACCCCGGCTTTTGACGCTTCATAAAGAGATTCGATCACAGCTTCGTCCACAAGAGCGTTCACCTTAGCAACAATTCGCGCTTTTTCGCCTTTTTTTGCGGCTTCTGTTTCGGCCTGAATCAACTGCAAAAGCCTGCGGTGCATTTTTGATGGCGCATGGACTAGGTGCTTGAAATTTTTTGGGACTTCTTTCTTAAAGACCGCATCAAAAAAGTGGCGCGCATCCTGCCCGACTTCGGTATTGCCCGTAAAAATAGAAAAATCCGTGTACTGTTTGGCCGTCGACCGATTGTAATTTCCAGTCGAAAGGTGCGTGTAGGCCCGAATTCCAGAAGGATCAGATGCGTCTTTTCGGGTCACCAGAGCAATCTTTGCGTGAAGTTTCAACTTTCCAAATCCAAACCCTACTTCAATCCCAGCTTGTTTCAGTTCATCGGTTAACTTCAAGTTATTCAGTTCATCAAAGCGCGCGCGAAGTTCAATCACGACGCGAACTTTCTTCCCGTTTTCAGCAGCAGTTTTCAGCGCAGCAATAACGGGCGATTGATGATCAACACGATAAACTGTCTGTTCAATAGAAAGAACGTCGGGGTCTTTTCCTGCCGCTTCGATCCACTGAACGTAGGAATCAAATGAATCGTAAGGTTGGTGGACAAAGAAGTCCTTGGTCTTGAGCTTTTCGAAAAACCGCTTTGGGTCCAAAAATGGCGCTGGAATCACGCCTTTCACGGGTGGGTGCTGGACGCCGGGCTTGTTTCGAATTTCGTCCGGTACATGGTTCATCACTGCCCAAAGGCCATGAAGGTAAAGCGAGCCAAAGGCTGGTATCACTTGTGCCGCCGGGATTCGAAGAATGGAAACCGCACGCTCAAGCAACGGTTCTTCCACATTTCCCCGGTACTGAAGGCGAACTGGCCGACCCAGTTCTCGGTTCCCTAGACCCGTGCGAATTTTTTCAGCCATAGCGACCGAATCAGTGTCTTCAAATTCAATCGCGGCGGTGAAGTCACCGTCCCGGGTTAAGCGCAAGAATCCTGGCTGGCCTTCAAGCCGAAACGCAGGGCCCAGATGGGCCGCAATCAAATCATCTAAGAAGAAAAAATAGCACTTCTTTTGTGAAGGATCGACCTTAGCAACCATCGGCGCCAAGTTTCTTGGAAGCCGAAAGCAAAGGTCGCCCGGAAATACCACCAAAGTCTGCAAATTCATGGTGGATTGAATTTGAACGCGAGTCAGTGCTTGCGGCGGTGGAATCTGTGGCAAAATCGATTCAACAAAGATTTGTTTACCTATGGCGAATTCGGCATCACCTTCTTGGCAGTTTCGGACGACGTGAATTCCGACGCCTTCAAGTTCGCCGGTCAAAAGATCCAAAGATTCCAATTGTTTTGCGCCAAATTTTGAAACCGTTTCCAAAATCGAACCCTTGATCTTGGTCAGGCGATTCACTTGTGCAGGTTGGTTTCGGCTAGCCGCCGTGATGGACCTAGCTAATGATGAAAACCGAATCATGAAAAATTCGTCTAAGTTCGATCCAGAAATGGCCAAGAATTTTGCTCGTTCCAAAAGTGGGTTCGACGCCTGACGAGATTCTGCTAGAACCCGATCGTTGAATTGAAGCCAGCTGACGTCCCGATGAATCAGCGGCACTCGGGGTGAATCCAGCAAAGATGGAAGTGTCGGAAGAAATCCTACGGTCTTCATGGCTTAGCCTAGATAGAAAACCATAAGACGGGCCTAAAATACAGACATGATTTGGTCAGGATTTGGGTGCTGCGCAGCGAAGTCTAAGAAATGCTTCGGTTTTTCCACGAATCTGATCGCTGATTGCCGAACTGTATTCTTCACCTGAATCTGCTGTTCCTGCCGGTCTTCGGTTGGCTTCAGTGACTGAACTGAGGCGTTTTTTCGAATTCGCGCAAGCGGCCATATTGATCTCTTGGTACTCGCGCACCAGCGCAACGGGATATGGCGCCCCACCGGTACTGGAATAAAGTTTCGGAGAATCGCCTGAAAGCAGCGGCAAGAAATCTTTTTCTTCACCCAGTTCGGATGCAAGGTCGGAATACCAGCGGCCCACTCGGTAGAATTCTGCTTTGATCTTGTTTCGATCCATCTGACTATTTGAAAGGTAACGCGAACAACGTAGACCGTGTGCGCTCCATTCCTTCCCTAGCGCGCCTGCGTTCCCCGCGACTTCAAAAGCCAGTTTGCATTCGACAAAGATGGCATCAATTTCACCACCCGGTGCTTCAAGCGCCGAAATCACGTAGCGGCTGGCCGTCAGTTGTGGATCATAGGGATCCCAGTTCGGCCCAGCCACCGCATGGGTCAGTTCGTGGGAAAGATCAAAGAAAAGATCGGAATAGGATTGGCCCCGCTTCAGATGAACGCTGACTTGCCTTTCTCGCAGTTCTTCACCGGTGGTGGAATCAAAGTGGCGGGTTAAGACCGCGTCTGTTCTAGAAACGTGATCCCAAACGACAACGCTTTTCCAGGTGTTCTGATCCAGACGTGGAAGACTTCTGTCTTCAGATCTTTCGTCCGTCGGCAGGCGAAACGCTTTCTGCGCGCGCCGTAGAAGGTCTCGACCGCTTTCCGTTTGCGAAAGCAGGATCAGGACCTGCCCCAATTGCTGGTCGTCTTTTGAAGCGCCCCAGGCCGATAACGATGGCGAAGAAAGGTGAACAAGAAGGCTTTGCGCAGGGCTTTCGGCCCAGGCCATGGCCGAAACCATCGAGGCTCCCATGAGGAACCCGGCTTTTGCCCAAATGCGATGAAGCAAATAGATGCCCCGCATACCGAACTTATCGGCATTTGCGGATCAAGTTTGAGAGCGGTTCTTCGAGAGTTTTTCGATGAAGCTTAAGGGAGCGTCAAAAACCAGTCCGAACACGGCGTTTCAGCGCGTGCCGACGGACCTTTGACGTAGCAACGAAGCCCCTTTGTGGGTTCAACAGAAAGTGCGCGATCCCCCGTCAAAAGAAGGACTTCGTAGCCGGCTTCCATCGGGCCAGGAAGCCCACCAAAATTGAAATCTTTCATCTGATCCAGCACCGGATCAAAAGCCTGAAGTCGCGAATTGTACAACCAGGAAAGCTGCTGGGTTTTGGACTTCTTTTCCATGAACTTTAGAATTTTCAAAAGATCAGAATCAGAAAGAACAGAAAGCGCCTTGAGCATCAAAAGTCCATGACCGTTTCGGTGCCGAGCATCCGGTTCCATCACCGCAAGAACTGCTCCTTTTGGAAACGCCACCTTTGCGCCCGCTGCGGCTGCATTCACAAAAGCCACGCGTCCGGCAACACCGTACTGGGTCGGATCCAAAAACTTCATTCCGCTTCGCATTTCATCGCGCGCCGCGGTTAAGGTCTTCACCCGATCGCGAAACGTTACGACATCCGTCAACGAATCCTTGAAGACAGCAATCGACGCTTGGTTTTCGACGTACAAGACATCCATCGCTGCAATCAATAAGCCCCGGTCTTTCGGAAGCTGTTCCCAAATCGTGTTCCCTGGGGTCGTTCCAACCGGATAGGCCGGAAAATCAGTAGGAAAGGTTTTGACCATCGGGAAAAGATGAAAAAAGCCGGAATAGGTAAACCATTTCTTTTTCGAATCTGAACACGCCTGGAAATCAGTGAGATACGGCGAATTGTTTTTCCGAATATCAAAGCTTTGGGATCTTTTTTCAGCTTCAGCGCGAAACGAACTTGAAAGCCATTCCCCGATTTCTTCGACACAGGTTGAAATCGGCGTCGTCGATGCGTCGGCGAAAATCTGAAACCACCGATGAAGCACCGGATGATTGAATGAAGAAAGAAGATGGGATTCACCCAGCGAAAGATATGTGGCTGGATCTTTCCCTGCAGTTCTTAGCTGCGCTTCAAAATCTGAAACTTGCGTTTGCGCGGCGACTTTCCAGTCGACTTTTTCCAGAAGGGGTTTTTCAGCAGCGCTGGCTGCCGCCACAAAAAACAGGAAAACAGAACTGAACCCCACTGATGAACCCCCCCGGGCTTAGACTTTGACGTTTCGCGTCTGTCTACACAGTGTCAAACCTTTTGACACCTGAAAAAACAGGTGACTTTGGCTCGGTCTGCAGACTGAAAACGCCAAAAGATCCGGTTTTCTTCGTCTTTTTAACCCATTGATTTCACAAGATAAAACCCACAACCTCAGTTCAAAAAAAATGACGCAAGTCGGCACAGGGCTTGCTCATTAGGTAGAAATCCACCGAGGACTCGCCCCGGTGGAAAAAGACAACGACAGATGGAAAACGTGCCCCATGAAAGTACCCACGATGAAACATCCAAACAGCCGGGTTGAGACTAAGAGCCTCTTCATTAGCGGATTCCTTGCCGCGATGACCATCACTGCTTGGGGATTCGCACCCACGCACAAAGCTCATCTTCGCGATCCAGCAAAAGTCCTGCCCTATAAAAACTGGGGCCTGATCAATCACCAGGATCGCTCGCACATTCACGCACTGGACGCTTGGAAGCTTGAAGAAGGAAACAGAAACATTCTGGTTGCTGTGATCGACACTGGAATCGACGCCGACCATCCTGATTTGAAAGGCAACATCTGGCAGGACCCAAAAGCCAAGGTGCTTCAGGGCCGAAAGCCCATGGCGTCTGTTCGTAAAGGAAAGAATTCAAATCCTGCACCCAAGACTGCCGAAGTTCGCGAACGCGTTTACGGTTGGAACTTCGTCGTCGACCAAGCAAACCCAAAAGATGACCACGGCCACGGGACGCACGTTGCTGGAATCATCGGTGCGATTGCGAACCCCAAGTCGGGCGTAGCCGGCGTGGCGCAAAAGGTTTCGATCATGGCCGTGAAGTACTATTCGGATGCAAATCCTGGATCGGTCAACCTTCGTAATACGGTCCGCGCGATCAACTACGCAGTCGATATGGGCGCCAGAATCATCAATTACAGTGGTGGCGGTCCTGAATTTTCAGAAGAAGAATTCCAGGCCATCAAGCGTGCCGAAGCCCGCGGCGTTCTTTTCGTCGCTGCTGCCGGTAACGAACACCAGGACACAGACCAGGTTGAAAATTTCTACTATCCATCGGCTTACCGCTTAAGCAACATCCTGTCGGTCGCGGCGACCGATATTCATAACAACCTTTTGAAATCTTCGAACTGGGGCAAGAACAAGGTCGACGTGACCGCTCCGGGCGAAAACATCTTCAGCACCTTGCCTGGAAATCGCTTCGGCTACATGACCGGAACTTCACAAGCAACCGCGTTTGTGACCGGTGTGGCAGCGCTTCTTTTGGCAAAAGATCCAACCTTGACCCCTGTACAAATCAAGCAATTGATCATGGGGTCGGTCGACAAGTTTCCGCAGCTGGCCGACAAGGTCTTCACTGGCGGACGCGTGAACGCTTACGGCGCTTTGTTGGCCCTGAAGAATCGCCCAAAAGGCGCATCACCAGTGTTGGCGACCGGTCCTAAGCAGCGTGAAACTGCAAAAGAACTTGCGACCCAGACTTGGTAGCCTAGAATGAGCCTATGGCCATTTCTAGTCAGAACGGGCAAGTTTCGGCCCGTTCGATCTTGGCGGCTTACCCCCGCCTGATCCCCCATCCGTGGATCTTTCTTTCGGCACTTTTGATCGTCGTTGCGTTCCCACCGTGGGGACTGACTTTTCTGCTGCCGATTTGCATCGCGCCTTGGTTCATCTTTTTAAGGCAAACGCATTCCGCAAAAACCGCAGCAGCCCAAGGGGTATGGCTTAGCTTCTTCATGACTTTGGGCGGGTATCACTGGGTCGCCTATGTTCTTCAGCAGTTCGCGCACCTTTCGATGCCGCTTGCGATTTTAGGGCTTTTTTTGTTTGGAACCGTTTGCCAGCCGCAGTTTTGGATTTTTGGGCCCTTGTTGGTTCGGCTGAAGCTGAATCGTCGCGTGGGGCTTTTGACCTGGATCGCGCTTGGGCTTTTTTACACAGGTATGGATTGGTGGTTACCCAAGCTTTGGGTCGATACGCTGGGGCATGCGTTTCACCAATCAAAGATTTGGCGAGAAGCCGCAGATCTGGGCGGCGCCTGGCTGCTGACCTTTTTGGTTTTCGCGATGAACTGGGTTGCTGCGGACGGGTTTGAAGCCTGGAAATCGCGTGAAGCCGGCTTCTTTAGGCGCCACCGCGCAAGCTTGATTACGGTTGCGACCCTGATTCTTGCTTGGGGAACTTATGGTTATTTACGTGCCGACTTTTTGAAAAAGTATTTCGTTCAACCCAAAAAATTTCGGGTCGCGGCGATTCAAGCCAATATCGGTGACTTTGATAAGGTCGCTGCTGAACAAGGGGTCCGAGGCGCCGCCGACAAGATCGTCCAAACGTATCTGGAAATGTCGGATGAAGCGCTGAAGGCGACTGAAAAACCCGATTTGATCGTCTGGCCGGAAACCGCTTACCCTTCCACATTTCGAACGCCTGCAACCACGGGCGAAAAACTTCGAGACGATGCCGTAGACCACTTCGTGAGAACACGGCAAGTCGCTACCGCATTTGGCGGCTATGACCGGGATTCCAAGCGCGACTTTAATTCATTTTTCCTTCTGACCCCGCGATACACGGATCCGTCTGCACAAGATATTCGAAACGAGCCCGACACCCAGATCTATCACAAACATGTGCTTTTAATGTTCGGAGAAACCATCCCTGGAATGGATTCGATTGAATGGCTAAGAAATGCCTTCCCGCAGGTCGGAAACTTCGGCCGCGGACCTGGCCCAGAAGTCATGATGGTCATGACAAAGAACCCACAGGCCCCTTTGCTGCACATTAGCCCCGTGATCTGCTACGAAATTCTATTTCCTTGGTACGCCATTGAAGGCGCGCGAAAAGGAAGTCAACTGATCATCAACATCACCAACGATTCTTGGTACGGAAAGTCTTCAGAACCTTACCTTCACTTGGCGCTATCGACGTTTCGAAGCCTAGAAACCAGAATTCCCCAATTTCGCGCTACCAACACAGGAATCACGGCCCTGATTGAACCCACGGGTGACATCCAAAAAGAAGGACGGCTTTTTGAAAAAGAAATCATCCACGCCGTCGTAGGTACCCAGGCTGCACCCTGGACCTTGATGAAAGCTTGGGGCGACTGGTTTGGAAAGACGGCGTTCCTTCTGGGAATCGCACTGCTACTGGCAACCCGACTAGTGCAAAAACTTCGTAGCTGACTGCTGCTGGGGTTCTTCACCAGCGCCGACTTCTTGCGAACCCCGGCGAAAGGTTTCGACCAAGTTCGAATCACGGGTCGGAAACGCCTCCAAAAGTTCGATTTCTTCGTCGTCTTCCGTTTCTTTGGCGACAATGACGTACCAATAAGGGGCGGCACCCTTTTCTTCGAATTTCTTAATGAACTGGTAGATCTTTGGGCTTTTGTCCTGGGTCCAAACTTCATCCGGACTTTCAAGCGTTGGTTCTAAGCTGCTTTGGTATTCTTCAAAGCGTTCCGAAGGAATGTCGTCCTTGCGACGTCCGCCGGATGCTTTTGCGCGGCGGGTTTCGTCTTCAGTCCACGGTTCAGCCAGCCCGTCGTAAGGCTGATTGAAAACTTCTGGATCGATTCCGGTGTCAGCAAAGGTCTGATTTGAAATTTCTGACGTTTGCGCCCCCGGGGTTTTGTTTCGAACCATTCTTTCGCCGCGGCGGTATTGCCCCAGCATCGCTTCGTTCTTGGTCGTGAAGGCCAAATACAAAAAGCTGGGCTCGCCACGAAGGAAAAGACAAATGCAAACCGACCATACCGGCTTCGAGCTAGGCGAAAATTCTGAAATCAAAGTATAACGGTGATCGCCCGTCAGAGTCTTTTCGCGCCAGATTTCGTCAGGTTCTTCCAAGGTGATCCAGCGAAGGTGCGAGTACTTTTCTTTTTCATCCCCTGTCAAATCGCCCGTCGCTAAGCGGCGAAAGTATTCTTTTTCAAGGCGTTCAACTTCCGGAGAAAAGTATTCACCGATGCAATCTTCCGAACAGAAAACCCGGCCAATTTCTTCTTCAACGAAATAAGCCTGATCGGTCTTTGAAAGCTTCTTATTGCAATGGACGCAGGCTTCGGGCTTAGGGCGCGCAGGACCAAGCGCAAGCGCTTCTGTGGGCGATTCAGAGGATTTCCCCTTGGCCGACCTGGATTGGGTCGACGGAGCCTGTGCCTTGCGTTTAGCGGGCGTTTTCGACTTCTTCTTGGGCCCCGAGCGCTTTGTGGTTCTAGCCATGATCCACCCCTCTTGATCATTGTGCGGGTTCTGTAAGCCCACGTCAAACGGCGGTAGGTCAAAAATGACACTCTTGATGAAAAATTCGCTGCTCCGCGGCGGCGTCAAAATCCCCTCGCTTGCGCGTTGCGAATTGCGTCCGTAAAATCAGTCCTAGGATCAGGAAGATCCGTCTCCAAGGAAGGGGGCCAGTCGCTTGATTTACGTATCCCAAGACCAGTTGGATCAGGTGGAGTATTTAATCACGCAGTCCATTCAAGGGCATCACGCTCTGTTTGGATTTGAAGGATTCGAAGACGTGAAGCGCATTTTGGAAAAAGGCGCCCAACAACCCATCCAAGAATCCGAAGCGTATGAAGTCGAACCCCATATTGAACGATTGATTCTTCAGCCATCGCTTGAAGAAAAGAAAGCCTATCTTGAAGGGCTGGATCGCAAGACCTACGAGCGAGTCGTTTTGACCTACTTCAACATTGTTGAAAATAACTTAAAGGAACGAAGCGAGGTCAGGCACTAATGTCCGTATCCGGTGCAGGATCATCAGGAGGCGCGGACGAATCGGGAAAACACGCCCTTCGCGCGCACCAGGCTGAAAAAGAAGCCAATCGCCGGATTTCCGAAGCGCATCGTTCAGTCACGGAAGCTCAGAAGCAGTCGGCCGAAGAACTGGATCGCATCAAAGAAGACTACCTTCGTCAAAGCCTAGCTGAATCCGCTCGGCATGAAGCGCAAATGGAAGCGAATAAGCAAAAAAGTTATCGGGCCGTTCGCGACCAGCAGCTTGCCCTTCAGAAGGACGTTTCACGGTCTCGCCGCGAAGGCGACAAAACACTTGCCGAAGTTCAGGGTCATTATCGCGACCAGATCCATCGCGTGGCCAAAACTGGCGAAGAAGATCTTCAAGGCCTACAGATGGACCAGCATCGACAAATGGAATTCATGCGCCGCCAAGGGGCAGCGGACCAGGACCTTGAAAACAAAAATCACGTGGCCCAGATGGAAGACCTTCGCGGCCTTCACGAACAGCAGCGGACGGAGCTTCAGGACGCCAATCGAAAAGATTACGAAGAGCTAAAAAGTAAAACGGAACTGGCACGCGAACAGTCGCGGGTTCACTTTCAGGAAAACTACAACCGCGAAGTCAGCGAACAAGACAAAGTTTTAAATCGGATTCGATCCAATGCAACTGACGAAATTATCCGCACCCGCGAAGACACCGCTTACAAGCTAGCGGCATACCAAAGCAGGCAAAAGGACCCCTTTTATCAGCTGGTTTCCATCGATGCTTCGATCCGAGAAACACCGGACGAATACGTGCTGACGGCCAATATTCCTGAACATGAAAGAAAAGGACTTCAGATTTCGGTCAAGGGCGACAGCTTGGTGGTTTCAGGTACGCGCCGAAATGAAGAAATCCTGGAAGACGGGCGTGGCCGATCCCAGGGCACGTCAACCTACCAAACTTTTCACGAAAGTTTTCCCATCGAATGGCCCGTTCATTCCAAGGGCATGACCCGCGAATTCAACGGTAACGAACTTTTGGTTCGCATCCCTAAGAAAAAGGCTTTCGAAATTTCGCCGCAGTTTCAGAAAAAGCCGATTGAAAGGGCCCGGGCTGAAAGACCAAAATTCCCGGAAAACCTACCCTATCAGGACGTCGCCAAGAAAGAAGACTTGGCGGCAAGGCGGGGTGAAAAGCCTGAAGATTCCGAAGGCGCTGAAGGCACTCCAAGAAAAGGCTTTAGAACTTTGGGTTGATGGAATCAGGATTTCTTCGTCAGGGTTTCAAGTTCTTTGAGCATGAAGCGAAGGCGCGAATGAAGTTCGTTCAATTCCTTTAGATTCGATTGAAGGCTTTCGATTGCTTTGCGCTGGTGAAGCGTTCGGGACTGAACCGCAGGGCTAGCTGTCACCGCGACGGGCTTTACGGAAACTTCGTGTGCCTTGATCACTCGGCCTTTCACTAGGCCGTGCTGGGTCGTTAGACCGGCAAGCTTTGGCGCAAGTTCGGATGCGCGGGCGGCTTCTAAACCTTTACGGTAAAGCGAATGAAGGTTGCTGTAAACGAAACTGATCTTTTGGGATTTATCATAGGTTGCGGACATGAAACTTGGGCTCCTGTGTTTTAGATTCCAACTGCGATGCACACAGGACTGTATAAAGCAAAGACGGTGCCACGAGTCATCGCAGACCCCGAAGTTTTGCGGGGCCCCTGGGGTCGGAATAAAGGCGACTTTCCCCTTCATTATCCGATAGATAGAAAGGCCCCGTTTTTCTTGAAATCGTCTCGGTGCCTTGCGTATCGCGAGATCGCAAAATTCTCTGTGTCTAATCCCTAGACACCTGTCTACGGCCGCCTCTAAATTAGATAAATGAGCGACAAGACACTTCCCCTTCAGATTCTGGAAGACGCGATGAACAATCGCCTTCCGGTTGAAAACGGGTTCATCCAGGTTCCAACAGCAGTCTTTGTTGCGAAGATCGACGTCGGAATGCCTTTGCCCCCGGCCTTGGAACTTTTTAAGAAGGACGAATCCGGAAAAATCGTTCAGCTGAAGTCGCGAGAACAGCCCTATTCGCCATTGGTCCTCTCACAATGGGAAACCGTCTGGATCAAAATCGAAGATTTAAAGGCCCTTCAGAAAACGGCCGAAGACCGAATCCTGTCGCCAAGCCTATTGGATTCAACCGAAGCCCCAGAAAAAAAGGCCGAGCTTTTGCGTGCAACTGCAATTCACGTCACCGAGGACCTTTTCAAAGACCCGTCGCCTGCAAATATCGAAAGAAGTCAGCGCGTAGTCGGTTCTTTTGTGTACGCGATGATGAAAGATCCCAAGATGTACCACTTTCTTTCGCAGCTTTCATCGCACGACCCCTACACGCTTCAGCACAGCGTGGGTACCAGCGTGATTTGCATCATCCTGGCAAGAAAACTGGGGATCACGGATTCCCAAGACCTAAGCGACGTTGGACAAGCCGGCCTGCTTCACGACATCGGAAAAATCAAAATCAACAAAGACATCATTAATAAGAATGCGCCCCTGGATGAATTTGAATGGGATGAAATGCGCCAGCACGCCGAAGAAGGCTTTAAGATCTTGGAAGATAACCCCCAGGTCAGTGAACGGGCCAAACGAGCCGTGCTTCAACACCACGAAAACCACCAAGGAACCGGTTACCCAAAAGGTCTAAAGGGCGACCAAATCGACCTTTTTGCGAAGATCGTCTGCATATGTGACATTTACAACGCTTTAACGACCGACCGGACTTACAGCAAAGCCAAGACGCCTTTTGAAGCCTTCAATTACATGAGAAGCAATCTTTCACACAAAATCGACGACGCGATTTTTCGCGAGCTGGTCAAGATTTACGGGGGCCAGATTTAGGTTCTAACCGAAGCTTCATTTCAATAGTGACGTCGTTGTCACGAAGCAAGTCCTGCGCAACCGCCTTGACCAACGCCTGAGTATCAATTCGATTCGTGATTTGGGATACCAGTTCTGACGACGCGGATTTCAAAAATTCATCACGCGTCTTGCCCGCCGTTTCCAGAATCGCGGTGATCAATTCTTTGGGCAGTTTGAATTCCGAAACCAGGTTTCTGACGCTTTCTTCGGTCATGAAGGCAGCGCCCACGCCCACGGTCAAAACTTTCTTAAAAAGTTCTGCGGCCTTGCTTTGCAGATCATCGGGCTTTTGGTTCGACATCGGTGTGTGGCCTAGCCCTTCGCCTGTTTTTCGAAGCTTTTGATCATGGACGGCAAGCTTCCTTTCACCAAGCGATTCAAGATGAAGCTAGGAACTGAAATCGTGAATTCAATTTCGATTTCGTAACGAACTTCACAGCTATCGCCGCCCAAGTCTTTTAAGCTCCATTTACCGGCGTTCTTTTTTAAAAAGTTACTTTCAATCAAGATCCAGGACATTTCGCCCGCGGCGCGGTCTTCGGTGTGTTCCAGGGTGTATTGAATGTCTTGCCCCATCATCGAAATCTGGTACGCAACCCGAGAAACCGTGTCGGATACCTTGGATACGTCCACCTTTTTTGCGCCTTCGACGAATTCCGGATAAGCGGCATAATCGACCAAAGTCGCCATGAACCGATCTTTCGAGACGCCTACTTTTTGTACGATATCTGCGTTTGCCATAATTTTTAGTACTTAGGTTTGCGATCAAACTGGTGATCGGTTTCGATGAAGCGGACGGTTCCGGTTTCAGAACGCATCACCACGGAATGGGTTTTCGCGCCACCGCTGAAAAATCGCACGCCATCCAGGAAAGTTCCCTGGGTCACGCCGGTGGCACAGAACATCACATTGCCCTTGGCCAATTCGTTGATGTGGTAGACGCGATCCAGATCAAGGATTCCCATTTTTTTTGCGCGGGCGCGTTCTTCGTCTTTTGAAAAAACCAGCTGTCCCTGAAAATCCCCGCCCATGCAACGAAGTGCTGCTGCGGCAATCACGCCTTCGGGGGCGCCGCCAATTCCCATCAAGACATCCACACCGCTAGAAGGTTTACAAGTCGCGATTGCTGCAGAAACGTCGCCGTCGCCGATCAACCAAATCCGGGCGCCGGCTTTACGAACTTCGGCAATCAATTCCTTATGCCTTGGACGATCCAAAATAATGACCGTCAGGTCTTCAATATTGCAGTGTTTGGCGCGTGCAATGTTGCGCAGGTTTTCAGTCGGGCTTGCATTTAAATCAATTGCGCCTTTTGCACTAGGACCGACGGCGATCTTTTTCATATACGTATCGGGCGCGTGCAAAAAATTTCCTTCTTCGGCAATCGCGATAACGGCCAGCGAATTATTGCCGCCGGTTGCGCAAATCGTGGTGCCTTCCAGGGGGTCCAAAGCCAGATCCAGTTTCGGCCCCGGCCCTTGTCCGACTTTTTCCCCGATGTAAAGCATCGGTGCTTCGTCGCGTTCGCCTTCGCCAATCACCACGCGCCCTTCAAACTGAATCGAATTCAAAACCTTCCGCATGGCTTCGACTGCCGCGTGGTCCGCTGCTTTTTCATCGCCTCGTCCCATCAGACGGGCACTTTCCAAGGCTGCGGCCTCGGTGACGCGAACAAATTCCAAAGCAAAGTTACGAGCAAGCATGTGGACTCCTAGCCCAGTTGTTTTAAACACCAAGTTTTCAGTTCTTCCGGAAGGTTAGAACTGATGAGAAGTGTTTTTGCAATCTTCAACTTTGAAGAATCCAGCTGTTCGTCCCGATGCAAAACCAGGGTTTCAAAACGAACCACCCCGCGCACTTCGGAAGCTTCTTGTGAATGGTCGATTCGACCGCTGGTCAGGCCTTCCTGGGCTTCCCACTGAACATAGGTCCCCATCAAAAAAATCGATAGACGCGAATACCCCCCGTCACTGGCCCGCCAAATGATCAGATCAGTACCGCTGGGGGCGTGATACCAAACGGCGCTTCCTTCGATGGCCGGTAAGGGCCGAAGTTCCGCACCCAAGGCGGCAGGATCCAAAAGCTGATCCAGCGCTTTGCGCGTTTCCGAATCCATGCCTTCGAATTCGCACCCCACCAAGTCGCGGCCCAGGTGTTTGACTTGGCAGCGAACCGGATATTTCACGCGCTTGAGACTTAAAATCCCATCAAAGTGACTGCCGACTGGAAAAAGACTGACTTCTTGGGAATCCAAAAGCCGAAGCCCCATTCCATTTTTTGATAGATCAAAGACCGAATAAATTTTTCCGTTTTGAGAATGACGAAACTGTTCCGTCGTCAGATTCAGCCGCGGTACCCGGCGACGTTCGTCTGAACTAAGTTCCGCTGGAAAGTTTTTTTCTAGGCCTAGGGGCTTCTTCGAATTTTCTTGGGACATCATCGTCTTTTTCCGTTTCCATGGATTTTCGCATAAACCGCGCCGCAAATCCAAAAACCATCTCGGCACCGCGTTCCATCACGAACGCGGGTGGCCAATTCTTCCCCCGAAGCTTCCCATCAAAAACAATCCACGAACCCTTTTTAGGAAGCGCTTCGACGCGGACCTGACCCCGAAGTCCCAAAAGTCCACCTTCACGAATGACATAGTCCAATCGTTCTATGCCCGATGCTTCGACTTTCCGATCGACCTGAACACTGGATTCCAATCGAAACCCAAAAACACCGCCTTCAATTCGAACCCATCCATTGGGAAGTTTTTCGGATCGGGTCACAAACCGGCTCATCTTTTGGTAGGCCGGATAATCGGTCAGGCGATCCAATGCAGTCGTCGGCGAAGCGTTCACCTGCATACCGGCGTAAAACGAATAGTCGTCGCCATCGAGCTTCGCCTGAGTCATGATTTCGCGGTCTTCAATGATTCGCTTTTTGATTTCCGGGCTTTGCAGCGGGCTTTCTAAAGCAAATGCCAGTGATGAGATTGCAAAAACAATAAAATTAATCATTTCAGTGTGTTACAAGCCAAGGTTCAGGGGTATTCTCAATGATGGACAAAGGCTACAGAAGACCATACCTTCGATCAAACTTCATGGAAAACCAACCGGAATCCACAAAAAACATCCACCAGTCCGACATGGACGTGGCCAATCTTCCCAACACATTAACGATGTTGCGAATGGCTGCTGTTCCCGTTGTTGTTGCCTGTCTTTTTCAAAAAGAAGTTTTCTGGGATTGGGTGGCGGGCTGGCTTTTCGTCGCCGCAAGTCTGACGGATTACCTGGACGGATACTACGCAAGAAAACTGGGGATATCGACGATCTTCGGCAAGTTGATGGACCCGTTGGCCGACAAGTTTTTGGTCATCGCTGCGCTAGTGATGCTTCAGGAATTGGGTCGAATTCATCCTGTGGTCGTCATGCTTTTGATTTGCCGCGAAGTCGGAATCACAACCCTGCGAGCCCTAGCAAGTGCTGAAAGATTGGAAGTCCCTTCTTCCGCCGGTGGAAAATGGAAAACAGCCGTTCAAATGACGGGGTTGCCTTTCATGATGGCGCAAGAAGGCTGGTTTGGGTTGCCCCTTTATCAAATCGGTTACGGGCTTCTTTTGATTTCGCTGGTGATCAGCATGTGGTCAGCCAAAGATTACGTGGTTGATTTTTTCAAAGCCGTTCGCGCACGCCGAATCCACATCAAGGCCACTAAGGCGACTAAGAAAAAACCGAAGGAACCGACCCAGTGAATTCCTTCTTTTTGGCTTTCGTGGGGCTATTTGTGGCCCTGGATATCCTGGGAACACTTCCGACCTATATTCAAACAACGCGCGGGCTGACCGATACCGTTCGCGCGAAAATCACGCGAACTTCGATGATCGTGGCATTCGTGGTCGCAGTGCTTTTCATGGTCGGTGGACGTGCGCTTTTCAAAAGCTTGGGGATTCAGCTGGCGGATTTTCGAATCGCCGGCGGCATCATCTTGCTTTTGATTTCTTTGGCGGATCTGATCGGAGGGCCCGAAGTCATGAAAAAGACTTCAGGCAGCACCGGAATTGTTCCTTTAGCGGTGCCATTGATTTCGGGTCCAGGCGTTTTGACGACCCTGCTTTTTCAGCTGGGTGAATACGGTTATGTCGTGACGTTAAGTTCTTTAGGTTTAAACTATGCCATTGCCTGGTTCGTCCTAAGCCAGTCTGAACGGGTCACCCGGCTGATCGGAAAAGACGGAACCACAGTGCTTTCAAAAATCGCAGCCTTGCTTTTGGCCGCTATCGCCGTAGCAATGATCCGAATCGGGATATTTGATTCAATTTCCGATTGGCAAAAACTAAAGCCCTAGGTCTTGGACTTAGCCGGATTTGGGTGGCGCCACCCACGGAATGTCATCGACATGGGCTTGATGATTTGCAAAACGCGCCATCACAAAAAGCGCATCGCTTAAACGATTCACGTATTGAAGCACTTCGGGTCGAAGCGGTTCTGCGCGATGAAGCACGACGATTTCACGTTCGGCGCGCCGGCTGATGGTTCTAGCCAGGTGAAGATGGGCTGAAATGGGGCTTCCACCGGGCAGGATGAAGGACTTCAGCGGCTTTAGGCTTTTTTCCATTTCATCGATTTCTTTTTCCAAGGTTTGGATTTCAGCTTCACCCAAGGTTTCCATCAAAAGGGTCTTGTCCCTAGGGGTCGCCAGTTCCGCTCCTAATTGAAAAATTTCAGCCTGGATCCGAGTTAAACGATCCGCCAATGGGGCTTGGGGTTTCAATGAAAGCACGACCCCTAAGGA
Organism: Bdellovibrionales bacterium; assembly: GCA_016786465.1. Classification (GTDB taxonomy): domain Bacteria; phylum Bdellovibrionota; class UBA1018; order UBA1018; family UBA1018; genus JAEUWC01. The sequence continues at coordinate 2,227 of JAEUWC010000019.1, read as the reverse complement.
AGCATTCAGTTCGTCTAAAGTGCCATAGGAGCGGATTCTCAGATGATCTTTGGGAACCCGTTCGCCCTTGAAAAGGCTGGTCTGGCCGCTGTCTCCGCCCTTGGTGTAGATCTTCATAGGCCAAGGGTAACAAACACTTGACCCAGTCGCTAGGCCAAGGTTAAAGCTGTTCGCCTAGTCACATTCTTTTTGGATGTTTTGTGGGCGGGAGTAGCTCAGTTGGCTAGAGCGCCACGTTGCCAACGTGGAGGTCGAGGGTTCGAGCCCCTTTTCCCGCTCCATTTAATTTCAATGGATTTGTCCAATCAACGAAGAAAGCAATAGTAACAAGTACATGAAATCTAAGGAGTAGATTTCGGTACATTTTTTCAAGACCCCCCAAGGGACTCCTAGATAACTCTAGTTCCCTGCCACAACCCTGCCACCGCAACCTCTCTTTGGAAACTTTTCCAGAACTTCGAGTTTCTCGAACTCTCGGAAACATTTTCTGATTTTCAAAAACTCATTACCAAAACCCCTAAAAACCCAAGGAAAGAGAGGCTTTATGGATAACTACGGACTCATTTTAAAACATCTTCGCAAGCTTTCAGGCTTAAGCCTTCACAATGCCGCCAAAAAGATTGGCAAAAGTGTCGGCTGGCTGAGTGAAATCGAAAACAATAAGGGACTTGCTCGCATTACCGAACGTGAATTTCAGCGTATCGTTGAGTGCTTAGATGGAACCAAGCACCGACCTATGTTCCGCACATGGGTTGCGAATTTCAAAAACCGCGAACGCGCAATTAAAACATTCGATGGCGCAGTCTTTAAGTTCATTAGAAAAAAGCAAAACTGCACACTTGCAAATGCCGCGAGCCAAATTGGCATTTCAAAAGGTCAGCTATCAAAAATCGAATCAGGTCACAAAATAATCTCTGTATCTGAACGTGGAAAGATCATGCAGGCATATGGTTATACACCATCGAGTTTCAAGAATTTAGCCACTGACCCAGTACGATCAAAAGCGGTGCCTGCCAGATACAAATTAAATATTCTCATAAAGACTATCCCAGACGATCGGATTGACGCGGTGATTAATTTTATTCAAGAAAGTTCGCCTAAGAAAACTTAATTAATCTCAATTCTGCTAAGAAAGTTGAAATTAATTTTTACAATCCTTGACCCTAAACTGGTCTCGCAAAGGAAAAAAAGCTTGTGCTCGTCACAAACCCCCTCTGCCACTCGTATCAGTAATTAGAACAAGGTATTTGTTCAGAAAGAAGAAGCACATGAAAAAAGTACAAATCTTGGGTCTAGGTCTTTTTACACTCATTAGCGTCAATTCTTATGCAAGAGAAGGGCGTGAAAATTTTTCTGAGTTTCGTAATAGAAAACCTATCTCAGCTGAAACAATACAGTCAGCAAATGTAGAGACAAACGATCAGCAAAACCTTGTTTCAGAAAAAGCATCCGACAAACAAGCCCCCTGTGAAATGCCCTGCTGCTAATAAATTAGAAACCAGATTGCTTACAGTGACACTCTTCTTAGACTAAGTGCGTTACCGATGACGGATACCAAACCGAGACTTGTTGCAGCGTTGGCGATCGTGTGAATCATCAGCGGACCAAAAGGCTTAGTGTTTTCAAATCAAAATCCTCGCAATGGCTTCGATGGCTTTCAAACCCTCACCGAATCGGGTCATCGATTCGCGATGCTTATCCAGCTCATTATAGGGCAGGTACCGTGCAGAGAGCTTTCCGATCGCACGAAAAGCAGGTCTTGAGAGTTGATTGCGAACATCCTCCTCGCGCTCATCCGGTGCAACAAGATAAAGTCCGCGTAAGGATTTATTTGCTGGTTCACTTAGAGCCAAGTCGTATAATCGTAAAATTCCAGAATAGATGGACGTTGTATGCTCAACTTCAAATGCGGCGACAAGCGAAGTACCTTTAGCTTCAAACCAAAGCACATCGATTAAAGCAAATGAGTCTGCTCGTTCTGAATTTTGGAGAGAGTCCGGAAGTTTAGTAAGACACCTATCCCCTAATTTTCCATTGCAATACTCACGGGATCGATCATTTGATGCTATCCAAACGTCGAATCCCATGAGCGAGCCCCGATTACGAGTCCACCTTTTGTGCTTACTTTAGGCCACTTTCTTTGAGGCCCAAGTTTCTGGAGCAGGCGGTTTGTACCCCAGAGAACTATGTGGTCTTTTGGTATTGTAGTACTTCCTCCAGATCTCAA
>JAEUWC010000001.1 GCA_016786465.1 Bdellovibrionales bacterium | reverse complement strand
GCGAACATGAACTTGCCCAAGTCGTGCAGGTGGTTTTCGTTGACGATGTCTTTCAGAAGTCCACGACGACGCAACCAAACTGTCAAAATCGCAGTCAAAGCCAAGATCGTGTAGAACATTCCGGCAAAGCAATAGACCCCGAACATCGTCGAGAACCAGTGCGGGTCAAGCGACATCAGAAGATCGAAGCTCATCATCGTGAAAGTCAAAGCAAACAAGATCAGGAAAATCGGGCTCCAGGACCGGTTGGTCAAAGTCGGGCTGGCGTCGCTTGCCGTGTCCTGTTTGGTGGAATTCCCAATCAGTTTGCGTGCAAAGAAGAACCAAATTCCAATCGCGATCACGTTTCGAATCATGAAGAACTTGGTGTTCAGGTATCCCGCTTTGTGTTCCAGGATGATGTCACCTTGAACGTGATCCGCGTGGGTCCAAACATAAAGCTCGTGCATGCCAAAACCGATTCCCACCAACCCCAAAAGAACGAAGGGAAGATAAGCGGTGTAGCTTTCAGCGATCCGACGGACCGGTGCCGACCACATCGCGCCCGTCAGCCACTGAATGGCCGCGAAAAACAATCCGCCGATGGCCAGTGCCGCAAAGTAAAAATGCCCTTGAAGGAAGGATGCCCAAGCGCGCTGCTTGTTGACCATCAAGGCCCCACCGAAGGCCGCTAGACCGACGACGGTCAGAATCAAAAACAAAGTCTTGAGTCCACCGACTCCGGTCAATTTTCCTGGGTTACTGATTTTGGTCGCCATGATTAATTCCCTGCTAGGTCTTGTGGAGTAGGTTTATTCGCACGTTGAAGCGCGCGAATATAATGAACGATTGCCCAGCGATCCTGGGGCTGAACCTGAGCCGCATAGCTGGGCATCACGTTCTGACCCATGGTCATCACGTGATAGATGTTCCCATCTGGCCAAGTCGTGATCTTTTCAGAAAGCAGCGATGGCGGCATCTGCATCTTTGCAGCAACCAATCCATCCCCCTTGCCCTGGGCCCCATGGCAAACGATGCAGTAAGTGTCGTAAAGCGCTTTGCCGCGTGCCAAGACTTCTGCTGTGCGACGAACCGGATTCGGAAGATCTTTTCCAGGGCCATCGATCGCCTTGGTAAATGCGTAAGGCTGATAATCCCGAGGAATCGTGCCCTTCACCGGCATGCGATTCGCGCCGACTTCTTGAGCTTTGAACGCCGGGCTGTAATGCATTTCGGGTGCATAGATGAAGTTCGGCTTTTCGTGCTTTCCACAACCCGTCAGAACCAATGCGGTGCCCAGCGCGAACGCAGCCACCCAAACTTTGAAGTAAATGGGTTTCATCAGAACCACCCTTCCCACATGAAGCTACGGACTTCTTTTGCTCCGACTTTTTTCAAAAAGTCGGAAGCTTCGGATTCTGCAACCGGAGCATCGATCACCAAAGCGAAGCGATCCCGGGTCAGCGAAGGATCAATCGCCTTGCGCTTGGTGTTCGGAAGTCCGTTCAACAAGAACATGGCCGCAACCGTTGCCAGCCCCCCTAAAAGAACCGTCAATTCGAACATCACCGGTACGAAGGCAGGCCAGGAATTCAAAGGCTTACCACCGATGTTGACCGGCCAGTCGATGACCGAAGTCCAGTATTGAATCAAGAACGCCAAGCAGGTTCCGGTGATGCCGGCGCCGAAAGTGACGTACGGAAGCGGTGAACGCTTCAGTCCTTGGATCTTTTCCAATCCGTGAATCGGATACGGAGTATAGGTGTCGAAAGACTTGAACTTATTTGCGGAACGAACCTGCTTCACGGCTTCGACCAGGGAATGAGCGTCGTCAAAGAACCCGACGACTCCGCCTGGAACTGGGCCTGCTGGCTTTGAAGTTTCACCTGGCTTAGACATGGTGGTCACTTCCCTTCGTGTGATTTGGTTCTTTGTTGCGAACCTTCGACAGATAGTGAACCGAAGGACGGGTGTTCAGGATTTCCAAAACCCTGAATGCACGCCCATCTTCTGCCATCTTCGAAACCCTTGAATTCGGGTCGTTGATATCGCCGAACACGATCGCATCGGCTGCGCAGGTTTGCTGGCAGGCGGTTTGAATCATGCCGTCGGTGACTTTTGATCCCTGGTCTTTTGCTTTGTGACGGCCTTCTTGAATGCGTTGAACGCAGAAGGTGCACTTTTCCATGATCCCGCGGGAACGAACAGTGACGTCTGGGTTCCACGCCATGTTCATCGTGCCCGAATACTGTTTCCAGTGATCGAAGAAGTTGAAGCGGCGGACCTTGTAAGGACAGTTGTTTTGGCAATAACGGGTACCCACACAGCGGTTGTAGATTTGCTGGTTCAGGCCGTCTTCGCCGTGCACCGTTGCGATGACCGGACAAACGGTTTCGCAAGGAGCGTTTTCACAGTGCTGACACATCATCGGCTGGAAAACGACATCTGGATTTTCTGGCGATCCTGCATAGTAGCGATCGATTCGAATCCAGTGCATTTCACGCGAAACGCGCACGTTATCGCGACCCACCACTGGGATATTGTTTTCAGCCTGGCAACCGATCACGCAAGCGCCGCACCCCGTACAAGCCGACAAATCGACGGCCATGGCCCAGCGATTGCCTTTGTATTCGTGGCGCTTCCACATCGTCGGCACTTCCTTCATGCGAAGGTGTGGATCGACGTGATTTGCGGTGGTCGGATCCTTTTTGAATTCCGCCAAAGTGATGTCGTTGATGATCGGACGGTTTTCCGAAGCGTGGTGCCACTGGGTCTGGGCCAGGCGGAAGGACTTCCCCGTCCGGCGTAACGAAACCGGGACACCCGCATAAGCTGCGCGTCCACCGATCCACTGAACTAAGCCCATCACGTTCCAACCGCAGTTTTTCGAAACACGGCCTGTGACCGAATGTCCGTAGCCAATGGCTGCGGAAACCGCGCGGTCATGCATTCCAGGTTGGACGTTTACAGGAAGATCGACTTTGAAATCGCCGGCTTTGACTTCGACTACGTCGTTCGTTTTCACGTTCAACGATTTTGCCAACCCAGGACCCACGTTCAGGTAGTTATCCCAGGTAATTGTCGAAATCGGATCGGGCATTTCCTGAAGCCATGGGTTGTTGGCTTGCGTGCCGTCGCCCATTGCAACCGTCTGATACAGCGACAAGAAGACTTGGTCTTTTGCAGCGGCGGTGAATTTCGGAATCTTGCCAGCGGCGTCACCCTTAAAGGAACGCTTCGAACCCTTCGGATTCGGATTTCCGCGAGCGGCATATCCGTTGAAAACGCCGTCGCGAAGCGAACCTTCCCAGAAAGCGTCGAATCCAGAAGAAATTCCGTAAGCGGAATAAACCGAATCTTTCCAGCTGTTCTTCAGATACTGATGCCAACCGTCGCCGCTTGCATTGCCCTTGGTCCACGCCAAGATCGTGTCTTGGAAAGAACGGGTCGAATGAATTGGAGCAATCACCGGCTGCTGAAGCGACCAAAGATCTTTTCTTGGACGGGCATCGCCCCAGTTTTCCAAGTAATGATGATCGGCCAAAACATAGTCGGCTAGAACCGAAGTTTCATCCGCGCGTTCTGCAATCACCACGGAAGTCTTCGCCTTAGCCATCGCGTCTGCGAACTTCAAAGCAGGCAACTGATAAACAGGGTTTGCACGGTAGACAATCAAGACGTCCACCTGACCCGCGTTCAAGTCGGCGACCAGTTTTTCCATCGCAGATCCCGTGTCGCCGGTGGCGAAACAAGCTTGGGTGGTTCCGTCGATCGTCGATCCTTCGTTATCCAAAGCCGAATTCAACGCGTTGACCGCGACTTGAACGGCAACGGCGTCCGCAGTCTTTGCAGATGATCCGCCCGCGATGACGATGCCGCGACCCTTGGCCGAAGCCAATTTCGCTGCGACTTCTTGGATCTTTTTAGCGCCGCCGTGCAGTCCGATTTCTTCGGCGACCGCTTTTGCGCTGTAGCCGGAAAGAACGCCAGCGAACGCCGAAGGCGCCTGGATTTTTCCAGATGAAGACAATTCGTGCATCAGAGCCATCACGATTTTCAGTTCGTCGCCTGGGCGAATCGGAAGCCTTTCGTCCGCGTTTGCGCCCGTTAGGCTCATGTTGGATTCAAAGCAATAAAGCTTCGACATGGTTGCCGACGCCGACTTCTGAGAATTCAAACGACGGCGCTTCATGAATTCAATCGTGTATTCGATCGAATTTGGCCAGGTTTCAAGAAAGTCCGCGCCGATCGAAACCACGACATCGGCTTCACCAAATCGGTAATGAGGAACGCAAGCCGTCCCATACGAAGCAGCTTGTCCAGCCGCGACTTCTTCTAGGCACGTGCCATCGTATTCCACCCAAGCGGCGCCTGGGTACTTGGCCAGAAATTCCTTCATCAGCTTGCGTGTCGATTCACCGCTGATGGGTTTTGACAAAACGCGGACCTTGCCGCTTTTCAGTTTTGCACCGATTTCACGATCAGCTTCTTCCCAGGTCAGGACTTTTCCGCCCTTGCCCATCGGGCCGGTCAAACGATCGGGATCATACAGATCCAAAAGCGAAGCCTGAATGCGGGCATTCAGTTTACCTTGGGTCAGCGGGTGATCTGGGTTTCCTTCAAGCTTGATCGGACGACCTTCACGGGTCTTGACCAAGATTCCGTAACCGGATTCAGGTTCGGTCGATGCGTAATAATTGGCTACGCCCGGAATGATTTCTTCCGGTTGAACGACATAAGGAATGATTTTGTGAACTGGGCGACGCGCGCAAGCAAAAGACGCCATCGCCATCGAAGCGCCCATGATCGACAAGAAGTCCCGGCGAGCCAGGCCCTTTTCGTCCAAGCGTTCGATCATTTCCAAAGTTTCGATCGGCTTGTCGTGAAATTCCTGCGAACGCTTTTCGCGAACCGCGGGGTCTGACCAGTAAGACGAATCCAATTCGTCAGGGCCGATCCAGTGTCTAGGCGTTTCAAAATTCTGATTGGGTGTCGTCATTTTTGCCTCTCGATGCTTTCAAAAATTAGTAGTGGCAGACCGAGCAGCTGACAGAAGCCACTGGGCCTTTCGGATTCTTGTCGTCAGGGTACGTCGACTTCAGAACGTGCTTCGGAGCCGAATCGCCTTTGTGGCAGTTCAAGCACCAGCCCATGTTCAAAGGAGCGTACTGGTAAACCACATCCATAGTTTCAACCGGTCCGTGACAGGTTTGACAGCTGATTCCCTTTGCGACGTGTCGCTTGTGCGGGAAGTGCGCGTGATCAGGAAGTTCGTGAATACGAACCCATTCAATCGCCTTGCCTTCGTCGTAAGCTTTTTTGATTTTCTGGATATGAGGGCTGTCCGTCTTCACAACCGAGTGACAGTTCATACAAGTCGAAACCGCCGGAATCGTTGCGTGATAGGATTTTTCCGCCGAAGAATGACAGTACTTGCAATCGATCTTGTACTGGCCAGCATGAATCTTGTGGCTGAAAGGAATCGGTTGTTCAGGCGCGTAGCCTTGATTGCTTGCGGTCGGAAAAACGTAATAAAGTCCCAACAAAAGAAAGAGAGTTCCACCGATCGCCCCTAAGACGATTCGCTGTGATTTCCCGCCGTTGCCATTCCCGGTGCTGTTCATGAGCTGCCCCTAAACCCGAATTAATTTGTTGTTTATTAGGTATTACCGTCCTGATTCAGTTGGCGCTAGTCCGAAGTTCCATAAAAATGAGTTAACGCACAGGGTTGCGTCAGTTTTTTGGCTCGGCGCTTCAGGTACTCGTGACTGGTTTTTTCAAGAAAGCGCGCTACTGTTTGGAGGGGGTCCCGATGGTGAAATTTCAATTCCGAACAATCGCTGTCCTGCCCGTCTTGGCTTTGCTGGCCGGCGCTTGCAAAGAAGACCCAAAGACCTCTGGCAATGCCAACACACCTCCTTTCTTTGACCCAGCCGCTCCAGGCGCGCCTGACGAAAGCCCGATTACTCCTGCCGCAAAGAAAAAAGTCCAAATGAACTTAGTGACTTACAACGTCTGGGGACTTCCCTGGCCGCTGACGGTGCGCAAGGAACGTTTCCCCTACATTTCTCGTGCGATGATTGAAGCGGGAATTTCGCGTGATGTAGCAGTCGTTCAATTTCAAGAAACATTCACGCGGCCTGCGCGTGAAATGGTCGAAAGCCTTTGGACCGTTCCTAACCCCACCTGGGGGCCTCCTGCGAAGTTTCCGAAAACTTCGGGCGGCTTAGCATCGGCGTTTCGCTGGAAAGTGATCACCAGTTTTCAAAAAGCTTTTTCCGCGTGTAAAGGATCCGACTGCCTTTCCAGAAAAGGCGCACTTTTTACCCGGGTAGAAATCCCACATCCGATTTCAGAAACGGGACAAGAAGTTTGGTTCATCAACACCCACTTGAATTCCGAAGGCGACGATTCTTTGCGCCAAAAGCAACTGAAGCAGGTTTTCGGATGGATGGATGCCGCAGGAATTGGTGCGGATGACGCCATCGTTTTTACCGGTGACTTTAACTATATTGCTGAATCCTTCGTTCACACTTGGATGGTGAAGGAAAAAGGCTTCACCGATGCTTGGGATGAAAGTGCGCTTCGCTACATCCAACAAGGACAGTTCCCGCCTTTGGCTTTCACCTTTGACCCTTTCAACAACCCGAACGCCGCCCGAAGCGAAAAAATTCCCCAGCGCTTGGACTACGTTTACTACCGAAGCAGCCCGACGGTTCAACTGAAGATGCAGACCATTCGGATTGCGATGACCGATCGCGTATTGGAAGACGCTCAGCTTTCTGATCACTACGCGCTCGAAACCCAGTTCCAGATTGAATATTAAACGCGGCCTTGGGATCGCTTTTGGAATTCTGTTTGCGGCCTTCGTCGGGTTTCTTTTTTTGGGAAAACCGATTCAAAAAAGAATTCAGGATCAACTGATCGCCAAAGCCATCCAGTCCGTCCAAAGCGACCTGCCCTTTGAAATCCAGGAAGTCAGCCTGGACACACTTTGGTCCGACATCATTCAAGGAAAGCCCGCGCGGCTTACGATTCGACTGAAAAATGCGCTGGGATCGGCTTCGCTTTCGGGAATTCTGTCGTCGCAGCGAACCGAAACAGGAAGTTACCGCACCCAGTATCAACCCAAGATCAAGATCAAATTGGATCTGAACGACCCAAAAGACGAATTTGAAATCGACGGAAAATTCTTCGGCGATCTTGAAGCGCACCTGACTGAAATCGAAGATATCGGGGTCGAAATCAGTTCAAAAATCATCCAGTTGAAATCTTTGGGAATCACGGCAAAAGACTTCTCCCTCAAAGCGTCCTGGATTTACGACGATGAAAACCCTTCGCCGTGGAATTCAAACTTTTCCGTCCGTGAAATTCTATGGAAAGCCAGCCAGGCTGAAGACGCTCCGCTTGCGCAGTTAGACGGACTTGAAATCAAATCCCAAGGCACCGTCGATTTCTTTCCATTTGAATTCAGCCAGGATCTAAAGACCCGGGCGACTGCGAAGCAAATCGCAGCAGGAATGGGTACGCTTTACTTCGAAACGAAGTTGACCTCGGTGCCGCTGGATATTCAGTTGGATTCATCAACGCCCCAGGCCCGGATCACGGCACCAGGACTGAACGCCGTCGTCAGCGCAAAAAAGGGCACGATCGATTTCCGAATTCAATCGATGAAAAAAATGTGGGAGTGGCTGGCAGCTTCTCTTTCAAATAGCCTTCCCAAACCCAAGTTCTTGAAATGGATCGTTCCGACTGGAAGCTTACGGCTTCAAGTCGAAGGCGATCCGCAAGGCGGCCAAATTCAGCTGAAGGTCGAAAACCTGTCTGCGGGCCTAAAAAGCCTGATGGCTTCGATTGAAGGCCTGAATCTGAACTTGCCCATCGACGTGAAAAGGAACGGAGACGAAGTTCAAGTTCGATCCAGTGGTGCAAGCTTTTCAATCAAGAAGGGATCTTTCCGAAAGGTTGGGATTAGAATTCCGACTTGGAAATTCGGATTCGAGGCTACTGGAAATCCGACGATCCAACCCTTGCGGCTTGCCGGAAGACTGACCACGGACGAATTGCCCAGGATCGAAAGCCCGGACTTCAAGATCAAGCTTCGCAAATTCAAGAACCAGATCCAGCTTCCCAACTTTAGTCTAAGCACCGGAATGGAACTTGAACCGGTTCCGATCCAGAAACTGATGGACCTGATTTGCTTCAAAAGTCCCAACAAAAATTCAGCGCGATTTCCTGAAACAGAAAAAGCTTGGGTTCGAATTCCAAGAATCCAGATCGATCAGGATTCCATACAATTGGATGGATCGCTGCGCGCAGATCTTTTTGGCGGTTACGTCAAGATTGACCATCCAGCCGTTTTTGATTGGCAGACCGATGTTCCTGAATCCCAGGTCGACATTGAATGGGATAAAATCCGCCTTGAAGAAATGGGCCCTTGGCTAGGCGTGGGATCCATTCAGGGTTTCTTGCGCGGATACGCCAAAGAAGTCGTGCTGCAGAAAGACCTTCCCACCCGCTATGACGCTTTATTCGAAATGGTACCTACGAAGGGAAAGAAGATCCCGTTTTCGGGCAAAGCAATGAAAACGATGATTTACACCTTGGTCGACATGGACGGGATGGGCCTTCCCAAGATGGCGCGCGACTTCGGAGAATGGTTTTTGTTCGGCCTGCCCAGTCAACTGGCCGGAGGCTACGACGTCACGCGCGCAGGCGTTAAAGTTCGCCTGGACGAAGGAAGCATCGTGCTAGAAACCACGGACCCCGAAGACCTTCCCGTCAACGGGGTCTATCCCGATCGCAAACGGATGCTGATCGATAGCGGGATGTTTGATTTTGTCTTGAAAACTTCGCGCTATCCAGCTGTGATGGATGCTTCAGCCTTTTACAAAATGCTTGCTGTCTTCCGCGAACGCTTTGATGCGGTCACCGGGAAAGTGAAGCGCAAATCCGAAGAAGAAGACGAGGAAACTGACGATGAAGAAGACGAAGAAAATCTGGACCCTGACTGCTTACCTTCCTTTTTTCGTTCTGTCCGCTTGCCTCACGCTGAACATCAATCTTCCTGAATCTGCAGTTCAGCGGGCCGCTGATGACTATGTCCGCGACATTTATAAGGCCAAGGAACGCTCGAAACAAAAAGACGGCGATAAACCCAATGAAGAAGAAGCCGCAAAGAAACCCACCAGTTGGTTTCGACCCGTCGAACTTCTGGGGATTCCCAAAGTCTACGCCGACGAAGCACCTGCAAAACCTTGCGAAATGGTCACCAACGGCACCAAAGCCAAGCAGTTGGCTTCCGAAATGGGATCCAGCCTAGGCGATCTTGAACCCCTAGAAGCCGATGGAACCTTGGGCGAAAACAAAGAAGGCCTTTTGGTCATCAAGACGCCTTCCCAGGTGAAACCCTTGATGAAAGCCAAGATCGAAAAGATGGTGGCCAAAGTTAACGCGCTACGTAAGGACTTTTACGAAGAAGTCGTCGAAGAAACCAGCAAGGGATCCTGCAAGGTTTCCATGGCTTCGGTCCAAAAGTCCTTTGCCAAGTCCTTCCAAGACCATTCGCCTAAGGGCGTATGGGTTGAAGACGAATCGGGCGAATGGACCCAGAAAAAGAAGAAATCCAAAGCCAAGTAAAGGCCTGATTTGACAGGGCAACCCCGTCGCTATAGGTCTTTTCCCATATGTTCGGAATTTCTTTTGAGCACCTGATCATCGTCGGCATCGTTCTGTTGATTTTCGGACCCAAGCGGCTGCCTGAATTGGGCAATACCTTGGGCAAGGCAATCAAGAACTTCAAGGATTCCCTGAACGGAGTCGAAGAAGCCAAGTACCGCAAACTGGCCGACCACGACGAAAAAGAAAAAGCGAAGCCCAGTCAGTCCGGCGGACAGAAGGATGAAAATGCTTCTGGATGACCGGAATTTCACCCGCTACATCAGCAAACACGAAATCGATGTCGCCGTTCAAGACATCGCCCAAAGACTGAACCGCGACTACGCGGGAAAGAAAGTCGTTTTGGTCACTGTGCTCAAGGGCGCGTTTGTTTTCGCAGCCGACCTGATTCGCCACCTGACTTTTGATAACGAAATCGAATTCGTTCGCCTGTCCAGTTACGGCAAAGGCCGCACGTCCAGCGGCACGGTCACCGTTTTGCAAGACATTCACACCGACATCCGCGGCAAACACGTTTTGATCTTGGAAGAAATCATCGACAGCGGCCGCACTCTGAAATTTCTGCGCGATCGCCTGGAAGCCAGCGGCCCTGAATCCGTTGAAATCGTCACGCTTTTGGATAAATCCGCAAAGCGCGTAGTCGAAGTTCCAGTGAAATATGTGGGTCGCCCCATCGATGACCAATTCTTAGTGGGATACGGCCTGGACCTTGAAGAACGCGCACGCAATCTTCCGGACGTCTATTATCTGAAGTACCCCAACTGATTGCGCGCGAATTGCGCTTAGTCGGGAATCCCTTCTTCAAACATCGGCGGACGGGTCATCAGTTCCCGAAGCGCGTCTTGTGCGGATGCGGACCCGTCCAGCATAGCGACCACGCCATCGGTGATCGGCATCGAAATTCCTTTTTTCTTCGCAAACTGCGCGACGATCCTGGCCGTACGAACCCCTTCGGCCGTTGATCCCAGTTCTGCGACGATCTGTTCAACCTTCTGCCCCTGCGCAAGCTTGATGCCCACGCGGTAGTTGCGGCTTAAATTTGAAGAACAAGTCGCGAAAAGATCGCCCACCCCCGCAAGGCCCAGGAAAGTCGAAACATCCCCACCCATGGCCGCGCCAAAGCGAACCATTTCGGCAAGCCCCCGGGTCATCAACATGGACCGCGAATTCCACCCCAGGTTTAAGGCGTCTAAGGTTCCCGCGGCGATTGCGAAAATATTCTTTAGTGTCCCGGCCCATTCGACGCCGACAACGTCATTGGACCCATAGATTCGAAATGTTTTTGAAGTCAGAAGAATCTGACCCGCACGAATGACTTCGTCGAATTTTGAAGCAACCACCGTGGCTGCTGGCTGCCCCTTAGAAATTTCATCCGCCAAGTTTGGACCGCTGATCACCCCCACGCGTGCGCAAGGAAGTTCTTCTCGAAGAATCATGCATGGGGTTTTCAAAGTTCCGTCTTCAATTCCCTTGGTCGAGTGCAAGACGATTTCATCACCCCGAAAGTTTTTCGCAAGCGCCTTGGCTTGTTCGCGGCAAACCTTTGCCGGAAGCGCCCAAATCACGGCCGTCACACCACCTTCGAAAATTCTTTCGGGTCCGCTGTACGCGTGGACTTTGGGATTCAGTGGAATTCCGGGAATGTACTTGGTGGTCCGGGTTGCGTTGATGTTCCTGGCCTGTTCTTCTTCGCGAACCCACATTCGCACGTCACTGCAGTTTTCAGCTACCAAGTTCGCAAGCGTGGTTCCAAAGCTTCCCCCGCCAATGACCGCGACAGTTCCTTTGCGAAAGTATTCTTTATAAAGGGGATGATCCTTATCGATCAGGGACCTAGTTCCCGTGAAAGGATCTTTAGCGTGATTCGAGCCCATACCCTGCCAATCGGTTGCGGTAATAATAAAGAAGGTTCATGTCTTCGGTATAGATTTCGCCATCATTCACGCGAAGAACGGCGTTTCCGTGAAAGATTCCCAGATTCTTGATCCCGTCTTCGACCCATTTTTTGGTGTCGGTGGTCATCAACCAATCGGAAACAAAAATCTTGCCCTGATCGGCTAGCTTCATCAGCTTCTGGTGATAGATTTCGGCCGAACGCAGAAAGTTGTCGTAAGGAATCGAACGCTGAGCCAAGGATATGCGCAAGAACTTGAAAAGGTCTGCGTCCGGATAATTCGATCGAAGGGTTTCAAAAAACGCGAACGCAACCAAGTGCGAAGTCATCGCCGTGTTTTCACGGTGAAAGCGTTCGACAATCTTGCTTCCTAATTCACGCGTGTATTCGTGATCGCGCTGGGGATCGGCGTGAAATTCTCCGCGGGTCATCAACCAGCGCTTGGGATCGATAGTCGTTCCATTGGGTCCGATGGATCGACCGTCTTCGTCGACAAAGTTTCCGAAAATATCCATCGGCTTACCGACGCGAACGGTGATTCCATTATTGGCCGAAAAAACCTGCCAAAAGAAATTCAGAACCTTACTAAACTGGTTCGAAGGATCGCCGTGAAGCAGGTAGCGGCCCTTTCCGGCTTCCAAAAGGTAATCTTCGATCAAAGACGAAGCTTCTAGAACGAAGTGATACGACATCACCAGCGGCACCACATAGATGTTGGGCTTTTCGACGTTTTCTTTCAGATTCAGTCGCATGGCTTCTAACCCCGTGCCCAAAAGCCCCAGTTTCACTTTCGTTTCGATGGCACCGCTTCGCGAACGTCCACCACCTGGAAAAAAGATCGAATGAATCCCTTCGCGAAGCATTCGCGTGGAATAGTTCTTCAGCGTTTCCTTATAGATCGCGTTGTTCTTTTTGCGGTCGACGGTGTACGCGCCCAGGTTGCCCATGAAAAAACTTAAAACGGGGTTACTGAAAAGGTTCAGCCCCGCGCCATAGGCAAACGGCGGAAGCTGCATCAAGTAAATGATGTAGCCAATTAATATGCTGTCGATGTTGCTTTGGTGCGTGGGCACCATCAAGACGGTGCCTTTTTGCGACAGCCGCTGAAGATGCGGGATTTCACCCAAGATCTGAAGCCGCGACTGAAGCGATTGATTCAGCTTCCAAGGAACCAGGTGATTCACCGTGGCTGCGTTCAAAAGATAATTCATCCCAAACGGGATGGCGTTTGTGGTGAAATTGTAGACGCGCTGGCTGAAACGGCCCGTGATTTCTTCAACGTAATGTTTCAAGACCTTGCGAACCAATTGGTTTCGGTCGACCAGCGCGACAGGCTTCAGCAGGCCGGCTTGAATTTCGCTCCAGATGGCGCGGTCACGATTGTATCGACCACGGGTGAAGATCGTGGGCTTTTCGCGGCGAAGGCGCGCGCGTTCGGAATAAAGGGCTTCGCCCAAAAGATTATCTGGGGATTGTCCTTGTAAAGAAATCAGGGTCTGCCGGACCACGTCCGCTTGTATTCGCTGACGGACTTGATCCAGACGAAGGATTGCGCCGTCTCCGGTAGGGACTTTTTCGAAACGAATGATCGGATGGCTTTTTCCAAACTCGTGGAAGTCAGACGGTTGCATAGTCAGGTCATTTGATTTTAACCTGATTTCGTTGACTGGGGTTAATTTTGATCAGTTGGCGGCGCGTCGCGTTGACACCTAGGGTGTCGGAAGTTTGTCGGACATCCGGTTCAGCTGTCGGAACTGTGTCGGATCTCGCCCCACTCACCTCGTACCCGCGACCCTGTTCAGCTGTCGGAACTGTGTCGGATTCAGAAAGACTGTATCGGAAGCAGAACCTAGTCCGACAGACTTCCGACAACTGAACAGAGAGACCCCAACCCGTGTCCCCGCTCAAATCCGACACACTTCCGACAACTGCCGCGGCTTCCCGCAAGCCTAAAACTAAGACAGTTTCTTCAACCGCTCGATCGAAGCGCTGATTTCCTTTAGGCTTCCCATAAGTTCAGCCTCGCGTGCGCGTTCCTTTGCCACCAATTCAGCGGGCGCTTTCGCAATAAACGATTCCTTAGAAAGTTTGTTTCGAATGAACGCGATATCGCCCTCTACCCGTTCGGCTTCCTTTTTCAAGCGCTTGGTTTCGTCTTCGACGTTGATCAAGCCCTTCAAAGGAATGCGAAGTTCCATCAAAGGATCCATCAAAGGAATCACGGATTCGGATTCAGCAGCAGCACCCATTACCGGCTGCAGATTTGAAAGTCGCGCCAACGCGCAGATCTCAGTTGAGTAGCGTTCCATCAGAGAAGCAGAAGCAGCTGTCGGAGTCATGAAATTAACCGCAAATTCAACCTTAGGTGAAAGATTTAGCTCTCCACGGAAGTTTCGAATTGCTCCGATGACGGCTCGAAGTCTTTTTAGTGTCTCTTCGGCACTTTCATCCATCAGCGCAGGATTCTTTTCCGGAAACGCCTGAAGCATCAAAGTTTTGATCTGAGGTAATCCGTGAGCAGCCCGATGTTTGCCTTGAACCGGCTCGGTCCACGGAAGCGACTGCCAAAGTTCTTCGGTCACAAAAGGGACGATCGGATGCATCAGCTTTAAGACGCCATCCAAGACGTAATGAAGAACATACAAAGTTTCTTCGCGATCACGTCCGCCGCGGCGAAGCGACAGTTTGGAAAATTCGATGTACCAATCGCAAAGTTCGTTCCACGTAAATTCATACAAAGCCTGGGCCGAAAGGTTCAGTTCAAAACCCGCAAACCCCGCTTCTACTTCTGCCGTCACAGACTGAAGCCTAGAAATGATCCAACGGTGCATCGGCGAAAGGTTCTTAAAGTTCGCCAAAATCCAGGCCGAAACACCGCCCGCGGGCGCAGCCACGGGCCCGCCCTGTTCAGGTTCCATCTGCAGATGAAAGAACTTGGTCGCGTTCCAGAACTTATTGCAAAAAGCGCGGTAGCCTTCCACGCGGTCCACCGCCAGCTTGATATCGCGCCCCTGCCCGGCCATCGCCGTCAGCGTAAAACGCAACGGATCCGCGCCGTGCTGATCCATCAAAATCAGCGGATCAATGACGTTGCCTTTGGACTTGGACATCTTTTCACCCTTTTCGTCACGAACCATCGCGTGAAGGTAAACTTTGTGAAAAGGAACGTCCTTCATGAAGTGGATTCCCATCATGATCATCCGGGCGACCCAAAAAAAGATGATGTCAAATCCCGTTTCCATAATGGAATTCGGATAAAACGTTTTCAAAGCCTTCGTCTTTTCAGGCCAGCCCAGCGTCGAAAAGGTCCAAAGTCCCGAACTAAACCAGGTATCCAAAACGTCTTCGTCTTGGCGCAAATCTGAAGCACCCGCGCCGCAAGATGGACACTTCGTCGGCGCCGTTCGCAAAACCGAAACCGCCTCGCATTTTCCGCAGTACCAGGCCGGAATCTGATGGCCCCACCAAAGCTGGCGCGAAATACACCAGTCGCGGATGTTGTACATCCATTCAAAGTAAGTCTTTTCCCAAGATTTCGGACTGAACTGAATTTTTCCAGTTTCCACCGCTTCGATCGCTGGCTTCGCCAAAGGCGCGATCTTCACAAACCACTGCTTGGACATCACGGGTTCAGCGACCGTATCGCAGCGCTGGCAAAGACCGACTTTGTGCGAATGCGGTTCGACTTTGACCAAGATTCCTGCGGCTTCTAAATCAGCGATGATTTTCTCGCGGGCTTCGGCAAATTTCAGCCCCGCATACGGACCGCCGGCTGCGGTGATCTTTCCGTCAAGACCCATGACCTGGATGAATTCCAAGCCATGCTTCTTGCCCAAGTCCGAATCGTTAAAATCATGGGCCGGAGTGACCTTCAAAGCGCCACTTCCAAACTCTCGATCGACGTATTCGTCGGTGATCAGCGGAATCTTTCGGCCCAAAAGCGGCAAAACCATTTTCTTGCCATGAAGATGCTTGTAGCGATCGTCGTCGGGGTGAACCGCAACTGCCGAATCGCCTAGCAATGTTTCCGGACGCGTGGTCGCAATCACCACGTCAGCCCCGCCGCCTTCAACCGAATAACGAATGTGCCAGAATGACCCCTTGCGATCGGTTGGCACGACTTCCAGATCCGAAAGCGCTGTTTGACAGCGCACGCACCAATTGATGATGCGCTCTCCGCGGTAAATCAGGCCGTCTTCATACAATTTCACAAAGACTTCACGAACGGCCTTAGACAAGCCTTCATCCATCGTGAAGCGTTCACGCGACCAATCGACGGACGCTCCTAACCGACGCATTTGCCGAACGATTGAAGATCCGTGATCTTCTTTCCATTTCCAGACGCGTTTTAAAAAAGCTTCACGACCCATATCGTGACGGGTCATGGGTCGACCGGACGGACCTTTGCCTTCTTTGGCAATGGCCTTTTCCACCTGCGCTTGCGTCGCAATCCCGGCGTGATCGGTTCCGGGAAGCCACAATGTATTGTCGCCGTGCATGCGGCGCCAACGGGTCAAAATGTCTTCAATGGTCAAAGTCAGTGCATGGCCGATATGCAAGACGCCGGTGACGTTCGGCGGAGGAATCATGATCGAAAACGCTTTTTGCCCCGGCGCCGATTCATCCTGGGCTTCGAAGCACTTCTGGGTTTCCCAAAACTGATAGACTTCGGTTTCGAAACCCTTGGGTTCAAAGCTTTTGGCAAGTTCGCGCTTCTGGGGCTGAATCATCCTCCTTTTATAATCTCGGCAGTCAGGTTACTCAACTTGCCAAAGTGGAAAAGTATTCAACTGACCTCACTTCGACCCTGCCCCGCGTTTCGGTGCTGCTTCCCCTCAGGTTTTCATGGACGGGGGCTGCTGAAATGGGCCCTGGCCTTTCCGAAAAAGCGCTGGCGGAAAAAACCGTCCAGTCGATCCTGAATCAAACGGATCCCATCGGAACTGAAGTGATCGCCGCGGGCCTTCCTTCGGTTGGCCTTTACCTGCGGGAAGCATTTTCCGAAGATATCCGACTGGGCCGCTTGGTCATCGTCCCCGTTGAAGGAAGCGCAAGCCTTTGGCCAACAGCGGCGCTTCTTCATGTGGCCCTACAAAGGTCCCGTGGATCCTGGATCACTTGGACGGAACTGGGCGATTTCTGGGGACCCCAGCGCCTTCAACCTTTTGTTGATCGCCTTCGAAGGCATGAAATCTGGGTCGGCGTGGGCCCGGGTCGGGCAGACACGGTTCAACAACGGCCGCGCGTCCTTTGGGAAGACGCTCACCTGATTCCGGGATCGGTCTGGATCAAAAAAGAATTTCTAGAAGCACTAGGGTCTTTCCCCAGCGGAGCCAGCCAGCTTCTTCACATGGAATACGACCTGGTTCTTCGTGCCGTTGAAAGGTTACAGAAAGACCAAAGCGAGCAACGTTTTGGCGTCTATGAAGAAGACGCACTTTTTCGCCAGATCAGCCCGCTTTCGAAACCCGTTCCGCTTCACTTAGCCAGCGAATCGCCGATCGATCGCCTGCGCAAAGAAGTGACTCGAATTGCACGACTTCCGAAGCTTCCGTTTAAGGATTGGCTTCCGATGCTTTCTCGGATCACCAAACGTAGATGAACGACCCAAGAAATTCATGACCAGGGCAGGCGAAGCCGGCCCGAGAATGTGATCCGTGTATGCGGATCAATGATGATGTCCGCCGGGTCCGTGAACGTGCCCGTGATTCATTTCTTCTTCGGTGGCTTCGCGAATATTCAGAACTTCGACTTCGAAGTGCAAAGTCTGTCCGGCCATCGGGTGATTGCCATCGATTTTAACTTGGTCGCCTTCGATCGCTTCGACGGTAAAAATAATTCCGTTTCCGTCGGCGTCTTGGCTTTCAAACTGCATTCCTGGCTTCAGCTTCACGTTTTCCGGAAACTGCGTGCGCTTGACGGAAACTTTCAGATCTTCACGAACTTCGCCGTAACCGTCTTTTGGTGAAACTTTGACTTTTTTCTTATCACCGACCTTGCAGCCATCCAGGGCGCTTTCTAGGCCGGGCACGATTTGATCCGCGCCATGAATATAAGCGAAAGGATCTTTCTGATCGGCTTGGTCCAAGACTTCGCCGCTATCGCTCTTCAGGGTGTAGGCTAACTCCACAACTTTTCCAGATTCAATAGTTTCCATGGACACGGACGCTAGCAGGAAGATTTCAGAAAGTCGAACAGGCTTTCCGCATGTTTTCGAAGGTTTGGCGTTTCTTGCGATACCGGGGCCACTTGCCCCGATCGGCTGATGGTGCCAGGAATTCCTGCAGCCACTGGCTTGCCTGCGTCCGCAGGTAGGTTCAAAAGAAATTCAGGCCTGGCCGGCTTCTGACCCAGCTTCCCTTGGGCTTGCGGATAAAAACGAATGACCGCATCGACCCCATCCAAAGTTTCACGCTTAAAAATCCGGCCCGGAAGTGGCGATGGCAAAGCCGCAATAATCCTAGCGTCTGATTTCGATTTTAAGCCCGATATCAACCTAGAATAGTCGCCCTTCAAAAGGCTGCCTTTGGAAAAAAGCTGTTCTGAATAGGTCACGACGACCTTTTCGGGGTCGGCTTGGGCGATCTCGCGGACACGCGACGGTACCCACCGCACTTCCGGCCACTGTACGCGCATCCATTGAACCCCGTCCCGACGCCCCAACCATTCCAGGTCAGGCCAAAGCCGATCGACTCGGCTTGTCATTCTAGGTTCTATCCAGATCCAAGTGCGCTCCATTTGCCTGGCACTTAGCAAATTTTCGGCTTAGTGTCCCCGGACCATATGAAAATTTCAGTGTTTGGAGTGGGTTACGTGGGTCTCGTGACTGGGACCTGCTTGGCGGAAATGGGAAACGACGTCCTTTGCTGCGATGTCGACGAAAACAAGGTCAAAGCTTTGAAGGCGGGTCGTTCCCCGATTTACGAACCCGGCTTGGAAGACCTTCTGACGACGAATATCAAGTCAGAACGCCTTCACTTCACCACCGATCCCAAGGCCGCGATTGAACATGGCGAACTGATTTTCATCGCAGTCGGTACCCCGTCGGATGTCGACGGAAGTGCGGATCTGAAATACGTGCTTCAAGTGGCCGACACGATCGGAACCCAAATGTCGGGTTACCGCGTGATCATCAACAAATCGACCGTTCCAGTCGGCACGGCGGAAAAAGTGGAAAAGACCATCCAGGCTGCGCTTTCCAAGCGCGGAAAGAATCTGGATTTCGATGTCGTTTCGAATCCTGAATTTTTAAAAGAAGGCGCTGCGATCGAAGATTGCCTTCGCCCTTCGCGAATTGTGGTCGGAGTCAAAACCGATCGCGCCCGGGCCCTTCTTCAAGAACTATACGATCCTTTCGTGAAGAACGGTCACCCGATTCTTTTCATGGATCCCTTGTCATCAGAAATGACCAAATACGCCGCCAATGCGATGCTGGCGACCAAGATTTCCTTCATGAACGAACTTTCGCGCCTTTGTGAAAAAACCGGCGCCGATGTCGAGCGCGTTCGCATGGGCATTGGTTCGGACCCCAGGATTGGACAACCTTTCTTGTACGCCGGAATCGGCTACGGCGGTTCATGCTTCCCAAAAGACGTGAAGGCTTTGATCAAAACAGGTCGCGATTTTGACGAAAAACTTTTGATCCTAGATGCGGTTGAAGAAGTGAACGCCATGCAGAAAGCCCGCTATGTTCAAAAAATCTTCAAACGCTTAGGCGCCGACCTAAAAGGGAAGACGATCGCGCTTTGGGGACTTTCGTTTAAGCCTGGAACCGACGACCTTCGCGAAGCCCCCAGCCTGGAAGTCATCGAAGCCCTAACCCGCGCCGGCGCTGAAATCGTAGCCCACGACCCCGTGGCGATCAGTCACGCAAAGCCGATGCTAGAAAAAAACCCAAAAGTCAGCTTCGCTGAAAACCCATACGACGCCCTGAAAGGCGCATCAGCGCTTTGCGTGGTGACTGAATGGAAACCTTTCCGTGAACCTGACTTCGAAAAGATGAAGTCCCTGATGAAAGAACCGATTATTTTCGACGGTCGAAACATCTATGACCCGGTCCGGGTCGGTAAAAAGGGAATGGAACTTTATTCAGTAGGCAGGCCCAAATGGTCCCAATGATTCTTTCCGGCGGAAGCGGAACCCGACTTTGGCCGGTTTCTCGCGAAAGCTTCCCCAAGCAGTTTTGTGATCTTTTCGACGAATCCCTAATTCAAAAAACCGTACGGCGCTTAAAGCCCTTGGGTTCCCCATGGGTCATCACGACCACGGGGATGAAGACTTTGACAGAAAGATTGTACCGAGATCTTTCCCTGCCAGCCGAACAGATTTTGGCAGAACCCTTTGGCCGAAACACCGCAGCCGCTATCGCACTGGCGTGTCGACAATTACAAGTTCAAGGCCGCGAAAAAGAAGTCGTGGGGATCTTTCCTGCAGATCACTTCGTGGAAAACGAAAAAGCTTTCCAAGCCGCTCTGGCAACTGCCGAAAAGGCCGCGCTTGAAGGCAAAGTCGTGACGCTGGGAATTCAGCCCACCTTTCCTGCAACCGGATACGGGTACATTGAAATCCCGTCGGGATCGATGAAGCCAGGAAAACCCGAAGCGGTGAAAGCCGTTCGCTTCCGCGAAAAGCCCGACCTGAAAACAGCTGAAGGATTTCTAAAAACTGGAAATTACGTCTGGAACGCTGGCGTTTTTATTTTTCGCGCTGACCGAATGATCGACGAATTGAAAAAACTTTTGCCAGACGTCTGGGGGCCTTTTGAAGCTTCTAAGAATCCAGCCGCCGAACTGAAGTCGATTTATGAAAAAGTCCCATCCATCAGCATCGACTATGGTGTGATGGAAAAGCTGCCTGAATTTTTCTGCATCCCCTGCACCGACCTGGGTTGGAACGATGTGGGAAGCTGGGATGAAGTCGCCAAGATCACCGGTAAGTCCGAAGCCAAGGTCATCGAAATCGACGCCCAAGATAACTTCGCTTTTTCAGCCGTACCCCAAAAGAAATCCTATTCTTTTATCGGGATCAATTCGGTGATCGCGGTCGACACGCCGGATGCTCTTTTACTGGTCAAAAAAGGCCAGTCGCAAAAAGTAAAGGATGCCCAAGCGGCAGCCAAAGAAGCCAAGCTTCCGGAAGCCACCCAGCACGAATTCGAATACCGCCCCTGGGGATATTTTGAAATTCTGCGCGACACGGATCTTTTCAAGTCCAAAGTCATTCGGGTCGACCCAGGCCAGCAACTTTCCTATCAATCGCACGCTAAGCGCGCCGAACATTGGGTTGTCGTTCGCGGTAACCCCGAAGTCGTTTTGAATGACGAAGTTCTGAAGCCCAAGCCGGGCGAACATATTTACATTCCTTTGGGCGCCAAGCACCGAATGCGAAACCCCACCAAGGAAATGGTCGAATTTGTGGAAGTCCAAGTCGGATCTTACTTTGGCGAAGACGACATCGTTCGCTACCAAGACGACTACAAACGCAACTAGCGCCAGAAACGGCCGCGAATGTAAAAAAACGTCTGAAATCCCGTCAGCAGGGGTTGGCCCGTTTGCGCAAAGGCTGAAACTTCGACGCCGACTTTTGTGTACGTCACCAGTGATCGCAAAAATCCATCCCAATATCCCGGCCAGGAAATGATCGGTTCGTAAGTCAATGTTGGACCAAAGCGAAAGTGACTGGTCGTTGTCGTGTCTTCGAATGTCCCCAGCAGCGCAGAATTCACGGTCCTGGTCAGGGATTTAAAAACTGGTCCCAAGCGCCCCCCGATAAAGAAGCGATTTCCCAGTTCAAAACGCCCGTCCACCGAAACCCAAGCCTGGTGAAGAGCATCTCCGGATGCCAAATCCTGCCCGCCCAGCTGAATGCCAAACCCAAAGACCCGGGTTCCGCGTCCTGCGCGCTGAAATTCGCGCTCGATGAAAAAACCGATGTCGTACTGGATCACCAGATCTTGACTGGGAAAGACCAACCCTTGGCGAACCCCTGCGTAAGTTCCGGGCAAAGACAGGGGCGACCGATTCGGAGCAACCGCGATCCCAGAAGCGGCCTGCGACACCCCCGGCGAAGGAACCGGGGATGCGCTTGCACCTTGCATGATGATCTCGGCGATTTCGGTCGACCTGGGCGATGGCACCAGACTAGGTGACGGACTAGGTGACGGACTAGGCGAGGCCACGATCGGCGTGGGTGATTGCGCCAAAGCTGCAGGTGATATCAGAAGAATCCAGATGAAAACGGCCTGATGCA
This sequence comes from Bdellovibrionales bacterium, assembly GCA_016786465.1. GTDB lineage: Bacteria > Bdellovibrionota > UBA1018 > UBA1018 > UBA1018 > JAEUWC01. Next base: position 18,566 of record JAEUWC010000001.1, on the reverse strand, counting down.
TCGCTAAAATGATGTCAGACTCATGCGACCAAAAAAAGCGCAAATTCTGCTGGGCTTAGCCCTGCTTTTTGGACTGTACCTTCGCCTTCGCGTGGCGATGGGACGAGCCGATATGTTTTGGCCCGATGAACAGTTCCAAACCCTGGAACCGGCTGCAAAAGCTGTTTTCGGGTATGGCTACATGGCCTGGGAATGGCTGGAAGGTTACCGTTCTTGGTTTGTGCCCCTTCTTTACATGCCTGTGGTAAAAATCGGATCCTGGTTGGGTTTTCAATCTGGGCTTGAATCCATCCACTGGGCCCGGTCCATCACGGCTTGCTTCGATGTGGCGATGTGGTGGGTGGTCGCAAGAACCCTTTTGAATTTAGGGATTCCCTTCTGGGCGGTGCTGACCGCCTTGTCCACGCAGCTTTTTTTTCCCATGCCCGTGCGCTGGGCGGCGTCGACGCTTCAGGACCATGTTCTGATGCTTTTTGTGGGTTTCAGTTTTCCTTGGATCTTGAATGCCGATGATGGGCGCAAGGCCAGCGGCTTCAATAAGGGCTTGGCCATTGGGCTTCCATTTTTAGTCAAAATTCAATCTGCCGCTTGGATCGTCGTGATGCTAGCGCTGGATTTTTTTCGCAAAGGAAAATCCAAGATGCTTCTTTTCGGAGCATTCCTTTCTTTCCTAGGTTACGGGCTTTTGGATTGGATCAGCTGGGGACGCCCCTATCAGACGCTTCTTCGCCAACTTGAAGACGGAAACAAGATTTCAATTTTTTACGGAACAGAACCTGCGTCTTTTTACTTCAAAGAATTCATTCAGGTCGTGGGAACTCCGGCGATGGTGCTGATGGCCACCCTTGTTTTTCGGATCATCTTTTTTTCAAACGTGTCGCTGAAAATCAAAGAACTGAAGAAAGGAATCCCGGAATCACTTCTTACTTTGGCGGCTGGATTTATCGTTTTCTTTCTGGCGCTGACAGCCCTTCCCCATAAAGAATTTCGATTTCTTCTGCCTTGGATTCCGGTTTGGACAGCCTGGATCGCAGTGCTTTTACCCAAAGCCTTCAAGGCCGATTCTTGGTTTCAGGCCAGATCTGCCCGCTTTCAACGTCTGATGCCTTGGGTCTGGGTCGGGCTTACATTGGGACTTTTACAGCCCTTAGCCAACTGGGCCCTTCAAGTTCCGATCTACTTAACCACGACCGATATCAGCGAACTGGAAGACCGAATTTCAAAGGATGCCCGACGCAAAGACGGCGTCACACCCTGCGTGGTCTTGGCCAGTCACAACTGGTCTTGGAGCCGCGGCAACATGATCCTGGGTCAGAAAATGGATTACGTTGAAACCCGAGACGCGCGCCCCGTTTTGGAAACCCAGTTTCAGAACTGTTCTTACGCGATTGTTCAGGCCAAGGAAGTCGCTTACTTCGAAGGAACTTGGATGGGATGGAAAGCGCTTGGACCGGCGCAGGGATTCTGGGCCCTTCTTAAAAACGGGTCGAAATAGCGCGCCATTCGTTTTTCTGAAAAACCTGCAAGGGCCCCGCCGAAGCATAGGCCTTCGACACTTCAGCCACGTCGTTTTCGACTAATCCCGAAAGAATCAAAATCCCTCCCGGTTTCAACCGGGAAAGAAGTTCGTCGCGAAAACGAAGAAGAACGGGCTTCAAAATATTTGCAAAGATCAGGTCAAAGCGATCGCTGCGGTCGGGTTGTGGCGGAAGCAGATCCGCAAAAACAATCTGGTCCGAAATCCCGTTTCGAACGGCGTTCTCGACACCGTTTTCGATGGCTAGCGGATCGATTTCAATTGAAAGAACTTGAGCGCCCAAAAGCGCGGCGCCAAAAGAAAGGATTCCCGATCCGGAACCAAAATCCAAAACACGAAGCCCCTTCAGTTTTCCTTGAGTCTGCAGTTTTGACCAACGCCCAAAAACTTCCAGGCAAAGCTGAGTCGTTTCATGGGTCCCCGTCCCGAATCCCGCGCCGGGATTCAGACGAATCAAAACTTTTCCATCTGCGGCGCGCCCCGGACTAGCGGCTTCGTCCACCCAGGGTGGCAAGATTCGCCAAAATGGTTCAACTTCGCTTCCTTGAAACGAAGCCTTCCATTCGGCGTCCCAATCCTGATCTTCGACTTTCTCGATCGCTAAGACAGGAAAAACATTTTCCGCCAAAAGTTCGCCGTGGATCTTCTGGGCCGCTACTTCCGATTCGCAGTAAATTTCAACGCGAAGCTGATTCTGGTCGCCGATCCAATCACGTTCGCGCGGCGCTTCGGCCGAATCCAAGGTCCAAGATTCGGTTTCCTTGCCTTGGGGTGCCGCCTGTTCTGCCAGCACGGTTCCTTCGTGAATTCCAACTAGGCCCACGCTTCCGTATTTGGCCCAAAGAAATTCGAAGAAATCGTCCCGCGACAGAACCCTGCCCGAAACAGAAACCTTTTTAGGAAGCTCGATCACGAACCGAAATGAATCCGCCAATGGAACCTCGAAGTGGGTCAAACACCAAAGCGTCGCTTAGGCGCCTGGCTTATTGAGCGTCTCCGCCGCCACCGTCGCCGACTGGGCCAGGGCCCTGCGGGTGTCTAGGTCCCGAAAACTGCCCGCGATTCCCGCCGCCGCCGCCCCCGCGATTGCGGTCGCGTCCACCGCGTCCGCCTCGACGTCCGCGTCCACCGCGATCACGGTCTCGTCCGCGGCCACCACCGCCGCCGCGGTCATTGCCGTTACCGGAACGGTTTCCGTTTCCATCCATCCGAGCAATCGCAGCGTCTTGCGCAGCCTGAGCCCGCATATACGCCAAGCGGTCTTCTTCACTCTCGAAATGGTTTGCGGAGCCACTTGATGGCTGGCCCGATCCACTTTCGGACCGGACCGCTGGGTCGTTTCCCAGGGGCGCTCGATTCCCGTAATCGTCATCCACCGAACCCGGTGCTGAACCTAGATTCGAAGAATGGGATTGCGAATGAGAAATCGAGTTTCCCGGTTCAACATCTGGATTTCCAGACGGCTGCACCGGTGACGAATAGGATGAATCCACGGTGTTGCCCGGTTCGGCCACCACTTGCGGCTGAACCCTAGGCCCACCAATTTTCACACCGTTTGGAACGGGCTGGTCGCGGTTTCGATCACGACCTCCGCGGTCGCGATTGCGATCGTTTCGGTCATGACGATGATTTCGGTGTTCTCCGCGATGATCGTTTCGGTTTTCGCTGCGATTTTCATCACGGCCTTCACCGCTACCGCCGCCACCTTGTGCTTCGCGATCCCGATCGCGTCCGCCATCACGGTCACGTCCGCCGCGATCACGTCCACCTCGGTCTCCGCGACCGCGGTTACGTTCCTGTCTTTCCTGACGTTCTTCTTGGCGCTTAGTCGTGTAAGTGCGTTCCGAACGGTCGCGACGTTCTGAAACGACGTCGACTTGTTCAGGGTGGTATTCTTCCACCGCCTGCAAGTAAATCGGCTTGCGATAGCGACGTTCCAGGTTGTCCAGACTGTCTCGTGCTTCCATTGCCAAGACATCAATGACATCCGCATGCGCGCGAACCAAGATTTTGGTCACGTCACGATCGGCTCCGTCGCGTTCAAGCTGGCGCATGACTTCGTATGCCACCGTCTGCTTGGTCTTGATGTAACCTTTGCCTTCGCAGTGCGAACAGCTTTCACACATGGTGCGAATGATCGTGTCGCGCGTACGCTTACGGGTCATTTCGACCAGTCCCAGTTCCGAAATTTTCAGAATCGAAGGACGTGAACGATCTTTCTTTAAGGCTTCTTCAAGCGCGCGATAAACGCGGTGCTTGTTTTCTTCCTTTTCCATGTCGATCAGATCCAGAATGATGATCCCGCCGCAATTGCGCAGGCGAAGCTGATAGGCGATCTCGGCGACCGCTTCCAGGTTCGTTTTCAGAATCGTGTCTTCTAGGTTTTTCTTTCCGACAAATCGGCCCGTGTTGACGTCGATTGCGACCAAGGCTTCCGCCTGGTCGATCACGATGTATCCGCCCGACTTCAGCCAAACTTTGCGTTCCAAAGAACGCGCCAGTTCGGTCGAAATGCCCATGGCGTCGAAAATCGGCGTTTCACTTTGGTGCAATTCGATCTTTTGACGGATCGAAGGCATGAAGTGCGAAACGAATTTCTGGATGTCGTTAAAGTGGTAACGCGAATCAACCACAATACGGTCGATGTCTTCAGTCACCCAGTCGCGGATCGCACGAAGGATCGAATTCAGATCTTCGTAAACCAGCGCCGGCGCCTGAGCGGTCGCGGCCTTTTCGCGAATTTCCGACCAAAGTCGGGTCAGGTATTCGATGTCCTGTTTGACCCGAGTATCGGCCTGCTTACCGCTGGCCGTGCGCACGATGAAGCCCAGGTTCTTCGGCCGGTTCTTTTCAACCAAGTCACGAAGCCTGCGACGGTCATCATCGCGTTCGATTCGACGAGAAACTCCGACATGATCAATCGTTGGCATGCAAACCAAATGACGGCCTGGCAAGCTGATGTGGCAGGTCAGTCGCGCGCCTTTAGATGAAATAGGATCTTTAGCCACCTGAACGATGACTTCCTGACCCTCTTTCAAAAGGTCCTGAATATTCACCTGTCCGCGCGGTGGGCGCATAGACTGCTTTGAACGAATTTTGCGATCGCGTCCGCGCTGTTCACGAAATTCAGGTCTGGATCCCTTCACAGGCGCCGTGTTGCCGGGGGCTGCGACCGTTCTTTCACTTCCGCTGCCTTCGGTCGGTCGATCGCTGGCTTCACCTGAACCCTGCTGACCTTCCTGGATTCCGCTCAGTGCGGTCCGATCGGATTCAAGGTCGTCACCGCCTTCTTGGATCTGGTCCTGATAATTTTCTGGGTACGATTCGTCTTGGCCCTGACCGCCTTGGCGTCCGGCCTGCTGGCCTTCACCACCACGACCATCGCGTCCGCCGCGACCACGACGATTCCGCCCTCCGCGGCGTCCTCGGCGATGCCGTCTGCGAGCTCCGAATTCTCCACCCTGACCGCCTTGGCCACCCCCAGCAGCTGCCGAAGATCCGTCACCTGAACCTGCGCCTTCGCCGCCGGAACTTCCGCCGCCTTCCGAACCACCACCACCCGAATCGCCGCCGGATGACGGAGCAGGCACGGTTCCAGAAAAATCATCTCCCTGCCCATCGGCAGCCATTCCTTCTGATTTTTCTTCGTCTTCTTCGTCTTGATCGTCGGCTTCTTCGTCAAAATCTTCGTCGTCTAGATCTTCTTCGTCTTCACCGTCTTCACTGTCTTCACTGTCTTCATCGCCTTCGTCATCTTCGTCGTCGCCTTCGTCTTCATAACGGGCGCTGAGCTGTTCGCTGGCCTGGCGACGAAGTGCAGCTAGTTCCGATTCTGCTTCTGCTGGCTTGTCATCCGCAGATGCCGCAGATGCCGCAGCCGAAAGTGCGGCATCCGGTTGCCCTTCCGCCTGAGCGCCTTCAGCCTTCGCTTCGGTGCTGGCTTCGCTTACACCTTCAGAAGAAGAATCACCCGCATCGCCGACGTCGGATCCACCGTCGACGTTTTCTTCTTGTTCCCAAACTTCGGGGTGCGTGTAGACATCGTCGACGTACAAAAATGCGGCCTTTTCTAAGCCGATGTCGACGAAAGCGGCCTGCATCCCAGGAAGAACCCGGGTCACTCGACCTTTGTAAATATTTCCGACGATTCCTTTTTCGTGCGCCCGTTCGATCAGGACTTCTTGGATTTCGCCGTTTTCCATCAACGCGATTCGCGTCTCGGGAAGGGTTGCATTAATAATCAGTTCGGTTGCCATTTTCGCCTCGTTTCAATTTCAGTGGATCACCACTGAACAGAAACCAAGGGCACGGTCACCGTAGGGCTTTTCGGAATCGGAAAAGACCGGGGTCCACCCTGTCTTTGTCCTGGACCCAATCGCTGGGTCAGAGCTGAATCATTTCCATCGAACATTCCGTGTACCAGAATGCCCATTCCCACGGCTCCGCCTGCGGCGGCTCCGTAAAGAATATTCGCCCAATGTTCTGCTGGGCGATCATAAAAGGATAGAGTCGATGCTCCCAAAGCTGCTCCCACGGCAACGCTAATGCCTATGGTTTCTAAAAGTTCTGTTCCCGGATTTCTCGAGGCGGCCGCCGCATCGGCTGACTGAACCAGTATTCCGAATCCAACACTCAGTGTGGCTAGGTACTGCGTCAGCTTTTGCCGCAAATTCTATTCTCTCTCGCCCGAAATCATCCGGCGCCTATCACCACATGTCCCCACGGGACATGCTCAAAAATCAAAAACGTTTCCCCTAATCGGTCAGTCTCCTGCGGTCATTTCCACAGTTTTACAAAGACGTCCCGCGTTTCGCCCCGGGGAAGGGGCTGGACTATAAAGTCCTGAAAAATTTCCCGAATTGGATCGGATGGGTCAGGCATAACGAATCCGCCTTGACACTTCAACCCAAAAGTAGGACCCCAAAACTTCCACCATGAAAAACCTAAAAACTGCGCCTCTGGCGGGGGTTCCCAGCCCACAAGATCTGGGCTTATACATTGATCATACCCTGTTACGTCCAGATGCAACAGAGGCAGATATTGCCGCATTTTGTCAGGAAGCCGTCGAACTCAAGACCCGGACGGTCTGTTTGAATTCGTCTTGGATCTCGTTTGCGCTCAAGAAACTTGCCGAATATTCGAAAAAATCCCCTGAAGTCCAAACAGTCCCCATCGCCGTCGTCGGATTCCCCTTGGGGACTTGCCTGACTGAAGCAAAAGCGCAGGAAACCCGTCTTGCCGTTCAAGCCGGCGCCGCCGAAATCGACATGGTCATTCACGTTGGGCGTTTGAAAGCCAATCAGGAAAAAGAAGGAATCGCCGATATCGAAGCGGTGGTGAAAGCCGCACACCCGGCAGCGGTCAAAGTGATTTTGGAAACCGGTTCGTTGACGGACGACGAAATACGCCGCGGCTGCCAATGGTCTGAAAAAGCGGGCGCCGCGTTTGTAAAAACTTCGACGGGATTTGGCGCAGCCGGCGCTACAGAACGCGCAGTTCGAATCATGCGAGAAACCGTGGGCGATCGACTGGGTGTGAAAGCATCCGGAGGAATTCGCACCTATGATGACGCGGCGAAAATGATCAAAGCCGGAGCCAACCGAATCGGAGCTTCCGCAACACGGGCTATTCTTGGTGCCGGCCCAGTGGTAAAAACGGAATACTAATCATGAAAAAGTTTGATCGAGTCATTTGGGTGATCCTTGACGGTGTCGGCGCCGGAGAACTTCCCGACGCCGGAAAGTACGGGGACAACGGATCCGACACGCTGGGAAACCTGGCTAAAAGGCTGAAAGAAAAACACGGTCGCGAACTGAAGCTGCCGAATCTTCAAAAGTGGGGAATCGGAAATCTAACGCCCATCTTGGGTGTTGGAAAAGTTGCACCGCGATCCGGTGGCGAAGGTGCGGCGTTTGGTCGCGCAGCCGAAAGATCCTTAGGAAAAGACACGACTTCGGGACACTGGGAAATGGCCGGATTGGTGGTTTCAAAAGCTTTCGCCACCTACCCGGACGGATTTTCAAAAGAAATTGTCGATCGCTGGTGCAACGAAAACGGATTGCCCGGCGTATTGGGGAACAAAGCTGCATCGGGCACCGAGATCATTGAAGAATACGGCATCGAACACATGGAAACGGGCAAGCCCATCCTTTACACCAGCGCCGACAGCGTTTGGCAGGTGGCGGCCCACGAAGAAAGTTTCGGCCTGGAACGTTTGCTGAAGGTCTGTAAATCCGCACGCAAGATCGGTGACGAACTTCAGCTGGGACGCGTGATTGCGCGCCCTTTTGTGGGCGATCCCCGCAAGGGCCAGCCCTTCAAACGCACCTACAACCGCAAGGATTACGCGCAAAAGCCCTTCCAAGAAACGGTCTTGGACCTTTTGGAAAAAAAGAAAATCCCAACACTGGGAATCGGAAAAATTTCGAACATTTTTGCCGGTCAAGGAGTGCCCGCCAATATTGATACCGCCGGAAACACGGACGGGATCCGAGTCATGATCGAACAATTGAAGACGGTCAAATCAGGCCTGATCTTCGTCAATCTGATCGATTTTGACATGCTTTATGGCCATCGCCGTGACGTTCCTGGGTTTGCAGGTGCGCTAGAAGAATTCGACCAAGCCCTTCCGCAGATCAAAAGCGCTTTGACCGATCGCGATTTAATGATCATTGCATCTGACCACGGAAATGACCCGACCTATCGCGGCACCGACCACACCCGGGAATACATCCCGATTTTGGCTTATTCCAAAGCCTTTGACGGAATGGGTCCCATCGACCTGGGAATCCGCGATTCATTTTCCGACATTGGCGCAACCGTTTACCAGGCGCTGACGGGCGAAACCTTGCCGTCGCAAAGCCACCTGTCGGGTTCAAGTTTTCTACCTTTATTCAACAAAAGTTCTTAAATCGAGTTCACCATGACGCCAGCACAGCTGATCCAAAAGAAACGCGACGGAAAGAAGCTTTCCAACGCTGAAATTCACCATTTCATCCAGGGCATGATGAAAGGAGAAATCGCGGACTACCAAGTCAGTGCGTTTCTGATGGCCGTGTTCTTTCGTCAGATGGACCTAGAAGAAACCGTTGCACTGACAGAAGCGATGGTTGAATCGGGCGAACGCTACGATCTGAAGGGAATTGACCACCCCACCAGCGACAAACATTCCACCGGCGGCGTAGGCGACAAAGTTTCGTTGATTCTGGGACCCTTGGCCGCCGCTTGCGGAGTATCCGTGCCCATGATGGCGGGACGCGGGCTAGGACACACCGGTGGCACCGTGGATAAACTGGAATCCATTCCGGGTTACAACACCCAGCTTTCGGCAGCCAAATTCAACGAAATCGTCAAAGATGTGGGCTGCTCCATCGTGGGTCAGTCGCAGAATATTGCTCCGGCAGACAAAAAACTTTACGCCCTTCGCGACGTTACCGGCACGATCGAATGCATTCCGCTGATTACAGGATCGATTCTTTCCAAAAAAATTGCGGAAGGAACCCGAACCCTGATCATGGACATCAAGGTGGGAACCGGCGCGTTCATGAAATCCAAACCACAGGCGCGCGAACTGGCGAAAACGCTGATTCAAGTGGGAAAGAAAATGGGACTTCCGATCCGCTGCTTGCTGACGGACATGAGCCAACCTTTGGGATATTCGGCCGGAAACAGTCTTGAAGTTTTGGAATGCATCGAAATCCTAAAGAACAAGAAGGGCCTGTTACCGGGTGAACTGAGTTCAACGGATCTAAAAGAAATCACCCTACAGCTTTGCGCCCAGATGATTCAGATCGCAAAAGTCAGAAAGACTTTGCCTGAAGCCAAAAAGCTAGCGATTGCAAAACTTGCGGACGGATCGGCTTGGGAAAAGTTTCGCCAAATGGTCGTAGCCCAAGGCGGGAATGTCGATTTCATCGATCACCCCGAAAAGATGCCCGTTTCCAAAAAGACCTTGGTCATCAAGTCGCCAAAAAAAGGAATCGTCAACGAATTGCACCCTGAAAAGCTGGGGTGGCTGGTCGTCGAATTGGGCGGTGGACGCAAGACGATGACGGATCCGATTGATCCGGGCGTGGGGATCCTTTTTCACAAAAAGCTGGGCGCTTCGATCAAGGCCGGGGAACCGATTGCGACCGTTTACCTTCCTGAAAATGGCAAAAATTCGATCACTTCAGCCCAGGTTGAAGAAAGATTTTGGGACGCCGCGCTAGTTTCCGGAACCCGCAAACCGGTCCCCAAATTGGTTTCAGAGACCTTAGACCGCTGAACTGGGGCCGATTCAGCCCCTAACCCGACCCTAACCAGAAATAAACTTGATGTGTCCATGGCTTAGAGGCTAAGGCCATGCCTATGTTCCCATCAGAAGGAAACCGTTCAACGGTTACCATTTACGAAAAGATTCGCGCTGCGGTCGAAGCGATCCAAGCGCGTTCTGCGTTGGTACCCGAAATCGGTGTCGTGCTGGGATCGGGAATGGGTTCAATCGCGAATTCAAACGCGCTGAAAGACGCCGTCACGATTCCTTACCGAGAAATTCCTTACTTTCACGGAACCACGGTCGAAGGCCACGCCGGACAACTGGTTTTGGGATACCTGCATGGCGTTCCCGCCGTTCTGCTTCAGGGCCGTTGCCACCTTTATGAAGGTTACAGTGTTGATGATGTGGTCTTTCCGACTCGCGTGATCAGCGCACTTGGAATTCACACTTTGCTTTTGACCAATTCTTCAGGCGGCGTGAACACCGCTTATCGTCCTGGCGATCTGGTTCTGATCCGCGATCACATCAATCTGATGGGCGACAATCCCTTAAAGGGTTCTCACTTGGGACAACTGGGTCCGCGCTTCCCAGACCTTTCTGAAGCGTATCACCCCGAATGCGTGAAAGTTTTGAAAGAATCTGCCGAAAGCGTGCAGGTTTCCATGCATGACGGCGTTTACGCCGGTGTTTTGGGCCCGACCTACGAAACCCCCGCCGAAGTTCGCATGCTTCGCGTGATGGGCGCAGATATCGTGGGAATGTCGACTGTTCCAGAATCCATCGCCGCAAACCATCTGGGCGTTCGCGTACTGGGTCTTTCTTGTGTAGCCAACCTGGCTTCAGGGGTCGCAGGTCGAAAGCTTTCGCACGCCGAAGTCCTAGAAAGCGCAAAGACCGGCGCCGAAAAAATGGGGCGAATTCTTGAAGTCGCCGTTCCGAAGCTGACTTCTCGCCGCGGATCCAAGACCACAGAATCGGCCGTGACTGCGAAACCGCACTTTGCTCATTCACAATCCTTAGCTAAGATTTCACAAGAAGCGCTGAATCAGACTCCGCATGTGACCGCACAACCGGCTGCACCGATTCCGTCTCAGCCCTTGCATCAAAACTAATCAGGACCCTTTAAGCATGAGCTCCACGGCTAACCTGCCTGCGCCGTCTGAAAAACTGTCTGAAAAATCCAAAGCGGCCCAAGCCCGTTCGCATAGCCCTTACAGTGGCTTCAAAGTCGGCGCTGCGATTGAACTTGAAGACGGACAAATCTTCGAAGGCTGCAATGTCGAAAATTCTTCCTATGGCGGCACGGTTTGCGCCGAAAGAACCGCGATCTTTTCCGCCGTCGCAAAACTTGGCGGGGGAATCCGTCTGAAACAAGTCGTGGTTTACACCGAAGCTTCGCCGCCTTGGCCCCCGTGCGGACTATGCCGGCAGGTCATCGCCGAATTCGGTTCGGCCAAGGGCCAGAATGTTTTGATTCACGCGATCAACCATAACGGAGAACGCGTCAGCCATACTTTGCAATCGCTGTTTCCAAACGCTTTCACGCCCGATCATCTGAAGAAAGGTTGATGGGAAAAAGCGGATGGCTTCCCAAAAGCATTCCAAAAAAAGCAAGGCGCCCGCCCGGACCTGGCTCACGAACGCAGAAATCTTGACCCAAAACGAAACGCGCGACGCTTTTGTCGGATCGATTCTGATCGAAGGCGATCGAATTGCTGAAATCGTTCAGGGGAAGCCCAAAGCAAAGTGGACAAAAGGTCGCGATACAAAGATTCAGGACCTAAGCGGCCACGTGCTGATTCCTGGTTTTGTGCAAACCCACGTTCATCTTTGCCAAACGCTTTTCCGGCACATGGCCGATGATCTGGAACTTCTGGATTGGCTGCAAAAAAGGATCTGGAAATTTGAAGCCGCCCACACCGCTGCCACGCTTGAAGTCAGCGCACTTTTGGGAATCCACGAACTTCTGGCATCCGGTACCACCACGATTTTGGATATGGGCACGGTTCGCCACACCGAAGTCCTTTTCAAAACGGCTTTGAAGACTGGAATTCGCGCCAACATCGGAAAGTGTCTGATGGATCACCCTCAGCACACTCCGGCAAACCTTCGCGATTCAACAAAAGATGCCGTTTCAGAATCCGTCCGACTTTTTGAAAAGTGGAACGGCCGCGAAAACGGCCGAATTTTAGCGTCTTTTGCCCCCCGCTTTGCCGTTTCCTGCACGAAAGATTTGATGATCCAGATTGGAAAAATTGCGGCTGAAAAAAAAGCCGTGATTCACACCCACGCGTCTGAAAATCAAAAAGAAGTGCAGTTCGTTCGAGAACTGACGGGTATGGAAAATATTTCGTACCTAAAATCGGTCGGGATTTTGGGGCCACGTTCAGTCATTGCCCATGGCGTTTGGCTTTCGGATTCGGATCGAGCAACCTTGAAAGAAACGGGAACGGCCATCACCCACTGCCCCAGTTCAAATTTGAAGTTGGCCAGCGGAATTGCCGACATCGTCGCCCTAAAGAAAGCGGGCGTGACCGTCGCTTTAGGTGCCGACGGAGCCCCCTGCAACAATAGCTTGGACGCGTTTCAAGAAATGAGACTCGCGGCGCTTTTGCAAAAGCCCAAGCACGGCCCCACCGCCATGACGGCTCAAGAAGCCTTCGATTTATCCAATCGCGAAGGCGCTCGTGCCTTGGGGCTTTTGGACCAGATCGGCAGCCTGGAAATCGGAAAAAAAGCAGATCTTTGTGCTTTAAAATTAGACAGTTACGAGACCCTGCCCCCAGCCGGAAGACTAGCCAGCAGCCGGATTGGCGCGATCATCTATAGCGGGCATCCCGGTCTGGTCCGCCAAACCTGGGTGGACGGAAGGGTCGTTTTCAGCCACGGAAAACAGGGACCCAAAGTCCCGGGAATCGATCCTGTGAAGCTTTTGCAGAAGGCCAAAAAGGCCCAAGCAAAAATCCTAAAATCAGTAGAATCCATGCCTTGACACGGCCCTGGGTTTCGGGCAATTTCACCCGCCTATGTACGCTGTAATCGAGACGGGCGGTAAACAGTACCGCGTTCAACCGGGTGATATTCTTCAAGTTGAAAAACTGGAAGGTGATGTCGGCTCGGCTGTGAAGTTTGATAAAATTCTTTTTGCATCCAAGCCTGGCGCTGAAAATTCCACGATTTTCGTCGGCAAGCCTCTCCTAAGCGGAGCATCTGTGGGCGCCGAAATCGTCGGACAAGGTCGGGGAGACAAAATCCTGATCATCAAGATGAAACGCCGCAAGCAGTATCGCCGCACCCAAGGACATCGCCAATTCTACACTCAGGTTCTAGTCACTTCGGTGGACAACGGATCGGGTGAAAAACTGGCTCTTTCGGATGCGGATAAAAAGACGAAATTGGATTCGTTCATTTCGTACTTGGCTCCAAAAGGCTTGGCTCACACGCCGAAAACTTTGGGATCACGCAAGCGCCTTGCCGCTCAAAAAGCAGGCAACAAGGGCACAGCGAAGAAGGAATCGGCTGCAAAGCCTGAAACCGCTGCGAAGACTGAAAAGAAACCAGCAGCTAAAGCCGCCAAGAAGACGACTTAAGCTGGCTAGAAGAAACAAAGAGAGAGAGTAAGCCGTGGCACACAAAAAAGCCGGTGGTAGTTCCAAAAACGGACGTGACAGTAATCCAAAGATGCGTGGCGTGAAGCGCTACGGTGGCCAAAAAGTCGGCGCAGGAGAAATCCTGGTTCGCCAAGTCGGCACCGTTTTCCACGCAGGCAAAAACGTGGGAACTGGCCGCGACTGGACCTTGTACGCAATGATCGATGGCGTCGTTAAATTCGAACGCTACGACAAAAAGCGTAAGCAGATCTCGGTTTATCCGGCTGCTTAATTGGGTTTAAAGAAAATCAAAAGGGCCTGGTAACGGATCGTTACCGGGCCCTTTTCTTTAGTACCCACAAATTCACACTAGAAACTCAATCGAAGTCACCCGCGAAAACCTAAAAGCAGCTTCGCGGCCTGTGTGTCGTCGAATTCGGGCTAACGTGCTTACCGAACTTCATCGGGTCGGAACCCTGGCAGGGATTGTCATTCGAGAAATCTTGGCAGGATCTTTCACCCATGTGGCGGCCCTTATCGTCGAAAATTTCCCACCCGTGGTGTTGTCCATCCCATTCCAAACAACAATCCATTTTCTTGGGAAGCTTTCCCTTTCCTTCGTAACCGCGATAAATCCGCTTCATCGTGTTTTTGTTGCGATCATAAGAAGCAAAGTCCTTGGCAAACTTGTTTCCTAAATCCTTGCAGCATTCAGCGGGGTTTCCGCAATATTCGGTATGAACTCGCGTGATCGGAACGGACAAAGGTATTGCCGGTGATACCTGGGTCGGACGACTGCAGGAACGGGTCTTCATGTCCCAACCACTTCTTTCAAGCGAATGTTCGATTCTTTGAATCAAGGCGGCGACTCCGTCTCGTGCCTTTGCCCAAGCTTCGGCCGACATGTTTTGGATTGCTCTACGGGTTTGGCTCAGTTCACGCTGAAAGGATTCAGATTGCACGACAGTGATCAGACCTGCGGCGGCGGCGCAATAGACGGCCGCCTCTAGAAGACTGATCGACGCGATGGCCACGGGAATCGCAAGCGGAACGGCTGCGGCCTTTTTTGCGGCTCGAGGGCCGGCAAGTGCGGGATTGCAGCTGGTAACCCCAATTGAAGCAACGGATAGCAGAATGGCAATGATTCTAGTCATGTACAGTCCTCAGTTCTAGGTATCGGCTGACCTACGCTTTAACGTAAGGTAAAACCTGGAAATACAATGGGTTGACATAATTGCTGCAATGCATTAATTATTGCTCATGAAAATGCTCTCGGGTTTTAGTCGTCGGGGAATTCGCGTACTTGGATGGATCGGCCTTTCTGCGGCAGTTACAGCCATTGCACCAGGAAGCGCCAGTGCGACCGAAATCGCAGACCTTCACTGCAAGATTCTTTATAATGACGGATCCCTTCCACAAGCGGTTGAAGCCGACCTAAAACCCATGCCCCAACTGGTTCCGAATGCCATAGGGGTCGATGTACCTGGATACAACGTGCGCGTATCAATCGTCCCAAGTTCCGACGTGCTTCAGTTTTATATCAAAACCCTGTTTATGGACGGGTCGAGCGTGAATCTCCATTCGCCCATTCCTGATTCCAAAGCCCCCAAGATCAGCCTCGAATATAACCGTGCCTATGGATCTGCTGAATTTGTAGCCTTGCGCTGTGTTCACCTCAAGTTCACGACGATGGAAAAGGCCGGATACTAACTTCTTTGACTCGTTGCTTCATTTAAGATAAAAGCTCGAACTCTCAGAGGTTTTCATGCGTTTTATCGACGAAGCAACCATTCAAGTAGCAGCCGGACGGGGTGGCCCCGGATCGGTCAGTTTTCGTCGCGAAAAGTTCATCCCGCGTGGCGGTCCAGATGGCGGTGATGGTGGTGAAGGCGGCGATGTGATCTTTGTCGCATCATCGCAACTAGGAACGCTGCAGGACTTTCGTTACAAACGCGAATACAAAGCCGACAACGGTTCGCACGGGTCTGGCGCAAACAAAGCGGGACGTGACGGCGACGATATTGAAATCAAAGTTCCAGCCGGAACCACCATCCACGACGCCGAAACCAACGAAGTTCTAGCCGAACTGATGGAAGACGGTGACACCTGGGAAGCCTGCAAAGGCGGCCGCGGTGGAAAAGGAAACGCACACTTCGTCACTTCGACTTTTCAGGCGCCGAAATTCGCGCAGCCCGGAGAAGAAGGCGAATTCAAAAGTTTAAAGCTGGAACTGAAGCTACTGGCTGACGCTGCAATCATTGGATTTCCGAATGCAGGCAAGTCGACTTTGATTTCAAGAATCAGCGCGGCCCGCCCAAAAATCGCCGACTACGCTTTCACGACCTTGGTTCCAAACCTAGGCGTCGTCAGCCTGCCAGAACAAAAAAGCTTCGTGGTGGCCGATACCCCGGGGCTGATCGAAGGCGCACATGCCGGCCTGGGACTAGGTCACCGCTTCTTGAAACACATCGAAAGAACGGGCGTCTTCATTCACCTTTTGGACGGGACCCGCATTTTGGAAGTCGCAACCCAGAAAGGCGAAGACAGCTTTCAGCGTGCGGTTGACGATTTGGTTTACCGGTACGAAGCCATTCGCCGCGAACTGGAACTTTATGACGAATCGCTTTTGAACAAGCCTGAAATCGTTGTGCTGAACAAAGTCGACGTCCTTGAATCCGAACCTGAACTAGTGAAAAACGCCCACGATGCGTTGAAAAAACGAATTGCGCGTGTTCGTGGCGAAGGAACCGAAGCGGGCGAACCGTTCATCATTTCTGCAGTATCTGGACGTGGCCTAGAACCGCTGCTTCACTTGGTTTATGCAAAAGTGAAGAAGAACTGGGAACGCCAGGCGCTTCTTTCCGCAAGACGAAAACAAATGGAAGAAGAAGGCACGGGTCTTCGATTTGACGCTTCGAAAGTCGACGTCGACGCCATTCTAAACGAAGTCAAACTTCCAGACGCTGCCGACATTCGAAAATAAGGAGTACGCACTTTGGGCGACTTCATTCGCTGGGACCGAATCACAGCTATTTTGGGCGGACGCTTCGATCCTCCGCACGCGGGGCATGTTCAGGCGGCCAAGGGTTTGCTTCGTAATCCGCGGGTTGCGCGCGTCTTGGTGATTCCCGCAGCGGCGCCCGCGCACAAACCTGCACGCGCAAGCGCCGAAGACCGGCTGGCCATGACCCGCTTGGCATTTTCTGAATTCGAAGTCAGCGATTTGGAAGTCCGCCGCGCCGAAAGCACCGGGCTTCCGACTTATAGCTTCGACACTTTGAACGAACTTAGAAAACAAACCCAAGATCTGGCTTTTGCCTTAGGCACGGATCAGTTTTCGGGAATTCAAAGTTGGCATCGATTTCCTGAAGTTCTGGAACTTTGCCATTGGATCATTCTTTTGCGAAAGGGTTCGACGCACGCACAAGACGAAGCAAAAGTGCATGCCGTGCTTTCGCAGCTAGAAAGCCAGGGCTTGGTGCGAAAGAACCCAAAGGAAAAATCGGCCTACGTAACCACAAATACCCAACGCGTAATTCAGATCACGGCAACCGATGCAGTTGCGCTTTCATCATCCCAAATCCGTGAAAAGATCCAGATGGGCGAAAAAGTAGAACGGGATTTGGACCCCGCGGTTTTTGAAAGAATCGCGGAAAAAAGATTGTACGGATACCGCGCATGATCTTGACGCAAACGAAGAATGCTCTGGCCCTATTGCCGCTGATTTTTGGATTTGCTTGCCAAGACCTAGCCCGTCGGCCCGAAGTGGCCCATCAGCCCCAGTCACGCAATAGCGCCCCAAAAGAAGTTCATTCATTTTCAGAAATGACCCAGTATTACACCGAAGGGACTGACTTTAAGATCACCGTCTTGGATCGGGGAAGTTCAACGACCATTCTTGCCCCTCACGGCGGAAAAACCGAACCCGGAACATTCGAACTTGCCGCATTCATCGCCGGCAATGACCTAAACCTTTATGGTCTGGAAGCGATCGTTCATCCGATCCACCTTACGGCGACGAAATTTGATGAACCTCAGGCCCTGGCGCTGACTGCAAAATCCAAGAACTGTCTGGCCACCCATCAGTTCTTAGCCAGAACTCCACAGTCGCCTGACGTTTGCGTGGGCGGAGCAAACCAGCAGCTTGCCCAGAAGATCAACGACCTTTTTGTCAGTCTGGGATTCACGACCGAATTTCCCTGCGTGATTCTGCCCGGTACCAGCCCTAAGAACATCGTGAATCGCTGTGCGAACCAGGGGGTTCAGCTTGAATTTCGGGCCGACCGAATGGACGTTTGGATGAAAGACGCCGCAATCACGTCCGCTGTGGTCCAGGGTCTTCGAGAAATTGTAAATTTTTATTAAGATTTAACTCCTCGAAGACGCGGCGCATATATGGTAGCCGTTTCTTCACTTATGACCAGCGAAACTGAAACCAAGACGTCCTCGAAGAAGACGACGTCAGAAGACCCATCCCAAAACCGCGCACTTGAATGCGCCCGCGCAGCCATCGACAAGCGCGCCGAGAACCTAAAGATTTTGGACCTGACCGAACTTTCGGGCTTCACCGATTACTTCGTGCTTTGTAACGGATCTAGCGACCGCCAGGTGAAATCCATCAGCGACGCGATTGACCATGCCATGACCCAAGCGGGTGCAGAACTGGTTTCGATCGAAGGCTACAGCGAAGGCCGCTGGGTTTTGATGGATTACGGCGATGTGGTCATTCACATTTTCTTGGACGCGCTTCGTGAATATTACGCTTTGGAAAGACTTTGGGCAGACGCGCCGACGGTCAAAATTCCCGCCGATTTCTACGGTCCTGGTGCAAGTCGCCTGAACTAGTGTGGCGCTGAAGATTCAGATCAATTCATTTGGCCGCCTGAAAACCCCGGGAATTCGGGATGCGACCGACTATTACTTCAAGCTGATCCGAACCTGGGCAGAAGTTGAAGAAGTCGAATTGAAACCGATTTTGGTTCGCGACAAGTCCGATGCCAGCCGACGTAAAAACCAAGAAGACGAAGCCCAGATCCTAAAGGATTCGATTGAAGGCAGTTTGGCCAAAAGGGGTTACCTGGTTTTGTTGGATGAAAAAGGCAAAGCCATGAGCACCCGTGAATGGGCTACTTTCATCCAGGACGTTCAAGACCAGGGCTACCGAACCCTGCACTTCGCCATT